>NZ_JBXAMW010000002.1:0-574261 GCF_058801025.1 Rhodoferax sp. GW822-FHT04A08
ACTACAACCGCGAGACCCAACGCCCGGTTGATTCCCAAAGGCCTTCCATGAATACATCTGTCCAGAACGCTAAAGCAAGTCGACTGAAATCACTTCCCAAAGCCGAGGTGCATCTCCATTTGGAGGGCAGTTTTGGGGCCGGTTTGATCGCCCAGTGGGCCAGGCTGGAAGGCGTCAGCTTGCCCCGGCCGCAGGAGGACCTCTTCAAGTTTTCGGGCCTTGCCGATTTTCTGGGCTTTCTGGATTTGGCCTGCGGCCTGGCTTGCACCACCGATCGACTGGTGGAATTGAGCTATGGCCTGAGTCAACGGCTGGCCGACAACGGGACGGGCTATGCCGATGTGATCTTCAACCCCACGCACTGGCATGCCTGGCACGGCCGACTGGGCGCCATGCTGGAGGCGATCGATGCCGGCTTTACGCAGGCCGAGCAGGACGGTCTGCCCAGCGTGGGACTGTGTGTCAGCCTGCTGCGCACACAGTCAGCCGACGCCGCCATCGAACTGGTTGACATGCTGACCACCATGCGTCACCCGAGAGTGGTCGCCTTGTCGGTAGATGGCAATGAGGCCGCCGCAGGTCGCACCGGTCCACGCTTTGCCGATGCCTTCCGCAGGGCGACAAACGCCGGTTTGCGCCGCACAGTCCACGCCGGCGAGTCCAGTGGACCCGAAGGGGTCTGGGACGCGGTGGAGCTGCTGGGCGCAGACAGGATTGACCACGGCGTCAGAGCCATAGAAGACCCGGCACTGGTCCGCATGCTGGCCGACCGGCAGATCCCCCTGGGGATCTGCCCCACGTCGAATCTGGTTCTGCGCGTATATCCGTCCATGCAGGAGCATCCCATCGAAAGGCTGCGAGCTGCGGGTGTGCCTGTCTCAGTCAATACCGATGACCCCGCCTTGCTGGACGCCAGTCTGGTGGGGGAATATGCCTTGTGCCAACGGACTTTTGGCTGGAACGATGACGTCACCAGGTCGGTCGCGCACACCTCCATAGAAGCCAGCTTTGCCAACGAAGATACCAAGGCGAAGCTGCTCGGTGCATTGGCCACCTGGTAGCAATCACGGGCTACAGTTCCTCGGCGAAATCCACACGGTTTCGACCACGGCGCTTGGCGCTGTACAAGGCGTCATCGGCCGCAACGAGCAGGCGCTCCGCTGTCATTTCCGCGTGGCGTGCAAATGCGGCCACGCCTGCGCTGATGCTGACGCTAGGCGCAGTCGGCGAGCCGGCATGCGCAATGTTCAAGTTGGCTACGGCAATCCTGATCGAGTCCGCGACCTGGATGGCTCCATGCAAGTCCGTTCCGGGCAACACCACCGCGAACTCCTCACCGCCGTATCGGGCCACCATATCGGCGGGCCGATTGGTGCACTTCTGGAGTGCCGTCGCGACAACCTTCAGACATTCATCGCCACGCGGGTGGCCGTACCGATCGTTGTACAGCTTGAAATGGTCCACGTCGATCAGGACCAAGGCCAGCACGTCCCTTTGCCGCTTTGCCAGAGTGATCTGAACATCCAGATATTCGTCCAGATAGCGGCGGTTGGACAAGCCGGTCAGCCCATCGTGGCGGGACAGCGTGGCAAGCGCCTGGTTTGCCGTTCCCAGCTCCATGGAAAGCTGTACCAGCCGGGCGTACTGCCTGCCATGCTCTATCAGCAGCACGATCAAAAGAAGACTCGCTGCCAGCAGGCCGTACATGCGTCCCACATACCAACCCAGGTCATAGCGACCGGTGTTCAACAGAGCCCCCAGCGCAATGTCACACAACCAGACGCACAGGACGACCAACAGCCATACATCGAGCACGGAGTGCGGCTTCTTGCGCCAAAGTGCCACCAGCGCAGTTGCACTCAACAGCCAGACGGCCAACAGAAACCCGTGCCCCAGGGGAGTTGTCTGGTTGCCATCCAGAAACGTCGGGATAAGCCCATTTCCTCGCAGCGCAAACAGCGTGAACCCCGTTACAAGGGCAAGTACCAGGAACACTGTGGCAACCACACGGACGGTTGCTGCACGGGTCGTCTGGGTTTCGGGTGGTCCGCCCGTGCCATCGTCGCGCCTGGTATTGGCATAGGCAATGACAAACAGGGGAAAGCCACCGTGCCAGAACATGTACATGGCAGACGATGTTTGCGGCCCGGCGCCGGTCACCTGTGGCGACCAGAACAGATTGGGAAAGCTCAGCGCGTAGGCCAGCGTAATCAAACAGGAGAACACATAACCGCCTGCCAGCACCAACAGGGCGGGTGCCCGCAGTACGCCGTACTGACTGAATAGCAGCGCCGCAGTAATCAGGTCACAGAGAACCAGCGCCGCCACGTATGCCGGGAGGAAGGCGGAGAACTCTTCCAAGGGACTCTTGGCAAACGGTGCTGCACACAGAAGAACCAGGGCTGAAAACAGGATGGCGCACAGCGCAAGTCGGTACTCCCTCCGTCCGGCGGGCTCGGTCGAAAGCAACACCCAATGCTCGTTTGGCAGGTTTTGTAGCATCGTTTTCCCCAACGGCGGCTTGCGCTGCTCTGAAAACTATTTTTTTATGCCTCCAATCTACGAGTGTCCTGCATATTCCATGTGTTGTCTCATTTTTATTTGCGCGGCGCCCGCAACACGGCACCGGTACCGGCAAGTATGAGTCCGCATCCGATCCAGGCCCAGCCAGAGAGCATCTCCCCGAAAAATATCCAGGCGAACAGGGCACCAAATATCGGTTCACTGCCCATTAAGAAAACGACCTTGGTGGGTGAAGACCTGGCAGCGGCATAGTTCTGTGCAAAGAATGCAAACACCGTGCAAAACAGAACCAAAAATCCCATGAGGAACCAGAAATCCAGATTGCCGGGGATGGTGTCGGCAAGCCCTTGCCCATCCGTAGACAGCAATGCAAACAGGGCACCCAGAAACACAATCCAGGCCTGCATGGCGGTGAGCTGCAGGGCAGAGACCGGGTGCCATTGCGTCATCTTGCGTGTCAGGGTCATCATGAGCGCGCGCAGAAGGGCTGCGGCCAGCATCAGCCAGTCACCCTTGCTCCTTAGGGGCTCCATGAGCGCAGAGGGGCTCAGTAGCAGAACGCCTGCCAGGCAGGCTGCCACGGCCGCCAATACCACCTGGCTTGGTGGGCGTCCAAGAAGGGCCCATTCCACCAGAGGGGTCAGCGCAACGCATAGGCTGATGAGAAACGCCGCGTTGGTGGCCGAGGTGAGCGTAACCCCGACCGTCTCGCACACAAATATGCACAACAGCAACAAGCCCAACGTGGCACCAACCGTCAGGCTTTTGCGCACGTTCTGCCGTCCCAGCATGGACAGCAAGGACGGTGTCAGCACTATCGCCGTCAGGCTGAAACGCAGCACCAGGTAATGCAGCACCGTCACCTGCAGGGTCACCTGCTTGGCCACCGCGTAGCTGCCGCCCCACACCGCCGCGACTGCCAGCAACATGAGTTCGGGCAGATATCGGGTGTATGACGCAGCCGTAGTTGCGGCATTTGCCAACCCTGCAGGTGAGCCCTTCATGCAGACTCCCGCCGGGTGAAGGCGACAACCAGCACGTCCCGATAAGCGGGCATGCCGTCAATCTTGGGGGAAATGGCGGTGACGGCGTGCATCGTGCTCTCGTCATTGGCGATGAAGGTATGCATGGGCTCCGTGAGCGTCGCGCTGTCCAGCAGGCGTCTGCGGACATCCGTGATCATGCTCTCGCCACCCACCACGTTCTGCCGGCGCACCATCATCGAGACGATGTAGTGCACCCCGTCACGGTGCAAGCCCTCAGGCGTAGGTTGTCCAAGCTCTCCACTGCGCGCCAGGATCCGGTAGGGGTGCAAACGGATGTTCCAGGGGGTCGGATGTCCTTGCGCGGCATCGACAATGCGCACCAGGGTCCACAGGATTCCCCGCAGGACGGGGTGCGCCACAAAGCCTTGCTCCAATGGATCAAAGTAGCGCGGTATGCCGCCATTGAGCGCATTCACATAGCTCGGCTGCTCATAGGGCCCGTGCGGAAGTTGCAGCAGCGAGCCGTCCGACTGCGTATTGAACTGCCCGTAACGCCGCAGACGATAGCGCCCACCGTCGCCCATGTGCCGGTCCAATGTCAGCCGGTTCCAATAATCCGCAAAGTCATGCCAGCTGGAGTCGTACACACCTGCAGCCTCGGCAACGTCCGAGCCAGCCAGCACAGCATAGTCCTTGGAGGCCAGGAGCCGCGAGGCGCGCGCCCATAGCGGCGGGCTTGTTACTTGGCGCGTCGGGGAGAGTACGGCGTTCATGCTGCCACCTCCATGGCCTCGGGGATCTGCAGGCTGTTGCTGCCGCGAATCTTGGCAATCGACTTCTCCCACGCATCGCGGTCCGTCAGGTAGAGCGGCACGTCAGCCACGATGGAGCACACGTCGGCAGCACCGCCGCGCAGTTGAAAGCCGACAGTCCCGCTGACCTGCTGGGCTGTGCAGTCGATGAACTGCTCTGCCGATTCGCGCAGCTTGCCATACCACCGGCCTTCAATGGCCTCGCGTACCCAGAGCTGCTCCTGGCTGGCTTTCTCACGCAGCACCTCATATTCAAGGCAGGCCGTCTCCAGATGCCTGTAGGCATCCATCAGAATGGTTGCCGCCGGGGCCTCCCGCACTTCAAGCACCTTCTCACCCTGGTCCAGGTGTTCAAGCCCACTGTACCGGCCAATGCCGAACGAACCCACGTGGTAGTTGAGCTGCTCAACAAGCTCCATGGTCGGCATGCGTTTGCCGTTGACCGCCACCGGCCTGCCGCCTTCAAAACGGATCTGCACGCTGGCTCCAAACTTGCTCTGCGTCGCAGCGGTCCACTGGTACAGAGAGTCCGGCACCCAGAAGGCCTCCGGGTTGTCCAGTGAGCCCGATTCGTACTCGCGCACCCACAGATTGGCGTCACCACTGATGCCGCGTGCCTGAAAGCGTGTGAGCCCTGCTGCCGCCAATCCGGCGATCTTCTCTTCACGGCTGAGGGCAGAAAATTCATAGGGCGTCCCGTACCAACCACCAAATCCCAATTGCGAGATGGCACCGTTGAGGCGGCGCAGGCTGTTCTGCGATTGATTGGCGGTATGGATGACGGCGTCGCAGCCAAGCCTCTTTGCCGTCCGCACTGCGGAGGCCGCAATCAGCGGACGGGTGAGCGAAGAACTGATCGGGTAGATGCCCAGGTATTTGGCTTGCGCGCGGATGGCAGGAATGACACCCACGTTGACGAACTCTTCCCTCGCATCCACGACTTCCAGGTCGGCGCCGAAGTGGTCGGCGATGGACTTCAGGTCGCTCTGGTCCACGCCATCCCCGACATCCACCGCCATTGCAGTAACCTTGCAGTTGCGTCGGGCCAATTCCTTCAAGGCATAACTGCTGTCCAGGCCACCGCTGAAAAGCGTCAGGATATGGCGTGAATGACTGGCCACAACGTCCATATCTGCAAAGCTGCGAATCCGTTTAGAGATCATGTTTCCTCCGGTTTGAAAGTGAGATCGGGACGGACTGATCTTCTGGTCGGAAGAGTGTTTGCAAAATCCCACATGGCGGAACAGCTGATATGCCCCCTCGGAACCAATTTCCGATTGACTGCTTGACGATTTACCGGTATCGCCCTGCCCGGTACAAGGTCTCATGCCGCAGCGATCCTCTTCCTTCACAGGTATATTGACAACAGGTGTCGCTGGAAAGGGAGTGTTTCCCAATGGGAAAGAATGAATTCTTGGATGTGTTGACCGAAATGGTCACCTTCGTTCGCGTGGCGGAGTCGGGCAGCTTTTCGGCCGCCGCGCGCTTTCTTCACATCACGCCGTCAGCGGTGAGCAAACAGGTCACCCGACTGGAAAGAGTGTTGGGGGCCCAACTGATTCGGCGCACCACCCGCCAGTTGCAACTCACCGATGTGGGCATGGAGGCCTTCCACAAATGCAGCGAACTGGTGGAGGCCGCGCAAGGCGCCATGCAGGTAACGGCCAAGTTCATGGAGCGACCGCAAGGCATGGTTCGCCTCACTGCGCCCAAGGCTTTTGCAAAGCACATCCTGCATCCTGCGATCCTGGATTTCCTGGACAAGTATCCCGAAGTGGACGTGCAGCTCATCGTCACCGACAAGCTGGTCGACCCTATTCAGGAAGGTGTCGATCTGGTGGTCCAGCTGACCAAGGTGCCGCCGTTGAATCTGGCTTCGCGGCCGCTGATGGAGGTTGAGCACATCCTGTGCGCTTCGCCCAAGTTTCTCAAGAACAACCACCCCATCAAGAACCCCAAAGACCTGGTGGGAATCAACTGCCTCTACCTGGGAGAGCGCGACCGGGACAACTGGTGGCGATTCAAGAAGGGCAACGAAGTTGAGGACGTCGTCGTCAAGGGGCGCTATGTCGCCAACCACAGCGAAATGCGCCTGGAAGCTGTCCTGCGGGGCGTGGGTGTTGGATGCGTTCCCGACTTCGTGGCCCGAAGTGCGCTGCGATCAGGGGCCGTGCAGCGCATCCTTCCAGAATGGGAGCTGGAGGCAAACTACCACGGCACCGCGCACATCCTGTATCCGCCCAATCGCTTCCTGGCGCCCAAATGCCGCGTGCTGATTGACTTCCTGGTGGAGCACGTTGCCGCACGCATAAAGGCGGCCTGAGGATCTGCGCGCCGACGCCCCGCTTGCACCGAACTGGACACGGATAGCCGCATTCCGCGGCTGGCACAAGACTGTTGCCGCCCAGGCACAAAACGATTGTTGATCCTCCTTCACAATTTGAATCAATGCGAATGGGGGCGTCTTAGGAAATCAATACTGCTATTGCACCTTAGATGGAGGTTATCAATGCATATTGAGAAGTTCGGCGGATCGACTCGGCAGATCACTCACGAGGTGGTCAAATGACCACGACCATACTGACGGGCACGTTTCTTCTGGGCTTGGTTCTTGCGATCTATTCGGTCCTGAGAAGACAGGCCAACGACAGTGAAGACCATCTGTCAGGCATTGCCAACAACGTGCCTGCCCTGATTGCCTACGTCAACGCACAGCAGCATTACGAATACGTCAACGACCTGTACAAGAAATACTTTGCCCCCTGCATGAAAGACATACGGGGGCACAGCGTGCAACAGGTCTTGGGGCAGGACCGCTATGCCACGATATCAAAACAGATTGAAAGTGCGCTGAAAGGTCAGTTGCAGCATTACGACTGGATGCCGTTTCCAGACACCTGGCTTGCCATTCAGTACGTTCCCCGGTTGGGCAATCGTGACGAGGTGATCGGGTATTACGTAGTGGGTAGCGATATATCCGAGCGCAAACGCACCGAAGATCAGATTCAGGAGCTCAACGCGGAGCTGGAGCGACGCATTCGGTTGCAGGAAAGTGTGAGCCGCGCGCTCACAACGCTCAGTGCAGGGAACCGCGCACTGCTCAGGGCCACGGACGAACAATCCCTGTTGGACAGCATGTGCCAGGCCATCGTCAAGGTAGGTGGCTATGCCATGGCCATCGTGTGCTACACCAATGACGACAAGGACAAGACCCTGCGCACCATGGCGGAGTGTGGTCACTCGGCGGGCATGGAGGCGCTGCGCGCCATCAAGAACAGTTGGGCAGACAACGAGTATGGGCGCGGTCCCATGGCACGGGCCATTCGCACGGAAAAGGTATGTGTCATTCAGAACCTGCATGCGGATCCCAACTATTCCGCTTGGCGCTCCGATATGGCCGACTACGCCGCTGGCATTGCCTTCCCGTTGAAGGTGCAGGGAGAAACTATAGGAGGCATCGGAATATATGCGTCCCAACCGGATGCGTTCGGACCAGATGAGGAAAAGCTGCTGACGGAACTTGCAGAGGATCTTGCCTATGGCCTCACCTCGCTGCGTGAAAGAATAGAAAAGGAGAAGATAGAAAATGCGATGCACCTTCTCACGAGCTACGACGCGCTCACCGGTCTGCCCAACAGCAATTACTTCACCGAGCTGTTGAATGGCGCCATTCATTCGTGTCATGCCAAGGGGCAGTCGTTCGCGTTGATTCAGACAAATATCGAACGGCTGTCCGAAATCAACGACGCGCTGGGCTTTCACCAGGGTGACTGTCTGCTGCGGGAATTCGCGGAGAGACTGCGCTCGGCCGCTGCAAATTCCGCAATGGTCGCCCGCTTGCGCGGCGATGAGTTTGCGGTATTGATACCTGAGTGTGACGAAAGCGCTGCCATTCTGATGGGGCAGCAACTGCAGCAGGCTTTCTCGGGTCGTTTTCTCATTGCCGACATTCCCCTGGAGTTGTCAGCCAGGATCGGCATCGCCCTGTATCCCCAGCACGGAACCAACCCGCACGACCTGTATCGCAACGTTGACATAGCGGTCCACCAAGCCAAGAAGCGTGGGATCGGCTTGTGCGTCTGCAGTCCGCCCAAGGCGCGCGACCAGTCCAGACGCCTGACGCTGGCCGGAGAACTGAGGCGCGCCATTGATGAGGGAGACTTGCGCATCTACCTGCAACCCAAGATCCATGTGGCCTCAGGTCTGGTCCGAGGGGCAGAGGCCCTGGTCCGCTGGAAGCATGCCAAGTATGGAATCATTCCGCCGGGGGAGTTCATTGATCTGGCCGAGCACACCGGGCTCATCAAACCCCTCACGGATTGGGTCATAGAAGCCGTGTTGGGCATCGCGCAGGACTGGAATGAAAGAGGTTGCGCACTACCCATTGCGGTGAACATTTCCGCCCGCAACCTGCATGACGAGGATTTTGAAAATCGACTGCACAAGCTGCTGTCAGTCAAGGATGTACCGGTCGGCCTGCTGGAGATGGAGGTAACCGAATCCGTCATCATGGAGGACGCCGAGTTTTCATTGCGTGTATTGCACGGGCTGCGCAACCAAGGCATACCGCTCTATATCGACGACTTTGGCACAGGCTACTCCTCCCTGAGCTACCTGCAAAAGATGCCAGTCGACTATTTGAAGATTGACCAATCGTTCGTACGGAATATCACTACCAGCAAGGAGTCTTCGCTGATCGTGCGTTCGACGATCGAGCTTGCACACGACATTGGCCTGATGGTCGTCGCCGAAGGCGTTGAAACCCAGGAGCACTGGGACCTTCTGGCCCAATTCAAATGCGACTATTCACAGGGCTACTTCGTCGCTCGGCCCATGCCGGTGGAAGAGTTCCAGGATTGGGTCCAGCTCTGGGACGCACGCCGCAACTGATTGCTGCCGGTCAGGCGCTCGCTTGCGACATTGCAGCACGCACCCACTGCGCCGCATCCGTGCAATCACCTATCGTTTGGGCAACCCATTGTTCGTCGTAGTAGGTGGGTAGGTAGCGTTCACCGGCGTCGCACAGCAATGAGAGTATTGACCCGGACTCACCACGCTCGCGCATTTCCAGCGCCAGGGTCAGCATGCCCATGAAGTTCGTGCCCGTGGAAGGGCCCACCTTGCGTCCCAGCAACACCGACAGCGCGCGCATGGCGGCAATGGAATAGCTGTCTTGCACCACCAGCATGCGATCCACCAGGGTTCGGATGAAGCTTGGCTCCACACGGGGGCGTCCGATACCTTCGATGCGCGAGCCCGGTCCGCAGATGGCGGCATCGCCACTTGCAAAATAATCGGAGAAAACCGAACCGGCCGGATCGGGCACCAACAGCCGTGTGGCGTGGCGACTGTAGCGGATGTAGCGTCCGATGGTGGCACTGGTTCCGCCCGTGCCCGCCGCCGCCACGATCCAGCGCGGCACCGGGTGGCGCTCCTGCTGCATCTGCTGGAACATGCTTTGCGCAATGTTGTTGTTGCCACGCCAGTCCGTTGCGCGCTCGGCGTAGGTGAACTGGTCCATGTAATGGCCCTGCCATTGGTCGGCCAGTTGCTTGGCCTGTGCATAGACCTGGGACGCCGTATCCACAAAATGGCAGCGCCCACCATAAAACTCGATCTGGGCGACTTTCTCAGGAGAGGTGCTTTTTGCCATGACGGCAATGAACGGCAGCCCCAACAGGCGTGCAAAGTAGGCTTCGCTGACGGCGGTGGAGCCGCTGGAGGCTTCGACAATGGTCGAGCCTTCACGGATCCAGCCATTGCACAGGGCGTACAAGAACAGCGAGCGTGCCAGTCGGTGCTTCAGACTGCCGGTCGGATGGGTTGATTCGTCTTTCAGATACAGGTCGATCCCGCGATTCGAAAACATGGGCAGATTCAACGGAATCAGATGCGTATCGGCGCTACGCTGGTAGTCGGCCTCAATGCGGGAGATTGCCTTGTCTGTCCAACTATTGGCACCCTGGTTAACATGCATACTGAAGTTCCTCGGGCACGGTTGAGAAGAGGGAAAGTGACTGGCGCGCATTGTAGCGAGGTCGGTCTCCCGGACTGCCTGCAATGAGGCCAAACTTCCCAACAACTGACCTCGCCCCAGCCACTGCAAAGCGCCCCATGAATCCCGAAGACCTGCAACTGCTTGTGACCCGCGAAATGCCCTACGGCAAGTACAAGGGCCGCCGCATTGCCGATCTGCCAGGCAACTACCTCACCTGGTTCGCGCGCGAAGGATTTCCCAAAGGGGAACTGGGCCGCCTGTTGGCATTGATGCACGAAATCGACCACAACGGCCTGTCTGACCTGCTGACGCCACTGCGCCATCAAGGGTCCTACGCAGAAACTGCAAGGCGCTGATACCTCCTGAAAGACAGTCTCTGGAGAGGCGTGTTTACAAAAGTAAATGAGAGTGATTCGCATTCTGTGTTAGGATTTATCCATCCTCACCACCCACCGATGTCTTCACCATGAAACCACGTATTGCTCATTCCGCGCTCCTTGGCCTGGCACTGCTCTCTTCGCTCGCGCAGGCGGCAGAAACCCCGATCGGCAAGCACCAGATCGTGAGCGGCCTTGAAATCGGCGCCGTCTATCTGCAGCCGGTGAAGATGGAGCCGGACGGCATGATGAAGAAGGTTGAAGAATCTGACATCCATCTGGAAGCGGATATCCACGCAGTCAAGAACAACCCCAACGGCTTCGCCCAGGGCGACTGGATGCCGTATTTGATGGTCAAGTTCGAACTCAGCAAGACGGGAAGCAACTTCAAGCTCTCCGGCGACCTGATGCCTATGGTGGCCAGCGACGGACCGCACTATGGTGACAACGTCAAGCTCGATGGTCCTGGCAAGTACAAGCTCAAGCTCACCATCATGCCGCCATCGGACAACCCGCATGCGCACTTTGGCCGTCACGTCGACAAGGAAACCGGTGTGGGTCCGTGGTTCAAGGCGTTCGATCTGAACTACGACTTCACCTACGCCGGAACCGGCAAAAAAGGCGGCTACTGAGCCTTGGGAGATCTACCGTGGCCCAGGGATTCCGACACTTCGCAGCAGGCCTTCTGGCTTGCCTGACGCTGGCAGCGGCCCCCGCCGCTATGGCCGCCGAGGACCTGCCGAGCTTTCGGCTGGAATGCAACAACGGTGTGTTCAAGCCGCAAAAACTGGTGGTTCCTGCGGGCAAGAAATTCAGGATCGACATCTACAACACGGGCACGGAAGCCATCGAGTTTGAAAGCGTGCAACTGCGCAAGGAGAAGGCCCTGAACCCCGGCGGCAACTCTTTTGTCGTGGTCTACCCGTTGGACCCGGGCGAATACAAATTCTTCGACGACTTCCACATCCAGCAGGGCCAAGGCAACCTGGTTGCCAAATAGCCGGAGTCACAAAACGCGATGCACAACCTGGCCCAGATCTTCTTTGTGATGTGGCGCGAAAGCGTCGAAGCCATGCTGGTGGTGGGAATCCTGCACGCATGGCTTTCCCGCAACCCGGAGGGACGAAGAGGCGTGCGGTTCCTGTGGCTGGGCGTTCTGGCGGGGCTGTGTGGCGCCTTGTTGCTGGGCCTTGGCATCGAAGCCCTCAATGCAGTTTTGTCCGATGAGGGGCAGGAATATTTTCAATCAGCGCTGCAATTGGCTGCGGCCGGCCTGATCGTGCAAATGGTCTTCTGGATGCGCCGCCACGCGCGCAGCCTCAGGCGCGATATGGAGCAGTCACTGGAGCTCAACGCCCGCCAGAAAAACTGGTGGGGCGTGGGCGCACTGGCTGCCATCGCCGTTGCGCGCGAGGGAAGTGAGACCGTGGTGTTCCTGAGCAGTCTGGCCAACGGCAGCAGTCTGGCTTCACCCGCCTTCTGGATCGCCCTGAGCTTGGGCGTGCTGGTTGCGGCGGTCACGTTCTACGCACTGCAGCTGGGAGGGAAGCTGATTTCCTGGCGCGCCTTCTTCCGGGTAACCGAGGCCATGCTGCTGTTGCTGGCCTGTGCCCTGCTCGTCAGCGGCGTGGAGCGACTGATTGGCATACAGACCCTGCCAGCCTTGATCAACCAGCTGTGGGATAGCTCCGCACTGCTGGACGATGGCAGCGTCGTGGGCAGCGTGGTGTCCGCGTTCACCGGTTACCGTGCGCGTCCGTCACTGATGATCGTTCTGGTGTTCTGCGCCTATTGGTTGGGGGTCCGATGGAATTCGCGACGGCGCTGAGGCGGGCCCCACGCAGGCCCCTGGTGGCCGGCCTGGGCGAGTGGCTCAAACGCCATGGCAAGCTGATTCGAGCCACCCAGTGGGTTGTGGTGGTGTGCTACGCCATACTGATTCTGGTTCCGGCGCTGCTGCCGCTCCCCGACGAAACCGCACACGTCTTCACCCACCTCACCGTCTTTGCACAATTCGTCTTCTGGGGCATCTGGTGGCCTTTTGTGCTGGTGAGCATGGTTCTGGTGGGACGCACCTGGTGCGGTGTTCTCTGCCCCGAAGGCGCGCTGACTGAATGGGCCAGCAGCAAAGGCCTGAACCGTGCCATCCCGCGCTGGATGCGTTGGGGCGGCTGGCCTTTCGTGGCCTTCGTCGGCACCACCGTCTACGGACAAATGGTCAGTGTCTACCAATACCCCAAGGCGGTGTTGCTCGTACTGGGTGGCTCCACGCTGGCAGCCATCGCAGTGGGCTATGTCTATGGCCGTGAAAAACGCGTCTGGTGCAAATACCTGTGCCCGGTGAATGGGGTGTTCGGTCTGCTGAGCAAGCTCGCGCCGCTGCACTACCGGGTCGATGCCGACGCTTGGCGACAGTCCTATGGCCCCACCATCCGCATTCAGCCCATCAACTGCGCCCCCTTGGTGGCCATACGCAAGCTCGAAGGCGCCAGCGACTGCCACATGTGCGGTCGCTGCAGCGGTCACCGTGACGCCATCGCCCTCACACTGCGCTCGCCCAACCATGAAGTGGTGAACCTGGGCGGTCATCTGGCGAACGGTTGGCAGACGCTGCTGATCCTCGTAGGGTTGTTGGGCATCGCCCTGGGCGCGTTCCAATGGACCATCAATCCGCATCTGGGCGAAGCCAAGCAGTGGTTGGCCGACTGGCTGATCGAGCGCGACATCATGTGGCCGTTTGCCGAAAACGCGCCCTGGTGGCTGCTGACGCACTACCCCGAACAACGCGACGTCTTTTCCTGGCTGGACGGGGGCCTGTTGCTGAGCTACCTGATGGGCATGGGTGTGGTCATGGGCGTCGGCCTGGCCCTGCCTCTGGCGTGGACCACGCGACTGCTCGGTCCCTGGCAAAAGCAACGCTTCTACCACCTCAGCCAGGCACTCATTCCGGTTGCCGGTGTGGGCGTGTTCCTGGGACTCTCGGCTTTGACCGTCAGCCTGTTGAAGGCCGAGGGCATTTCCCTGCACTGGGTCAATGACGCACGGCTGCTGCTGCTGACGGTTGCCAACCTGTGGTCACTGTCCCTGTTTGCCGGCATCGTGCGACGCTATGCTGCCACCCGCACTGTGACGGCACTTGGCGTACTTGCCGCGACCCCGGCCCTTGCGCTGATTGACTACGCCTGGGCGCTCACCTTCTGGATCTGGTGAGCGGCATCCCTGCCACGGAGCATCTCAGAAGAACCGGAACGCAACAGCTGCCACCAGTGTGGGAGGCAGCGCCGCCAGCAGCAAAGAGCCTGGGCTTACCACACCGTCTTCAAAGTGTTCGCGCAGAATGGCAATGCCGGCCGGGTTGGGCGCATTGGCAATGATGGTCAGGCCGCCACCGGTCACGGCACCGGCCACCAACGCGTATTTGAAACTCTCGCTTAAGCCCTCCACGAGGGAACCCAGATAAGTAAGCGCGGCATTGTCGGTAAAGGCGGTGAGCGCCATGGCGCCCACAAAGACCACGTCGCTGCTCATGCGCATCAACACCGGTTGCAGCCACCATTGCTGCTGTCCGCCCAGCACCACCAGACCGGCCAGGAAGAACGCCACCAGCAGACCTTCCTTGAGGATGAGCTTGTCTTGGTGGCGCTCATAAGCGTGCGCAATGCCCAGAAAGAACAGGAACAGCCCCATGAAGATGGCCGGGTGGTGGGCAAAGACCACCACGCCTACCAGAAACAGCAAATGCACCAGCACCAGCCGCAGAGGAACGGCTTCTCCCGCTTCCGACTCCAGCGGCAACGGCAGCGCCTGCAGTTCCCGGCGGAACCACACCGACAGCACCGTGGCATTGATCACCACGGCGGCCGCGGCCTTCCAGCCGAAGTGGGAGGCCATGAAGGTTGTGTCCCAGCCCCAGGCAGAAGCCACCATCAACACAGGCGGCGCGGCAAAGGAGGTCAGCGTGCCTCCAATGGATACATTCACCAGCAGCACCCCCAGAGTGGCGTAGCGCAATTGCAAAGACAGCCCGCAGGCAAAGAAGCGCTGCCCCAGAATGAGCGCCGCCAGCGTCATGGCCGCCGGCTCGGTGATGAACGAGCCCAGCAACGGCACACACACCATCACCACCAAAAAATAGCCCAGGCTACCGCCCAGAGGGACTGCCTGCGCAATGCGCAACACCAGCGCCATCGCCGTCTGCAAAATGGGGCGGGTGGCGGCAATCACCATCACCACGAAGACAAACAGGGGCTCGGTGTAGTTGCGCGTGTCGATGTACTGCACCGCAGCTTCCTGCCCCTCCATGGCGAACATCACCAGGGCCAGCACCAGGGCCCAGAAGCCGAACACCACTTCCACCTCGCCCAGCAGATGCCACAGCCCGGCATGGCGCGGCTGCAGATGCGCCAGGCGTTCAAAGTATTTGGTGGAGAAGGTGTGCACGATGGCCAGGGCAAACAAAATGCCGCAGACCAGTTGAAACGATGTGTAAGTCAAAAAACCTCCGGACGCGCGTGGGCACCAATGCCCCCATTCTGCCGTGCCTTTCCGCCCACCTCAGAGCAGACCCAGGTCCTTAGTCTTCACACCCGCAAAAACGCTGTCCACCTGAGCGGGCCCGAGCGCGTACTGGCGCGCAAACAGTCCGCCCAGCACGGCACGGTATTCGTTGAGCACCGGAAAGTCCCGGTCCTGAAACAGCGTGGCCTTCTCCACGGCCACCTGCTCGCCCGCCACACGCCCACCGCGCACACTGCCCCCCATGACCCACATCACGCTGCCGTGGCCATGGTCGGTGCCCCGGTTGCCGTTTTGCCGGAAGGTGCGGCCAAACTCGCTCATGACCACCACGGTGGTGTTCTTCCAGGCGCTGCCCAGCTCTTGCGGCAAGGCAGCAAGGCCCTTGCCCAATTCGTCAAAGCGGCTGGCCAGGTAGCCGGTGGCCGCGCCTTGCCCCACATGTGTGTCCCATCCGCCCACATCCACAAAGCAGATGTTGTAGCTGTCCTTCATGAGCTTGCCGATGCGCCGCGCCTCCAGCTCGAAGCCCTTGGCCGTGATGGAGTTGCGGCTGGCGGCGTCCATCTCGGCCGCCATCTCGCGCATGACCTCGTTGCGCACCGCAAAGCCCTCCTGCACCGGGCCTGCCAGTGCCGTGCCGCGGTACATGGAGGCAATGATGTCGCTCTGGCGCGCATCCACCGAAGGCTTGGCCAGCGACTTGAGCGCGGTGTTGGGTACCTTGGCCGCACCCAGGAAGATGCTGGGCAACTGGTCGGTGAAGGCCATGGGGGCGCTGCCGCTCACCGCCGAGGCCAGGCGGTTCAAAAAGCCGGAGCCGAAGTCGCGCCGCCCCTCCAGCGGCTGGCCGAGTTCGATGCTGTCCTGCGTCTCAAAATGGCTGCGGCTCACATCATCGGTTCCCGAGAACGGCACAAAGGCCAGCTCACCACTCTGGTACAGCGGATAGAGGCTGTCACGCAGGGCCGGGTGCAGCCCCCAGTCGGCGGTCAGCGGCAGTGCCGAAGCCAGGTCCGACGATGGTTTGGCCAGCGCAATATCGGGCCGCACGGCGTAGTAGTAACTGCTGGAAATGGGCACCAGCAAGCTGGCCGCGTCATACCCCCCGCGCAGAAACACGAACAGAAAGCGCCCAGCATTGCCAGGCGCCGCATGCAAGGTGGCACTGCCCCAGGCCAGGGGCAACGCAAGGGAAGAGGCAACAAAGTGACGGCGCAACATAGGCAGACTCCGGTGGCGTCGGTCCGTACCTAGCGGTACATCATCTCCGGCGAAGACAGCAAAAAGGTATTCCACTCCTGGGGCGATGTGGCCTGGTCCAGCGCCTTGGCCGTGGCGGGCTGCAAGGTCTTGGCAATGGCCTGGAAGTACAAGGCGTTGGAGAGTTGCGGGAACGCCGCGCGCTCCTGCGCCTGCGGGCCATCGGTCTTGAACAGGCCGGCACTGCCCGAGCCAATGGCCTTGGCAATCTCGAAGCGTGTAGCCATCTGGCCCGGGCTGTCCCAGGCGTGGCTGGTCAGCGGATAGCCATCGGGCGTGACCCGGCCATACAGCGGCTCGCCCATGCGGTTGAGCCAGTTGAAGATGGGGTTCACATTCAGAATGGCCTTCTGGTCATACGCCAGCCGCACAGCCGACACCACGTAGCGCATGGGGTCCTTGAACTTGGGCGCCGCCCGGGCAAACTCCGGCGCCGTGAACAGCACCTGCAGTGTGGCCGCAATATCGCCCTTGCTCTGATCAAAGGCCTTGGCCATGCGGTTGACCAGCGCAGCGGGCGGTTCATCCGCCAGCCAGTACACCGCCAGCTTGCGGCTGATGAAGCGGGCTGTGGACGGGTGCAGAGCCAGCCGGTCCAACGCCTCGTTCAACTCTGCCAGCCCCTTGCTCTTGATAGGCTGACCCAGCAACACTTTGTCGCCAAAGTCATGGCGCGCCGGGTTGAATTCAAACAGCCCACGGCGCACGTAGTACCCCTGCAGTTCCTTCTTCAGTCCGGGGTTGGTAGTGCTTTGGTTGACACCGTTTCCAGTCAGCACGCGGGCCAGTTCCTGCACGTCGTGCTGGCTGTAGCCGCCGTCCACACCCAAGGTGTGCAACTCCATCAGCTCGCGTGCATAGTTCTCATTGATATGCCCGGCGGCATTCTGGTCGTTGTCCAGATAGCGCAGCATGGCCGGGTGTGTGGCCACGGCGCCCAGCAGCTCGCGAAAGCTGCCCAGCGCATGGGCACGGATGGCGTTTTCCTCGTAGTCACCCAGCAGGACGCGCAAGTTACTCTTGTACTGGTGCACGCTGAAGTGGTTCATCCAGAACCAGGTCATCTGCTCCTGAATCTGGTTGGGCGAGTACAGCGCACGCAGCACATGGCGCGTAGCCACTTCCCGTTGCAGCCGGTTGAGTTCCTGCTGGTAGGCCTGCTGCGCCGTCTTCTTGGCGTCGTCCACCGCCACGGCGTCCGTATCCTTGCGCATCTGCTCCATCTGTTGCACCAGCTCCAGCACCGGCGTCTTGCTGATGGTCATGCTGTCGATCTGTGCCTGCAGTTCAGGAGCCAGTCTGGATGCCGATGGATGCAGCTGACGGGCCAGGTACTGGTCTGCACCTTCGGCGCTGTACTGCTCCACCGCGCTGGTGCTGGCGCCCCAGGTCAGGCGGTTTACCGGCAGATACGGATTGGTGTTGCTTGCCTGTGCACGGGAAGAATCGGTCACCGGGGTGGCGCAGCCTGCCAGCAACATGGCGCAACACAGCAAGGCCCATGTGAGCGGGCTGCTGCGTATCCAGTGGGGTCGTGAAATAACCACGGCGTTGGGCATCCGTTCACCATACACCCATATTGTGTATTTCGTGTTTCTGGACATGCCCGTCCAGGCTTTTTGGGTGGGGCGGGTTTGTACGCCGCACGCAGTTGCGTTGTCGAGCATTCAAGGCATCCCATACCGGCCCATGCGATGCCATAGCGCAGGATCCGAGGAGGCCCTGAAGCGATTGAGAAACTGCTCAATCTCCCAGCAATTCTCCAATCGGTTTGAGGTCGTCCACGCGGTCGCAGACGGCCTTTATCGTGGTGAGTATGGGTACACCCAGAAATAGTCCCCAGACACCCCATAGCCAGCCGAAGGCAAGCACGCCGATGAAAACCGTTACCGCATTCATCCGGCTGGTGCGGCTGGTAAGCCACGGTGTGAGCAGGTTACCCGACAGCGTATGCAGCACCATCGACACGCTCGCTATGGCCAGTGCCATATGAAAGCTGCCAAATTGAACGAAACCGACCAGTGACGCCCCCCCTGTGACCACCAAGGAACCGATATAGGGCACCAGATTGGCCAGTGCTGCGCCCACACCCCAAACCGCTGCATGGTCCAGCCCCATGAGTCCGAACAAAACCCAGGTGGCCAGTCCCACCACCACGCTGGTAAAGGCCTGCGCTAGAAGGTAACGCTGGACCTGGGCGGTGATCTCGTCCAGTGCCTGCACCGTGATGCGCTTTTGCGCAAAGGTGGGTCCGGCAATGCGAACCATCTTTCGGCGAAAGGTGTTGCCCGATGCAAGCAGGAAGAAAGCAATGAACACCACGACCATCGCCTCACCGATAGATGCCGCCAGACCCAGCGTTCCGACCCATAGATAGTCCTTGATGTCGAACTGTGTGCGTTCAATGCGTACCCGCGTGACACCCCGCACGGTGGCGGGTTCGGCGGCACCGCCTTCCTGAGCGGCTCTCTCGATTTCCGATGCTGCGCGCTGTACCTTGTGGATTGTTGTTTCGCTGGCGCCGCGCTGGTCGCGCAGCGCTTGCCGAACTTTTTGCGCCGCTTCCGGCAGAGACTCTATCAACGCGGCAGCGTCGTCACTGACTGACCATGCGGTCCAACCGACAGCACCAAACAGGCTGACGATAAGCAGCGCAGCGCCAATCGCGCGAGGCAATCGCCAGCGCTCCAAACGGTCAACCAAAGGACTGAGTGCGTAACTGATCATGAGGCCCAAGAGCACAGGTATCACCACCGCCTGGGCCCAGCGAAGTGCGAACAGGGAGCCGAGGAATGCCAGCAACGCCAACGATACGCTGCGCACGTCGACCGGCATATACAAAAGAACCCGCTGGGGTTCCGGCGGAGGCACCGAGAGCGGCTCCGGCAAAGGATCGTTGGGCGGAGTAACAGGGGCGAAAGACATCGGCCAGCGTAGCACGGCGAGCCAGCACGTTCTGTGCGCCATCGCACAACGAAGTGCCAGCTAACAGTGTGGGCTGCGATGACTGGGAAACCCTTGCACGCCAGCCACCATGTACCCCGAAGTCAATGCTCCGCTTCCGGCTCCGGCAACTGGATCATGCCGGTGTTGTAGTTGTAGCTATACACCTCGCCATGGCGACCCCACTCGATGGCCACCTTGAGCACGCGTTCGGCCTCCTCGCTGTCCATGCTCTCGCGCAGCAGATCCAGGAAGTGCTCTTCCTTGAGCTCGCCCACCGGGTCCTGCTGCAGGCTATGGCGTATGTGCGCCGCCAGCGGAACACGCTTGAGCAACTGCTGCGCAAACAACACCTGGCGCTGGTCGTGCTGGGATGCCACATAGCTCTTGCCCAGTTCGGTCACGGACAGGTCGCCGCTTTCCAGCACGGCAAACTCCAGCAGAGCCAGCGCTTCTGCCGCCGGCAACAGGTCCTCGTCGGTCAGCTCGGTCTCTTCGCCCAGTTGCGGCAGGTCGGCGCGGCCCAGGAACGGCTCGTCCATCAGCTTTTCCAGCACACCTTCCACCAGGCCGATGTCGGCATCGGGCAGGCGTGCGTCCAGGCGCATGGGCTCCACCTCACCGGTGGCCTTGCCGGCACGTACACGACCGGCTGTCATCACCGCATAGATCTCATCCACCAGCATGCGCACTTCTTCGCTGTCGGCATCGCGTGGCCGCGGCAGATCGACGCGCATCTCGTAGCGCACCCGGCCCGGGTCGCTGGCGAATATCAGCACGCGGTCGGCCATCATGATGGCTTCCTGGATGTTGTGCGAGACCACCAGAATCGCCTTGGTGGAAATCTCCTCCTGCTCCCACAGCTCCAGGATGTCGTCGCGCAAGCGCTCACCGGTCAGCACGTCCAGCGCGGAAAACGCCTCATCCATCAACAGCACGTCGGGGTTGACCACCAGCGCGCGCGCGATGCCCACACGCTGACGCATGCCGCCCGACAACTCACGCGGCAAAGCGCCCTCGAAGCCGGACAGGCCGATCAGGTCAATCACCTTCTGTGCCCGCGCATCGCGTTCAGCCGCAGGCACACCCTGTGCCTCCAGACCAATTTCCACGTTCTGCTGAACCGTCAGCCAGGGAAACAGGGCAAACGACTGGAACACCATGCTGATGCCGCGCGCCGGGCCGTACAACGGTTGACCGCGGTACAGCACATCGCCACGGTCAGCCATGACCAGCCCGGCCATGATGCGCAACAGGGTGGACTTGCCGGAGCCGGACTGCCCCAGCAGGGCCACGATCTCGCGCTCACGCAACGTAAAGTCCACGTTATCTAGAACCGTGCGTGGCGCGCCGTCGGCGGAGCTGAAGGATTTGCCGACCCCCTTGAGGTCTACGATGGTGGGGTTCACAAGCGCTCCTTAGAAATGCATGCGGTCTTCGGCCATGCGGTAGAGCCGGCGCCAGACAAAGTGGTTGAGCGACATCACGTACACACACATCACACCGATACCCAGTGCGATGCGCGGAAAGTCACCAGCGGAAGTCATCTCAGCGATATAGCTGCCGATGCCATGGGCCTGCACCGTGGTGTCGCCCCAGGTCACGTATTCCGACACGATGCTGGCATTCCACGAGCCGCCACTGGCCGTGATGGCGCCGGTCACAAAACTGGGAAACACTGCAGGCAGCAGGTAACGCCGCCAGCGCAACGAGCCCTTGAGCCCGATGTTGCGTGCCGCAAAGCGCAGCTCGGTGGGGATGGTGGAGGCGCCGGCAATCACGTTGAACAGCAGATACCACTGGGTGCCGAAGATCATCAGCGGCGACAGCCAGATGTCGGGTGTGAGGTGGAAATGCACTATGCCCAGCACGAACACCGGAAACATCAGATTCGCCGGAAAGGCAGCGAGGAACTGCGCCAGCGCCTGCACCCGCGCCGCAATGGCCGGGTTCATGCCAATCCATATGCCGATGGGCACCCAGACCAGTGCGGCCAGGCCGATCAGCAGCATGACCCGCAGCAGCGTGTAGAAGCCTAGCAAGAACACATGGCCCACCTCGCCCCAGCCCACCTCGGCGTGGATGAACTCCGCCAGGCGCCAGCTCGCAAAAAGAATCAATGCCGCCAGCACCGCATCCCATACCCGCACCAGGGTGGGTGAAGGTTCCGACACGCGGGATTTGATGGAGGTACCGTCATGATGGCGGCGAAACAGGGCAAAGCTCTTTTGCAGCAGCACGGCCATGCCATCGCCAATGGTCTGCAGCCGCTCGGTGCGGCGCAGCCATGTCAGCAGCCACGATGTCTGGTTCTGGGCGCCGCCAATCTCTTCGAAGCGGAACTTGTCGGCCCATGCCAGCAAGGGGCGGAAAAACAGCTGGTCATACAGCAGCACGCCGATCAGCATGGCGCCCACGGCCAGACCGATGGCGCCCAGATCCTTGGCCTCGATGGCCATTGCGATATAGGAGCCTATGCCCGGCAGCTTGATGTTCTGGTTGGAGACCGAGATGGCCTCGGAGGCGACCACGAAGAACCAGCCACCCGACATGGACATCATCATGTTCCACAGCAGCGAGGGCATGGCAAACGGCATGTCCAGGTGCCAGAAGCGCTGCCAGCCCGACAGCTGAAACACCTTGGAGGCCTCGACCAGTTCCGAAGGAATGGTGCGAAACGACTGGTACAGGCTGAACGCCATGTTCCAGGCCTGCGAGGTGAAGATGGCAAAGATGGCGGCGCATTCCACGCCAAACAGGCTGCCGGGGAAGAGCGCAATGAAGCCGGTCACCGTGATGGACAGAAAGCCCAGAATCGGTATGGACTGCAGGATGTCCAGCATGGGCACCAGAAACTTCTCGGCAGCGCGGTACTTGGCTGCCAGCACCGCAAACACCACACTGAACACCAGCGACGCCGCCAACGCCATGAACATGCGCAAGGTGGTGCGCAACAAGTAGTAAGGAAGGTAGGTGAAATCCAGCGAGATGGGCAGTTCCACACCCACCTGGTAAGGCGTTACCATCTGCCGCGCACCAAACGCCATGACAACGATGATGGCCAGAACCAAAGGTAACAATGCCCAATCCCATCGATTGCCTCCGGCCTCAACCACCTGTCGGGGAAAGAATGTCTTCTGGTTCAGCATGCGCAGTGGTTTCTACAAGGCGGAAAGTAGGGGATTCTCTCTCAGCGATTGTGACGGATTTGTTACTTTACCAAGCGTTGACCATGACATTTCTGCAGCAATGACCCACCGCACTGCCAAGGCCATCCGATGCCAATGACAGCGGCACTCAAGAACCGGCACTGGCAGGCCGGGTTGTTCGCGGCACTGCTAGCGCTGGCGCTGGTCGTGTCTGCGGGCGTGCTGGCCGCACGCCGCGAAACCAGTCTGCAGATCGATCTGCTCAAGCGCGTGGTGGAAGTGCATGCGCTGGCCCTGCGCGGCGCCACCACACAGTACAACTACCTGCCCTTCACCGTGGCCCAGCATCCCAAAGTGCTGGCCGCACTGCAGACCAGCGACACCGCCAGTGCCAACCTGTATCTGGAAGAAATCAACCGGCGCGCCGGCTCCGACGTGCTGTACCTGATGACCGCCCAGGGCAAGACGGTGGCATCGAGCAACTGGAACACCCCGCAAAGCTTTGTTGGACAGGACTACTCCAACCGACCCTACTTCCTGGACGCCCTGGCCGGGCGCGGCGGCAGGTTCTATGGCGTGGGCAAGAACACCGGTGTGCCGGGCTACTTCATTTCCACCCCGGTGCGCAGCGGCGACCGTGTCGTGGGCGTGGTGGTGGTCAAGGTGGATCTGCGCCAGGTGCAGCAGACCTGGCTCAATGCGGGCAGCCCCATTGCCTTGTCGGACGAACGCGGCATCCTGTTTCTGGGTTCGGTGCCGGAGTGGATGTACACCACCTCACGGGAGCTCAGCCCGCAGGAAATCGCCTGGCTGGCCCGGCACGAGGTCTATGGCAAGAATCGCGTGCTGGCACCCCTGCTGTGGGAACGCGAAAGTCTGGACGACGGAGGTCAGCTGCTGCGTACGCATCTGGCCGGCAAGGAGCGGCGGTTTGTGGCCGTGAGTGAATCCCTGCCCGATCTGGGCTGGACCCTGACCGTCACGTCCGACTACACCACGGTCACCCAGGCCCGCAACCGTGCCTGGGCGCTCTCGGCCATGGCGGCCGGCCTGCTGCTGCTGGGCGTCATGCTGTGGCAGACCCGCCGGCGGCAGTTTGACGAACTGGAAAAAGAAGTGCGCCTGCGCACCCAGGATCTGAACCAGGCCCACGCCTTTCGCAAGGCCATGGAAGACTCGCTGCTGGTTGGCATGCGGGCACGCGACCTGGAGGGCCACATCATCTACGTCAACCCGGCACTGACCGACATCACCGGCTACCCGGCAGAAGAGCTGCTGGGCAAGCAACCACCCTACCCCTACTGGCACCCGGAGGACATGGAGCGCCACTGGCATGACAACGAGGCCGCGCTGACCGGGCGCTCCGACATGACCGGCTTCGAGTCCCGCGTGCGCCACCGCGACGGACATGACGTGTACACCATGGTCTACACCGCGCCCCTGATCGACGCCGACGGCAAGCACAGCGGCTGGATGAGTTCGGTGGTGGACATCACGGCGCAAAAGCAAAGTGCCGCACGCCAGCGGGAGCAGGAGGAAAAGCTGCGCCATGTGCAGCGCCGCGCCATCATGGACGAAATGGCCTCCACGCTGGCCCATGAGATCAACCAGCCGTTGCTGGCCATTGGCGCCAATGCCAGCGCCGCACGCAAACTACTGGAGCGCGGCGTCATGGACCAGCTGCAGGGCTGCCTGCAAGCCATTGAACAGCAGAAGCAGCGCGCCGCCGACATCGTGCGCAAGATCCAGGACCATGTGCGCATGAAGACCCGTGGCGCGGAGGACTGCGATGTCAACGCGCTGGTGCGCAGCGTGCTCGCCTTCGTTGCAGCCGAGGTACGGCAGCGCCAGACCCGCGTGATCACCCGCCTGCAGGAGCCGCTAGCCACGGTGCGTGGCGACCGCGTGCTGCTGGAGCAGGTGCTGGTGAACTTGGTGATCAACAGCCTGCAAGCCATGCAGGCGCAGGAGGCCCACACCCGCGTGCTGGAGCTGCAGACCCTGTCGTCCAGTGCCGGTGTGCTGGTGCAGGTGAGCGACAGCGGGCCGGGCATTCCGGCGGACATCGCCGACCAGATTTTCAAGAGCTTTGTCACCACCAAGGAAGAAGGCCTGGGCATTGGTCTGAGCATCTGCCGCACCATCGTGGAAAGCCACGGCGGGCGCCTGAGCTTTGAGAACCGCGCCCAGGGCGGCACCACCTTTACCATCCAGTTGCCATGCACACCGAATACAAACCCGATCTGACGCTGCACGTCGTGGACGACGACCAGGGTGTGCGCGAGTCCATGGTCACCCTGTTCACCGCCTGCGGCTTGCGGGTGCAGCCGCATGCCAGTGGTGAAGATTTTCTGGGGCAAACCAATCTGCACAAACCGGACTGCGTGCTGCTGGACTTGCGCATGGAGGGCATGACCGGCCTGCAGGTGCTGGAAGCATTGCAGAAGCAATCCAGCCCGATGGTGGTGGTGTTCCTGTCCGGCCATGGTGACATCCCCACCGCCATGGCGGCCACGCACCGGGGCGCATTCGACTGGCTGGTCAAGGGCATGCCCGAGAGCGAGCTGCAGGCCAAGGTGGCAGCGGCCATGCAGCGCGCCGAGGAGCTCAGTCTGCTATTGCACCGGCGCAGCGAAGTGATCGCACGCTGGGATACGCTGACGCCGCGCGAGAAGGATGTGGCGCGGCTGGTGCGCAATGGCTGGACCAACAAGCTGGTGGCCGATGAGTTGCACATAGGAGTGCGGGTGGTGGAGGGTTATCGGGCCAAGGTCTTTGACAAGCTCTGGGTGTCCAACCCGACCGAGTTGGACCGGTTGTTGCGGGATCACGCTATTACCTAGGTTCGATCGCATTCTTCAAACAGCAACATCGCTTGTGACGGTACTTGCGCGATTACTTCGGCCACAGGCTGACGTGGTACTCAGCTCCGCGGCTGTCCCCCGGCCTTCGGCCTCCTCCTTGATGCCGCTGCGCTGAGCACCACGCCATCCTGAGGCTGCTATGTAGTTGGCGTACCCAAGGTATTCAGACATCGCGTGCCAACGGTGCTGGCGGTCGATGACACTGGGGCAGATGGTGCAGCGAAATCAAGGGGGAGCCCGCAGGGCGGAGGACATTCGCGGAATCATCTGCCCCAGTGTCATCGACCTACACAAATCTGCCCCGTGGCAAGGAATTCCTAAGAGCTGACCGCAGAAAAATACCCCGGCTTGTACTGTCCTCCAGCAGCCTCGGCCCGCTCCCGGATAGTGGCCAATGTGTCATCCACCAACAGGCTGCCATTCTCAAACACCACCTGCAGGGCAACGCTGAACCCCTGTTCCAGCGCACTGGCCATGGCCGGGCTGCCTTCCAATTCCGTGCGGTATTCGCTGCCCTTTTTCAGCAAGGTCTGCCGCCCGGCGCGGGAGCGCTTTTGCGGGTCGGTGCGCGGTGCCTTGAACACGTCGCGCCACTCCCCGTTGACTTCCACCGCGCTGCACTTCATGGCAAAACGCTGGTCGTCGCGGTTCACGATCTGCAGGAGTGCGCCGCCCTGGCTGAAGGCCACGTTGTCGGCGCTGTAACCGTTGAACTGCAGGTTGGCCAGGATGGTGCGTATGCTGCGGATGGTGATGCCGTCGCCCTGGAGCACGCGCACATGTTGCAGCACGCGATAGCCCTTGGCATTGACCGTGCAACCGAACGAGGCATCCAGCGCCTTGATGGTATTGAGCACCATGGAGGCCGGGTCGCCACTGTCGGGGCGAATCACCACCAGGGCGCCACTGTCCATCACCTGCTGACGCAGCTCCTGGCCCCAGATCTTCTTGACTGCGTGGTCCAGGTCGTAGGAGTCCGACACCACGGCCAGCACCGCGCCAGGTTGGGCGTACTGCCGGAGCATGTTGGCATAGGCGTCGCGTTCGCCGTCGCGGCCCCAGCTGGTAATCGTGCTGTGTTCCGCTGCCGGAGTGGAAAAACCGGCCATGGCAGCGCCGTAAAACACACGTGCCCCCAGCACAGCCGTCAGCGTGTCGGTGCCCTGGAAATTCACCAGATGGGCCATGCCGCCAATCAGAGCCGACTCCATGGAGCTCACACCACGCGCGCCGAAGTCGTGCAGCTTGCCGGTGATGGAGGATTCGTCCCCGGTTTCCACCAGGTACTTGTGAATGAGCTGGCGGCACATCCAGCTGTTGGTGGCCACGGTGATCGGATACCACACGCGCATCAGCACCGTCTCCAGAAAGCTGGTGAGCCAGTAGCAGGCGGGGTCGGTGTTTTCTATCGTCAGCAGCACGTTGCGGGTTGGTACCACGCTGCCTTCGGGCACCGCCAGAATTCTCACCGGCAGGCGGCCCTGGTGGACATTCACGATGTGCAGCCAGCCGGCCCGGTTGAAGGGCACGCCATGGGCACGACACACTTCATCTGCCAGTTCCACATCACTGGCCGTCACCAGCTTGGTCAGGTATTCCTTCAAGATGTATTGCAGGCCGAAAAACACCGTGCGGTCATGCACGCCGCCGCGCGACTCGATGTAGCTGAACACCTTGCTGGTGCCCGGCGGGTACTGCAGGTAGTGGGAGGTCTTGTAGCTGTCGGTGTTGAGGATCAGCAGGCGGCTGATGTCGCTGAAGGACTGCAGGCTGATCGGGTTAGGGAGCGTGGGGTTCATGTCATGCGGACCGGTTGCCCGCTTCGTTCTGCAACAGCCATTGCAATGCCTCTTGCGCCGTGGGTGCGGATTGCGGCGGTGGTTGGGTTGCCAGTGCGTCGGCGGTGCGGCGAAAACGCTGCTCCACACCGGGTAACACCAGCGAAGGCAAACCCGCCTGCTCCAGCGACAGCGCCACGGCGCGCACTTCCTCGGCGCGGCGCCGGGCGTGCAGCACATGGGTGCTGACCAGCATGTCCACAAAGGTCTGCAAGGGCGTGTGGTCCACGTCCTGCAATTGCTCGAACAGCGCCTCGCGCAGGCCCTGCTGCTCGGCTGCCATGCACACCTCCACACTCAGTGCTTCCAGCCCTTTGGTGAACTGGCTGCGCAACAGCTTGAGTGCGATGGCGTCCCCAGCCGCAGCGCCCGCCATGACGGTCACACGGCTGCCGACCCGCTGCAGTGCATCGGCCAACGCCTGTGCGCCCTCACCGGCGGTCAGCAACGGGGTCTTCTCCCGCCCCAGCGCGATGGCGCCCATGATGGCTACGTCCACATAGCGCATGCCGCTGGCTGCGCACAGGGCCGCAGCCTGTCTTTTGGTATCCACCGCAGCGGTGGTGAAGTCGCATACGGTGCTGCCAGTCGCCGCATGGCGCACGATGTTCTGCACCACAGGCAGCGCCTGCGAGCCGGTCACGCAGGAAAATATCCAGTCCGAACCGCTCAGCGCATCGGCCAGATTAGCGGAAATGGAAAGGCCCATCCCCGCGGCAATTTGCGTGGCTGCAGACGACGGGCGGGGTGCAACCAGCTGCAGGCTATGGCCGGCCCGATGCAAGGCCTGCGCGTAGCACTGGCCTACCTCGCCCAGCCCGATGATGGCAATGTTCATGCCCCATTGTGTACGACAGATTGGGCAGCGATCAGATCCAGTGCGGCAAAGCCCACCGACTTGAACACGGTGATGGACTCGGCGCTGCTGCGCCAGGCACGCTCGGGGTTGGCTGCCAGTTCGGCAATCTCACCCTGGATGTCGCTGTGCGCCATCAGGCCTTGCTGGATCGCCTGCAGCACTTCACCGCCCTTTTGCAGAATGGCCTCGCGGCTGTCGGCAAACACCTGGCTGCGCACCATCAGCGCGGGTTCGGCCTCGGCCATGGCCGGGGTGAAGGCGCCCACCAGCCCCACATGGGTACCGGGCTGCACCCATTCGCTACGGATGAAGGGATCCACCGCCGCGCTGCAGGCACACAGCACATCGGCCTGCGACACCACCTGCTGCAAGTCGGCATTGGCGTGGGCCACCACACCTTGGCGGGCCAGAATGTCCACCACGGCGCGGGCCTTGTCGGGGTTGCGGCCCCAGACTTCAATGCGTTCGAAGTCCATCACACTGCGGTGCGCCAGCACCATGGGCACGCTGAGCGAGCCGGTGCCCAATACCGCCAGGGTCTTGCTGTCCTTGCGCGCCAGAATGCGCGCGCCCAGGGCGGCCACGGCCGCTGTGCGGCGCTGGGTGAGCTCTGTACCGTCCAGCACCGCCAGCGGGCTGCCGTCCACGCACGACATCAGCACATACACCGCAGCAATGGTGGACTTGCCCCGGCTGCCGTTGTCCGGCCAGAACGACACCAGCTTGACGCCCATGACCTCGTGGGATTTCCAGGCCGGCATGATCAGCACCGTGCTGTCGTCATGGTTGGGCTCGAAGTGGCTGCGCAGCGGCGATTCGATCGGTGTCTGCAGCCCCTGCGCCAGCGCATCTATCAATGCGGGATAGGGCAAGGCCCTGGCAACGGCGGACTGGTCAAAAAACTGCATGCGGGGCCTTCACGGTAACAATGGATTCAGATGGATGGAATATTGGGTGTGGTACGCGGATTGGTGGTGCTGACCCACAGCACCACCGCGTTCTCGGGACTGACGCTGATGACGCGGTGGCCCATGCGGCTGTCCAGATAGGCACAGTCCCCGGTGCGCAGGCGCTCGGGCTCATAGAACTCGGTGAACATCTCGACCTCGCCCTGCAGGATGTAGACCAGTTCCTCGCCCTCATGGCGGCTCCAGTCATCGAAGTCGTCGAAGCTGCGTGCGGTGACCACACTGCGAAACGGCGTCATGACCTTGTGGGACAGGTCGTTGCACAACAGCATGTGCTGGTAATACGCGTTGTTGAGCGGTTGCCCCTGACCGGCGCGGGTGATGCTGCGCCGCCCGCTGCCATGGTCGGGCTCGTGCGACTCGAACAGATCGCTGATATCGATGGCAAAGCCGTGGGCCAGTTTGATCAACGCATCGTAGGTCGGTGACATCTGGCCGTTTTCGATCTTGGAGATGGTGGAGCGCGCCAATCCGGTTGCCTTGGCAGCCGAGTCCAGCGTCCAGCCCAACTGGCTGCGCAAGCCGCGTATGCGCTGGCCAAGAAGTACTTCGCTGCTCGGTGCTGAGGGGGCATTCATGTGTCGGGTCTCGGTGGTGGAAGGATGGTACAAATCGGTGGCAGCACCGGCATGGCGCCGGGGTGGCGCGGACCGCATGCTGCCTTGATTGTAAAAAAAGCCCTGCGCGGGCTCAGTGCCCTCCCAAATAAACCTTTTTCACTTCCTCGTTGGCGAGTAATTCCGCACCACTTCCCTCCATGCGCACCCGGCCATTGACCAGCACATAGCCACGGTGCGCCAGCGCCAGTGCCTGGTTGGCGTTCTGCTCGACCAGGAAGATGGTCTTGCCGGCCTTGGCAATCTGGCGCAGCGCGGCGAACACATTGGCAATCATCTTGGGTGCAAGGCCCAGCGAAGGCTCGTCCAGCAGGATCATCTTGGGGCGGCTCATCAGCGCACGGGCAATGGCTAGCATCTGCTGCTCGCCGCCGGACATGGTGCCGGCGCGCTGGTTGCGCCGCTCCTTCAAGCGGGGAAACAGGCTGAACATGGCCTGGCGGTCTTCGTCGGCATGGGCCGGGCCTATGGCCACGGTGCCGATCAGCAAGTTCTCCTCCACCGTCATGGCAGGAAAGATGCGCCGCCCTTCGGGCACCTGCGCCAACCCGCGCTTGGCAATGGAATGCGGCGCCACATGGGTAATGTCTTCCCCATCAAAGCAGATGCGCCCGGCGCGCACGCCAGGAGTCCCATACAGGCTCATCAACAGGGTGGATTTGCCCGCACCGTTGGCCCCGATCAGGGTCACGATCTCACCGGCATGGACCTGCACCGACACACCGTGCAGCACCTGGATGGCGCCATACGACACGTCAATCCCGTCAATTTCCAGCAGTGCCTGGCTCATGCCGCCGCCTCCGTGCTTTCGTCCTCGGCCACGCCCAGATAGGCCTGTATCACCGCCGGCGACTCGGCAATCACAGCCGGGGTGCCTGCGGCAATCACCCGGCCGTAGTCCAGCACCACGATATGGTCGCTGATGCCCATGACCAGCCCCATGTCGTGCTCGATCAGGAACACGGTCACGGCATAGTCGTAGCGCAGGCGCTGAATGAGTGAGGCCAATTCCTCGGTCTCGCGCGGGTTCAGTCCGGCGGCGGGCTCGTCCAGGCAGATCAGTTGCGGCTGGGTGCACATGGCGCGGGCAATTTCCACGCGGCGCTGGTGGCCGTACGGCAGTGTGCCGGCCAGGCGGTTGGCACAGTCTCGCAAGTCCACCACGTCCAGCCACTCCAGCGCACGGTCCAGCGCCTGCTGCTGGGCCTGGCGGTAGCTGCGGGTATGGAAAAGCCCCGCCAGCATGTTGCGGTTCAGGCGCCGGTGCTGGGCCACCAGCAGGTTCTCGATTACCGTCATGTCCTTGAACAGGCGGATGTTCTGGAAGGTGCGGGCTATGCCGGCCTGCGCGATGTTGTGCGAGCCCCCATTCAGACGCGAAGCCGTGAGCTCGGCCAGATCCTGCGCGTGTCCCTCCCGCGTGATGCGGATGTACCCGGAGCTGGGCCGGTAGAAACCGGTAACGCAGTTGAACACCGTGGTCTTGCCCGCCCCGTTGGGGCCGATCAGGGCGGTGATGGAGCCTGCCGCCACTTCAAAACTCACGTCCGCCAGCGCCTGGATGCCTCCGAAGCGCATGCCAAGCGACTCCACCTTCAGAAGGCTGTCGGGCGCGCTCATGCCTTGTCTCCCGTCACTGCGTAGCAGGGTCTGCGGGAGCGGATCAGCCCGCGCGGACGCCACACCATCATCAGCACCATCAACGTGCCGAAGGCCAGGATGCGGAAGTCGGCAAAGTCGCGCAGCAGCTCGGGCAGCAGCGTCAGGATGAAGGCTGCGGCGATCACGCCGACGATGGAGCCCAGACCGCCCAGCACCACAATGGCCAGGATCAGCGCCGACTCAAAGAAAGTGAACGAGGTCGGGTTCACAAAACCCTGGTAGCTGGCAAAGAAGACGCCGGCCATGCCGCCTGTCATGGCGCCCATCATGAAGGCCGAGAGCTTGACCGTGACCGGGTTGATGCCCAGCGAACGGCAGGCAATCTCGTCTTCCCGCAGTGCCTCCCAGGCGCGGCCCATGGGCATGCTGCGCAAGCGGTAGACCCAGACAATCATCAAACCCACCACCAGCAGCAACACCGTGTAGAGAAAGATGAACTTGGTGTTGGGGTTGTAGTCCCAGCCCATCACCGTATGGAAGGGCTGCCCGCCCTGCTTGGCAATGCGCGAGAACTCCATGCCAAACAGCGTGGGCGCCGGAACTGACAAGCCGTTGGGGCCGCCGGTGAAGTCCAACCAGTTGGTCAGCACCAGGCGGATGATTTCGCCAAAGCCCAGGGTGACGATAGCCAGGTAGTCGCCATGCGTGCGCAGCACCGGAAAACCCAGCAGGCCGCCTACCGCTGCGGCCAGAATTGGCGACAGCACCAGTGCGCTCCAGAAGCCCAGGCCCAGATGCAGCGAACCCAGCGCCAGAAAGTACGCACCCACCGCATAGAAGGCCACATAGCCCAGGTCCAGCAGTCCGGCCAGACCCACCACGATGTTGAGCCCCAGCCCCAGCAAGACGTAGATGAGGGCCAGGATCAGCGACTTCATCACATAGCTGTTCTGCGCAAACACCACCGGCAAGGCAAAGGCCACCACCGCCGCCACCGCACTGATGAGCAACCAGCGCCGCACCGCGCTACCGCGCTCGACCGTGGTGGCGTGGCTGTTGGCAAAGGCAGCCTGGCGCAAACGCTCCTGGCCCCAGGCGGTCTGCAGCACCGCCAGGAACAGCACGCGCCCGAGCGTAACGATTCCTGCCAGCCACACTGGCCGCTGGGCATGGGCCACAAAATCGAAGCCGGGGCTGAGTTGCAGGCCGGTGATCGGGCCGAACACCACGCAGGCCAACAGGAAGGTGCACAGTCCGTCAAGTGCCAGGGGCTGCCAACGGTTGCCCGATCCAGCCGGCGCCGAGCCCGTGCGAACAAGGGTGTTGCTCATACTTTTTCCACCGCAGGGCGTCCCAGCAATCCGCTGGGCTTGAAGATCAGAACAATGATCAGCACCGAGAAGGCAAACACGTCCTTGTAGTCGGTGCTGACATAGCCGGAAAAGACCGACTCCAACATGCCCAGCAACACGCCGCCCAGCAGCGCCCCGGGCAATGAACCAATGCCGCCCAGCACCGCTGCGGTGAAGGCTTTCACGCCCACCACAAAGCCAACGTTGAAATCAAATGAGCCGTAGTTCAGCGTCACCAGCAGCCCGGCAATGCTGGCCGACACGGCGCCGATCACGAACACGATGGATATCACCCGGTTGGTGTCTATGCCCAGCAAAGTCGCCATGCGCGCATCCTGCTGCGTGGCGCGACAGGCGCGGCCCAAGCTGGTGTGGTTGATCAGGTAGGCCAGTGCCGCCATGCTCAGGATGGCCACCACGACGATCAGCATTTGCACATAGGTCACCTGGAAGAAATCCTGTTCCCCGCTACCCACTGCTACGCGAAAGGCGCCGCTCAGAAACGGGCGTATCCCCTGCGGATTGGGGCCTTGCGCGATCTGCACATAAGCCTGCAAAAACAGTGACACGCCAATGGCAGAGATCAGCGGAGCCAGTTTGGTCGAGTTGCGCAAGGGCCTATAGGCCGTGCGCTCTACCACCCAGCCATACACGCCCGTCACCGCCATCACCACCAGCAGGGTGATGAGCAGCGTGGGCGCGATGGCATGGACATGGAAGAATGCCAGCACACTCATGGTGATGCCGGTGATGTAGGCCGAAACCATGTAGATGTCGCCATGGGCAAAGTTGACCATGCCGATGACGCCGTACACCATGGTGTAGCCCACGGCGATCAGGCCATAGATCATGCCCAGCACCAGTCCGTTGATGATTTGCTGAGCCAGTATGTGCAGATCCATGACCCGGTCCCCGCTGCTTACTTGGCTACCTTGGCGTACGTGCCGTCATCCTTGTACTGGTAGACCACGTAGTCGGCCACCGTCAGGTCGCCGTTGGCGTCCCAGGCCTTCTTGCCGAGCACGGTGTCTACCGGGTTGGCCTTGAGCCAGGCAGCCATGGCGGCGCCGGAGCTGGACTTGGCATTCTTCAGGGCGGCAGCTACAGTCTGCACGCCGATGTAGGTGTACATGGTGTAGCCAGCTGGCTCAAAGCCGCTGGCACGGAACTTTTGCACCACGGCCTTGCCAGTGGGGTTGTCGCGCGGATCGTCGCCAAAGGTGATCAGCACACCCTTGAGTGCCGCATTGCCGCCCGCCGCGGTGGCAAAGGATGCATCCACCGCGCCGTCGGCAGACATGAAGGTGGTGGTCAGACCCTGCTCGCGGATCTGGCGCAGCAAGGTACCGGCTTCGGCCGACAAGCCGCCAAAATAGATCAGGTCGGGGTTGGTGGATTTGATCTTGGTGACCAGGGCGTTGAAGTCCTTTTCGCCGCGGGTCAGGCCTTCGTACAGCACTTCCTTCACGCCGCGCTTGCCCAGCTGCGCCTTGGTGGCATCCACAATGCCCTGGCCGTAGGTGTCCTTGTCATGGACCATGGCAATGCGCTTGGCCTTGAGCTTGTCGACGATGTAGTTGGCAGCGATCACGCCTTGCTGGTCGTCACGTCCGCACACGCGCATGATTGATGGCAGCTTGCGGTCGGTGACCTTGGGGTTGGTGGAGGCAGGGGTGACCATCAGCATGTCGGCCTCGGCATACACCTCGGAAGCAGGCATGGTGCTGGAGGAGCAGAAGTGGCCCACCACGGCTGCAACCTTATCCTTTTCAATCAGGCGCGAGGCCACGGCCACCGCCTGCTTGGGTTCGCAGGCATCGTCACCAAACACCAGCTCGATCTTCTTGCCATTGATGCCGCCCGCCGCATTGATGTCGTCGGCCGCCATCTGGGCGCCCTTCTTCATTTCCTCACCATAGGAGGCAGCGCCTCCGGTCATCGGGCCGGCCACTGCAATCTTGACGTTCTGCGCCCAGGCGCCGGACGTCATGGCAAACGCTGCGAGCAGCGATGCACCCACCAGGGACTTCTGAATATGCAATTTCATCGTTGAGACCTCATGTTGTTGAATGCTCGTTGCCAGTGAGCGGTTAGGCAGGGGGAAGCAAAGACGGGGGCCAGCCTCAGACGTCGAAGCGCACGCCCTGAGCCAGCGGCAACTGGTTGGAGTAGTTGATGGTGTTGGTGGCGCGGCGCATGTAGGCACGCCAGGCGTCCGAGCCCGACTCGCGACCGCCGCCGGTTTCCTTTTCACCACCAAAGGCGCCGCCGATCTCGGCGCCAGAGGTGCCGATGTTCACGTTGGCAATACCGCAGTCCGAACCACTGCTGGAAAGGAACTGCTCGGCCTCGCGCAGGTTCAAGGTGAAGATGGCCGAGGACAGGCCCTGGGGCACGGCGTTCTGCAGGGCAATGGCTTCATCCAGCGTGGTGTAGGACAGCACATACAGGATGGGCGCAAAGGTTTCGTGGCAGACCACCGCAGTCTGTGCCGGCATTTCCACGATGGCGGGCGTCACGTAGTAGCCGCCAGCGAACTGCTGTTGCAACACGCGCTCGCCACCGGTGACCTGTCCGCCCTGCTCCCGCGCCTGGTTCAAGGCCGTCTGCATGTTGTCGAAGCTGGCCTTGTCGATCAGCGGTCCCACCAGGGTTCCCGCCTCCAGCGGAGAACCGATGGGCAGCTTGGCATAGGCACTCTTGAGCTGGGCCACCAGCTGGGCGCGCACGCTCTCGTGCACGATCAGACGTCGCGTGCTGGTGCAGCGCTGGCCAGCGGTACCCACGGCCGCAAACAGGATGCCGCGCACGGCCATGTCCAGATCCGCCGAAGGCGCCACGATGACGGCGTTGTTGCCGCCCAGCTCCAACAGGCTGCGGCCAAAACGCTGTGCCACGCGCGGCCCCACTTCGCGGCCCATGCGGGTGCTGCCGGTGGCGGAGATCAGCGCCACCTTGGGGCTGTCCACCAGCGCCTGGCCCACATCGCGCAAGCCGGCCACCACCTGCGACAAGCCCGCCGGTGCCTTGCCGCCGTTGGCGCTGTAACGCTGCAGGGCCCGCCCGAACAAGGCCTGGCAGGCCAGTGCGGTCAGAGGCGTCTTTTCGGACGGTTTCCACACCACGGCGTTACCGCAGACGATGGCCAGGGCGGTGTTCCAGGACCATACCGCCACCGGGAAGTTGAAGGCAGTGATGACCCCCACCACGCCCAAGGGGTGCCAGGTTTCCATCATGCGGTGGCCGGGACGCTCGGACGCGATGGTCAGGCCGTACAACTGGCGCGACAGCCCCAGGGCAAAGTCGCAGATGTCGATCATTTCCTGCACTTCACCCAAGCCTTCGGACAGGATCTTGCCGGCCTCCAGGGACACCAACCGCCCCAGTTCGGCCTTGGCGGCGCGCAGCTCGTCACCCAGCAGGCGGATCAGCTCACCGCGCGCCGGCGCCGGCACCTGGCGCCACTCCAGGAAGGCTGCCTGGGCTGTGTCTATGACGGCTCCGACCTGCGCGGGCGTATGCGGTGTGATCCCGCCCAACAGGCTGCCGTCAATGGGCGAATGCACGGCCAGACTGCCACCGGCATACTGGTCCGCAGGCACTCCCAGGGACTGCATCAAGGGGGGTAACAGGGTATTGACTTCAGACATTCAGGGTTCTCCGTTCGTGTTACACATTTCCATTATGCACAAATGTTTCCGATAGTGTATATTTTCCACGAATTTAAATTACTCTTCGAATTTATGCAAAAAGTAGATGTTTTGATCGTCGGCGGCGCCGCTGTGGGCAGTGCGGCAGCCTATTTCCTGGCCTCACAAAGTGACTTCAAGGGCTCGGTGATGGTGTTGGAGCAGGATTTTTCCTATGAGAAATGCGCCACCGCCCTGTCTGCCGCGTCCATACGCCACCAGTTCTCCACGCCGCAGAACATCCAGCTGTCGCAGTTCGGCAGTCACTTCCTCAAGCACATAGGCGACTACCTGGCGGTCGATGACGACGTGCCGGATGTTGGGTTCCACGAAGACGGCTACCTGTTCCTGGCCACCGAAGCCGGGCGGGAAGTGCTGCAGTCCAACCACCGCATCCAGAAGGCGCAGAACGTGGACGTGGCGCTGCTCACGCCCGAGGAGCTGCGCACCCGCTACCCCTGGATGCAGGTGGACGATCTGGTGGCTGGCTCGCTCGGGCTTTCGGGCGAAGGCTGGCTGGACGCCTATGGCCTGATGCGCGGACTGCGGCGCAAGGCGATGGCGCTGGGCGTGGAATACCGCCAAGCCAAGGTGACGGCCTTGCAGCGCGAAGGCCACCGCATCGTGGCGGCCACGTTGTCGGACGGCAGCTCGGTGGCCTGCGGCACCGTCATCAATACGGCCGGAACCGGCGCTGCGGCCCTGGCGCGCAGCGCGGGCATCGCCCTGCCGGTAGAGGCGCGCAAACGCAGCGTGTTTTACTTCACCACCAGCGCCCAGCTGGACAACTGCCCCATGGTGATAGACCCCAGCGGCGCCTACTTCCGCCCCGAGGGCAAAGGCTTCATCTGTGGCGTGGCGCCTGCGCCCGAAGACGACCCCGAGTGTTATGACTTTGACGTGCAGCACACCCTGTTTGACGAGGTGCTGTGGCCCACGCTGGCCGCGCGCGCGCGTGCCCTGGAGGCCCTGCGGGTGCAACGCAGCTGGGCCGGCCATTACGACATGAACACACTGGACCACAACGTGATCCTGGGCGCCCATCCGGAGGTGGACAATCTGCTGTTTGCCAACGGCTTCAGCGGGCATGGCATGCAGCAGTCGCCCGCCGTGGGGCGCGCGCTGTCGGAACTGGTGACCTATGGCGGCTACCGTACGCTGGACCTGCAGGCCTTTGGCTGGGAACGTGTGCTGAAGAACCAGCCTTTGTACGAAATCAACGTGGTCTGACGAGGAACGCATCCATGACAACAACCCTGAGCGGCGGCCAGCTGCTGGTGCAACAACTGCAAACCCATGGCGTGGCCCATGTCTTCTGCGTCCCCGGTGAAAGCTACCTGGCGGTGCTGGATGCGCTGCACGATGCGCCCTCCATCGCGGTGACCGTGTGCCGCCAGGAAGGTGGTGCGGCCATGATGGCCGAAGCCCATGGCAAGCTGACCGGCCAGCCCGGCATCTGCATGGTGACCCGCGGACCGGGTGCCACCAATGCATCGGCCGGCATCCACATCGCCATGCAGGACGCCACGCCCATGATTCTGTTCGTGGGCCAGATCGAGCGCGGCATGCGCGAGCGCGAAGCCTTTCAGGAAGTGGACTACCGCGGCGTGTTCGGCAAGCTGGCGAAGTGGGTCACCGAGATCGACGACGTGGCCCGCATCCCCGAGCTGGTGTCGCGCGCCTTCCATATCGCCACTTCGGGCCGCCCCGGGCCGGTGGTGATCGCCCTGCCGGAAGACATGCTCACCGAACTGGCGGAACTGCCACAGGCAACGCGTGCACCGCGCGCCTTTGCCACCATTGAAGCCAACCCCAGCGCTGCGCAGCTGCAGCAATTTGCCCAGCTGCTGGCGCAGGCCCAGAAACCCATGCTGGTGCTGGGCGGTAGCCGCTGGTCGGCAGAAGCGGCGCAGCAGGTGGCCGACTTCGCCGCAGCCTGGCAGCTGCCGGTGGGCTGCTCGTTTAGGCGCCAGATGCTGTTTGCCGGCGAACACGCCTGCTACGCCGGTGACATCGGTCTGGGCATCAACCCCAAACTGCTGGCGCGCCTGCAAGAGGCCGACCTGATCGTGCTGCTGGGCGGACGCATGTCGGAAGTGCCCTCGCAAAGCTACACGCTGCTGGGCATCCCGGTGCCGCAGCAGACCCTGGTGCACGTGTACCCGGACCCGGACGAGCTCAACCATGTGTACCAAGCGGACCTGGCCATTACGGCGTCACCCCAGGGCTTTGCGCAGGAGCTGGCCCGCCTTTCGCCGCCGGCAACGCCCGTGTGGTCGGCATGGACAAAAGCCATACACGCCGACTACCTGGCCTGGAGCGATGTGAATGATCGCACGCACCCGGGCGCGCTACAGATGGGGCCGGTCATGGCGCACCTGCGAGAGGTGTTGCCGCAGGATGTGATCCTGTGCAACGGTGCGGGCAACTTTGCCATCTGGTTGCACCGCTTCTGGCGCTTTCGCCAGTACGGCACGCAGCTGGCGCCCACCAGCGGCAGCATGGGCTACGGTTTGCCCGCGGCCGTGGGCGCACAACGGCTCTACCCAGAGCGCACCGTGGTCTGCTTTGCCGGCGACGGCGACTTCATGATGCACGGTCAGGAGCTGGCCACCGCGGTGCAGTACGGGCTGCCGGTGATCATCATCCTGCTGGACAACGGCATGTACGGCACCATCCGCATGCACCAGGAGCGCAACTACCCAGCGCGCGTGTACGCCACCGAGCTGCAAAACCCCGACTTTTGCGCACTGGCGTTTGCCTATGGCGCGCACGGTGAGCGGGTGGAGCGCACCGAGCAGTTTGCCCCGGCGCTGGAGCGTGCCCGCCAGAGTGGCAAACCTGCGCTGCTGCATTGCCTGATAGACCCGCAGGCCATCACCCCCAGCGCCACGCTCGACAGCCTGCGCGCCCAAGGCCTGGCGCAACAGGCAGCACGATGACGGCCGAAGCCCCCATTCACTGCGACTACCTGGTCATTGGTGGCGGCATTGCGGGCGCATCGGTTGCCTATTGGCTGGCACCCCACGGCCAGGTGGTGGTACTGGAGCGCGAGTCGCAGCCCGGCTACCACTCCACCGGCCGCTCGGCCGCGTTGTTTGAGGAAGCCTACGGCACCCCGCAGGTGAACCGGCTGGCCCACGCCAGCCTGGCCTTTCTGCAAGCCCCGCCCAGCGGATTTTGCGAGGTGCCTCTGCTGGCGCCACGCGGCGCGCTGACGGTTGCCGAACACGATCAGCAAGTCGATTTGCAGCAGTGCTGGGACCGCCTGCGCAGCATTACGCCGCGCGCAGAGCTGCTGAGCGCAGAGCAAGCCTGCGCCCTGGTGCCGGTGCTGCGCCCCGAAAAAATCCTGGGAGCGGTATTGGACCCCGACGCCCAAGACATGGATGTGGATGCGCTACATCAGGGCTATCTGCGCGGCCTGACGCGTGCCGGTGGCAAGCTGGTCTGCAACGCAGAAGTGACTGCGCTGCAGCAGCGAAACGGGTTGTGGCTGGTTCAGGCCGGTGGCAGGCATTACCAGGCCGCAGTGGTGATCAACGCCGCTGGCGCCTGGGCCGACCAGATCGCGCAGTTGGCCCAGGTGCAGCCCATAGGCTTGCAGCCCTGCCGCCGTTCGGCCCTGCTGTTTGCACCGCCCGAAGGCGTGCCCACGCGGCACTGGCCCATGGTCTTTGGCATCCGCGAAGACTGGTACTTCAAGCCCGACGCCGGACTGCTGCTGGGCTCCCCTGCCAACGTCGATCCGGTGGAGCCTCAGGACGTGCAACCTGAAGAACTGGACATTGCCATGGCGATGTATGCCATCGAGGCCATCACCACCATGCAAATCCGCCGCCCCAGCCGCACCTGGGCCGGCCTGCGGTCGTTTGTGGCCGATGGCGATCTGGTGGGCGGGTTTGATCCCCAGGCACCGGGCTTCTTCTGGGTCGCTGCCCAGGGCGGCTATGGCGTCATGACCTCACCCGCCATGGGCGAGGCCTGCGCTGCACTGGCGCGCGGGCTGGATCTGCCTGCGCATCTGAAAGCCTGCGGGCTGGACGCTGCCATGCTGTCGCCCGCGCGCTTGCCACATCGGCGATGATCCGGGCTTTGCGCATTGCGCAGGCTCTGCTTTATCGTTCATGACTTTTCGCCGCTTTGGAAACCTGGTGCCGCTGTTGGCCGTGCTGGGTTCCGTCACTGCTCTGGGTATTGGCACTTCGTTTGCCAAACAGCTTTTCCCCCTCGTGGGTTCCTTGGGTACCACCGCGCTGCGCGTGGGCTTCTCCGCGTTGTTGCTGCTGATGCTCTGGCGCCCCTGGCGCTGGAAACTCGCACGCGCCGATGCCAAGGCCGTGCTGCGCTACGGCGTGGCGCTGGGGCTGATGAACCTGATGTTCTACATGTCGCTGCGGACCATTCCCTTCGGGCTGGCCGTGGCGATCGAGTTCAGCGGCCCCTTGTGCGTGGCCATGTACGCGTCGCGCAGGCCGGTGGATTTCCTGTGGCTGCTGCTGGCGGTTTGCGGTCTGGCGCTGCTGCTGCCGTGGAACCCGGGTACCGCGCCGCTGGACCCGGTGGGCGTGCTGTTTGCGCTGGGCGCCGCTGTGCTGTGGGGTGCCTACATTGTGTTCGGCAAGCGCCTGGGGCATTTGCATGCGGGCCAGTCGGTGGCTTTGGGTCTGAGCGTCGCGGCGCTGGTGGTGGTGCCCATTGGGGTGTGGAACGCGGGCGCCGCGCTGCTGCAGCCGCAACTGCTGCTCTACGGCGTGGGCGTGGCTGCCGTGTCCAGCGCCATTCCCATTTCACTGGAGATGGTTGCCCTTAAACGCCTGCCCAAGAGCGCCTTTGGCATCATGACCAGCATGGAGCCGGCCGTGGCGGCGCTGCTGGGCCTGCTGGTGCTGGGAGAACATTTGAGCGCACTGCAATGGCTGGCGATCGTTCTGACCATGCTGGCAGCTGCGGGCAGCGCATTTACTGCGCCAAAGCAAGTTCCTGCGATTTCAGCGGCCCAGGCGGTGGTCCAGTGATTAAACTTTGGTCAGACTTTTCCCACTTTTACCTGGAGTTTTGAACATGAGCATTAACACGGTTGGCATCATCGGTGCGGGCACCATGGGTAATGGCATTGCGCAGGCCTGCGCCGTGTCGGGCATCAACGTCGTGATGGTGGATATTTCGGATGCGGCGGTCAGCAAAGGCCTGGCCACCATCAGCTCCAGCCTGGAGCGCCTGATCAAGAAGGAAAAACTCACCCCCGAGCAGCGCGATGCCGCCTTGAGCCGCATCAAGATCAGCACCCAGTACGACGACCTCAAGAGTGCCCAGTTGGTGATCGAGGCTGCCACTGAGAACTACGACCTCAAGGTCAAGATCCTCAAGCAGATTGACGCGCTGGTCGGCGCCGAGGTGATCATCGCCTCCAACACCTCGTCCATATCCATCACCAAGCTGGCCGCCGTCACTGGCCGGCCAGACCGATTCATCGGCATGCACTTCTTCAACCCGGTGCCGCTCATGGCCCTGGTGGAGATCATCCGCGGCCTGCAGACCAGCGATGCCACCCACGCAGCCGTGCAGGCTCTGGCGCAGGCATTGGGCAAGTCGCCCATCACGGTGAAGAATGCGCCGGGCTTTGTGGTCAACCGCATCCTGGTGCCCATGATCAACGAGGCCTTCTTTGTGCTGTCTGAAGGACTGGCCACTGCCGAAGACATTGACGCCGGCATGAAGCTGGGCTGCAACCAGCCCATAGGCCCGCTGGCGCTGGCCGACATGATTGGTCTGGACGTGTGCCTGGCGGTGATGGAGGTCTACCTCAATGAATTCGGCGACAGCAAGTACCGCCCTTGCCCTTTGCTGAAGGAAATGGTGGCTGCCGGCCACCTGGGCCGCAAGACCGGACGGGGCGTCTACACCTACTGATCCGATGCCCCCGGCGCGCTGCGCGGCGCCAATGGCGTTATGCTGCGCGCCTATGAAAACCGAAATCATCCCGTTGGACACCAGGCAAGTCGCAGAACTTGCCCGGCATGACGTCGAAATGGCCCTCGCGGAAGACGTGGGCCATGGCGACCTGACTGCCAATCTGATAGACCGCGCCAAAACCGCCCGCGCCCGCATCATCGCCCGCGAAGATGCCGTAGTGTGCGGATTGCCCTGGGTCAAGGCTGCCCTGACCGCTCTGGACCCCAAGGTGCACCTGACCATGCATCTGGAAGAAGGCCAGCGATGCAGCGCCAACCAGACCGTGCTCGAAATGGAGGGCTCGGCCCGCGCCTTGCTCACGGCAGAGCGCACGGCCCTCAACTTCCTGCAGATGCTCAGCGCCGTGGCCACCAAAACAGCACAGTACGTGGCCGCCGTGCAAGGCACCGGTACGCAGATCGTGGACACCCGCAAGACCCTGCCGGGCCTGCGGCTGGCACAGAAGTACGCCGTGCGCATAGGCGGAGGTGCCAACCACCGCATCGGCCTGTTCGACGCCATCCTGATCAAGGAAAACCACATCGCCGCAGCCGGCGGTGTAGCCCAGGTGCTGGCCAAGGCCAAGGGGCATTCGGCAGGCGCCGCCTTCATCCAGATCGAAGTAGAAACCCTGGACCAATTGCGTGAAGCGCTGAAGCACGACGCCACCATGGTGTTGCTCGACAACATGAACCTGCCCACCCTGCGTGCAGCGGTGGAGATGAATCGCACGCTGGGCGCACCACGCAAGATCGGTCCTGCCATTCTGGAGATTTCCGGCGGTGTCACGCTAGAGGGCCTGCGCGAACTGGCAGAGACCGGTGTGGACCGCATCTCGATCGGCGCGCTGACCAAGGACGTTCGGGCTACCGACTATTCCATGCGCTTTGACGCACTCTGAGGCGCACCATGAGCACCCCAACGATTGGCCAGCCACTGAGCGTGGCCTATGAAATCCCCGACTTCTCGGTAGCCGCCGTTTCAGGCACCACCAATATCCAGCACGCCTGGGCCCGCGTTCCGGTAGAGCCCAGTGCCGCCGAGCGCAAGGCACTGATGGCCCACATCGCCGAGCTGCTGCGCGCACGTGACGCGGTGCTGGTGTCACACTACTACGTACACCCGGACCTGCAGGACCTGGCCGAACAGACCGGCGGCATCGTGAGCGACTCGCTGGAGATGGCACGCTTCGGGCGCGACCACAAGGCCCGCACGCTGGTGGTTGCCGGCGTGCGCTTCATGGGTGAGACGGCCAAGATCCTCTCGCCCGAGAAGACCATCATCGTTCCGGAAATGGAGGCCACCTGCTCGCTGGACCTGGGCTGCCCAGTGGAGCAGTTCAGCGCATTTTGCGACCAACACCCAGACCGCACCGTGGTGGTGTACGCCAACACCAGTGCCGCTGTAAAGGCACGCGCCGATTGGATGGTGACGTCCGGCTGCGCACTGGATGTCGTCAGGCACCTCAAGGCACAGGGCAAAAAGATTCTGTGGGCGCCGGACCGGCATCTGGGCGCCTACATCCAGCGCGAGACCGGCGCCGACATGGTGATGTGGAATGGCTCATGCATCGTGCATGACGAGTTCAAGGCCTTCGAGCTCGAAGGCCTCAAGGCGGCGCATCCGCAGGCAAAAATACTGGCCCATCCAGAGAGCCCGGCCTCGGTGCTGGCGCTGGCGGATGCCATCGGCTCCACCTCCGGCATTCTCAAGGCAGCGCGCGAAATGGATGCCCGTGAATTCATCGTGGCCACCGACAACGGCCTGATGCACAAACTGCGCACGCTCAACCCGGACAAGGTGTTCATCGAAGCGCCTACCGCTGGCAACAGTGCCACTTGCAAGAGCTGCGCACATTGCCCCTGGATGGCCATGAACAGCCTGCAAGGGCTGGCCCAGGTACTGGAGAGCAACAGCAACCACATCGCAGTCGATCCAGCCTTGGGGCTGCAGGCACGCAAGTGCATTGACCGCATGCTGGACTTCACCGCAAACAAGGCGAACCCACAAGCCGCAGCAGGCTTGGTCCCCAACATCGGCGCTGCCTGAAGCGCAAGGCATTTCATGAAACACCATTCCTTTGACGTGCTGATCGTCGGCAGCGGTCTGGCCGGCCTGAGCGCCGCACTGCAGTTGCCCAGTCACCTGCGCGTGGCCCTGATCACCAAGGGCGAACTCAACGAGGGCGCCAGTGCCTGGGCCCAGGGCGGCATCGCCGCCGTCATGGCGGACACCGACAGCTTTGACGCACATGTGAGCGATACGCTCACCGCAGGTGCGGGGTTGTGTGACGTGGAGGCGACCCAGTTCGTGGTGGAGAACGCACCGCAATCCATCCGCTGGTTGATGGAGCTGGGCGTGCCGTTTACCGAAGAAGACGGCGCCCTGCACCTGACCCGTGAAGGTGGGCACAGCGAAAGACGCATCGTGCATGTGACCGATGCCACCGGCGCCGCCGTGCAGAAGACGCTGATCCAGAAGGTCTTGCAAGCCGACAACATCACCGTGTTCAACCACCACATGCTGGTGGACCTGATCACCCATCAGAAGATGGGCAAAACCGGCCAGCAGTGTGCGGGGCTGTATGCGCTGGACGGTGTGCGGGACATGGTGGACACCTTCAGCGCACCGCACACCATCCTGGCCACGGGCGGCGCGGGCAAGGTCTATCTCTACACCACCAACCCCGACACCGCCACTGGCGACGGCATTGCGTCCGCCTGGCGCGCGGGTTGCCGCGTGCAGAACATGGAGTTCATCCAGTTCCACCCCACCTGCCTGTACCACCCCGAGGCCAAGTCCTTCCTCATCAGCGAGGCGGTGCGGGGCGAAGGCGGACTGCTGCGCCTACCCAATGGGGAACGCTTCATGCCCGCACACGACCCGCGTGCGGAACTCGCGCCGCGTGACGTAGTGGCCCGCGCCATTGATTACGAGATGAAGAAGCACGGGCTGGACTGCGTCTATCTGGACATCACCCACAAGGGCCGCGCATTCCTGCAGGAACATTTCCCCAACATCCTGGAGCGCTGCGCCCAACTGGGCATAGACATCAGCACCCAACCGATCCCGGTGGTGCCTGCGGCGCACTACACCTGCGGCGGCGTGATCACCGACCTGTCGGGGCGCACCGACCTCCAGGGCCTGTACGCCATTGGCGAGACCGCCTGCACCGGTCTGCACGGCGCCAACCGGCTGGCCAGCAACTCCCTGGTCGAATGCATGGTGTTTGCGCGCTCGGCAACCCAGGCCATTGCGCAGTCTGCACTGCCCCAGCCCGGCGCCCTGCCCGCCTGGGACGACAGCCAGGTGACCGACGCCAATGAGGCAGTGGTGATTTCGCACAACTGGGACGAGCTGCGCCGCTTCATGTGGGACTACGTGGGCATCGTACGCACCAACAAGCGGCTGGAGCGCGCGGCACACCGTATTGCACTGCTGCACTCCGAAATCCAGGAGTACTACGCCAACTTCCATGTGAGCCGCGACTTGCTGGAGTTGCGCAATTTGCTGCAGGTGGCTGACCTGATCGTGCAATCCGCACGGCTGCGGCATGAAAGCCGCGGCTTGCATTTCAGTCTGGACTATCCCGACAAGCTGGAGCAGGCGCTACCCACCATCCTGTCGCCGATGTTTGGCAAGCCTTAAGACTCTCCGTCCGCTCCAGTACGACCAACCGCCTCACCGCTACTGCGCATATTTGGCGAGATCAGTCGGCTTGGTGCGCTGACGAAAGAAAGCATCTTGCGACGCCTTGTAATGCTTGACAGTCTCGCGTGTGAGCCATCTGTTTTGCGAATTGAGATATTCCGGTCGCCTGGAATTCCTGACCATCAACGCATCAATCTTCTTGATGACCCGTCGTCCCCAATCGGTACGCGGACAAGCAAAACCAACCAGCGGTCCGGTGGAGCCGGCGATGGGCAGCGCCCGTAGACCTGAGGCTTTCAACTCGGGGCTGCGGGCCTGCTGGTACGCCAGGATGAAGTCGTATTCCAAGGTGTAATCCGCCCTGTTGAGCATCAGCATCTTGAGGGTGCTGGCTCCCGAGTCGGATCGAATCGCATTGCTGATGCCCGGCGTAGGACCACGCCGCCTCAAATAGGCGTCAGCGAGTGGTCCATAGCTTCTTTGCGGCTCGATGATTCCACGCACGTCAGCCCTGCCCAACAGAGACTCCAGCAATACCTCTCCACGGGCATTCATTGGGATCCTGGAGATGGCTTCGGGACGCACGATCAACTGAAGCGGCACAAGCTGATACATCAGCGAGTAATACGCAAATGTCTCACGCTCGGGGGTCATGAGCACTCCGGCAAAGCACGATTCCACACCACCCGACAAATTGGCCAGACCGCGCGGGATGGTCACCTCAACAAAGTCGTGCTCCACTTCAGGCCAATCATCTGTCACCAGTTGGATGACCTTGTCAAAAATACCTTCGGTGGGTTTGCCATTGACCAATATGAATCCGGGCGGAACGTCCTGCACCATCCACAGCATGCGGGGCTTCTCTGCCGCACCAGACTTCAGAGGAATCTGCAAACAAATAAAAAGGCACAGACCAATCAACAACCGCCACGAATTCGGAGTAGGTCTCGACAAACGGATGGATATCAAACTGTGCATGGAGTGCTTCCCTGAAAACGCAATGACTGCATTAGAGGTCTTGGCACGTTGGACCAATGTAAAACCAGCTTAATGGATATTCATGGGTCCTGACCGACTTCTGCGTCTGCGGAGCCGGACTTTCATCGCCAGTTCCGACTCAACTGCTACGCGTCATGCTGACAGCGGTGAATCTGCATTGCAGATGATCAAGACCGCCCACTCCATAGGTCAGCCGTTTGATTACGTGTTGATGGATTGGCTTATGCCTGGGATGGATGGGCTGGAAACCATTCGTGCCATCAAGGCGTTGCAACTTCAGCAGCTTCCTTTCATCCTCATGGTTACAGCGTACAGGCGCCAGGAGCTGGTCAAGAGCGCCGAGCTGCTGGGTGTGGAGTACGTTCTTGCCAAACCAGTGAATGGCTCCACGTTAGTGGACACCATGATGCAGCTCACGGGCAACGCTGTACCGTCGATCAGACTGCAGCACTCCAGCGTCATCAAGAAGGGGAACGAACTCGAAGCTGCATTGCGGGCCGTGCGCGGTGCCCGCATCCTGCTGGTGGAAGACAACGTACTCAATCAACAAGTGGCAATCGAATTGTTGACCGATGCTGACTTTGAAGTGGATATGGCCGCAGACGGTCGTGCTGCCCTTGACCGCGTGGAAGAAAGTGTGGAACTACAAAGGCCCTACGACCTGGTGCTCATGGATATGCAAATGCCCGTGATGGACGGCGTCACGGCCTCGCAGCACCTGCGCCAGCGGCACAGTGCCCAGGAGTTGCCCATTGTGGCCATGACCGCCAGTGCCATGCAGGCGGACCGCAATCGCTGCCTTGCGGCCGGCATGAATGACTTTGTCACCAAACCCATCCTGCCTGCGCAGCTGTGGCAAAGCCTGTTGCGCTGGATTGCACCGCGGGAAGGTTTGGGTCAGACCAGCAAGCCAGCCCCATCAACGGATTCCATGCCGGATTCGGACCTGCCGCCTATTGAATTGCCGCTGCGCATTGCCGGGCTGGACATCGAGCGTGGCGTGGCGCTCATGGGTCAAAACCAGGGCCTGTATCTCAAGACGCTGAGAACATTCGCCTCCACCCAGAGCCGTGCCATGGACGAGATCCGCCTTTCGCTGCAATCCCAGCGCGTTGCCATCGCGGAGCGACAGGTCCATACCCTCAAAGGCCAAGCGGGCTATCTGGGTGCCGTGGATTTGTACGAGGCAACTGCCGAGCTGGAGACATTGCTGGGCAAAGGCAATGTGGAGTCCCACGAATTCGAGCTGTCACTGCATGCAACGACACAGCAACTCTCAGCGCTGATCGCGTCCGTGAATCGGGCTCTGCCGCCCATGCCGGAAGAAGTGCAGCGTCCACAAGATCAAGCCGTTCTGCCACAGGAACAAGCCACGGAGCTGATGCAGGACCTGGAGCACCTCGTAAAGAGCAACGACCCTTACGCACTGGAAGTACTGGAGATGTACAGACAAACACTCAAGAGCTGCATGGAGGACAGCTTCGAAACATTTGAGACTGCATTGCAAAATTTCGATTTTGAAGCCGCAGCAACGCTGCTGGAGAGCGTTGCAAGCGGAAGCGACTCAGCCTAAATTGGCTTCATAAACAGACCGATGGTCAACACCACACCAATGCAGACAATGGCCACGCGCAGCACCTTTTCATTGACCCGGTGCAACGCCCAGGACCCCATGAGTCCACCCAATATGGCGCCTGAGCCCAGCACCACGGCTTCCAGCCAATGCACCTGGGGCGAGGTGATGAACAGCAAGACGGCTGAAGCATTCATGACGCTGGCCAATGCGTTCTTGGTTGCACCCGCATTGCGGGTGGGCAAGCCCGCCATGGTCAGCGCGGCCATCATGAGAATGCCAATTCCGCCGCCGAAGTAGCCGCCATAAATGGCAATGCAGAACTGCGCAATACCGGCCCCCACCGTGCCCAGATGTGCAGAGCCTCTGCCGGTCCTGCGAAAGAGACTTCCCCAGGCGAATACGGTTGTGGCAAACAGCACCAACCAGGGAACCAGTCGGGCAAATACGCTGGAAGGCGTGTTGAGCAGAAGCAGGCCGCCCAGCGCCCCACCCAGGATACTGATGCCAAATAGCGCACGAAAGGAAAGCTTGCCTGCACCGGTTACCAGCGCCCGTCCTGCCAGGCCTGAGGTCACTTGTCCTGGAAAGAGTGCAACCGTCGATGTAATGTTGGCCGCCAGCGGCGACATGCCAGAAATGATTAGCATAGGCAGTGTGACGAATGAGCCACCTCCGGCCAACGAGTTTTGCAAGCCAGCCCAGGCGCCCGCGATAAAGATAAGAGCAATCAACATAACGATTCCAAGGTTAGGGTTCCGTGCGCTGTCGGTGCGCAGGACTTACATCAGGCAATAGTCCACCGGCAACAGCGGAGGTGGAATTTCTTCCTCACCAAGCGCTTCCCGGACAGTGATTTCGATGCTTCGGCAAATGGCGTCCAGCGGCAGGTCGTTCGGAGAGCTTCCGAAAGGCTCCTCAATTTCATCGCCCAGTGCATCGAGTCCGAAAAAAGTGTATGCGACGATGGCAACCACTACCGGGGTCATGAATGTCAGCGTATCAACTAGGCCAAAGGGCAACAGCAGGCAATAAGCATAGGCCGTTCGGTGCAACAGTAGCGTGTAGGAAAACGGCACCGGAGTGCTGTTGATACGTTCGCACGAAGCAGCAGCGTTGGTCATGGCTGACAGGGTGCTGTCTATCTGGGCAACCACCTGCGGGTCTGCCAGCCCGGCGCGGCGCAGTGCACCAAGGTCCGCCCCCATGCGCATCATCAAGGCCGCACTGTGATTGCTGGCCTTGGCCACATCGGCCCACTCCTGCAGGCTGACAAATGCCTGGACTTCGGCGCCCGACGGCGTGCCCCGCAATTGCAGACGCAAGGCATGGCAGAACGCCACCGCCCGGTACAGCATGCGTGGGCGCAAATCTTCCTGACCAGGTGCGGGTGCATCCACGAGGTAGAGGCACTGGCGCGACAGATTGCGACAGCGCAGCAGCAACTCTCCCCACAGTTTGCGCGCTTCCCAATAGCGGTCATAGGCAGCGGTATTGCGAAAGCCCAGGAAGATGGCCAACGGCAATCCCATGAGTGAAAAGGGAATGGGCGACAGCGTGACCTTGAATTGAAAGAACATGCCATGGGTCACCGTGACCGCGGTTGCCAGTGCGATATTGAAAATCAGGATTTTGCTGATGCGCGGCAGTATGGAACCGCGCATCAGAAGAAACAGGTCAAGCCCGGTCGGTCGGTCTCGTACGATCATGCAGTATCCAGGCTTTCAGAAGAGGCTCCCTGTGCGGGCAAGAGGTGGATTCTAAGGGTTAACCCTTGATTTCTCGAGACATCTCTACAGGTTGCAGACGGGTCCTGCGTCAACTCTGGACGGCCATCGGCACTGCATCGCGCATGATGGAAACAAAGCGCTGTAGTCGCGACGGATAGAACTGCGCATGCGGATAGGTCAGGTAGACCGGCAACGGTGCCGCCTGCCACTGCGGCATCAGGTGCAGCAGGCGGCCTTGCGCGATATCGTCGGCGAGCAGCCACGCAGAGCCGACGCAGACCCCCAGTCCCAACAACGCCGCGCTGCGCAAGGCGTAGAGGTTGTCCGTGGTGAAGCGGGGACGAATAGGAACCTGCCGGACCTCCCCCGTCACGTTATGCCTGAGCACCACCTCGTTGCGGTAATAAGTCCCCAGAGCCAGCCAGGGTAGATGCGCCAGATCCCCAACCTCGGCCGGCAGCGCATCATCCAGCACGGAGGGCGCCGCAACGACGAAGCGCGGCACCTCGGACATCTTGATAGCCACCACCGCCGGATCCTTGGGTTCTCCCACCTGGACCGCGCAATCAATACCTGAGCCGATGTAGTCCTGCACGTCGTCCCGCAACAGCCATTCCACGGTGACTTGCGGGCACTCCTTCAAGAAGCGGGCCAGGGGCAGCACAAATTTCTCCTGTCCGAAGGCGTGGGGGACTGCCACGCGCAATTTGCCCTGGGGTTCCTTTTGCGTTCCGCGCAGGTCGGCCTCAAAAGCAGCCCAGCTTGCCAGCAGCTCCTTGGCTCGCTCGAAACAGCGCTCGCCGTCAACCGTCAGCCGCATGCCGTGTGTGGAGCGCTGCAGCAGACGCACGCCCAGATGCCGCTCCAGCGCCTGCAAGCGGCGACTGACCGTAGGCTGCGTGGCGTTCATCTGCGCAGCAGCTGCCGACAGGCTGCCAGCCTCCACAATGCGCACAAAAGTACCCATGAGCAGCATGCTCATGTCTGCGTCTGCAGCGCCTGCGGCCATGGGACCCGATGTCTTGGTACCTATACGGTCAGTAGGAAATTTGCCACTCGTTTTCATGCGTTCAATGTATAACAAATATGCTTGGCAACCTACTACCACCTTTCCTTCTTGGCTTTCACAATGCAGCCATGCTCCAAATATCCTGAAGGAAAAGACACATGTCGGTTATGCAACCATCGAATTTCAATAAAGACCCAGCGCCTGGCAACGGTACACAACCAGCGCCTGAAACCGAGCTTCCTGCAACGCTGGTACTGCTACTGGCCACCGGGGCGGGGCTCAGTGTGGCCTCTCTGTATTACAGCCAGCCCATGCTGGGCGTACTCGGCGATGAACTCAGCGCATCAACCCGCGCCATCGGCTGGGTACCCACGCTGACCCAACTGGGTTACGCCCTGGGACTTTTTCTTCTGGCGCCGCTGGGCGACCGGTTTGACCGCCGCAGCATCATTCTGGGCAAGGCTGCGCTTTTGGTGCTGGCCCTTTTGCTGGCTGCCCTGGCACCGTCCATACAAGTATTGCTCGTTGCCAGCCTGGCAATTGGAATCACTGCAACCATGGCACAGGACATCGTTCCTGCCGCTGCCACGCTGGCGCCCGTGGCGTATCGGGGACGGGTGGTGGGCACCGTCATGACCGGGTTGCTCCTGGGCATCTTGCTATCCCGGGTAGTGAGCGGCTTTGTGGCGGAGCACTTCAGCTGGCGCACCATGTTCTTTGCGGCGGCGGCCAGCGTTGCCGCCATTGGCGTGGCGGCCATGCGGGGACTGCCCCATTTCAAACCAACGACATCCCTACCCTACGCTGCCTTGTTGGGTTCATTGGGCAATCTATGGCGCCGCTACCCCGCCCTGCGCCGGGCTGCATTGGCCCAGGGTTTGCTGTCGGTAGCCTTTAGCGCATTCTGGTCCACGCTGGCGGTCATGTTGCACTCGGAGCCTTTCCATCTGGGCAGTTCGGCCGCAGGAGCTTTCGGTTTGGCTGGCGCTTCAGGTGCACTGGCCGCCCCGCTGGCCGGACGACTGGCTGACAAGCGTGGACCGGAGTTGGTGACCCGTTTGGGTGCAGGCTTGGTGATGTTGTCCTTTGTGGCCATGGCCATGGCGCCTTGGCTATCAAGCCATGCGCAGTTGGTGCTGTTGGTGGTTTGTGCGGTCACATTCGATCTGGGCGTACAGGCAGCGCTGATCGCACACCAGACCATTGTGTACGGCATTGAACCCGCCGCCCGTAGCCGACTGAATGCCGTGCTGATGGTTGGTATGTTCGTTGGAATGGCCACTGGTGCCGCCCTGGGCAGCACGTTGCTGGCTCAGTGGGGATGGGTAGCGGTGACCTTTTTGGCCGCAGGTGCCTCATTTGCTGCGCTGCTGGTGCGCCTTTCGCAGTCCGGTATTTCGACCAAGGTCGGGCTGACCAGCCCTTGAAAACGACCAAAAAACCCGTATGATTAGCACTCAAGTCAGGCGAGTGCTAACATTGCCGACTGAAAACAACCTGGGTGCTGACGCTTTGGCGTTGGCACTTTGCATTGACCTCTGTTTCAAAACCAAGGAGATTCCTCATGAAACTGCGCCCATTGGCCGACCGCGTGATTGTCAAACGCGTTGAAAGCGAAACCAAAACTGCCTCCGGCATCGTCATCCCCGATAACGCTGCTGAAAAGCCTGATCAAGGCGAAGTGCTGGCTGTTGGTCCCGGCAAGCGCAATGACAAGGGCGAACTCGCTGCCCTGACTGTCAAGATTGGTGACCGCGTTCTGTTCGGCAAGTACAGCGGCCAGACCGTCAAGGTGGACGGCGACGAACTGCTGGTGATGAAGGAAGACGACCTCTTCGCTGTGGTTGAAAAGTAAATTGCGCAGCAATTTACTTTCGGCGCAGGCTAACTTTGCGCAGCAAAGTTAAGGGGCGTAGCCCCGGGCCGCAGCCAAAAGTACCCTCGTTACTTACTTTTTTAATTTACTGAATTCGGAGAAATCACATGGCAGCAAAAGACGTAATTTTCGGCGGCGAAGCCCGCGCACGCATGGTTGAAGGCGTGAACATCCTGGCTAACGCAGTCAAGGTGACACTGGGCCCCAAAGGCCGTAACGTAGTTCTGGAGCGCTCTTTCGGCGCCCCCACCGTGACCAAGGACGGTGTGTCCGTGGCCAAGGAAATCGAACTCAAGGACAAGCTGCAGAACATGGGCGCACAGATGGTCAAAGAAGTTGCTTCCAAGACTTCTGACAACGCTGGTGACGGCACCACTACCGCTACCGTGCTGGCGCAAGCCATCGTGCGCGAAGGCATGAAATATGTGGCCGCCGGCATGAACCCCATGGACCTGAAGCGCGGTATCGACAAGGCTGTGGAAGCCCTGATCGCCGAGCTGAAGAAGGCTTCCAAGCCCACCACCACCTCCAAGGAAATCGCCCAGGTTGGCTCCATCTCCGCCAACAGCGATGTTTCCATTGGTGACATCATTGCCAGCGCAATGGACAAGGTCGGCAAGGAAGGCGTGATCACCGTGGAAGACGGCAAGAGCCTGCAAAACGAACTCGACGTCGTTGAAGGCATGCAATTCGACCGCGGCTACCTGTCTCCCTACTTCATCAACAACCCCGAAAAGCAATCTGCGATTCTGGACAACCCCTTTGTGCTGCTGTTCGACAAGAAGATCAGCAACATCCGTGACCTGCTGCCCACCCTGGAGCAAGTTGCAAAGGCTGGCCGCCCCCTGCTGATCATTGCTGAAGATGTCGAAGGCGAAGCCCTGGCAACTCTGGTGGTCAACACCATCCGCGGCATCCTGAAGGTTGTGGCTGTGAAGGCTCCTGGCTTCGGCGACCGTCGCAAGGCCATGCTGGAAGACATCGCCATCCTGACCGGTGGCAAGGTGATCGCAGAAGAAATCGGCCTGACCCTGGAAAAGGTGACTCTGGCTGACCTGGGTTCCGCCAAGCGCATCGAAGTGGGCAAGGAAAACACCATCATCATCGACGGCGCTGGCGCCGCTGCTGACATCGAAGCCCGCGTCAAGCAAGTGCGCGTGCAAATCGAAGAAGCTACCAGCGACTACGACCGTGAAAAACTGCAAGAGCGCGTGGCCAAGCTGGCCGGCGGTGTTGCCGTGATCAAGGTTGGCGCTGCCACCGAAGTCGAAATGAAGGAAAAGAAAGCCCGCGTGGAAGACGCCCTGCACGCTACCCGCGCTGCTGTGGAAGAAGGCATCGTGGCTGGCGGTGGCGTGGCTCTGTTGCGCGCCAAGCAAGCTGCCGGCACCATCAAGGGTGACAACGCTGACCAAGACCACGGCATTGCCCTGGTGCTGAAGGCTATCGAAGCTCCTCTGCGCGAAATCGTTTACAACGCAGGCGGTGAAGCTTCTGTGGTGGTGAACGCTGTGATGGCTGGCAAGGGCAACTACGGCTTCAACGCTGCCAACGACACCTACGGCGACATGATCGAAATGGGTATTCTGGACCCCACCAAGGTGACACGTACTGCTCTGCAGAACGCTGCATCCGTGGCTTCCCTGATGCTCACAACCGAATGCATGGTTGCCGAGACTCCCAAGTCCGAATCCGCTGCTGGCGGCGGCATGGGCGGTGGTGATATGGGTGGTATGGGCGGCATGGGCGGCATGGGCATGTAATTGCTCCTTACCTGAGTGGACCTGTTTCACTCAGCCGCATGAACAAAACCCCGCAGGGCTAGCGCTCTGCGGGGTTTTGTTTTGGGTACTTGCTTCTTGTTAAAGCTTGTTGGGATCGAACTGCTTGCGGGCCTTGAGCGCTGCTTCACGCACAAAGCAGCTTTCCTCATGGTCATTGACCAAGCCCATGGCCTGCATGAAGGCGTACATGGTGGTGGGGCCGACGAATTTCCAGCCGCGCTTTTTCAGGTCCTTGGAGAGTGCAACGGATTCGGCATTCTGGGTCATGGCGCGCAGCGTATCGCGGGTGATGCGTTTGGGGCGACTGGACGCCGGTGGCTCGAATTTCCAGAAGTACGCTGCGAGTGAGCGTTCAGACTCCAGCAGCTTCTCAGCACAACGCGCATTATTGATGGCCGCTTCGATTTTTCCGCGATGCCGGACAATGCCGGCGTCCTCGAGCAAGCGTGCAATGTCCTTGTCCCCGAAACGCGCAACCTGCGCAATGTCAAAGCCCGCGAACGCCGCGCGGAAGTTCTCGCGTTTCTTGAGGATGGTGATCCAGCTCAGTCCCGACTGAAAACCTTCCAGACAGATTTTTTCAAACAGCCGGGTGTCGTTGTAAACGGGGAAGCCCCATTCACGGTCATGGTAGTCACGGTAGATCTGCGAATCGTCTACCCAGAAGCAGCGTGCGTGTTGGATTGTCATAGCCCGCAATGGTGCACCAAATCCGTCGCCAATTGCGATGCTGAGGTGAAGTGAATGCCCTTCCATCCCAGCGCGCGCGCCGCCTCCACATTGCCTGGCATATCGTCAATGAATACCGTGCTTTCGGCGGGAAAGCCGTAGCGGGACTGCAGTAACTGGTAGATGCGCAGATCGGGTTTGCTGCAATGTACATCCGCGGAAAAAATACCGCCGTCGAAGTGCCCCAGGAAGGTGTGCTTGGACTCCAGGTCACGTGCATAGGGCGCAGGCATATTGGAGAGAAAGTACACACCGCTTACGCCACTGCCAGCTTCGCGCCTGGTGAGCAACAGCTGCAGTATCGACAAGGAGTCCGGCAGAGGAAGCAACCGCTCGGGGATTGTGCTGAACAGATGGTGCAGCGTATTGGCGTCAAGGCCCAACCTCTTCGAAGTGCGCTCCGTGACGGCATCCAAGTCCAGCAGGCCTCGGTCAAAGTTCTGCCAGTCTTCGTGGCCGAACACTTCTTGCGCCAGTCGCTTGGCCTGTGACGTATCAACGGCGTGCTGCGGAAATACTTCTGCCACGATGTCGACCGGCCGCCAGTTGAACAGCACCGCTCCAAAATCAAAAACAATGTTCATGCAACAAGCTCTTCCATTGACAAGGCGCGCAGTGCGCGGCGTAGTGCGGCCGCCAGGTAGGCCGGCTTTGTGCGTCCAATCCGAACCTCGGGCGTGCCGTGCCATTGGGCACAGCGCAGAATAGCGCGCGCCACCTCTTCAATCTGCATTTCAGTCCAGCGCGGGCCCTGCTGTGCATATAAGGCCCTGACTTCGAATACGCCATCGGCGCGATGTGCCTTGGCATCCAGTCTGCCAATCAGCTCGCCGCGACACAAAATCGGCAGCACAAAGTAGCCATATACCCGCTTGGGCTCGGGCGTATAGCACTCAAGGCGGTAGTCAAAGTCAAACAGAGTCTGCGCCCGCTCACGGTCCCAAACCACCGGGTCGAAAGGCGAGAGCAGCGCAGTATGGGTTGCATGCAATTTGTCGGCTGCAGCTTTTTTCACCAAGGCGGCCTGACTCCGGTGCACATATCCGGGAGAGTCCCATCCGCATACCTTGATGCGCAGCAGATCGCCCTGCTCCACCAAGGTGTCCAGATCCACGTCCTTCAATCGGGGTTTGCTGCGGTAATAGTCATGGATCCAGCGTGCCTGCGTCACGCCCAGGGCGGCAACGGACTGGCAAATGAACTGAGCGCGCACCGCGGCGATTGCAGGCACATTTGTGGCATCTCCTGCACCGGCCTGGCCACCTGAAAGGCTTTCGGGCTGGCCCAGCAAATGGGGCACAACCCGGTGCGCCAAGTCGTACACGCGCTGAAATTTATCGCGTCGCTTCACCATCAGTTCGCCGGAGGCAAACAGCGCTTCCAGCCACCGCTTTTCATCTTTCCAGCCCCACCAGGCCGAACTCGCACCGTCCGGTCTTTCAAAATCAGAAGACTTCACCGGGCCATGGGTATGGATGTGTGCCAGCAATGTATCCAGCTCGGCCCGCTGCTTCGCGTGGATTTTCTGGGCATGGGCGAGGCCCCAATGAGAGCGCGCCTCGCAGTTGAAAACGCGATGCGCCAGCAGGTCGGAAATGGGGGCAAAGCAGGCCTCATGGGCCCAGGTCTCAAACACTTCGCCTTGGGCCAAGGCGTCTTCCAACCACTGCGCGGGATAAGCCTCAAGTCGCGAGAAAAGGACCAGGTAGGGGCTGCGCGCCACCACGTGAATCGTGTCGATCTGCAACAACCCCATGCGCGCGATGCAATCACGCAAGGCCTTGCGCGTTGCCCGCTTGGCCGGGGGATGCAGCAGGCCCTGTGCAGCCAGTTGCAGGTTGCGCGCCTGCTGCAGTGTCAGTTCAACCGGGTGACGACGCTTCAAGCGCAGAGTGCTCCGGGTTCAGGCCCGCAGCCGCGCAAGCAAACCGGCCGTGGACCCATCCAGGCCGGTGGTATCACCACTGCCAAGGCGAGCCTCTACGTCCTTGGCCAGCACCTTGCCCAGCTCCACACCCCACTGGTCAAAGCTGTTGATGCCCCACAGGCTTCCGCTGACGAACACACGATGTTCCTGCAAGGCAATGAGCGCACCCAGCGACGCGGGAGTCAAATCGTCCAACAGCAGGAAGGTGCTTGGGCGGTTGCCGGGGAAATGCTTGTGACCTCCCGCATCGACCTTGCCGACCATCAATGCCTGTGCCTGCGCCAACACATTGGCGAGCAACAAGGTGTGATGAGACGCGAGTGCATGGCGAGGCTTCTTGACCGCCACAAACTCCAGAGGAACGACATCGGTGCCCTGATGCAGCATCTGAAAGTAGGCGTGCTGACCGTTGGTGCCCGGCTCGCCCCACAACACGGGCGAAGTGCCAAACGGCAAGGCTGCACCCTCGGCGTCCACCCGTTTGCCGTTGCTTTCCATTTCCAGTTGCTGCAAGTAGGCAGGCAAACGACGCAGTGCGCTGTGATACGGAGCAATGCTGCGGCTGGTGAATCCATGGAAGTTGCGATACCACAGGTCCAACAGGCCCAGACGCACGGGCAGGTTCTGCTCCAGTGGCGCTGTACGGAAGTGCTCATCCATGGCGTGCGCACCCGCCAGAAATTCCCGGAAACCTTGAGCGCCTATGGCGATGGCCAGCGGCAATCCAATCGCGGACCAAAGCGAGTAACGTCCGCCCACCCAATCCCAGAAACCGAAGGTCGTGGTGATGCCGAAGGCATTGGCCGCTGCAACATTGGTGGTGAGCGCAGCAAAGTGACGGGCGGTATCCGTACCGCCCTGCGCTTCGAACCAGGCCTTGGCCGAGCGCGCATTGGTCATGGTCTCGATGGTGGTGAAAGTCTTGCTGGCAATCAGGAACAGCGTGCTGTCTGCCTTGACCGTCTTCAGTGTGGCCGCCAGTTCATGTCCATCCACATTGCTGACGAAATGCAGACGCTTGCCAGTGGTGGCAAACGCGTCCAACGCGATCACCGCCATTTGCGGTCCCAGGTCGGAGCCGCCAATGCCGATGTTCACCACATCGGTGATACCGCTGTCAGAGCGCACACTTTCTGCAAAAGCCAGCATGGCATTCAGCGTCTCATGCACCTTGGCCAACTCCACCGAACGGTGACTGCCGTCTTGCGATGATTCCGGCGGTGTGCGTAGCAGCACGTGCCAGACTTCGCGCCCCTCGGTGTGGTTGATCTTCTCACCGGCAAACATGGCGTCGCGATGCTCCTGCAATCCGCTTTGTCGTGCCAAATCGAACAGCAATTTGTCCGTTGCAGCGTCTACGCGGTTCTTTGAAAGGTCTGCGAATACATACGGTGCACTTTGACTGAACGCCTCAAATCGCCCTGCATCCTGCGCAAATGCCTGGCGCAGATCAAATGCCTTGCCACTGTTGTCATACGCCAGTTGCAGTTGTGCCCAGGCGGGAGTGCGATCACATCGTGTACGTGCCATGGTGTGGTTCTTCTAAGTGGAAAATTGGAAAGACAGTATCAGTCGCGTGTTCAAGCCGCTAGCAACAGCTTCTCGAGTTTGACCGCATCCACGCAGAATGCACGAATGCCTTCGGCCAGCTTTTCGGTCGCCATGGCGTCTTCATTCAGCGCAAAGCGAAAGCCGGCTTCGTCCAGGTGCACATGTTCCATGTCCAAGGTTGCTGCCTTGTTGGCGTCCAAGGCGCGCTCAATGGGGCTGTTGTCGGCGGCTAGTGCGGCAAGCAGATCGGGGCTGATGGTCAGCAGATCGCAGCCGGCAAGAGCAGTGATCTGGCCCACGTTGCGAAAGCTTGCACCCATGACTTCAGTTGCGATGCCAAACTTCTTGTAATAGTTGTAGATCTGCTTGACGGACTGCACACCGGGATCGTTTGCGCCAGCCTTTTCGGATTCCACCCATGCAGCGCCAGCCGACTTCTTGTACCAGTCGTAGATACGGCCAACAAAGGGAGAAATCAGCTGCACTTTGGCCTGCGCGCAAGCTACTGCCTGGCAGAACGAAAACAGCAAGGTAAGGTTGGTGTGAATGCCTTTGCGTTCCAGCTGCTCTGCTGCCTGAATGCCTTCCCAAGTTGATGCGACCTTGATCAACACGCGATCCACATGGATGCCCTGGGCCTGGTACAGCTCGATCAGCCGCTCGCCGCGGGCCACCGTGGCGCTGGTGTCAAAGCTCAGACGCGCATCCACTTCGGTGGAAACACGGCCCGGAATGATCGAGAGGATCTCGCAGCCAAAGCGCACCAGAAGACGGTCCACAATTTCATCGAGCGGGCGACCACGGTACTGGTTCACCGTGTCCTTCAGCAAAGGGGCATATTCGGCTTTTTGCACCGACTTGAGAATCAGCGATGGATTGGTCGTGGCATCCTGGGGTTTGAACGCGTCCAATTGCTTGAAGTCGCCTGTATCGGCGACCACGGTTGTCCATTGTTTGAGGGCTTCGAGTTGGTTCATGGTGCAGTTATCGCAGAATAAAAAGTCTCTTGAATTATCAATGAAACAAAGTTACATTACAACGTCAATATTTATGTAACTTTTAATCATGAGCTTTGATCTTGTCATGTTTGGCGGCACTGGTGACCTTGCTTGGCGCAAGTTGATGCCGGCTTTGTTTCAGGCATTTCGCCATGGCACGCTACCGGAAGGTGGACGCATCATTGGCGTAGGCCGTGAAGACATGGGCACTGCCAAGTACCGCGCGCTGATGCAATCGCGTTTTGACAATGTGGATTTGGCCAAACGCCCCAGCGCAGAGGAATTTGGTCGTTTTGCAGCCATTCTCGAATACGTCAAGATGGACTTGTCCAAGCCTGATGATTACGTCACGCTTGCCAATACCCTGAATGAACGCAATGCGGACACGGTTGTCATGTACGTGGCAACCGCGCCGGCGCTGTTTACCACGGTGTGCGAACAGTTGGCCGCAACCGGACTGAATACTGCAAAGACACGCGTCGTGCTGGAAAAGCCATTGGGCCACGACCTTGCGTCCAACCGCACCATCAACAGCACAGTGCGTCAGTACTTTGCAGAAAATCAAGTCTTTCGCATAGACCACTATCTGGGCAAACCTGCTGTGCAGAACCTGTTTGCACTGCGATTTGGCAACGCATTGTTTGAGCCGCTCTGGCGGCGCGAGCACATCGCCAATATCCAGATCAGCATTGCCGAAGATCTGGGCGTGGAGAGCCGTGGCGCCTTTTACGAAAACACCGGTGCGTTGCGCGACATGGTGCAAAACCATGCGCTGCAATTGCTGTGCGCCATTGCCATGGAACCGCCAATCAATTCGCATGCCGACGCTATCCGTGATGAAAAACTCAAGGTACTGCGCTCTCTCAAGCCATGGACCAAAGAGGCACTCACGCATGACGTGATACGGGGTCAATACACTGCAGGCACCAGCGGTGGCAGCAAGGTTCTTGGCTACCGCGAAGAAACGGGTGTGAACCCCAACAGCAATACCGAGACCTTTGTCGCCTTGCGCGCTGAGATTTCGAATTGGCGCTGGGCCGGAGTCCCCTTCTATATCCGCACCGGCAAGCGCCTTGCCGGACGCGAGGGCAGCATCGTCATCAATTTCCGCGCCACGCCCCACGCCATCTTCAACTCCAACATCAATGTGGCTAACAAGCTGGTCATCCATCTACAGCCCAAGGATGGTCTGGAATTGCACCTGCTGGCGCAGGGCCAAGCCAGCCGCAGCGTCAAAGGTGCCGCAGCACAGACGCTAGCGCCCGTTCAACTGGATTTGGACTTCGACAAGCGCTTTGGCTCTGAGCGTGTGGGTGCGTATGAACGCCTTTTGCTCGATGTCATCGATGGCCGTCTGAATCTGTTCGTGCGCAGTGATGAACAAGAAGAGGCATGGCGCTGGGTGGAGCCCATGATCGACTACTGGGCCAATGACCCGCAAGGACCACGCATGTACGCAGCCGGAACCTGGGGGCCTAGTGCGTCCAGCGCCATGATCGCCCGCGACGGCTTTTGCTGGAGTGAAGAATCCTAACTGGAGAGCACCATGCTCGAACGCATCAAAGCCTCATTGCCTTCGCTGGCTCCCGCCGAACAGCGGGTTGGCAAGCTCTGCCTGGCGGACCCGCGGGTATTTGCCAAGCTGCCTGTCAGTGAACTGGCGGACCGGGCTCACGTAAGCAAGCCCACCGTCGTGCGATTCTGTCGCAGCGTGGGCTATGACGGCCTATCGGATTTCAAGCTCAAGTTGGCCGGCACCGTGAATGAAGGTGTCCCCTTCATCCATCGCAGCGTGGATGTCGATGACAAGACCAGTGATGTCATGGTGAAGGTCATCGACAACACGGTGGCTGCTTTCCTGAAATACCGCAATGACGCAAGCAGCATGGCCATCGAAAAGGCGGTCAACGCACTGCTCGAAAGCTACAACTCTGGAAGACAAATCCAGTTTTTTGGAGTGGGCAATTCCGGCATCGTGGCGCAGGATGCGCAGCACAAATTCTTTCGCCTGGGCATCAATACAACGGCCTATAGCGACGGGCACATGCAAGTCATGAGTGCTTCCATCCTGTCTGCAGGCGACTGTGTTGTCGTCATCAGTAACTCTGGGCGTACGCGTGATCTGATGGATGCTTGTGACATTGCGCGCAAGAACGGAGCGACCACTATTGTCATCACTGCCACCGGCTCACCTCTGGCCAGCGCCGGCCACATCCACCTGAGCGCCGATCACCCTGAAGGCTTTGACAAGTACAGCCCCATGGTCTCACGCCTTCTGCACCTCATGATCATCGACATCCTGGCTACTTGCCTAGCGTTGCGCATTGGTGGCGGCAAATTGCAGCCACTGCTGCGCGAAATGAAGCACAACCTGCGCAGCAAGCGGTACGCCTGACATCTTCCAATGGCTCCCATTTCCAACTATGGGCGAAAAAAAATCCCTCGGCAATTAAGCCGAGGGACAGAGCTAACTTTCGTTAACGGTGAGGTAACAAGATCGACTCACTCAATCTCATTAGCGACAATTTAACATTAATTCGGTAATAAAACTAACGGGTAAATACTTAGAAAAACAGCATTTCGGCTTTTATTACCCGCAAATAGTCGATTTCATAACTACCAAAAAAAACCCCATCGCAAATTGCGACGGGGTTTTTGTCATTGATAACCATCCGCTGGCACAAAGCCAGCGTCAGATTAGAAGGACATGGTCAGGCCAGCACCAGTCTTGGATTGAGTCACAGAAGGCGCACCAGAGTCATAGGTAGTCTTCCAGTTCTTGTAGCCAACATAAGCAGTGAATTGCTTGTTGAAGGCGTACAGACCTTGCAGACCGTATGCATCGGTGTGCTGATTCCAGTCATCACCTGTTGTTTTCACGCTACCAAAACCTGCAGACAGGGTCCACTGACCAACAGGATACTTGACGCTCAAATTCCAGCCAGAGTCCTTGTCTGTACCGGTACCAGCAGCACCTGCGGAGTTAGCTTGAGCACCGATCAAAGCGGCATATACGGTAGCAACACCCAGGTTGTATCCACCATTGATCAACCAAGCATTTGTCTTACCAGTTGTCAGAGCAGGGGCACCAACATTGCTATAGATTGTTGGAGTGCTGTCATAAGCAGCAGCAAACGAGATCGGACCATTGTTGTAAGTTACATCCACACCGTAGCTGGAGATGTCTTGGTTGGCGGTATCCTTTGCCGGTGCGTAGTTGATTGCTGCGTTAAAGCCATTAACTGTGGGAGTGGTGTAGTTAATGGAACCAGCAGTGTTACCGGACGCAAGAGTACCGTTACCATTGTCGCCATGCGCGCCTGTGTTCAAAATGCGGCCATAAGAAGAGAAGCCGTTGTAGTCTTGTGCGTCACCCACGGTGGAGTTGTCGTAGGGACCCCATACGGCACCGAGCTCCAGAGTACCAAAGCTACCAGCAAGACCAATCTTTCCGACACGTGCATTGCCTGAACCGGCAAGTCCATCTGCACTGTCCGCCTTAAACGAATTTTCAACCTGAGCAAAACCCTTCAGACCATTGCCCAGATCGGTTTCGCCTTTGATACCCCACAGTGAGGTGTTGTAAACGCCGTCAGCTGCCAATACACCCGCATCAGAAACGCCAGTCTTTGTTAGGGACTGAACGCCGATGTCCAGACGAGCGTAAGGAGTGATGGTGGGGGCATCAGCAAATGCCGAACCGATGGAAGCCAGAGCGGCCAAAGCTACGAGAGTCTTTTTCATTGTTACCTCAATAAGATTAATTTGATTGCAATGCTTTCACAGCTTGATTTTCAAGCTGTTCAAATTTAATCACATGCGGAAAACTCAAGCACCACACTTATGTCATTTCGCAGCCAACAAGCCATTTGCTGTTGCTTTTTCGTTACAAAACGCTTTTGCAACTGAATTGGACAAATAAAAAGCCCCGCTGCGTTACCGCAGCGAGGCTTTAGCTCATTCAATCAGACGGCGGACAAGCCGCCCTCTAAATTAGAAGGAGTGGAACAGACCAATACGGTATTGGTTGTTGGTGCTGTCAGCAGAAGTGGGAGTCAGCACGGTTTGACCGTAGGCGTTAGCCTTGGAATAAGCAACGAACGCATCGTTCACAGTACCGAAGGATGCCTTGAACGTAGTACGCTTGCTCAGGCTGTAAGCCACGGCGAAGTCGGTGTACGTAGCAGTACCTTGGGCTGCGGAAGAGTTGAAGCTGAAGGTTTCCAGACCCAGAGTCACAGCACCGATTGGCACGTTCACGCCGAGACCAACGGTCACGTCATTGTTGGAAGGCTTGGTCCAGCCAGCAGCAACCTTGGCCACGCCGAAATCATAAGAGATCGTAGCGGTGGGCTGAGTTACGGAGTCGGAAGAAGTGCCGGTGTAGCTGGGGTTGAACGAAGCGTACTCGACGTAAGCCTTCAGAGGGCCGTTAACGTAGGTCACAGCGGGAACAACCTTGGTGTTGGAATCCCAGAACGAAGTCGTGGAACCATTGATGCCAGGGTTAGTTGCAGTACCAGGAGTGGAAGAGAACTGACCAGCAGCGGTCACATAGGTCAGAGCGCCGGTGAAGCCGCTGAAAGAGGGAGTCGTGTAGGTAACAGCGTTACGAGCGCGCTTGCCCAGGTTGGCACCGTTAGCGTCGAACACGCCAACTGCCAAAGATGCGCCGGAGATGGCAACACCAGCAAAGGGACCGTCAGACTCGTAAGAAGCGTACTTCAGGCCACCGAAGTTGCCGGTCAGCGCAATGCTGAAGTTTTCCATGCCAGCAGCATTGGAAAAATCCTTGTTACGGCCGCCACCATCAAAGCCAGCGCTACCTGTGAACTTGGTGCCGCCGCCCAGATCTTCAGTCACGCCGAAGAAAATGCTGTTGTCGGAAGTAGACAGGCCGCGTGTGCCGTCCAGGCTCTTTTGATAGCTGCCAGACAGGTTACCGGTGATGGTAACTTGTGCGAAAGAAGCGCCAGAGGCAGCCAGAACTGCCAGTGCAACGAGAGTCTTTTTCATGTAGAAATTCTCCAAGGTTAAACGAATGGCTCCAAGTGAAAACTCAGGCCAACCTCCTGAGTCAAGGAAGTTGCACGTATTGCACCAGACTGAACGTCCAATAGCAAAGGAAAGCCACAAACAAGTGCAAAACAGACTTTTATTCGTTGCAGAACAACAACGGTTCGCATACACACAATAAAACCGCATCATTTCAGTGCATGAAATACACTTGGAACCACCCAAGTAAAGGTTGATCCATGGACTCCTTATTTATTGCCGCAGACTCAGCGCTGCGCACCCTGTTTGCCAAACCGCGCGCCAGCGCATCGTGCGCAACCTTGCCAGAAGGGCCGTCCGAATTGAATGACGCGGAGCGCCGCAAGGCCGCCGGGTTGATGCGCGTGAATCACGTTGGAGAAATTTGTGCACAGGCGCTTTACGCAGCGCAGGCGCTTTCAACTTCCAATCCAGATCTGCGCCAGCACTTCAACAAGGCCAGTGCCGAGGAAGTTGACCACCTGGCCTGGACTGCCGAGCGCCTGCAAGAGCTGGGCTCGCGACCTTCGGTACTCAACCCACTGTGGTACGCAGGTGCATTCGGATTGGGTTTGCTGGCCGGGCGCTTGGGCGACCCGATCAGTCTGGGTTTCGTGGTGGAAACCGAACAACAGGTAGGGGCGCACTTGCAAGGCCACCTGGAAGCGCTGCCCGCCGGTGACCACGCATCACGCGCCATCGTCGCCCAGATGGCGGATGACGAATTGCGCCACGCCCAACAGGCTCAGGCCGCTGGTGCAGTTGAACTGCCCCTGCCCGTCAAACACATGATGCGTGCCGCTGCCAAGGTCATGACCACGGTCGCCGAGCGCATCTGAATCAGCCAGGCCTCAGACTTCCACCAAATCAAAACTGGTGGTGATTTCAGCTGTCTTGGCCAACATGATGCTGGCAGAGCAATACTTTTCATGGCTCATGGCGATGGCACGCTCCACGGCGGCGGCTGGCAACGCTTTGCCACTCACGGTGAAATGCATATGGATCTTGGTGAAGACCTTGGGATCCACTTCTGCGCGCTCTGACGTCAATTTGACGCTGCAGCCCTGCACGTTGTGTCGGCCACGTTTGAGGATGAGCACCACGTCGTAGGCAGTGCACCCTCCGGTACCCGCCAGCACGGTCTCCATAGGACGGGGTGCCAGATTCTGGCCGCCATTCTCCGGTTTGACCGGATCAGGGGCACCGTCCATCACGATGGTGTGACCACTTCCCGTCTCCGCAACAAAACCCATGCCCGAGCGCGTTGCCAAAGCCCCTGTCCAACTTACTGTGCATTCCATGAATGGTTCCTTTCAAATTGCCCCGCGCGGAGCAAAATTTCCGTGCCTATAATGGGTACAGGAGTTTACCCACGATGTCCCATTCCCCGCTCACCAGCCTGTCACCGGCTGATTACCTCAAGAAAATCCTGACCGCGCGCGTCTACGACGTTGCCAGCGAGACGGCACTGGAGCCTGCACGCAACTTGAGTCGCCGCTTGCACAACACCGTGCTGCTCAAGCGCGAGGACCAGCAGGCGGTACGCAGCTTCAAGCTGCGTGGCGCCTACAACAAGATGGCCCATCTCAGCTCCGAGCAACTCAGCAAGGGCGTCATTTGTGCATCGGCAGGAAACCATGCGCAAGGTGTGGCTCTGAGCGCCAGCAGGCTGGGCACCAGGGCCGTGATCGTGATGCCAACCACCACACCGCAAGTCAAGGTCGATGCCGTGCGCGGCTTTGGTGGTGAGGTCGTGCTGTTTGGCGACAGCTACTCCGATGCCTACGGCCATGCCGTGATGCTGGAGAAGAAGGAAGGCCTGACTTTTGTGCACCCCTTTGACGACCCGGATGTGATTGCTGGCCAGGGGACGGTCGCCATGGAAATGCTGCGCCAAGTGCAGACGCTGGGCGCAGACAAAGCGGCCAAGGCCGGCAATAAGGATCGCGTCAAGGACAGCAGCGGTTTGGATGCGGTGTTCGTTGCCATTGGCGGAGGCGGCCTGATCTCGGGTGTGGCCAATTACATCAAGGCGGTGAACCCGCGCATCAAGGTCATCGGCGTACAGATGAATGACTCCGATGCCATGCTGCAGTCGGTGCAAGCCAAGAAGCGTGTCACGCTGGACGACGTGGGACTATTTTCCGACGGCACTGCTGTCAAGCTGGTGGGCGAAGAGACGTTCCGCATTGCCAGCGAACTGGTGGATGAATACATCACCGTGGACACCGACGCCGTGTGCGCTGCCATCAAGGACATCTTCATCGATACGCGCAGCATCGTTGAACCCGCTGGCGCCATGGGCGTGGCTGCCATCAAGCAATACGTTGCCCGACACAAGACCAAAGGCGAGACCTACGGTGCCATCCTGTGCGGGGCCAACATGAACTTCGACCGCCTGCGCTTTGTCGCCGAACGCGCTGAAGTGGGCGAGGAGCGCGAGGCGCTATTTGCCGTGACGATCCCCGAAGAGCGTGGCAGCTTCAAGCGCTTTTGCGCCCTGATTGGCGAACTGCCTGGCACAGCACGCAGTGTGACCGAGTTCAATTACCGCATGAGTGACTCGGCCAAGGCACATGTGTTCGTTGGTCTCACCACCCACGGCAAGGGCGAATCCACCAAGATTGCGGCCAATTTCAACAAGCACGGCTTTGATACCCTGGACCTGACGCACGATGAACTGGCCAAGGAGCATGTGCGCCACATGGTGGGAGGTCACTCGCCACTGGCTGATGATGAGCGCCTGCTGCGCTTCGTGTTTCCCGAACGTCCGGGCGCGCTGATGAAGTTCCTGAGCCTGATGCGCCCGGGCTGGAACATCAGCCTGTTCCACTACCGCAACCAGGGTGCGGACTACGGCCGCATTTTGGTGGGACTGCAAGTGCCCCAGGCCGACAACAAGGCCTTTGCCAAGTTCCTGCAGACGCTAGACTACCCCTATGTGGAAGAGACCAACAACCCGGTCTATCGCATGTTCCTGCAAAGTTGAAACGAGGCAAACAACACCATGGGCATCAATCTCGACGGGCGGCTGGTGGTGGCAATTTCCAGCCGCGCCCTGTTTGACTTTGAAGAAGAAAACCTGGTGTTCGAGCAGAGCGACGATCGCGCCTATATGCAGCTGCAGCGCGAACGACTGGATATACCCGCCAAACCCGGGGTGGCATTCTCTCTGGTGAAGAAGTTGCTGGCGTTCAACGAAACGCCCTCGCAACGCGTGGAGGTGGTGATCCTTTCGCGCAATGATCCAGTCAGCGGCCTGCGTGTGATGCGCTCCGCACAACACTATGAACTGCCCATCATTCGCTGCTCGTTCACGCGCGGCGAAGCGCCCTGGCGTTACCTCAGGCCTTTGCATGCCAATCTCTTTCTGAGCACGCACCTGAGCGACGTGCGTGCGGCACTGGCAGCTGGCGTGCCAGCAGCCCAGGTCTATCCCCACTCGGCCCACGCCAGTGACGCCCATCCCGGCGAAGTGCGCATTGCGTTTGACGGAGACGCCGTGCTGTTCAGCGACGAGGCTGAACAGGTGTACCAGAGCGAGGGGCTCAATGCCTTCCAGAAGCACGAGATGGACAAGGTTACCCAACCCCTGCCCGACGGACCGTTCAAGCCGCTGCTGGTGGCGCTGCACCGCATGCAGCAGGCCGAGATTCCACATATGCGCATACGTACCGCACTGGTGACCGCACGCAGTGCCCCCGCCCATGAGCGCGCCATCCGCACACTCATGGACTGGAACATCGAGGTGGACGAAGCCATGTTCCTGGGCGGGCTGGACAAGGGTGAGTTTCTGCGTGAATTCGAGCCCGATTTTTTCTTTGACGACCAGACCGGTCATATTGAATCCGCCGCCCGCCACGTCCCCAGCGGCCATGTGGCCAGCGGCGTGCGTAACGCGGACTAGCCCTGTTTGCTGCGCCGGCAAGGGCGCCGCGCGTGTAAAGAAAATTGAAGGTGGTAGGCGCCCCTACCGCGCCAGGCGTTGGGATGGCACACTGCCCGCAATACCAAGGGAACGCCTGACATGCCCCAGCAAAACCCCATTGCCTTGCCGCGACGCCATGCAATGCACCGCATGGCCCGCTGGCTTGCCTGGGCCGCTGGGACCACTTCCAAGGCCTGGGCGCAGACCGACAACCCTGCGGACATGCAGGCCGCAATCCCCCAGCAAGTCAATGCGCAGCTTGCCGAACAATGGCGTGCGCTGTCCCGCCTGGGATACGGCGCCAGCCCCGCGCTGGTAGCCGACATTCAGGCAGCCCCAAATGCGCGGGCCTGGGCACTGCGACAACTGGATACCGCTCACAATGCCAGCCAATCGGCACCGGCGCTGACTGCTGAACTGCAGGACATCAATGCACCGCTGCCAGAGATATTCGAAGGCGCACAGCGTGAGCGTCAGGCCCGGGCCAGCATCAAGGCGGGCACAGACCCCGTTGGCAAGAGCGCCGCCGCCGATGACATGCACCAGCGGCTGAATTTTCCCACTTCACCAGAAGCGCAGAACTTCAACCGCACCATGGTTGAAAAGACGGCCGTCTGGCGCCTGCAAGCCTGCAGCCAGTCCGAGCTGGAAAACCCGTTGCTGGCGCGCATGACCGAATTCTGGTTCAACCATTTGAACGTCTATATCGGCAAAGGCCCGGTGCGCCCCTTCGTCGGCCACTACCTCATCCACGTTGCACGTGCGCATGCGCTGGACACCTTTGAAAACCTGCTGCTGGCCAGTGCCCGCCACCCAGCCATGCTGCATTACCTCGACCAGGCCCAAAGCGTGGCAGAGGGCACACGCGGCGCGCAAGGCAATACCCGCGGGCTGAATGAAAACTACGCGCGTGAACTGATGGAGCTGCACACGCTGGGCGTGGACGGCGGCTACAGCCAGACCGATGTGCGGGAACTGGCCAAGGTGCTGACGGGCTGGACTGTGGGTCCCAAGTCGTCGGACGGGTTTCGCTTTGTCATGCGATGGCATGAAGGCGGCAGCAAGAGGGTCATGGGCCACGTCTATCCCGATGGTTTCTTTGGCCGCGGAGAGGCCGAAGGCGTTCAGGCCATCCGCATGCTGGCGAGGCACCCCAGCACTGCGCACCGCCTCAGTCTGCGGCTGGCGCAATTCTTTGTCGCTGACACCCCCAGCCCCGAACTGGTCCAACGGTTGAGCCGAAGTTTCATCGACAACAAGGGCGATATCAAACGCTGGATGCAGACGCTGATCGAGTCCGAGGAATTCTGGGATGCATCCAACCGGTTGTTCAAGACGCCGATGGACTTCGCCTGCTCTGCACTGACTGCCACACAGGGTGCGCAGGACCGCAAGAATCTGCTGCTCACCCTTGGCTTCTTGAACAACGCCGGCCAACCATTGCACGGCTGGCAGACCCCCGACGGATACAAGACGGATGCTGCCACCTGGCTGGCTCCCGAGGCGCTCACGCGCCGCGCCGACTATGCCCTGCAATTGGCCAGACACAGCGAGGACGTCGACTTTCTGCAGCCCTATTTCAGCCTGGCTACGCTACAGACCGTGGCTGCGCAGCGTGCGGGCCTGCGCAACGGACTGCTGCTGGCCAGCCCGGACTTCATGTACAAGTGAGCGCAAACCAAGCCATGTCTCCCATCTATACATACGCGCTACCGCGCAGAAATTTCCTGGCTACGCTAGCTGCAGCCGGCAGTGCCTGGGCCGCCCCGGTGTGCTGGGCACAAAACAATGCGGTGGATGCCAGTGGGCGGCTAGTCGTGGTGTTCCTGCGCGGTGCCTATGACGGTCTCTCCGCATTGGTACCGCATGGCGACAGCAACTACTACACGCTGCGGCCATCGATAGCCATTGCTGCGCCCGACGGCAACGGGCAAACCGCGATCCGGCTGGACAACACCTTTGGACTGCATCCCGCACTTGCGCCCTTGATGCCACTTTGGCAGCAAGGCGTGCTTGGCGTGATACCCGCCGCCGGCTCACCCGATCCCACACGTTCCCACTTCGATGCCCAACACCACTGGGAAACCGGCTTGCCCGGTCATGGCGGTGCTGCCAACGGCTGGATGAACACCTTGGCCTCCCTGCGTACCAAGGCCCCTGCAGCGGATGGAAAAGCACACGCCATCGCATTGGGTGTGGGAGAAGCCAATCCACAAATCCTCTCGGGCGGCGCGCCGGTGCAACTGGTTCCGCGCGGTCAGGCGGCTACGCGCCAGGGTGCGCTGGGCGACAGCCGCACACGCGATGCCGTGATGCAACTCTACGCAGGGCAGGACAGACTGTCCCAGGCCTTTCGCGCTGGCGCGGACAGCCGCATGCAGACGGCGCAGACACTGAACGCAGACATGGCAGACCCCGCCATGGCAAGCAAGGAAATGCTGGCCGCCAACAACGGTGCCGGATCGGCCCAAGGCCTCTTGCTGGATGCCCAGCATCTGGGCACGCTGATGCGACAGGACCGGCGTCTGCGGCTGGGTTTTCTGTCGGCGGGCGGCTGGGACACCCATGCCAACCAGGGCTCCGCTACCGGGACGCTGGCCAACAACCTGGGCAATCTGGCCGCCACCCTGACGCAACTGCGGCGCGATTTTTCGCAGCCCGGTGACGTGGTGGTGGTGTGCAGTGAATTTGGCCGCACCAGTGCCGAAAACGGCACTCGCGGTACCGACCATGGCCATGGCAATGCGCTGTGGATCATGGGCAACCAAGTGCAAGGCGGGCGTTGGCACGGTAACTGGACCGGTCTTGCGCCGGGCAATCTGCATGAAGGTCGGGACCTGCCGGTGCACCATGATTTCAGGGCCGTCTTTGCACAGATTCTTCGCCGCACCCAAGGCCTGGGCAATGCAGAGCTGGACCGGCTCTTTCCCGGATTCTCCTGGGACAGCAGCCTCGACAGGCTGCTTCAGGGCTAGGGCCGGCCGGCACGGCGATGCCGCTGCGCTGCGGCTACCATCACGTTCACGCATTCACAGGTACGCAAGGCATGTCCAATTCAACCGATAACAAGAACCTCACTACCACCCAACCGAACACATTGGCCGCCAAATGGGCTGCCACCCGCCAGCAGGCCCAACGGGTGTGGGCGCTCTCCAAGCCCTACTTTTCTTCGGACCAGAAGTGGAAAGCGCGTGGTTTGCTGGCCGCCATCGTAGCGCTCAATCTGGGCCTGGTGTACATGAACGTGCTGTTCAACGACTGGAACAAGCTCTTCTATGACTCGCTGCAGGACAAGAACGCAGCAGTGTTCTGGGAGCAACTCGGGCGCTTCACCTATCTGGCCTTCGCCTTCATCGTGATTGCCGTCTACAAGTTCTACCTGTCCCAGTTGCTGGACATGCGCTGGCGCGCCTGGATGACCACGCACTACCTGCAGCGTTGGCTCAGCAACCAAGCGTTCTACCGTTTTGAGTTGTCGCGCTACGGTGCGGGCAGCGCGGAAGGTGTTGCCTCCAAGAATCCCGACAACCCGGACCAGCGCATCCAGGAGGACATAGGCCAGTTCACCGGCCAGACCCTGTCGCTCACCATGGGCCTATTGAATTCAGTGGTCACACTGGGCAGCTTTGTCGGCATTCTGTGGACGCTGTCTGGCGGCTTTGCCTTCAAATTCCAGGGCAGTGAATATGTGATTCCCGGCTTCATGGTCTGGATGGCCGTGGTCTACAGCGTGGCGGGCAGCGTGATCACGCATTACATCGGCAGGCCGCAGATTGCATTGAACTTCCAGCAGCAACAGGTGGAAGCCGACTTCCGCCACCGCATGGTGCGGGTGCGTGAATACAGCGAATCCATCGCACTGGACCGTGGAGAAACCGTGGAGCATGCGCAACTGGAATTGCGCTTTGGCCGCGTGCTGTCCAACTACCTCAACCTGATCCGTGCGCAAAAGCGATTGATCTGGTTCACCAGCTTCTTCGGCCAGGCTGCCGTGGTGTTTCCGTTCCTGGTGGCGGCGCCCCGCTTCTTCAGCGGTGCCATCCAGCTGGGTGAGCTGATGCAGATTTCCAGTGCGTTCGGCCAAGTACAGGGCGCCATGAGCTGGTTTGTGGACAGCTACAGCGGGCTGGCCGCGTGGCGTGCCACCACCGATCGTCTGACCACCTTTGAAGAATCCTTCAACAAGGTCATGCCGGTCACCGCGGCAGCACCGGCGGCCTCGGACGTGGCCGTACACACCAGTGACCTGGGAGTGGCACTGCCGACGGGCGCAATTCTGCTGGCCCACACCCCTTTGCAGGTGGGTGCAGGTGACACGGTTCTGCTGACCGGCCCCTCGGGCAGCGGCAAGTCCACCCTGTTTCGCTCACTGGCGGGTATCTGGCCTTTTGCCACGGGGCGCGTGGAGCGTAGCGAAGACACCATGTTCCTGCCCCAGCGACCGTATATCCCCGACGGCCCCTTGCGCGACGCCTTGGCCTATCCGCAGGCGGCGGCCAGTTTTGCGGACGCGGCGCTGCAACAGGCATTGCAGGACGCCATGCTGCCCCATTTGGCAACGCAACTGGACCGTTCCGATGCCTGGAGCCAGAAGCTCTCGGGCGGAGAGCAGCAGCGCCTGGCCTTTGCCCGCGTCCTGCTGAAGAAACCCAAATGGGTGTTTGCCGATGAGGCCACCAGCGCCTTGGACACGGCGGCAGAAACCTCGCTGTACCAGCGGCTGACCGCCTTGGTGGCAGCACGCCATGGCGGCCTGGTGTCCATCGCCCACAGGCCGGGCGTGGCGGCATTCCACCACAGGCACTGGGCGCTGGAACCTCAGGCCGAGGGTGCCGAGGCCTTGTTCAAGCTGTCCGAAAAAGCCGCATAGCCCTTGGCGCGCAGCACGCAGGCCGGGCATTCGCCACAGCCATAACCCCAGGCTTGGCGATGCGTGCGGTCGCCCAGATAGCAGGTGTGGGTGTGCTCCACGATCAGGTCCACCAGCGCCTCACCACCCTGCGCCACGCCCGACTGTTCGCCCAGACTGCGTGCCAGCTCCCAGGTCTGGGCCTTGTCTATCCACATCAAGGGGGTCTCGATCAGAAAGCGCTGGTCCATTCCCAGGGAGAGCGCCAGTTGCATAGCTTTCATGGTGTCATCGCGGCAATCGGGGTAGCCGGAGTAATCCGTCTCACAGACGCCGGTGACAATGACCTGCAACCCGCGCCGGTAAGCCAGTGCCGCCGAAAGCGTCAAGAACAGCAGATTGCGCCCAGGCACAAAGGTGTTGGGCAAACCATTGGCCTCCATCTTGAAGGCCATGTCGCGCGTCAGAGAGGTCTCACTCACCTTGCCCAGTACCGACAGATCAAGCAGATGGTCTTCGCCAAGCCGGCCGGCCCACTGCGGGAACTGCAAACGCAACTCGCGCAGCACGTTCAAGCGGGCGTCCAGCTCCACATGGTGGCGCTGACCATAGTCAAATGCCACGGTCTCGACGCGTTCATAACGGGACAGGGCGTGGGCCAGGCAGGTGGTGGAATCCTGACCGCCGGAAAAAAGTACAAGGGCTGTTGTATGCATAGCCGCCATGGTAGACCACGGCAGACCGAGCTGCCGGCAAGGCCTAGATCTTCTCGTTCTTCTTGATCTTGGTGGGCTGGTAGGTGAGCACCTGCTTGGCCAAATCGCCTGGCGTCTGGGCAGGCGTCGTCGGCGCATTGGGCGTCAGGGCCTGGCTCACCTGCTCCACGGTCACCGCACTGGCGCTGGCGTTCCACATGGACTTGAGATGGTCCATGAGCACTTGCGAAATGGGTTTGGGCGGAGGATCTTCCTTCTTCTCGGCGGCTGGACGATGGATAGTCCAGTCGTGTGGAGAGCCTTGTTTGGAGCCGTTTTGACTCACCGGGTCGGGCACGCTGGTATAGGTGACCTCCCCTTCGTTGGGCTGCGACTGCGGTCCCGCTGCCTGCAAGGCGGGGTTCACATGGTTCACCACGCTGGGTGTGGGCTCCAGCGGCGGACTGGCTTCTACGCTCGGGTTGACCGGAGGAACCGGAATGACGACACCGGTCCTGGACAACACCGAATCCGCAGCCGAAGGCCGAGGATTGAGGGTTCGTTCAATGGATGGTAGCGACACGTTGTTTCGGGCTCTAGGCCCCTCCGGTTACTTTTGGTAGTTGACGTACGTTTCATAACGGCAGATTTAGGGGGTAATTTAGGCCTATTTTCAAAAAGTTGAAAAATATTTTGAGAACGACCGTTCGCAACATGGGGGACGTACCCTACCGGTACGCCCTTCCCTGCTGACAAATAAGCCCGGTGGAGCGGGCGTCGCGTGCGGCTTTACAGTGCCTTGCGCACCAGCGCGCCGGAAAAAAGATAAGGCAGCCTGGGGCCCTGGCTTTGCGGCACACCGCCCCGGCTTTCGACACTGATAGCCAAGCGGCTCGCATTTGTGAGCGCTTGCTCACCGATTTCCAGACGAGGGGTCTTGATGGTGCTTTGCACCACGCCCAATGACGCGGGGGTACCGCTGGTGGGCAAGGCCCATAGCTGCATGCTGTCTTCACGCCCTTCCAGCACAGCGTTGAGCCGCTGCAGCTGCAATACGTTCTCACCAGCCATCTGGGTGACCAGCATGGCTGGCTCGCCCTTGTCGTCCAGCAGCACGGCGACGTACTGAAGCTGCGCCGTCTTCTGCACTTTTTGCTGCAGATCATGAATCTGTGCAACGAACTGCTCGAACATGCTGATGCCAGCGGCGATGCCTACCGCCAGCAGCAGCATCAGGGCAATGGCGCCGGCACGCCAATACGCGCCGGCACGTGTCGTTGGTGCTGGATTAGCGGACATGCATGGTCCCGGTATCCACGAAGCGTTGGTGCCAGGACAGGGCTTCAGTCAGCAGATGGGGGGTGTGCTTGCCCCCCTTGCTGGCCAGCGAGCGTTCAAAGTAGTCCTGCAGCGCCGGCTTGAAGTCCGGATGGGCGCACTTCTCGATGACGCGGCGGGCACGCTGCGTGGGGGACAGGCCGCGCAAGTCGGCAAGGCCTTGTTCGGTCACGATGATCTCCACGTCATGTTCGGTATGGTCGGTATGGGACACCATGGGCACGATACAGGAAATCGCCCCGTCCTTGGCGGTGGAAGGCGTCATGAAGAACGACAGATAGGCATTGCGGGCAAAGTCGCCCGAGCCGCCAATGCCGTTCATGACGCTGGTGCCCATGATGTGGGTGGAGTTGACGTTGCCGTAGATGTCTGCCTCGATCATGGCATTCATGGCGATCACGCCCAGGCGACGTATCAATTCCGGGTGGTTGCTCACCTCCTGCGGCCGCAGCACGATGCGCTCACGGTAGAAGGCGATGTTGTCATTGAATTCCTTGAGCGCAGTGGGGCTGAGCGACAGCGCAGTGGCCGAGGCCATGGACAGCTTGCCGGACTTGAGCATTTCCAGCATGCCGTCCTGCAGCACTTCGGTATAGGACGTCATGTTCTCAAACGGCCCCTTGTTCAAACCGGAGAGCACCGCATTGGCAATGTTGCCCACGCCGGATTGCAGCGGCAGCAGTTCCTTGGGCAGGCGGCCCTGCTTCACCTCGTTGTTCAGGAAGTCCAGAATGTGGTTGGCAATGCGCTGCGAGTTTTCATCGGGCGCCGCAAAGGCGCTGTTGCGGTCAGGCTGGTGGGTGTTGATCACCGCGACCACCTTGCTCCAGTCGCACTCCAGGTACGGTGCGCCGATGCGGTCACCAGCGCTCACCAGCGGAATCGGCTGGCGCTCGGGCGGCAGGCGCGTGCCGTAGTAGATGTCATGCATGCCTTCGAGCCCCGGGCTCTGCAGGCTGTTGACTTCCAGGATGATCTTGTCGGCCAATTGCAGCCAGGTCTTGTTGTTGCCGATGGAAGTCGAAGGGATCAGCTTGCCATCCGGGCGCACACCGGCAACTTCGACCACCGCCACATCCAGCTTGCCCAGAAAACCGAACCATGCCAGTTGCGCCACATGCGAGAGATGGATGTCGGTGTACTGCATTTGTCCGGCGTTGATCTGCTTGCGCACGGTGGGGTCGGACTGGTAGGGCAGGCGCATGCTGATGCCGTCTGCCGCGGCCAACACGCCGTCCAATTCGGACGCAGTGGAGGCGCCGGTCCACAGGCCGATGCGGAATTCTTCACCGGCTGCGTGCAGTTTCTTGATGCGCGCTGCCAGCGCGCCCGGTACCAGCTTGGGGTAGCCGGCACCGGTAAATCCACTCATGCCAACGTGCGCACCAGCAGGAATGAGCTCCGCAGCCGCTTCTGCCGACATGGTTTTGGACGCGATGATGGAAGGATCAAAGGAGGAACTGGTCATGACGTGGATTGCTTGATAAGGGAGGCTGCGCTGCGCGCGACTGCGGGAGTTTACCAGTCCGGATTGTTGATATTAGGGTTTGCCCTAGGTTACAGTTCAATGAGCTCCACCGAGCAAACCGATTGGGACCGCTGCTCAGCCCAAGCACCGCCCAGCAGTATTTCAGTCACACTTCCAGGGAAATTCATGTCCGTGTCCCCTTCCGCCATGCCTGCACGCCTTCCCCGCGCTCCTGCCGTCAGCACCAAGACCCTTGCCGGTATTGGATTGCTGATCGCAGCCGTGGCCTGCTTTGCGGTGCTGGACACCACCACCAAGCGGGTGACGCTGGAGGTGCCGCTGCTGATGGCCATCTGGGCTCGCAATTTTTTCCAGGCGCTGCTCACCACCGCCTTGGTGATTCCCAAGAAAGGCATGTCTGTATTCAGGACCGACAACCTGGGAATGCAGGTTGCCCGTGGCTTGCTGATAACCATGGTCACCTTGCTGGCATTTGCCAGTCTGCGCGTGATGCCGGTGGGCGAATTCACCGCCATCGTGATGACCACCCCGCTGCTGGTGACCCTGCTGGCAGCGCGCCTGCTGGGTGAGCATGTGTCCATCTTCCGGGTTGTCCTGGTCACCGGCGGCTTCATTGGCACGGCCATCATTGTGCGACCCGGTGGCGATGCGGTGAGCTGGAACAGCTGGGCTATGTTGCTGCCACTGGGACTGGTGATTGCCAATACGGCGTTCCAGTTGCTGACCAGCAAGCTGACGCGCACCGAATCAACCCTCACCACCCAGTTCTACACCAGCTGGGTCAGCCTGCTGGTAACCAGCGTGCCGCTGTACTGGGCCTGGACTTCACTCAACGATGTGCACCTGTGGCTGGGCCTGGCTCTGATGGGCGTGGCTGGATCGGTCGGTCACCTGCTGATGATCATGGCCTTCGAGCGCTCGCCCGCCGCCACGCTGATGCCTTATATGTACATGCAGATCGGGTTTGCCATGCTGGGCGGCTGGATCATGTTCGACCACATTCCCGACCACATGTCGCTCATCGGTATCGGGCTGATCGCGCTGTGCGGCACGGCAGGCGGTCTGCTGACGCTGCACGAGGCGCGGTTGCGGCGGCTATAGGTCCGCGTCGTCAGGCTGCAGATCCACGCCACTCATGGCGGCGATCAGCTCCGGCAGCATGGGCACCATGGTTTGCGAGCCGCCCATCTGCACCGCCAGGCCAAAGGCGTTCTTCACCGCATTGCCCATGCTGTTGGCCACACCGGCATCGTCGGCCATGGACTCCAGGTAGCGCAGGTCCTTGTAGGCATTGGTGAGTGTGAACTTGTGCGCCTCCTTGTTGCCGCGCAGCGTGTACTCCATGAAGGTCTGGTAGAACAGGTTGTCCATGCGGCCGCCACGTATGACCGAGTCGAACATGGCGGGTGTGATGCCCACCGCCTGCGCCAGGGTCAGGGCTTCCGCATACAGCGCGGCGTAGCCCAGCGACACAAAGTTGTTGATCAGCTTCATGCGGTGGCCGGTGCCGGGACCGCCCAGGTGCACGATGCGCCCGGCAAAGGTTTGCAACAGCGGCTCCACCCGTGCAAAGACTTCCGGGTCAGCACCGACCATGGTGTCCAGCGTTCCCGCCCAGGCTTCCTTGGGTGTGCGGCTCAATGGCGCATCGACCAGATGCACGCCTACCGCCTGCAACTCCGCCTGCAGGGCATTGGTGGAGACCGGGTCAGACGTGGAGCAATCCACCACCACGCTGCCTGGTGCCAGCCCGGCCTTGAGCCCTTGTGGCCCGCGCACAATGGCCTCCACATCCTTGGATCCGGTGACGCACAGGAACACCACCGACGCGTTGCGCGCGACCTCCGTGGCTGATGCGCGCAGGACGGCACCGCGGCGCTGCAAGTCTGCCGTGGCCTCGCTGGGCTTGCGGGCATAGATGGACAGCGCAAAGCCCTTGTCCACCAGGTTCTTGGCCATGCCATGGCCCATCAGGCCCAGGCCGATGAAGCCGACAGTTTCTTGCGTCATGGTGTGCGGTGCTTTCGTGGCAAAGGGTTTACCAGCCGTGGTGAACCCAGGGTTTGGCGTATTGCTCATATACCGTTTGCACCGCCTGCATCTGCGCATCGGTGAAGGCGGGCAAATCGGCGGCGTGAACGTTGTCTTCCACTTGCGCCGCACGCTTGCCGCCGGGAATGGCACAGGTCACCGCCGGGTGCATGGTGATCCAGCGCAGGGCCCATTGCGCCATGCTCATGCCCGCGGGCACCAGCGGACGCAGGGCTTCGACGGCAGCCAGGCCCTTGGCGTATTCCAGGCCGGAAAAAGTCTCACCCTTGTCGAACTGTTCGCCGTTGCGGTTGAACAGGCGGTGGTCGTCTGCTGCAAAGGTGGTCTGCGACGTCATCTTGCCGCTGAGCAGTCCCGAGGAAAGCGGCAACCGAGCGAGGATGCCCACGCCCTTGCGTTGCGTCTCCTTGAAAAGCAGGTCTGCCGGGCGCTGGCGCAGCATGTTGAAGATGATCTGCACACTTTGCACGCCGGGGAACTCAATGGCCTTGAGCGCCTCTTCCACCTTCTCCACGCTCACGCCGTAGTGGCGCAGCTTGCCCTCGCGCTGCATTTCGTCCAGCGCATCAAACACCTCAGGCATGTAGTACACGGGTGTGGGCGGGCAATGCAGTTGCAACAGGTCCAGTGCCTCGGTGTTCAGGTTGGTCAGGCTGCGTTCCACAAAGGCGCGCAGATTCTGGCGGTTGTAGCCCTCAGCCACATGCGGGTTCAGGCGACGCCCGGCCTTGGTGGCCACGTAGAACGGCTCGCTGCGTTCCTTGCGCAAGCGGGCAATCAGGCGTTCGCTGCGGCCGTCGCCATAGACATCGGCCGTGTCGGAGAAGTTCACGCCCATGTCCAGCGCCTTGTGCAGTGCGCCCATGGACTCCGCGTCGTCCACGTCGCCCCAGGTGCCGCCAATGGCCCAGGCGCCAAAACTGATGGTGGAGATGTTCCAGCCGGTGCGGCCAAGAGGTCTGTATTGCATATTCAAGTTCTCTGTTGGAATCGGTGTGCGATGGCACCCAGTCGTGTGCCGTCAAGGGTGGGCGATGATAGTGCCAGCAGCCAGGCACGGCGCAGTAACCACGCAACAACCACGGCATTGAGCAGGTTGAATGCAATGCCATTCAGAAATGCGGCACGGTAGGAGCCGGTCCAATCGAAGATGGCACCCGACATCCAGCCCCCCAGCGCCATGCCAAAGAGCGTGGCCATCAGCACCGTGCCCACCCGTGCGCCAGCCTGGCCGGGTTGGCAATATTCGCGAACGATGAGCGCATAGCATGGCACGATGCCGCCCTGGAACAGCCCGAACAGGCCGGAGATCACATACAGCGGCACGAGACCCTTGAAGGGCAGGAACAGCAACAAGGCCAGCATCTGCAGGAGCGAACCGATCAGGAGCGTGATCAGTCCGCCCAGGTGATCCGACAGCCAGCCCGACACCAACCGACTCACAATGCCGGCACCCAGCATCAGTGACAGCATTTGCGCGCCCTGCGTGGCGCCCAGCCCCAGGTCGGTGCAATAGGCCACGATGTGGACCTGCGGCATGGACATGGCCACGCAACACGACAGACCCGCAATGCTCAGCAACCCCGTGAAGAGATTGACGTTCAGGTTCAGAGGCCGGTCGGGCACCGCACCGGCAACCGTCGCAGCTTGGCCCGCGTGCGGCGCGCGTGTCACTACGGGCGGCCGGCGCTTGAGCACCAACGCCAGCGGCAACATGCTCGCCAGACAAAAGAATCCGATGGCCGAATAGGCAGAACGCCAGCCCCAGAGCTCCACCAGATGCTGCGCCACCGGAGGCCAGACAGCACCGGCCACATAGTTGCCGCTCATGCAGATGGCCAGCGCAATGCCGCGCCTGCGTGTGAACCACTGCGAGGTGTCGGCTACCAGCGGCGCAAATGTGGCAGAACTGCCCAGCATGCCAATGAGCAAGCCTTGGGCCAGATTGAACTGCCACAGGTCGTGCGCCGACCCGGCCACCAGAAAGCCCGAACCCAGCGCCACGCCTCCCAGCAACACCGGCACCATCACGCCAAAGCGGTCCGCCAGCCGGCCCATGAGAATGCCGCCCACGCCAAACCCCACCAATGTCATGGCGTATGGAAACGAAGCTTGCGCGCGCCCCACGGTAAATTCCTGCTGGATGCGTGGCAGCACCACGGTGATGGCGTACATGCCGCTGCCGCCGATGGTCATCAACGTCAGCGAAACCAGCAGCCGCAGCCAGGCGTAGGCTGATTCGCCCTGCGGCTGGCTTATGGCTTCACCACGACCCGGCCGCGTACCTTGCCCTGCAGCAGCTCTGCGGCCACGCCAATGGCTTGCTCCAGGCTGATCTCGGTGGTGAGCGCTTCCAGCTTGGCCACGTCCAGATCACGTGCCAGCCGTGCCCAAGCCTCTTCGCGTTTGGCAAGAGGCGCCATGACGCTGTCAATGCCGTAAAGCGTGATGCCACGCAAGATGAACGGCGCCACCGATGCGGGAAAATCCATGCCCTGCGCCAGACCGCATGCCGCCACGGCGCCGCCATAGCGGGTCGCAGCGCAGGCATTGGCCAGGGTATGGCTGCCCACACTGTCCACCACAGCGGCCCAGCGTTCCTTGGCCAGCGGTTTACCCGGGCCGGAGAGTTCATTGCGATCGATCACGCTGCTGGCGCCCAACGACTGCAGATAAGGCGCTTCTTCCAGACGGCCGGTTGATGCGACCACTGTGTAGCCTAGTTTGGATAAAAGGGACACGGCCACGCTGCCCACGCCGCCGCTGGCACCGGTCACCAGCACCTCACCATCAGTGGGGCGCACGCCGTGTTTTTCCAATGCCATGACGCACAGCATGGCGGTATAGCCCGCAGTACCGATGGCCATGGCCTGCCGTGTGGTGAAAGCTGCGGGCAAAGCCACCAGCCACTCTCCTTTGACACGCGCCGTCTGGGCTAGGCCACCACTGTGCGATTCACCTACACCCCAGCCGTTGAGGACTACTTTGTCGCCCACCTTCCAGCGCGGGTTCTGGCTGGAATACACCGTGCCGGCAAAGTCGATGCCTGGCACCAATGGAAACTTGCGCACCACCGGTGATTTGCCGGTGATGGCCAAGCCGTCCTTGTAGTTGAGGGTGGACCACTCCACACCCACCGTCACATCACCGTCGCCCAGCACGGAGTCATCCACGCTTTGCACCGAGGCACCGTAAACACCATCGGTCTTGGTGACCAGAATTCCTTTGAACATGCTTATCTCCTTGTTTTTTTCGCCCTTGCAGGCCAACACGCTAGGACTTGGCCGCTGCGTTCCAGCCGCCACCCAATACCCGGTACAGCGTTGCCTGATTCTGCAGGACCTGGGACCGGAGCTGCAGCTCTGCCTGTTGCGAAGCAAACAGGGAACGCTGGGCATCCAGCACCTCCAGATAGCTGCTGGCGCCATTCTTGTAGCGCAGCTCGGTCAGCCGGGTGCGTTCGGTTTCCGCAAGCGTCTGCGCCTGTTGCGACTTGAGCTGGTCACCCAGGGTGGCGCGCCCCGCAAGGGCGTCGGCCACTTCTCGGAAGGCGGACTGGATGGCCTTTTCGTACTGGGCAACGGCGATGTCGCGCGCGGTCTTGGCCACTGTCAGATTGGCCTCATTGCGTCCGGCATCGAAGATGGGCAGCAGCAACTGCGGAACAAAACTCCAGGCGAAGGTACCGTCCTTGAACAGGTCCTGCAGCTCGCTGCTGACGCTGCCAGCGCTGGCCGTCAGCAGGATCTTGGGAAAGAAGGCTGCACGGGCTGCGCCGATATTGGCATTGGCCGCCAGCAACAGTTGCTCGGCCTGGACCACGTCGGGTCGGCGCAGCAGCACCTCGCTGGGCACACCAGTGGGCAGCTCGGGCAATGGCGTGGTGAGCTGCGCACTGCCAGCCACCAGCTCGCTCGGCGCCGCTTGCCCTAGCAGCAGATTGAGCGCGTTCTCGTCGAGCATGCGCTGGCGCGTGGTTTGCGCCAGGCTCACACGTGCGGCTTCCAGCAGCGACTGGGCTTGGCTCAGGTCCAGTTGGGAACTGGCGCCGTTGTCAAAGCGCAGTCTGGTGAGCTTGAAAGACTCTTCCCGGGTCTTGGTGGTTTGCTGCGACAGCTCCAGCAACGCGGTATCCGCCTGCAACGCAAAGTAGGCATTGGCCACGGCGCCGACCAGGCTGATCTGTGCTGCCTTGCCGGCCTCGGTGCTCGCCAGGTATTGCGCAAAGGCGGCATCCGACTGGCTGCGCAGGCGGTCGAACAGGTCCACTTCATAGGATGTGACGAGCAGACCCGCGCTGTAACTGCTGGTGACCGCGCCGGTAGTCGTCGTTCCTCGGGTCAGGCTCAGTCCGGCATTCACCGTGGGCCACCGGTCGGCCTTGCGCACGTCCACTGTGGCGCGCGCCTGCTCCACGTTGAGCAGTGCCACGCGTAGGTCCCGGTTGTTTTCCAGCGCAATGCGGATCAGCTTTTGCAGACGTTCATCGGCAAAGAAGTCTTGCCAGGGAGTGTCTGCTGCCGCGGCGCCTGCCGTGCCTGCAGCTGCAGGAAACTGCGCCGGAACGGGCGCAGCGGGGCGTTGGTAATCGGGCGCCATGCTGCCGCAAGCAGCCAGTGTGGCTGTCAGTATGGCCAGGCTTGCGGCCTTGAACGGGAAAGCCAACGACGGGGAAGATTTCACGGCGCGGGTCATACGTGGTCCTCCGGCTCTACCGCCACAGGCGCCGCCAGTTCACCCTCCTGCTTTTCGTGGGCGTACATGCGGCGCTGGCGCTCGCTGCCCTTGAAGATGCGGCGCACCACCACAAAGAACACGGGCGTAAAGAAGACAGACAGCGCCGTGGCGGAAATCATGCCGCCCATCACGCCGGTACCGATGGCGCGCTGGCTGGCAGAACCTGCGCCGCTTGCAACCACCAGTGGCAGCACGCCCAGGATGAAGGCCATGGAGGTCATCAGAATCGGCCGGAAGCGCAGATGCACGGCTTCCAGCACAGCCTCTACCAGCCCCTTGCCCTGCGCATGCAGGTCCTTGGCGAACTCGATGATCAGCACCGCGTTCTTGGCCGACAGGCCGATGATGGTGATCAGGCCGACCTTGAAGTAGATGTCATTCTCCAACCCGCGCAGATGCGCTGCCACGGTCACGCCCAGCACGCCCAGCGGCACCACCAGAATCACGGCAAACGGGATAGACCAGCTCTCATACAGCGCGGCCAGACACAGGAACACCGCCAGCAGCGAGAAGGCAAACAGGATGGTCGCCGTCGAGCCGGAGAGCTTTTCTTCATAGGTCTGCCCCGTCCACTCATAGGCAAAGCCGGGCGGCAGCTGGGACGCCAGACGCTCCATCTCGGCAATTGCCGTACCCGTGCTGTTGCCGGGTGCGGGCTCGCCCGAGATCCGCATGGTGGGGAAGCCGTTGTAGCGGATGGTCTGCATCGGGCCGGTCACCCATTCGGTGCTGGCAAAGGCGGAGAACGGCACGGTCTGGCCGCTGCTGTTGAGCACGTTCAAGCGCAACAGGTCTTCGGGCTGCATGCGCGTGGGCGCATCACCCTGGACCACCACCCGTTGCAGCCGGCCGGCGTTGGGGAAGTCGTTCACGTAGCTGGAGCCCAGCGCGGTGGAGATCACTGCATTGATGGCGGAGAAGTTCACGCCCAGGGCGCTGGCCTTGTCGCGATCGATATTGAGCTGCAGCTGCGATGCGTCTTCCAGACCATCGGGGCGCACGGCAGTAAGCACCTTGCTTTGTGCGGCCAAGCCCAGCAGCTGGTTGCGTGCAGCCAGCAGGGCGTCATGCCCATTGCCGCCACGGTCCTGCAGCCGGAAGCTGAAGCCGTTGGAGCGGCCCAGCTCGGGAATGGGCGGCGGGCTCAAGGGAAAGATGAACGCATCGCGAATGCCCATCAAGGCACCGAATGCCTTGCCCGCCAGGGATTTGGCTGCATGCTCGGCGCCGGTGCGCTCTTTCCAGTCCTTGAGCGCCACGAAGCCCAGCGCCGCATTCTGGCCGGTACCGGAGAAGCTGAAGCCCAGCACGCTGACCATGTCGGCCACCTCAGGCTGCTTGAGCATGAACTGCTCGACCTGCGTCATCACGTCGCTGGTGCGGTTGACAGTGGCCCCTGGCGGCAGCTGCACGTTGACCAGGATGGTGCCCTGGTCTTCATTGGGCAGGAACGAGGTGGGCAGTCTGCCGAAGAGGATGACCACGCAGGCAATGATGACGCCGTAGATGACCAAGAAGCGCCCGGTGCGCTTGAGCACGCGCGCCACCAGACCCTCATAGCCATGGGTGGTGCGAGTAAAGCCCCGGTTGAACCAGCCGAAGAAGCCGCTCTTGGCATGGTGGTGCCCGGCCTGCACCGGCTTGAGCAGCGTGGCGCACAGGGCCGGCGTGAACGACAGCGCCATGAAGGCCGAGAACAGGATGGAGCTGAGCATCACCACCGCAAACTGACGGTAGATGTTGCCCACCGATCCGCTGAAGAAAATCAGCGGCACGAACACCGACACCAGCACCACGGTCACACCGATGATGGCGCCGGAGATCTGGCCCATGGCCTTGCGCGTGGCCATCAGCGGGTGCAGCCCCTCGGTACTCATGATGCGCTCGACGTTTTCCACCACCACGATGGCATCGTCCACCACAATGCCGATCACCAGCACCATGCCGAACATGGTCAGCACGTTGATGGAATAGCCCAGCGCCAGCAGCGTGGCAAAGGTGCCCATCAGCGTGATGGGTACCACCAATGTCGGAATGATGGTGTAGCGGATGTTCTGCAGGAACAGGAGCATCACCAGGAACACCAGCACCACGGCTTCGAGCAGCGTCTCCACCACCTGGCGGATGGAGATGTCCACGAACTTGGAGCTGTCATAGGGAATGGTGGCTTTCACGCCGGGCGGGAAATAGCGCGAAAGCTCGTCCAGACGTTTGCGTATGGCCTTGGCCGTTGCCAGCGCGTTGCCGCTGGGCGCCAGTTGCACGCCAATGCCGCTGGACGGTTTGCCATTGAGGCGCGCCTGCGTGCCATAGGACTGGGCACCCAGCTCGATACGGGCCACGTCGCGCAGCCGCACGGCGGAGCCGTCCGCATTGGCGCGCAGCACAATGTTGCCGAACTCGTTGGCGGAACTGAGCTGCCCCTTGACCACCACAGCGGCAAAGATCGACTGCCCCGGCACATTGGGCAGATCGCCAATGGTGCCCGAGGTGACCTGCGCGTTCTGCGCGGCAATGGCGCTGTTCACATCCACGCTGGAGAGCTTGTAGCCCACCAGCTTGGCCGGGTCGATCCAGATGCGCATGGCACGCTCTGTACCAAACAACTGCGCCTGGCCGACGCCGGGCACACGCTGGATTTCGGGCAGCACATTGCGCGAGGCGTAGTCACCCAATGCCACCGGGTCGTAGTCCGGGTTATCGGAGGACAGAATGGTGAACAGCAGGAAGTTGGAGCGCGACTTGTCCACCCGCACGCCGTTCTGTGTCACGGCGGCCGGCAAGCGCGGTGACGCGCGGCTGAGCCGGTTCTGCACATCCACCTGCGCCAGATCGGGATTGGTGCTGGGGTCGTAACTCAGGGTGATGGAGCCGCTGCCATCGGCCTGCGCCACCGACTCCATGTACAGAAGACCGGGCGAGCCATTCATCTCGCGCTCGATCACGGACAGCACGCTGTTTTCCATGGTCTGTGCCGTGGCACCCGGATAGGCCGCCGACACTACGATGGACGGTGGCGCCACCGACGGGTATTGCGCCACCGGCAACTGCGTGATGGCAACCGCTCCGGCCACCACGATGAACAAGGCAATCACCCATGCAAAGATGGGCCGGTCGATGAAGAAGCGCGCCATGTTGCGGGCCTCTCAGGACTTGGCCGTGCCGGAAGCCGCGGCAGCGGGCGCGCTGGCGGCGGGAGCTGCCGGCGCAGCGGAAGGCGGTGTCCAAGGCACGGGTTTGACCGGCGCCTTGCCCTGCATTTTCTGGAAGCCGTCCACCACCACCTGCTCGCCGTCCTTCAGGCCGGAGAGCACCACCCACTGGCCGTCCTTGCCAGAGCCCACCTTGACGGTACGCGTCTCGACCACTCCGTCAGCACCCACCACCTTGACGCTGTCTCCTTGCGACGTACGCTGCACCGCCTGTTGCGGCAACAGGATGGCACCACCCGCAGCCGCCTGCTGCAACTGGGCCCGCACATACATGCCGGGCAGCAGCACACCCTTGGGGTTGGGCACTTCGGCACGCAAGGTGATCTGACCCGAAGTCGGATCCACGCTCAGGTCGCTGAACAAGAGCTTGCCGGGGATGGGATAGGTGCTGCCGTCGTCGAGCACGATGCGCACCTGAGCCGATTCGGCGCCTCCAGCGGTCTTGAGCTGGCCACTGGCAATGGCTGCACGCAGGCGCAGCACATCCGCCACCGGCTGGGTGAAGTTGATGTACATGGGGTTGATCTGCTGCACCAGTGCCAGTTGCGTGGCTTCGCCCTGCCCCACCAGCGCACCTTCCGTCACCAGGGCGCGGCCAATGCGACCCGAGATGGGTGTGGTCACGGTGGCGTAGCCCACATTGATTTGCGCGGTCTGGATTGCCGCCTTGGCAGAAGCCACATCCGCCTCGGCCAACTTCTGTGCAGCCACGGCAGAGACCAGGTCCTGCTGACTCACGGCATTGGCTTCTGCCAGCGGTTTGTACCGGTCCGCCTGGGCCTTGGCCTGCGTCAGATTGGCTTCCGCCCGCGCCAGGCTGGCCTGAGCGCTGGCCAGTGCGGCACGGTAGGGCGCATCATCGATCTGGAACAGCGTCTGGTTGGCGCGCACCTCGCTGCCTTCGGTAAAGCGAATGCTCTGCAGAATGCCAGCGGCACGTGCACGCACCTGGGCCACGCGCGAAGCCTCGGTACGTCCGGGTAGTTCGGTCACCAGGCCCACGGTGGTCCGCGCCACGGTCACCACGCCAACCTGCGCGGGCGGTGGTGCCTGGGATGCTCCGGCTGCAGGGGGGGCTGCTGACTGACCACACGCAGCCAGCAAAGCCACCGAGCACAGAACCATCAGAGAAGAGGCAGAGGAGACAGGCCAAGCGCAGGCCACCGCTTTTCGCAATACGGACATCAGAGAACCCTTCTGAAAAGCAAGCGGGGGCCCACAGGCCCCGCTATGAAATGACTATGGGCACTGCAAATTTGCGGGTTGCAGATGCGCCAAGCCAGTATAGCCAACAGGGGCAATCCCCCCTGTGCGACCACAGTATCCAAACTGTGGACACATTTCAGGTGCCGTATTCGTCCCTGACGGCCTCATCCAGATGCCGGGTATCGGCCCAGCCGACCAGCGTCAGCGCGTCGGGTGTCCAGAGCAGGCGGTTGATGGCGGCGTTGCCCAGCTCCCAACTGCGGGGAGCGCTGACACTTTGGCGCGTGGCCAGGCGATACAGCATGTCCATCACGCCACCGTGCGAAACCAGCACGATCTGCCCACCCAGGTGGCGCGCGGCAATTTCGTTGACGGTCCGCGCCACCCGCTCCATGACCTGCGTCGGGCTCTCGCCGCCTTCCGGTGCAAAGTGTGGGTCACGGATGCGCCAGAGCCTGGACTCTTCGGGCCAGCGCTCTTCAATGGCGGCATAGGTCTGGCCTTCAAACTTGCCAAAGGCACGTTCGCGCAAGCCTTTATGGGTCTGCACCGCCAGGCGTTTTGCCGCAATGGCCTGGGCCGTGCTGTAGGCACGTGAGAGATCGCTGGCGTATATGGCATCCACAGGCTCGTCCGCCAGCGCAAGTCCAGCCTGCTGCGCCTGCCAGCGGCCCTTGTCGTTCAGCCCGATGTCGAGCTGCCCCTGAATGCGCGTATCCACATTCCAGGCGGTCTCGCCGTGGCGTACGGCGATGATGCGGGTGGCAACGGGCATCAGGGCTGCTGAGCCGGGCCTCCCGGCAATTCGATATTCACCTTGCGCGGTCCAGCAGGCGGTTGGGGATAGTCTTGCAGGGCGGCCTGCAGCAGAACCGGCAGCAGATTGCCGCTGTCACTCCAGGTGCCATCAAAGCTGGCGGATGTTTCATACACCACCTGCCCGGATGTCAGCTCACGCATCAGCACATGCACGCCATGCCGGTACCAGACAGGTTCCATCCACGCTCCCATGCCAAAGCCGGAGCGCCATCCCCAGAAGCCACCCATGCCCCCATAGGAAAACGTGTTCTGCAGCACCAGCACCTGCGCGCTCACCTGTACCGAGTAACGCGGCTGGCCTTCTGCGGAAGTGGTCGCGGACTGGGTCAGGCCGACCTGCGCCAGAGCCTTTGCCGCCATGGCTTCCAGCGTGTCCTGCTGCAGCGACTGGGTTTGCGATGGCAGGCGTTCAAAACGATAAGTCGCCGGCCGGACGGCTGCGGTCGTGCCGGTGAAGCTCTGCACGTCGCTGTCGATCATGCGGGTCGTAGAACATCCCGACAACACGGCAAGCGCGAGCACGGCAGCACAACCAGCGATCAGGGCGCGCAAGGACTTCGACATGGTCAGGCCCCAACGACTTGCAAGCCCGGCAGTGCGGGTGCGGGGAACTCTTCTGCATCAAATGCCTTGTCGCCCTCTTCATCGGCAGTACCGGTGGCCTTGACGCCCTTGAAATCAAACAGCTTGGAGTCCATCAGGTGCGAGGGCACCACGTTCTGCAGCGCGGTGAACATGGTCTCGGCGCGCCCGGGGTACTGCTTTTCCCACTCGCGCAACATGTTGCCGATCTGCACCCGCTGCAGGTTCTGCTGGCTGCCGCATAGCGTGCACGGGATGATGGGGAACTGGCGGTGCGCGGCCCAGCGGATCAGGTCCTTTTCGGCCACATAGGCCAGCGGGCGGATCACCACGAACTCGCCGTTGTCGCTGGTGAGCTTGGGTGGCATGCCCTTGACCTTGCCGCCGAAGAACATGTTGAGGAAGAAGGTCTGCAGCATGTCGTCGCGGTGGTGGCCCAGCGCCAGCTTGTTGCACTTCAGGCGCCGCGCCACGCTGTACAGGATGCCCCGGCGCAACCGGCTGCACAGGCTGCACATGGTCTTGCCTTCAGGGATGTTGCGCTTGACGATGGAGTAGGTGTCCTGCGTCTCGATATGGAACTCCACGCCCAGCTTTTGCAGGTATTCGGGCAGGATGTGGTCGGGAAAGCCGGGCTGTTTCTGGTCCAGGTTGACCGCCACAATCTCGAAGCGGATGGGTGCACGCTGCTGCATCTTGAGCAGGATGTCGAGCATGCCGTAGCTGTCCTTGCCACCGGACATGCAGACCATGACGCGGTCGCCCTCCTCGATCATGTTGTAGTCGATGATGGCCTGGCCCATCTGGCGGCACAGGCGCTTTTCCAGCTTGTGGGTTTCGCGTTCTATCTTGGCCTGCTTGTCAACACTCACCGCAGGCGCTTCGTCCTCAACCCACACAGCATTCATTTCACATCTCCTTGCGGCACAGTGGCCCAGTTTCCGGTTTCCATGCGAATGGCCACTTCGCAATCATCAAAAATTTCCAGCTTGGCAATCTTCACCCGGGCGCCGATCACACCCGGCAATTGCATCAGGCGGTGGGTGAGCTTGCCGATCAGCGTTTCCAGCAGATTGACGTGCTCGGACGTGCATTCGTCAATGATGATCTGGCGCACCTTGCGATAGTCCAGCACATGGTTGATCTCGTCGTCCTTGGGCAGCAGCGGCTGGCAGCCCAGGCACAGCTCGGCGTCCACCTGGATCGGTTGCGGTTCGCTGATTTCAGACTCCAGTATGCCCAGACTGGCGTCAAAACGCAGGCCGGTGAGGGTGAGGGTCTGGTTGCCGGTAGCGTGCGTCATACAGTGTCTTTCATTCGGAAAACCTCCACCCCCACCGCCGCCGTGTCCGCGTACACATCGGGCTTGCAGCTCGACAGACGCACGGCCATCACCCGCGGATGGGCCAGCATGCTGCTGGCCAGGTCATCACACAGGGTTTCCTGCAATTCCACGTGGCCGGTGCTCACACGCTGGGCAATGATTTCGCGCACAAAGTCGTAGTCCACCACTTCCGACAGCTGGTCGGCCTGGGGGGTGGACAAGGCATAGGGCACGAAGAGTTCCACGTTGAAGATCACACGCTGTGGCCGCATCTTCTCGAAGTCATGGGCACCGATCTGCACCAGCACCTCATGGTCCCGCAAGAAGATCCGGCGGCAGGTCAGCGCAAGCCGGGTTAGGGGGTCTTGGTTCATGTTGAGGAAGCCAAATTGTCCTGGACCGCATACATCACATCCCGCCTCAGAGGGACCAGATGTTGTCCATTGTCGACACACAGGGTGGTTCCGGTGATGCAGGGGTTTTCTGCCAAGAACACGCAGGTCTGCGCCACCCGTGCCGGATCGAGCGCGCTTTGCATCAGGTTGACCCGTGACGCCTGGTCAAAGTTTTCCTGCGTCTGCGGACCGCTCAGGAACATCAGGCCCGGCGCCACGCCACAGACACGCAGGCGCGGCGCCAGGGCCTGCGCCTGCAGCGCCACGCTGCGCTCCAAAGCCAACTTGCTCACGGTGTAGCTGAAGTAGTCGGGGTTGAGGTTGAACACTTTCTGGTCCAGCACATGCAGGATGCTGCACGCACCCGGTGCTGCATCCGCCGGCAACTGCTGCGCCATCAACGAGGATAGCGACAGCGGTGCGATCAGGTTGACCTCCATCTGGCGACGTACCGAATCGATGTCCAACCGGGCCGCGGCGTCTTCCTCAAACATGGAAGCATTGTTCACCAGGCAGTGCAATGGGCCGCTTTCCTGGGCAATGTGCGTCATCATGCGCTGGCGCTCGGCCTCGCTGGCCAGATCGGCCTGTACCGCGTGGGCTGCAAAACCTTGGGCGCGCAAGGATTCAACCAGCGCCTGTGCCTGTATGTCTGAGCGCTGGTAATGGCACCAGACCTCCCAGCCCGCCTGCGCAAACGCGCGGCATAGCAAGGCGCCGAGGCGCTGCGCGCCGCCGGTCACCAGCACGCGCCGGGGTTGTGTGAACGCGGACATGCTAACGGCGGCCATGGCGACGCACCGGTTCTGCTGGCGGTTCCGGCGGCAGCGCCGGAGCCTGTGGCTTGTCCTTGGGCAATTCCTCTTCCACCAGCAAGGTGGTGCCGCTGATGCTGCCTTCCTGCAAGGCCAGCAGTACCGCGGCCTTGGTGTCGAGGTCGGTGCTGCGGTGGTGGCTGGGCACCGCGGCACTGCGCTCGGCCAGCTTTTCGCCACGCAGCAGGGGCTGGTGTTGGCCCATGATGGGCGCCACGCCCACCACACGCACCAGGGGGCTGAGAGCCAGAGCCAGCATGGAATTGGCCGCATCCAGTGCCGCCTTGGACAGGGTGTACGAGACAAAATCCGGTGTCTGGTTCCATAGCTTCTGGTCCAGCAGATTGACCACCACACCGCGCAGGTCTGGCTGGCGCACTTGGCGTTCCGAGATGTGGGTGTGCAGCGCCTGGCTGATCAGGATAGCTGCACCCGCGTTGCTGCGCATGTGCTTTTCCATGGCGGCGAAGCTGAAGGTGGCCGCTGTGTCATGCTCAAAGGTAGAGGCACAGTTCACCACCGCGTCCACCTGCCCAAAGGCCTCGATCACGCTGGGCAGCAGATTGCGCACCGCCGTCTCGTTGCCCAGGTTGGAGCGAAAGGCCTGCGCGCCTGGGGTGAGACGCGCACAGTCGGCCACCGTCTGGCGTGCCTCTTCCACCGAATCGCGGTAATGCACGGCTACGCGCCAGCCGTGGGCGGCGAGCTTGAGCGCAATTTCACGGCCCAGGCGCTTGGCAGCGCCCGTGACCAATACGGCGGGCGGCAACACGGTGGGGGAGGCGGGGGCAGGCATTGAGGGACAATCCGACGCTGTTATGACAACAACCCCGAGTTTACCCCCCCCCCCTCTTTCCCCGGAAGCTGCCGGTCTTTTGGCTGCCTTGCAGGCGCGCATTGCCGCCGAAATGGAGCAGGCCAACGGCTGGCTGGGGTTTGACCGCTTCATGGCGCTGGCGCTATACGAGCCGGGCCTGGGCTACTACGCCAATGGCTCCACCAAGTTCGGCACCCTGCCCCAGGGCACACTGGAAGCGGATGGTAACCTCAAGGGCGCGGGTAGTGACTTTGTGACCGCACCGGAAATGACGCCCCTGTTCGGCTACGCGCTGGCGCAACAGGTGGCGCAGGCGCTGCAGACCACAGGCACGGCGGACATCTGGGAATTCGGTGCCGGCACGGGCGCCTTGGCCTTGCAGCTCCTCACCGCACTGAAAGCCATGGGCCAGCCGGTGCAGCGCTACACCATCGTGGACCTGTCGGACAGCCTGAAAGAACGGCAACGCCACACCCTGCGTGAGCACCTGGATACCGTGCAATGGGTCAGCGAATTGCCCCCAAGCTTTAGCGGTGTGGTGGTCGGCAATGAAGTGCTGGACGCCATGCCAGTGACCCTGCTGTCACGGGTGCAGGGCCGGTGGTTCGAGCGCGGTGTCAGCCAGAAGGACGGCCAGTGGGTCTGGGAAGACCGCCCCACCGCGCTGCGACCGCCCCTGGAAATCGAAGGCCCGCACGACTACCTGACCGAAATCCATCCGCAGGCACACGCTTTTGTGCACACCCTGGCCGACCGGCTGCAACGGGGCGCGGCGTTCTTTCTGGACTATGGTTTTCCGGAAGCGGAGTACTACCACCCCCAGCGCCACATGGGTACGGTGATGTGCCACCGCGCCCACCGTGCCGACAGCAACCCGCTGGATGCGGTGGGCCTGAAAGACATCACGGCCCACGTCGATTTCACCGGCATCGCCGTGGCCGCGCAGGACGCCGGGCTGGAAGTGCTGGGCTATACCAGCCAGGCACATTTCTTGATGAACTGTGGCCTGATCGACCTGATGCAGAACGCCCCACTGCCCGAGCGCGCCGCGGCGCAAAAGCTGGTGATGGAACACGAGATGGGCGAGCTCTTCAAGGTCATTGGGCTGGTCAAAGGTCCGGTGTTTGAGGCCGTGGGATTTGCCCGTGGTGACCGTACCCATAGGCTCTGATCGCAGTTTGCAAATAAGTGCTTTTTGGGTAACCCGCAAGTAACCCAAACAGCGCTTGCCGGGTTAGCATCGCAGGGGGCGTTTCAACACCCTTTTTTGACCCGCAATCCGTAATATCCACGCAAGCCCATGAGCAGCATCACACGCACCCAAACCATCGAACGAACCATGCGTCCCTGGGGCTGGTACGAAACGATTTCCGAAGAGTCGGGGAACAAGGTCAAGCGCATCGGCGTGCACCCCGGCCAGCAGCTCAGCCTGCAACGTCACGCCCAGCGTGCTGAACACTGGGTCGTGACGCGGGGCACGGCCACGGTGACGCTGGACGACTCCGTTTTTGAACTTCCCCCAGGCGGGCATTGCGACATCGCCCTGGGACAGGTTCATCGACTGGCCAACCGCACGCAGGAGCCGGTGGAAATCGTGGAAGTGCAGTTTGGCAGCTATCTGGGCGAAGACGATATCGAGCGTCTGCAGGACGATTACGGCCGCACCTAAAACAACAAGAGCACATCGATCGGGAAGACACATGAACCACACCACCCACGAACCCAGAATCCATTTGCCCGAGGGTAGCCCTGCCCTGGCCTGTGTCGACATTGGCGGCACCAAAGTGGCCGTCAGCATGGCCGACCACCGTGGCGTACTGGGCAAGGTGGCCGAGCCCACGGCCAAGGAAGGCAACAATGACGCGCTGGGACGGCAAATCATTCGCATGATCGGTGAGAGCTGCGGCCTGGCAGGCGTTCCCGTAGACAGTGTTGGTTCGGTGGGCGTTTCGTCCTGCGGCCCATTTGTGCTCAACGATGGCTTGGTGGAACTGGCTGCACCCAATATCTGCGGCGGTCTGGCTGGCAAGGCGCGTGGACTGCCCAACGACTGGATGAGCGCGCTGCTGGAAGCCCCGCTGCGCGACGCCTTCAAGAACGTGCGCGTGGAAAACGACGGCGTTGGTGCGTTGGAGGCGGAACGTCGCTGGGGCGCGCTCAAGGGCGTGCGCAATTGCGCCTACGTGACCTGGAGTACCGGCATCGGCATGGGCCTGTGCGTGGACGGGCACATTCTGCGCGGCAAGAATGGCAACGCGGGCCATGGCGGCCACATCTTTGTCAGCGACAACGACGACGCACTGTGCGGCTGCGGAATGATTGGCGATGTGGAGGCACTCATTGCCGGCAATTCCATTCCCCGGCGGTTTGCCTCCCAGGGCTATGCCGACGCCTCCGTACTCTTCACCGCAGCACGCAGCGGCGACCAGCGTGCCATCGACATCATCGACTCGCTGTGCCATGTGATGGGGCGTGCCCTGTTCAACATCACCGCGCTGCTGGACCTGCAGCGTATCTCCCTGGGTGGCAGCGTGTTCTGGCACAACCAGGACTACCTGCTGCCCCGTCTGCAGGCCTTCATGCACGGCAAGTTGCCCGCGCTCACCAACGGGCTGGAAATTGTTCCGGCTGGGCTGGGCGAGCGTGTGGGGGACTTTGCGGCACTGGCCCTGGTGATGAAATAGGGGGCCTGATCAGGTCAGGCCGGGTGCCAACTTGAACATGGCAACGGTTTGTACCTGCTCATGTGCCTGATTCTTCAGGCTTGAGGCTGCGGCAGCCATCTCTTCCACCAAGGCAGCATTCTGTTGCGTGACTTGGTCCATCTGGTTGATGGCTTCGCCAATTTGTGCGACACCCTGGCTCTGTTCGTTGCTGGACGAACTGATTTCTCCCATGATGTCCGTCACGCGACGGATGCTGCTCACCACCTCCGTCATGGTTTCGCCAGCCTTGTCCACAAGGGCCGTTCCCTGCTCGACGCGCTCCACACTGGTATTGATGAGCGTCTTGATTTCCTTGGCAGCCTCGGCACTGCGACCAGCCAATGAGCGCACCTCGCTGGCCACGACTGCAAAACCACGGCCTTGCTCACCGGCACGCGCTGCCTCCACTGCCGCGTTGAGCGCCAAGATATTGGTCTGGAATGCGATGCCGTCAATGACACTGATGATGTCGCTGATCTTGCGGCTGGATTCGTTGATGCCCTTCATGGTTTCGACCACCTGCCCCACCACTTCACCGCCAGACACCGCCACGTTGGAGGCCTGCTGTGCAAGCTGGTTGGCCTGACGCGCACTGTCAGCGTTTTGCTTGACGGTGGATCCCATCTCTTCCATGGAAGCGGCTGTTTGCTCCAATGCGCTGGCCTGATGTTCCGTGCGCGAACTCAGGTCGCTGTTGCCATGTGCAATTTCGGCGCTTGCCGTTGCAACCCCTTGGGAGCCCTGCCGCACCTTGCCCACCACTTCAGCAAGACTGGCGCGCATGCGCTCCATGGACGCAAGCAGACTGGTAGCGGGACCATTGACTTCAATGGCCATGCTCAGATCGCCAGAGGCAATGAGATTGACCACGTCGGAGGCGTACTGCGGCTCCCCACCCAACTGCTTTTGTATGGATCGAAAGAGCATGGTTCCCAATGCGCCCATGAACAGCAGAATCACGCCACCGATGGCCAGATACTTGTAGGCGTACGACATGAACGCTGCATCCAGATCGTCAACAAATACGCCGTTGCCAACAACCCAGTTCCACGGCTCGAAGCGAATCGCACCCAGCAGTTTGGGAACGGGCGTCTTGGTTGCATCACCAGGGCGCGCCACATACGCGATCATGTAGACCCGGTCGGACTTGGTGAGTTCATCGACATAGATGTCGGACGTCATTCGTCCATCCGAAGTCTTGGACCCCTTGTCGACCTTGCCGATGCGACTCGCATCCGCATGGACCAGCATCTGGTTGTCCATGGTCCGGACAAAGATGTAGTCGTCATCGTGACGCAGGCCGGACAGCGCTTCCTTGGCCTGGGTTTGTGCCTCTTCGCGGCTCAGCTTTCCGCTGGCCTCCAGCTTCTGGTAGCGCTCGAGTACACCGCGACTGAGCAGCGCAACCTTGTGAATCTCTTCCTGGCGGCTCTCATACAGATTCTGACGCAGTGCATACAGGCCGAAGGCGCTGCTCAACACGATGCCCAAAAGTGCCGCTGCGATGATGAGCAGGATTCTGTTGCGCAATTTCATATTCAATGTCCCATTCGCCGAATCCATTCCGGTGTGAGAGCACCATAGCGCACTTTGTCGATATTGGAAGTACTTGTTTCCCCTACGGTAGGCTCAAGCTTCGCGCTCCTTGAATCAGCCCCATCAACGTGCCTTTTTTGCAAAGCAGTACTGCACTGATCCCTGCCTGGGCAGTGTTGCGCGCCGCCAAGTCAAGCACTTCCGGCAGATCACGTCCGTACTCATTAACCATCGTGCTTTCCAATATGAGGCTCACCACACCCATATCGTCCCCCGTGAGTAAGGCTGCCAACCCAGGGCTGTAAATCACTTACGAAGACAAGGTGCGCAGCGTTGATGCTCTACGAACCGGCGAATGTGATGGCGCGATAACTGTTTGGGACCCTGAACACCGCGACTGTGCCCACTAGCTCTTCAGCTTGTGATTTCAATCCACTGGCAGCTGCAGCCATCTGTTCGACCAAAGCTGCATTTTGTTGCGTCATTTGGTCCATTTTCTGGATCGTTTCTTCTACCTGATTCACGCCAGAGGCTTGTCTTCCACTTGCCGAGCTGATCTCGCTCATGATGTTGGTGACGCGGTCAATTGCGCTTACAACTTCAGCCATGGTGGCGCCCGCCAGGTCAACCAATTTCGATCCCTGGTCCACGCGGACCACACTGGTATGGATGAGATTTTTTATTTCCTTGGCCGCATCGGCACTGCGCCCAGCCAGGTTGCGAACTTCAGACGCAACAACCGCAAAGCCCCTTCCTTGTTCACCCGCACGTGCGGCCTCTACAGCCGCATTCAGGGCCAGAATATTGGTCTGAAATGCGATGCCATCAATGACACCAATAATTTCGGAAATCCTTCGGGAACTTTCGTTAATTTCCTTCATTGTGGCGATCACCTGGGTTACTACTTGTCCACCCCTTGCGGCCACTGCCGAGGCGCTATGGGCCAGTTGATTGGCTTGCTCGGCGCTTTCGGCATTTTGAGAAACCGCTGCGCTGAGATGCCCCATCGATGCAGCCGATTGCTCTACCGAGCTGGCCTGCACTTCTGTCCTTACGGACAACTCGTGGTTCCCCTGCGCAATTTCACCGCTGGCATTTGCCAACATATCTGCGTTGTCCCGAACCTTCAACACGACCCGCCCCAGACTCATCTGCATGTCGTGCAAAGCCCGGAGCATTTCAGCCATTTCACTTTCGCCGGAGAATGAAATCTCTTCGCTCATGTCACCGGTGGCAACGCGTTTGGCAATGGCGACCGCCTGACGTATGGGTACGGAAATGGCACCAATGAGCAGCCACGCAGATGCGACAGTTCCTGCAATGACCAAGGCCACTGCAATCGCGAAGCTGCGCATGTTTCTCTGATAGCTCGTGTTGACCTGCTGAAACTCTTCACTTGAATGATCCAGTTGCAATTGCACCAGAACATTGATCTGCTTTGACATCGCATTGACCAGGTCATTCAGATCCAGCGCCAACAAACTGGTTTGCATCCGGTCTTTTTTTGCCAGTGCATCCAGCAAATCCGCAATGGCCGGCTTGGATTTCTGTGCCAGTGCCGATGCTTTGTTCAACTCTTGCACATCGCTTTGGCCCTGTAGCGTTGTCGCCAATATTTTCCAATGCGTGTTGATTTCTTCTACGTCTTTTTGGACATCTTTGCCTGCTTCCACCGGATCGCCACGTCCTAAGCCTATTTGGTTGGCCTTGAATTGCACATCCGAGTACAAATCAGTCAACTTCTTCAGGTGCTCCAAAGGTTCCAATCTCTGTAGATAGAGCGTTTCAAGTGCCCGGTTTGACTCTCTGGAAACATAGGCCGCCAGCAGCGCAACAGCTGCTACAAGTGCGATCAGCACAGCGCTTCCAACCGTCAACAGCTTCGAAATTTTTACGTGCCGCAAATGCATTTTTCGGGATCTCTACAAGGCCAGTGAATTCCGTCCTTCGCAAATTCTATTAGTAAATCTATTTGATTTAGATAAGGGTTTACACCATTAAATTGCTGATCTCTTCACCCTCTTCCTGCGAACTACAGACGCTTACCGATACTTTTTTGATTCTGTCGATGTGAGTGCATAAAAAAACGGCGCCCAAGGCGCCGTCGCAATTCGCTCAAAATCTGCGTGCAATAGCCCGCCTCACCTGGCACTCAGCGCTTGAACTTCAGCGCCAGCACCTTGTCCGCCACACACTGTCCTTGCGGCTTGCCGCCCTCGATGGAAAAGCGGTAGTGGATACCGGCATACAGGCGTGATGCGGCAGCCTCATCGGAAGCGGCCTTGAAGCTCTTGAAAGTGCGTGGTCCCCAGCCGCGGTCGTTGTGGGTATTGTCGGTAAACGCGGTGTTCGCGCCAAACATCTGTTCCAGTACCTTGGAGGCAGCCGCTGACTGCACCGAGTGGCCGGAGGGGTAATCCGGGAACGGAGGCGTAGGCATGAGCGAGGGCGTCCAGTTACTGTCAATGCCCAGTTGAATGTAAGTCACCGGGCGGATCACATTGAGCGTGTACTTGGTGTACCAGCCCGCCACAAACGCATCCGACATGGCCAGGTTCAGCCGCGCAAAGGTTTCCGCAGCAGTGGCAAGGTCGGCTTTGCGGCTCTTCAGAATGTCATTGGCGATGTACGCCCAGTGGCCGCCTGGTGTGGGCGTCTTGCCCGCGTCGTCAGCCCAGTACAGAGCGAACTGGCGCTGCTCTTGTGTGGCAGCAGTGCTGATCTTGTACACCTCCATTCCTTCCTTGTAGAAGGCGGAGCCTGGCTCTTCAGAGTACACAGGTGGCGGGGGCGCGGGGCAGTCTGCCGCGCTTTTGATGACGAAGGGTCGGTTCTGCCCCCAGTAGGGCAGCAAGGCCGGAGCAAAGGCGGGCGGCGTGGCCGACCATTTGCCCGTGCCGCTCGGTGGCACGTAATTGGCCTGGGTGCGACGCAGCGGGCCCCAGGCCTCATGTCCGCCATCGGTGCGCGCCCAGGTCATGATGGCCATGGCCATGAGCTTGCCAAAGGTTTCCGACCGGTTGCTGATGTCGGGTGTGATGGTGTTGGGGTCAAAGTCCTGCGTGTATTTGAGCGGCAGATTGCGCTCCAGCAGATCGATGCGCGCCTTGTTCTCGGCGCTGGCGTTGCTGAACATCATGCGCGTCATGGTGGCCATGGCTGCGTTGGCCACCGTGGGCCAATGCAGGGGCTCATCTGGCTGCGCCCAGGGCAGCGAACTCAGGTCGTTGAGCTGACCGGCTAGGCTCTGGTAGCCCGGCATGCCGGGCACCACCGACTCATACAGAGTGAGCCCGACATAGCCCAGTGCTCGCGCTGCCACCGGCGGACTGAAGCCCGGCGTCTGCTGAATGAGCTGCAGGTCCAGGTAGATCCAGTCATACACCACACCGGAGCCGAAGGCAGAAGCCGGTTTGGCTGCCACGGTCGGGCCGGTCTGGGCATGCAGCACAGGGGCTGCAGTTGCGGAAAACAGGGTCGCCGCCACCATGGCTATCACACGCATCTTCATGGGGCTTTCCAGCTCTGTACGCCGGCCTCACGGTTGAACACATAGAACCCGTCTCCCGATACGCCCTGCCAATCGCTCCATTCGCCATGCGGCCATTGCACGCGTACCTTCACATCCTTGGATTCACCCAGACCGAAGTGCATCCAGCCCAGTTGTCCGCTGGCATGGCCACCACCAATGGTGTGCTCTTCGCGGATGATGCGGCCGCCCAGATCCACTTCCACCCAGGCGCCAACGGCATCGCGGTTGCCACCGGCCTGCTGCAGGCGCAGCTGTAGCCAATGCCCCATGGGCGCAGGCTTGTCCACGGTGCCAGAGCCCAGGTTGCGCCACAGCTGGGCCTTGTCCCAGCGGTTGACCACCACCATGTCGAGCAGGCCATCGCCGTTCAGGTCGGCCAGCATGCCGCCGCGTCCGCGCCGGAAGCTGGCCACGCCGGCCTGCTGCCCCACTTCGGAGAAGTGACCGTCGGACTCCTGCAGCAACAGGTCGTTGGGATCGAGGATGGCGAAGTCAGGCATGGTGGACACATTGCCCTTGACAATGAACAAGTCGACATAGCCATCGTTGTTCACATCGGCAAACTGCGCATGCCACGCCGTGCTGGGATGGATATCTCCTCCCACATAGGGCCGGTGCGCCGTAATGCCGCGCTTGTAGGCCTGATCGATGTAGGAAGGTTTGGAAGCATCGCCTTCGAGCTTCTGGAACTTGTTGTCGGCCATGCTGGTGATGAAGACTTCTGGATAGCCATCCCCGTCAATGTCGTGGCTGGCAATGCCCATGCCCCACACCTGCAGGCGTTTCCAGCCCTCTTCGGCGGTGTACTGACGCGCGGGCTGGCCCGGTGTCACCTTCCAGAGTTGCTCCTGTCCTCCCTTGTAGTACTCGCGGTCGTTGCTCACGCGCAAGGACGCCTCGCCGCTGCGGTTCCAGTCGGAGAACAGCATGGACAGCGCGCAGTAGCTGGGCGTGAGCATTTCAGGCGCCGCAAACTTCTTGCCACTGGCGTCAGGCCGCAACAGCATGGCCGGCGTGCAGGTGCCCCAGGGGAAGTCGGGGCGGCTGCGGTCGTAGTAGCTGCCTATGGCCAGGGTCGGCCAGCTCTGTCCGCGCTCCCAGGTGGCCGAGAACGCGGTGTGCCAATCGTTGCTGGCAGGAATGTTCCACATCTCATTGGCTCGCTCGAACTTGCACTGGCCCAGTCCACGGAACACGGCAATCTCGCCTACGCGCAGCACCACCAGGTCCACATTGCCGTCACCATCGATATCAATGGGATAGGCGCCGGTAGCGTTGGTCAACTCCAGGCCGGTGCGCTCTTCCTGCAGCTTGATGGGGCCGCCGCGTGCGCTCTTGTTGCGGTAGAACTTGGACTTGTTGACGCCGCCGGTTACGTAGATGGATGGCAATCCACCGCCATCGCAATCAAACACGGCCACTCCGCCCCCCACCATGTATTCGTCCTGCCCCTCGAACCGGATTTGCAGGCCCGCAGCATCGGTCTCTTCAATGAAATGCGGAATGGCAAGTGTTGCCGCATGCAGCCCACTGGTCGCCGCAAACGCGAGCAGTGACGCAAGGAGTGGGAGACGTGGCTTGTGCATGGTGTGTTTGCAGTTGTTAAACGTTGACCCAGGCCCCGGTCTTTTCGGACGCAAACAAGGCATCGATGACGCGCATATTCAGAATGGCATCTTCCACGCCGTAAGGCAGCGCGATGTCGCCACGTACGGCACGCGAAAAGGCATCCACTTCCAGCGTGTACATGTCGCAGGCTGGAATCACTTCGGCACTGGTGGAGCCACCATCCAGCCGCGCACCGTCGTCGGTATAGACCTTGGTGCTGCCGCCCAGCGGTGCGTTGAACGGGATTTCGATCTCGATGCGCTTCTTGGTGCCACACACCTGCACACGCTGGTAGGGCACGCTCTGGGTCGACACGGTGAAGTCCAGTCGGCGGCCTTCACCGAAATCCACCAGGGCGCTGACCATGCGGTCGGTCTTGAAATCCGGATCACGGTCGACCAGGGCGATAACCCGTTTCGGTTCGGCGCCGAACAGGAAGCGCCCAGTGACGATCGGATAGCAGCCGATGTCATACAGCGCACCACCACCAATATCTGCCTGGTTGCGGACATTGCCCGGGTCGCGGTTGAAATACGAGAAATAGGTATGGATGGAACGCAGCTCCCCCACCTCACCACTGCGCACGCGCTCGCGCACCGACAGCCATTGCGGATGAAAGCGCACCATGAAGGCTTCCATGATGTGCACCTTGTCTGCCACGGCGCGCAGCTGTTCTGCTTCCTTGGCATTCAATGCAACCGGTTTCTCACACAGCACGTGCTTGCCCGCACGCGCTGCCGCCAGCGTCATGGGTACATGCTCGTGGTTGGGCAGCGGGTTGTAGATGGCTTCGATTTCCGGGTCGGCCAACAGCGCTTCGTAGCTGCCATAGGCCTTGGGGATGCCCAGGCGGTCAGCCAGCGCACGGCCCTTGTCCAGCGAGCGTGAGCCGATGGCGCGTACTTCGCAGTGTTCGCTCTTGAGCATGGCAGGGATCACCTTCTCCCAGCCAATCTTGGCGGTGCTCAGCACGCCCCATACGACTTTTTTCATGGCGCGTCAGATGAAGGAGTTGAGCAGGTTTTCGATGTGCTCCTGGCGGCCGGACACCGGGCGGGTGTCGGTGTTGTGTTCCAGCACACGGGCCGCCACAGCATCCAGGCTCAGCTTGCCACCCAGCAGATCCTTGCCGAAGTCGGTGTTCCAGCCGGCATAGCGCTCTTCGGTAATCTTGGCAAAGCGGCCATCGGTGATCATGGCGTCGGCAATCAGCAGCGCACGGGCCGATACATCCATGGCACCAATGTGGCCGTGGAACATGTCTTCCGGGTCGATGGACTGGCGACGCACCTTGCTGTCGAAGTTCAGACCACCCGTGGTGAAACCGCCACTCTTGAGGATGTAGTACATGGCCAGTGCCGTCTCGGGAATGTTGTTGGGGAACTGGTCGGTGTCCCACTGGCACTGCATGTCGCCGCGGTTCATGTCGATGGAGCCGAAGATGCCCAGATCAATGGCGCTGACGATTTCGTGCTCGAAGCTATGGCCCGCCAGGGTGGCGTGGTTGGCTTCGATGTTGACCTTGACTTCCTTTTCCAGGCCGTGCTTGAGCAGGAAGCCGTAGACCGTAGCGACGTCAAAGTCGTACTGGTGCTTGGAGGGTTCGCGCGGCTTGGGTTCCAGCAGGATGGCGCCCTTGAAACCAATCTTGTGCTTGTATTCCACCACCATGTTGAGAAAGCGGCCCATCTGGTCGAGCTCCTGGCCCATGCGGGTGTTGATGAGCGTCTCGTAGCCTTCGCGGCCACCCCAGAGCACATAGTTCTCGCCGCCCAGCTTGAGCGTCGCGTCCATGGCTTCCTTGACCTGCAGGGCGCCCAGGGCAAAGATTTCGGGGTTGGGATTGGTGGCTGCGCCCGACATGAAGCGGCGGTGTGAAAACAGGTTGGCCGTGCCCCACAGCAGCTTCATGCCGGTGTCCTGCTGCTTCCTGGCCAGCACGTCCACCATGGCGTGCAGATTGGCCACGCTCTCGCGCGGCGTGCTGCCCTCGGGTGCCACGTCGCGGTCGTGGAAGCAGTAGTACGGAGCGCCCAACTTCTGGAAGAAGTCGAATGCGTTGTCGGCCTTGGCCTTGGCTGCGGCCATGGGGTCGCTCATGTGCTGCCAGGGGCGCTCGAAGGTGCCGTCGTAGCCGAACGGATCGAAGCCGTTCCAGCAGAAGCTGTGCCAGTAGCACACGGCAAAGCGCAGATGGTCTTCCATGCGTTTGCCGGCGACGATGCGGTCCTTGTCGTACCACTTGAAGCTCAGCGGCTCCTGCGATTGCTGGCCAGCGTAACGGATGGGGGCGATGGCGTCGAAATAATTGCTCATGGTGATTCCTTGGGGTGTAGCGATGGGGACCATCGGATAGGGTTGGGGGTGCGCTGTCTATTGCAGCGCTTTGAGTGCGGGGTATATGGCCTGGAAGTGTGCATAGCGCGGTGCCAGCAGGGCCTGCTCTGCAGCGTCCGGGCGGTAACTGCGGGTGACGGCGGGTTGGGTGCACACTTGCTCCAGCGTTGCGCCAGTAGCCAGCCAGCCCAGTCGCGCTGCGCCCAGGGCACCGCCAGCGGCGGAGTCGGCATGGGTCACGATCTCGACGTTCAGCGAGGAAGCCAGTTGCTGCGCCCACATGGCACTGCGTGCGCCGCCACCCACCAACGAGAGACGCGTGACGTTACTGCCAGCCTTTTTGAGTGCGTTAAGGCCATCGGTCAGACCAAAGGTCACGCCTTCAATCACCGAATAGGCCAATGCAGCCTGGCTGGTGCTGTGGCTGATGTGGTGGAAGCTGGCGCGGATGACGGCGTCGTTGTGCGGCGTACGTTCCCCGCTGAGGTAGGGCAGGAACAGCGGCGCATCGGCGCGGCTGGCAAAGTCGAGCCCGCTGGCCTGTTGCTCCAGTGCGGATTCCGATGCGGCACCCAACGCCTGCTTGGCCCACTGCAGGCAGCTGGCGGCCGACAGCATCACGCTCATCTGGTGCCAGCGCTCGGGCACGGCATGGCAGAAGGCATGGGTGGCGCTGCTGGCGTTGGGCGCAAAGCGTGGCGTCACGACAAACAACACACCGCTGGTACCCAGCGACAGGAAGCCCTCGCCCGCATTCACGGCGCCCATGCCCACGGCACTGGAGGCGTTGTCACCGGCGCCGCCGGCCACGACGATGCCGGGCTTCAGGCCCAGCGCGGAAGCCGCCGACGGGCTTAGTGCGCCGCCAGGCGCGCTGCCCTCCACCACGTGCGGCATCTGCACTTCGCTCAGACGCGTCAGTGCCAGCAGCTCGGGAGACCACGCGCGATTGGCCACATCCAGCCAGGCTGTGCCGCTGGCGTCCGACAAATCGGTGATGTGCTCACCCGTGAGCATCAGACGCACGTAGTCCTTGGGTAGCAGCACCTTGGACACCTGCGAGAAAACCTGCGGCTCGTGCTTGGCCACCCAGCGCAGCTTGGGCGCGGTAAAGCCCGGCATGATGAGACTGCCTGCAAGCTGGGCTGCCGCTGGCAGCTCAGCCATCATCTCTTCGCACTCCAGCGCGCTGCGGGTATCGTTCCACAAAATGGCGGGGCGCAGCACCCGGTTGGCCGAGTCCAACAACACGGCGCCATGCATCTGGCCGGACAGGCCGATGGCACGCACCGCCTGGTATTCCTGCGGATGGTTTTGCTGCAACGTCTTGAGCGCCTTGCCAGTGGCGCTCCACCAGCTGGCCGGGTCCTGCTCGCTGTGGCCCGGGTGGGGACGTGATACTTCGAGCGTGGAGCCAGCCGTACCAATGGTGCGGTGCTGGTCGTCCAGCAGCAACACCTTCACTTCGGAGGTGCCGACATCAATTCCCAGATACATGGTTCGATTCTTTGAGTAGGGGTCGCAAAAATTGGTGCAATACCAGGGCCGCAGCGCCTACCGCAGCAGCCTGCAGGCCGTAGCGTGCGGACCGCACCACCGGTGCGCGCATGCCTGCTGTCTGCGCATAGGCCAGCTGGGTGTTGCGGGCAATTTCCACCAATGACGGGTTGTCAACGCAGGAGCGCCCACCTATGACGATGACGTGCGGATTGAACATGGCATCCAAGTTCTGCAGCAGCACGCCCAGGTATTCACCGGCCTGCGCCACGCCGTTCTTGCGGGCAAGCGCGCGGGCTCCGATAAAGGCTTCGGCACAACCCTTGCGTCCACAGGAACACAGCGGGCCGTTGACTTGCAGAATGCTGTGGCCCACCTCGCCAGCGGTGCCCAGAAAGCCGGTAAACAGGCGATCATTGAGCACGATGCCTGCGCCCACGCCCACATCGCAGTTGATGAAGATGAGCGCGTCATCGCCAGAGTCGCCGAACTCGTATTCACCCAGCGCCGCGGCATCGGCATCGTTCTGCAAATGAATGTTGGCCGGCGCGATGCCCGCATGGGCAAATTCGGCGGACAGCATGGACAGGAACGGTACGTCGCGCCAGCCCAGGTTGGGCGCCAGACGCACGATGCCACTGCCGTCTTCCACCGCACCAGGCAGGCACACGCCCACACCGGAGAGCAACAATTGCTTTTCCTTGAGCTGCTTGCACAGCGCACGCACCAGCTTGCCCGCCTGCTTGCAGGCGCTGGCCGGGCGCTTGTCCGGGAGCTCCACCTCGGTCTGCGACAGCACGTCACCGCACAGCGAGACACAGACCACGCGTAGGCAATCCACCGCGATCTCAACACCGATCAACACACGTTTGTGGTTGTCGATGTTGAGCGGCGTGGAAGGTCGCCCCATGCCCTGGGACGCCACCGGTGCATCGGCCTCTGTGAGCCAATGCTCATCCAACAGCTCACGCACCAGGGCGCTCACAGTGGACTTGGTCAGGCCGCTCAAATGCGCCAGGCGGGCCCGGGAAAGGTCTGGCTGGCTACGGATCAGGCGCAGCAATACGCTGCGGTTGATCCGCTTGAGCAGTTGCAAATCTCCCGTCGTTTTCATGCGGTTTCAGCCGGTTCTTATGGATCTATGGTCAAGCAACACTTAGCGCGCAGGACGTTCAGTCTGGGGCTTGCCTTCGGGCTTCTTGCCCAGAATGATCATGCCCAGCACTTCGTCTTCGGTCACATCCTGGGTACGGTAGGTACCCACCAGCTTGCCGTTCTTCATGACCGACAAACGGTCGCTCAGCGCAAACACGTCGTGCATGTCATGGCTGATCAGGAAAATGCCCACGCCTTCGGCCTTGAGCTGCTCGATCAGCTTGGCCACCATGGCGGTCTCTTCCGGTCCCAGTGCCGCGGTGGGCTCATCCATGATCAGGATCTGGGCGTTGAAGTAGATGGCCCGCGAAATGGCCACCACCTGACGCTGACCACCGGAGAGGCGGCGCACTGGCGTGTGGTAATTCTTGAAGTTCTTATTCAGGCGCTGGAACACCTTGCGGGCGTCCGCGTCCATGCGGTGGTCGTCCAGCGTGTTCCACTTGGTCAGCAGTTCGCGTCCCAGGAACAGGTTGGCCACCGAATCCAGGTTGTCGGCAAGGGCCAGCGTCTGGTAGATGGACTCGATGCCCACGGCCTGCGCATCGGCAGGTGTGCGGATGTGCGACTTCTCGCCATTGATGATGACCTCGCCGCTGTCGATAGGGTAGGCACCGGCCAGCATCTTCATGAGCGTAGACTTGCCTGCGCCGTTGTGGCCCAGCACGGCCACCACTTCACCGGGATAGAGGTTGATTGACACATCGTCCACGGCGTGCACACCACCGAAAGCCTTCTTGATGTTGCGCAGCTCCACCAGGCATTTGTTGGGGTCTGCCTTGGCTCGCTTGGCCGCTGCCTCTGCGTTATGCGATTCGGTGGTCATTGCACGTCTCCTGTCCATTTGCGATAGGCCACGTCAAACACCACCGCTGCGATCAGAACCTGGCCGATGATCACGTAACGGGTACCAATGGATACGTCGAGCAACAGCATGCCGCTGTCAATGCATTGCATGATCAGCGCACCCAGCACCGATCCAACAATGGTGCCGCTACCACCGGCCAGCGCTGTGCCACCGATGACGGTAGCCGCAATCACCAGCAGTTCCAGACTGTTGCCCAGGGAGTTGGTACCGGCATTCAGGCGCGAGATGGCCACGATGGCGGCGACGGTGGTCAGTACCGCCAGCAGCAGGAACAGCAGCATGGTGACGCGCTTGACCGGGATACCTACCAGCGCAGCGGCATCCGGATTGCCACCCATGGCAAACACGTAGCGGCCGAAGCGAGTACGGTGAACCAGGAAGGACATGAACAGCGCCACGACACCCCAGATCAGCACGGGAATGGGAATGCCCTGCGCATCGTCCTTGCTGGGAATCTGGTAGGAATTCATCACGGCCACAAAGCCCAGCACGATGACCACGGGAATGAGCGACAACGCCAGATCGATCACGAAAGGATTGGTGGGCACGTCATAGCGCTTCTTGGCGCGGCGCTTGGCCAGCATGGAAAGCAGAATGCCCAGACTGATCACCGCACCCAGCACCCAGCTGGCCGTGGTACCAATGCCACCATTGAAGCCGCCACCCAACTTGAGGAAGAAGGGGTCGCTCAACGGTTGCGTCTTGCCGTCTGCCACCAGATAGGCGGCACCACGGAACGACATCAGGCCGCCCAGGGTCACCACAAAGGATGGCACACCGACGAAGGCCGTCAACGCGCCCTGGTACATGGCCACCACAATCGCAGCCGCCAGGCCGGCCAGACAGGCCGCAGGCCAGGACCAGTGCGAGGTGTACATCAGGAAGGCGATGAGCACACCGACAAAACCCATCACGGAGCCCACCGACAAATCGATGTGCCGGGCCACGATGATCAAGACCATCACCGTGGCAAGAATTCCAACCACAGCGGTCTGCTGTGCAATGTTGTACAGGTTCTCGGCAGAGAAAAAGATGCCGTCTGTCAACACGTTAAAAATGACGGTGATCACCACCAATACTCCGGCCATCAGCACCATGCGCCAATCAACGGCCGAATGTTTCAAGTTCTGTAATGCTTGATTCATTGACTACTCCAAACTTTGCCCTAAATACGAAACCAAAAAAACACCGCGGCAACCAAGCGTTCACCCGGCCCGCGGTGTCGGATTCAAAATCCCTAGCCTATTGGTTTATTTGCAGGCAGTTACCTTGGGATCGGTCACGCCCTTGCACAGCTCTTCCTTCTTGATGTGGCCGGCCTTGACCACCACTTCCAGGTTGGCTTGGGTCACGGGGATGGGCTTGAGGAAGATGGACTTCAGAGAAACCTTCTTCTCACCACCGGCCCAGTCCACCGCACCGGTCACAGGCTTGCCCGCACCCAGTTCCACGGCGGCCTTGGCAGCAGCAGTTCCCAGGTCAGCAGAGTTCTTCCACACCGACACGGTCTGTGTACCCAGGGCCACGCGATTCAGCGCAGCCAAGTCACCGTCCTGACCGGATACGGGAATGCCTTGCAGACCCTTGGCAGTCAACGCTGCAACCACACCACCGGCCATGCCGTCGTTCTGGCAAACCACGGCGTCAACCTTGTTGCCGTTCTTGGTCAGGATCTGTTCCATGTTCTTCTGGGCGTTCTGGGGATTCCAGCCAGCGGTGTACTCTTCACCGACGATCTTCACGTCACCCTTCTTGATAGCAGGCTCCAGAATTTCCTGTTGACCTTCACGCAAGAAGTTGGCGTTGGCATCACCCGGGTCGCCCTTGATGATGGCGAAGTTGCCCTTGGGCTTGGCAGCCAGGATGGCGCGTGCGGTCATGCGGCCCACTTCCTTGTTGTCGAAGGTGATGTAAGTCACTCCAGGAGCTTCAAACAGGCGGTCATAGGCGATCACTGGAATCTTCAGCTGGTTGGCCTTGTTGACGGCGGGCAGGATGGCGTCCTTGTCACGCCCCAGAACGATCAACACCTTGGCGCCCTTGGCGATCAGACCGTCGATGTCGGTCAGCTGCTTTTCAGTGGAAGCACCTGCATCGGACATGATGTACTTGGCGCCATGCTTGGCCAGCTCAGCCTTGATGGCAGCTTCGTCGGTCTTCCAGCGCTCTTCCTGGAAGGCGTCGTAGCTCACGCCGACAACCAGTTGTGCGAAAGAGGAACCAGCAGCCATGGCAAATGCCAATGCGGTAAGTTGACGTTTAAATTTCATGCTTGTCTCCAGAAAATGAGCCCTGTTCGGGCATCTGTGTTGAATTGACCTCCTGCCGTTCAAACCCTGTTTGACATGATTTAGTTCGGACAGAAAACCAAGTATCTGTCTTTTCGGATAGACGCCACACTAGGGGAAACACTGAGGCGTACCCCTGACCCTGTCAGGGTCAATTCAGAAGAGGGTTTGCGCCGAGGTCAGGAGATGGCGGCAAGGCGCGCCTTGCGTACTGCAGCACCGATCTGCAGGCCCGTGGCGCCATGCTGCTGCGCAGCAGCTGCAACCGGCGCGGTGTCCACCGACAACACTTGCTGCAATGCATGCCACAGGCGTGCGCGTTGCGGGTAGGCTGCGTCCTGCAAGCCCTGCCTGCCGCGCGCATCGCACTCGCAGGCCCAGAGCACTTCTGCCATGCGTGCCGGCTTGCGGATGGCGTCGCAGCGCTCCAGCAGGCGCAGCATCGCATCGGCACCCAGCTCGCTGCTGCGGTGGATGTTGCCGTGTTCGCGTGCGACGACCTCCGCCAACTCGGCGCACTCGGTCGGTACCCGCAGGCGCTTGCACAACACCTGCAACAGACGCACGCTGCGCGCCTCATGGCCAATGTGGCGCGGCAACACGTCTGCAGGTGTGTTGCCCTTGCCCAGGTCATGGCCCAGGCAGGCAAAGCGCACAGCCAGACTGCATTGCAGTTGCGCGGCCATGTCCAGCACCAGCATCACATGCACACCAGTGTCCACTTCCGGATGCTGCTGCGGACTTTGCGGTACGCCCCATAGACGATCGAGTTCCGGCAGCAAACGCTTGAGCGCGCCGCAACTGCGCAACACCCCGAACATGCGCGAAGGCGTTGCCTCCATCAGTCCCTTGGCCAGTTCCTGCCAGACGCGCTCAGCCACCAGATGGTCCACTTCACCGTCTTGCACCATGCTCTGCATCAGGGCCTGCGTCTCGGGCGCGACCCGGTAATCTGCAAACCGCGCAGCAAACCGCGCCACGCGCAGGATGCGCACCGGGTCTTCGCGGAAGGCCGGTGTCACATGGCGTATCACCTTGGCATCGACATCGGCGCGTCCATGAAAAGGATCCACCAGCTGCGCAGCGTCAAAGCGGCCATCAGTCTGCAGACACTGCGCAGGCAGTGCAATGGCATTGATGGTCAGGTCGCGCCGCGCCAGGTCTTCTTCCAGCGTGACCGAGGGGTCCGCATGCACGGTAAAGCCGGTGTAGCCGTGACCGGACTTGCGCTCGGTACGGGCCAGTGCGTACTCTTCCTTGCTGTGCGGATGCAGGAACACCGGAAAGTCCCGCCCGACCTGGACATAGCCCTGATCCAGAAGTGCCTGCGGCGTGGTTCCCACCACTACCCAGTCGCGGTCGCGCATGGGCAGGCCCATCAGGGCATCACGCACGGCACCACCAACCAGATAGGTTTGCATGAAAGTCAGGGTTGCAGGCGGTAGGGCTCTTCGAAGTCGAGGAAGTCTTTTTCTGCCAGGGCCCCCTCTATCCACGCAGCCACGCCAGGCAGATCGGAGACGCGCCCCACATAGTCGGCAATCGAGATGGGCAGCGGCAGCATATACGTTCTGAAACGCATGCACACCGGCGCAAAGTAGGCGTCTGCAATACTGAAGTCGCCAAACAGCATGGGGCCTCCATGGGCCTCCAGCAAACCGCTCCACATCTGGACGATACGCTGCACCTCGCTGCGAATTTCGGGCTTGTCGCGCCACAGCAGCGCACCCACTTCAGGCAGGGACGCCTCGATATTCATGGGGCACAGATTGCGCAGGCCACTGAAGCCGCTGTGCATCTCCGCACACACGCTGCGTGCCTGCGCGCGCGCAGCCTTGTCCTTGGGCCAGAGGTTCTTCTGAGGAAACTGTTCTGCCAGGTATTCGGCAATGGACAACGTGTCCCAGACAGCCAGATCGCCATCCACCAGCAGCGGCACCTTGCCCGTGGGCGACAAATCGGCCAGGGTCTGCTTGAAGCGGGAGTCGGCGTCAAAGGAATCAAAGCGCACCATGTGCTCTTCAAAATCAATACCTGCCTGGCGCATCAGTACCCAGGGACGCATGGACCAGGAAGAGTAGTTTTTGTTTCCTACAAAAAGTTTGAGCATGGTGGTCTTTCCTATAAAGACACCATGCTAAACCAAGCCCATCGCATCATCAGGGCAGATCGGTGCTGGCGTCCGGCGTATTGGCGTCCAACGGACCCACCGTACCCAATCTGGCTTTGAGGGATTGCGGCTGCCCGGTGATCAGTGCTGCGTAGTTGGCGGTATTGGAGAGCACCTTCTTCACGTAGTCCCGCGTCTCGTTGAAGGGAATGTTCTCGGCCCAGATGGCAGCCTCCAGCACCGGACCGTTGCGCCAGTTGCGGGGGCGCCCCGGGCCGGCGTTGTAGGCAGCGGCGGCCATGGGCATGGAGCCGCCAAAGGAATCCAGCAGCAGCTTGAGATAGCCCGTACCAATGGCGATGTTGGTGTCGCGCTCGGTGATCTGTGCCGGCTGGAAGTCCGTCATCCCCAGCTTCCTGGCCGTCCATTTGGCCGTGGCAGGCATCACCTGCATCAGGCCGGAAGCACCCACGCCCGACCTGGCATCCATGATGAAGCGGCTTTCCTGGCGGATCAGACCGTACACATAAGCTGGATCAATGCCGATTTGCTTGCTACGTGCCAGCACCGAATTGCGAAACGGCATGGGAAAGCGCTGCTCGAAGTCCATCAGGTTGCGGGTGCGGTCGCTGCTGTTGATGCAACGATCCCACACCTCGGCGCGGCAAGCCAGGTCGGCAGCTGCCAACATGGCGCGGTCGTCCAGACCACCACGCACGTGCAGATTGGTGCTGTAGTTCCATTCGCGAACCCCTTCGGAACGCAGACCAACCTGGATGGCGTAGAGCGCGCGGGCCAGACCGGGGTTGGCACGGGCCGCTTCACGCTCTTCCACCGTTAGCGGTGCAGGACGCTCCGGAACGGTAATGCGTTGGCCCAACTCCTCGAGTGCCAGTTGTTCATAAAAGCCGCGCACGCCGGCAATGCCGCGCATCAGGTTCAGCGCCACTTCACGCCCGCCATCGACGGCAGGCAAAGCCAGCATCGCCCTGGCGCGCCAGTAGACCCAGACCGGCTCGGCCGCCATGGCTTCCGGCATGGCGGCAATGGCGTCCTGCACCATCTGCCACCTGCCCGCACGCAAGGCCGCGCGCACGGCCCAGGCCAGATGGTCTTCATGCATTTGGTTGAAGTCACCCTGGGCAAAGTAGCCCACCGCATCATTGGATTGCTTGATCGCGGCGCGCTTGCCGATCGCGCCCCAGATCCAACTGCGCTCCTCCTGTGTGAGCTGGGCTTTCCAGCGCAGGTGGTTGACTTCGACCGCAGCGGCATCCGGATCCAGATAGGCCAGGCGGATGATGGCCAAAGAGACCAGCTCACGGGTTTGCGGCCGCAGCGCGGTGAGCTTGTCGTTCAGGTATTTGGATGGATTGGCGTAAATGTCACTCACGGCCTTCACCAGGCCGTCCTTGACGATGCCCACTGCCTGGGTGGTGATGCGCAAGCGATCGTTCTCAAAGCCCAGCCGGGCGCGCGGCCAGACCAGATCGGGCTTTACCGCGTGATCCTTGACCAGTTGTTCGGCGGCGGCGGCACAGCCTTCGTCCGCATCCTTGAGCGACATCCAGGTCTGCAGCACATCCGCCTTGACATCGGCCCCGGTGGCAAGATGGTCGGCCAGCAGACCATAGCAGCGCACCGACTTGTCGTCTCCCATGCGGTACTTGAGGAATTCCCGGTTGAAGGCGACCCAGTCCCGGTTGCGCCCGAGCTGCAGCAGCCATTCGGTACGCAGCTTGTCTTCCTGATAGGTCCCGCTGTAGCGTGCGAGAAAATCCTGTATCTCGGTCGGACTGGCCTCATCCAGTCGCGCCGACAGCTCCCAGTAGGCTCCCCAGGGCTCCAGCACATAGCCACGTACCTGGGGCAACAGGCCTGTCAGGCGCTTGCGGTCGCGGACCTTGTAGGCTTGCGCCATGTCGGTGATGACTTCGTCGTAGTGGGCGTTGTCACGACCCTGGGCAAAAACAGGTGAAACGGATGGCAAGAAGACACAGGCGGCTAGGGCTAACGGTGTCAGAATGGCTGGAAACTGCATGTGGACATTATGGACAACTCGAACACGGCAAAAGCATTGGAAAAAAAGGCCCTTCGCGCCGCATTGATTGAACAGCGCAACAGCCTGCCGGACCGGCAGCTGCGGGCAGACATGCTGCAGCAGGTCATGCGCATCTGGCTGGTCGGCAGGCCGGACATCGTGATTGGCGCGTATTGGCCCATCAAGGGCGAGTTCGACCCCCTGCCCGCCCTGCATCGCTGGAAGGAAGATGGCGAACTGCTGGACCAGCCCGAGCCGCGGCGCATCGGACTGCCGGTGGTGAACAAAGAAACCCACACCATGACCTTCCATGCCTGGTATCCGGGCTGCCCCATGGAAGAAGACGCCTACGGCATTCCCAAGCCCAAGGACACCGAGGTGATCGTCCCCACGCTGGTCTTTGCCCCGTGCGTGGGCTACGGGCCTGGCGGCTTCCGCCTGGGCTATGGCGGTGGTTTCTACGACCGCATGCTGTCCAGTCTGAACCCCAAGCCGTTTTCGGTGGGACTGGGCTTTGGCATGGGCTTCCTGCCTGATTTCGAGCCCGAACCCCACGACATGCCGCTGGACGCCATATTGAACGATTACGGCGCTATCTGGCCGGTGTGATGCCTCTGTGCGGGCACGGATAATACCGGGGCATCGCGCACCGGAGGCGCGAATAGTCTCGCATCAGGAAGGAAATCCATGAGTTCACAATCCCCGCTTTCCAGCATGGGCACGCCCATTGACGTGGTCATCATGGCGGCTGGCAAAGGTACCCGCATGAAGAGCTCGCTGCCCAAAGTGCTGCACACCCTGGGCGGGCGGTCGCTACTGCAGCACGTGCTGGATACCGCCGCCAGCCTGCAGGCACGCAAGGCCGTGGTGATCACCGGACACGGCGCCCCTGAGGTGGAAGCTGCGTGCAAAGCAAACACGGGCGTGGGTTTCACCCTGGAGTTTGCCCGTCAGGAGCCGCAACTGGGCACAGGCCACGCGGTGCAACAGGCGGTGCCGCATCTGGAAGATGACGGTATGGTGCTGGTGCTATCGGGCGATGTGCCGCTGACGCAGGCAGACACGCTGTTTCACCTGATTGCTGCGGGTGCTGGCCGCAATCTGGCGCTACTGACGCTGGAGATGCCTGATCCTACGGGCTATGGCCGCATTGTGCGCGACACGACGGGCTCGGTGAAAGCGATTGTGGAGCACAAGGACGCCAGCCCAGAGCAGCGTGCCGTCCACGAGGTGTACAGCGGCATCATGGCGGTGCCCGCAACATCGCTCAAGCGCTGGCTGGCCCGCCTGGACAACAAGAACGCGCAGTCCGAGTACTACCTGACCGACATCGTGCGCTTTGCCGTGGAAGACGGTGCGCAAGTGGTGGCCTACAAGATCAACGATGCGGTGCAGGTTGCTGGCGTAAACAGCCCGGTGCAACTGGCCGCACTGGAGCGCGCTTACCAGCATGGCATTGCCCACCGGCTGATGGAGGACGGCGTGCGACTGGCCGACCCCGCCCGCATCGATGTGCGGGGCGACCTGCGCTGTGCACATGACGTGAGCATCGATGTGAATTGCGTCTTTACCGGGCAGGTCAGCCTGGGCCGGGGCGTCAGCATTGGTGCCCATTGCGTGATCTCCAATGCCGTGATTGAAGAAGGCGCCGTGATTCACCCTTTCACCCACATCGACGGCGAGAAGCTGGGCGTTACGGTGGGTGCCGGATCATTGATCGGACCGTTCGCCCGTCTGCGTCCCGGCGCCCGGCTGGGCAAGGAAGTGCACATTGGCAACTTTGTGGAAGTAAAGAACTCCACCCTGGCGGATGGCGCCAAGGCCAATCACCTGGCCTATCTGGGTGATGCCACCGTGGGCGAGCGTGTGAACTATGGCGCCGGCAGCATTACGGCCAATTACGACGGCGCCAACAAGCATCGCACCGTGATCGAGGCCGACGTGCACGTGGGCAGCAACTGTGTGCTGATTGCCCCTGTGACGCTGGGTGCGGGCGGCACCATAGGCGGTGGCTCCACCATCACCAAGGACACACCCGCTGGCGCCTTAAGCGTGGCGCGTGTTCGGCAGGTCTCTATTGCCAACTGGTCGCGCCCCAAGAAAGCCCCCAAGGCATAGGGCACACCATGTCGGACGCGCAACAGCAACGCATTGCGGCACTGGAGGCCGAGTTGGCAGGCCTGCGCGCGGAAATGCAGGACTACACCTACACCGTGTCCCATGACCTGCGCGCACCGCTGCGCCACATCCTGAGCTACGCGCAACTGGCACAGGAGGAGGCCGGGCCGTTGCTGCCGGAAGAATCCAGGGGCTTTCTGCAAACGATTTCAGAGTCGGCGCAGCATATGGGCAGCTTGCTGGACGGGCTCACCGAGTTGTCGCGTCTGGGCACGTCCCCGGTGCAATGCGCGCCGGTACCCCTGCATGCGCTGTTGCAGGACGTGATGGCAGAGGTGGTGCAGCCCTACCCCGGGCGCGCTGTCCAATGGGCAGTGCCACCGCACGCCCCTGAGGTGATGGCAGACGCCTCCCTGTTGCGGCGCGCCTTGCACTGCGTCCTCGACAACGCCCTGAAGTTCACCGCGCAACGCAATGTGGCCCATATCTCCATTTCGGTGGAGCTTCAGGTCGCCGCCGATAGCCACCGCAACGCGCTGGTCACGCTGTCCATTCAGGACAACGGTGCGGGGTTCAACCCGGCGATGCGGGAGCGGCTGTTCAAGCCGTTTCAACGCTTGCACACCACGCGTCAGTTTCCCGGCGTTGGCATGGGTCTGGCACTCACCCACAAGATTGCACAGCGTCTGAATGGGGCGGTCACCATCGAAGGCGCTCCGGATGCAGGCTGCCGCGTGCAGCTGAGTCTGCCAGCGGCCATGGCTGTCACCTCAGACCTCTTGCAGGGATAGTTCGGCGCCAAACTTGCTGCGTTTGACACTGAAAAAAGCCTTGACGTTGCGCACATTGGCATCACTGGTGAACAGGCGCTGCACCAGCGCCTGGTAAGCCGGCATGTGTGCGGTATGCACCACCAGCACAAAGTCCGGCCCGGGCGATACGCGATAACACTGCTGCACGGCTGCGTCTTGCAGCACACGGGTTTCAAAACGCTCCAGTTCTTCGGCGCCCTGACGATCCAGGGTGATTTCTACAATGGCGCTCAGACCATGGCCTATGGTTTGTGCCATTGCTTCCGGATTGAGCACCGCAATCTGCCGCTCAATCAGGCCTGCTTCACGCATGCGCTTGATGCGCCGCAGACAGGTCGGCGCCGAAGTGTGCACCGCCCGGGCCAGGTCCTGATTGCTCAGCGACGCGTCGCGCTGCAACTGCGCCAGGATTTGAATATCCATCGCATCCAAAGATATTTGTTTCATTTTTTAATGATGTTCAATTTTTAATTTCACTTCTTTGACTTAATGCAATATTAGTTCACTTTATAAACTTATTTAGACACTTATTTCTTAATCGACGATCTAATATCGCTCCATCACCAACTGCTGGAGCGCGTTTTATGTGTGGCATCGTCGGCGCGGTTTCGACCCGCAACATTGTTCCCATCCTGGTTCAAGGCCTGGAACGTCTGGAATATCGTGGGTATGACTCCTGTGGTGTGGCGGTCTACGCGCAGGATCAGCACCCGGGCTTGCGCCGCGCCCGCAGCACCTCACGCGTTTCCGAACTGGTCGAGCAGATTTCCAGCACCCACCTACAGGGCCTTCTGGGCATTGCCCACACCCGCTGGGCCACCCACGGTGCGCCAGCCGTGCACAACGCCCACCCTCATTTCAGCCACGGCGTGGGTTCGGATGCGGCCACCAAGCCAGGACACATCGCCCTGGTCCACAACGGCATCATCGAAAACCACGATGAACTGCGTGCCAGCCTGAAGGCGCGTGGCTATGTGTTTGACAGCCAGACCGATACCGAGGTCATCGCCCACCTAATTGACAGCCTGTATGACGGCGACTTGTTTGAAGCCGTCAAAGCCGCTGTGCTGCAGTTGCATGGCGCCTATGCGATTGCCGTGTTCTGCAAGGACGAGCCGCACCGCCTGATCGGTGCGCGTGCGGGCTCCCCCTTGATTCTGGGCGTGGGCAAGGACGGCCAGGAGCACTTTCTGGCCAGCGACGCCATGGCACTGGCCGGCGTGACCGACCAGATCGTGTACTTGGAAGAAGGCGACCTGGTCGACGTACAGCTGGGCAAGTACTGGTTGTTCGACAAGGAGCACAAGGCCGTCGCCCCCGCCCTGCGCCCGGTGAGAACGGTGCATGCACACAGCGGCGCGGCCGAACTCGGCCCCTACCGCCACTACATGCAAAAGGAAATCTTCGAGCAGCCGCGCGCCATCGCCGACACGCTCGAAGGCGTGGAAGGCATCACGCCCGAGCTGTTTGACCAGCAGATGAACCACCAGCCCGGCGCCAATGCCGCCCGCGTGTTCAAACAGATCGACTCGGTACTGATACTGGCCTGCGGCACCAGCTACTACAGCGGCTGCGCGGCCAAGTACTGGATAGAGAGCATTGCCAAGGTACCTTGCAATGTGGAAGTGGCCAGCGAGTACCGCTACCGCGACTCGGTACCCAACCCCAATACCCTGGTGGTCACCATCACCCAAAGTGGCGAGACCGCCGACACCCTGGCAGCCCTGCGCCACGCCCAGTCACTGGGCATGAAGCACACACTCACCATCTGCAATGTGGCCACCAGCGCCATGGTGCGCGAGTGCAGCCTGGCCTACGTGACGCGTGCCGGCGTGGAAATCGGCGTGGCATCCACCAAGGCCTTCACCACCCAACTGGCAGGCCTGTTTCTGTTGACCCTGTGCCTGGCCCAGGCCAAAGGCCGCTTGAGTGATACGGAAGAAGCCCGCCACCTCAAGGCCATGCGCCACCTGCCCGCCGCTTTGCAAGCCGTGCTGGCGCTGGAGCCGCAGCTGATTGCATGGGCCGAGGACTTCGCCAAGTGCGAGAACGCCCTCTTCCTGGGCCGCGGCCTGCATTACCCCATTGCACTGGAAGGCGCGCTCAAGCTCAAGGAGATCAGCTACATCCATGCCGAGGCGTATCCCGCCGGTGAGCTCAAGCACGGTCCACTGGCCCTGGTCACCAGTGCCATGCCGGTCGTTACCGTGGCACCCAACGATGCGCTGCTGGAAAAACTCAAGAGCAATATGCACGAGGTGCGGGCCCGCGGTGGTGTGCTCTACGTTCTGGCCGACAGTGACACGCACATCGAAAGCGGCGAAGGCTTGCACGTGATCCGCATGCCGGAACACTATGGCGAACTGTCACCGCTGCTGCACGTAGTGCCCTTGCAGTTGCTGGCCTATCACACCGCTTGCGCGCGCGGAACCGATGTCGACAAGCCAAGGAATCTGGCCAAGAGTGTGACGGTGGAGTAACGGAATAACGAAGAGCAGGGAACTTATTTCGCGCAATTAAAGTCGAAAACAACCTATTTTTCTGGCTGTTCGATACGCAAGAGTTCTAGGGAGCAACTGGATCACGATCAGTCGTTTTTCTGACCGAGATGGGCCGGATGCAGTCGCTGCACTTAAGAATGGCCGGTTACTGGAAGCCCATCGGGTTATTGGTTTGTAGGTGGCCGTTGATTTCATGTATGCCACCGAACTCGTGGGTGGAAGTGACACCAGCGGTTGAATTGATTTCTCCGAACCAGTCACTCACCCTACTGAGGAGCTGCAGGTTGCGCAACCTGCACGGGTTGCGGCAAACCCTGAATCACCACTTCCGCAAAAGGTTGCAAGCTTTTTGCGATAGCGTCAGGAAAATTCTCCACGGGTGTCAGGTTGTAGGAGCTTGAACTGCCCCCGGCACCCATGAGCGCACCAATGACCAAGGCGGCTGTATCGGTGGCACTCGTAGCCTTCTTCTCGGCGCCTGCAAAAACTTCGCCGGGCAGCATGGCCTTTTCCAAAAAAGAAAATTGTGCTGTCTTACCGTCGAAGTGAAACCGCACATAACCACTTTTTACATGCAAGGCGGGCTTATGTTCAATCTGCTTCCATTGAAACCAGTTTCCACTGTCACTGGCCTTTTTGATGGCCACCATGTCCATATCAAAATCCAGCTCCATAACAATCGAGTCCTTCTTCGCTTTGGACAAGGCGTAGTAGTCCATACCCCCATTGCCCATGCCTGAAAATTGTGCGGTCTGTTTAGCGAATGCGGCAACGGACTTCTCTTTTTTCACCAAAGCTTCTGACTCCAGCGGACTCTTGGTTTGCGCAACGGCGTCGGCAAACTTTGGGTCAGATAGCAAGTAGTCTTGTGGCTGAACCTCATAACCCTTGCTGGTAAGCAGTTTGACCAAGTCGGCGTAAAAATTGTCTGCTATTTTTTGCACATCTTCTTTGGGCACATTGAGCAAGTTGTAGTCCACGTACTGGCTGCTTGTTTTGCCACCGGGCCGGCCTTCGGTAGAGGCCGCTGAAGATTGAGTGGCGAAATTAATACGGATTTTTGCAATAGCGACTTTGGCGGGGTTGGGCACACCCGCTTTAGCGACTTTTTCCAGAGCGAAATCGTCACGCACAAGCTGTTTGAACTCGTCTGCCCGGTTACCCTGCACGTCCAGAATAACCGGCTTGGGGGTCTTGTCAAACAGACCGGCTTGAGCAGTCCCAGCAAGCGCGGACATGAGTACGGCAGCAATCCATGCCGCGCAATTAAGATGTTTCATAGGCTTCCCTGTAAGTTGCGATTTATGTTGACTAGCAATCCAACTATGCAGAATTCCGCAACAACCTTACACCCCATGACGGAGGGGTTGACGAATAAGAGGAGTTGTGGCTGGTCCCTGCACGGCCAACAATGACGCCGCTACTGAATCACCCCGGTTTTTGAAGCTCTGGTAGGGTTTGCACTGGAATGGGGGGGCTGTGTTGGACTGGAATACACAGCCGATACGCCACGGAGAACACCCCCACAGGTCAGTACTTATGGACGATCGGAATTGGAGGCTCTATGGCAACGCGCTTTAGGGCACTTTTGCATCACCGTTGAAACTGAGTTTGACGATCAAGTCCATCCGGCTTGACACCCCATGAAACGCCAGTACCGAAGAAACGTATTCCTTGACGGTGTGAGCCGACAAGCCCAGCTCGCGTGCAATCACCTTGTTAGCGGCCCCGCGTGACAGCATGTCCTGAACCTGGCGTAATCTGGGTGAAAGCGCCCGCTGGTTTTGCTCTTCTCGGGCTGACATGCGCAGTTGATGGGCTACGTTGTCTGGCACATAAAACGCACCCGCCAGCACCGCGTTAAACCCCTGTAAGACCTTGTCGGGTTGGGCCGTTTTGGGGATAAAGCCGCGCGCGCCAGCGGCCAGTGCTGTGCGTACCAGATTGTGATCCAGCTCCGCCGATATCAGCACCGTACGATCAATCCACGGTGTGCTGCACAGCCAATGGAAAAGCCGGTGCTGCGGGTCATCCGGCAGGTTAATGTCCAGAAAGATCCAGTCAGGTGCAGGCAGGCGCGCTAGTTCGCTGTGGGCCTGCGCCACTGTGTAGGCGCTGGATACGCTGGTCTGCGCTTGCGTGGCACCCAGCAATGCTGCCAGACCCTGGCAGGTAAGCGGGTGATCATCAACAATCAGGATTTTCACGCGGTTCTCGTTTCGGATGTACGGTCCAGCACGGCACACAAGGTGTGGGCCAGCACGTCCGGCGAAACCGGTTTGAAAGCGACAAGGTAGCCTGACTCCTCGGCCTGGGCCTGAACATTTTGTGCAAGCTCGCCCGTTTGCAACAGCCCCACGACATTGGGAAAATGTTCCAGCAACGCATCCAACAACGCAACGCCGTTTAATTCTCCCGGCAACCGGTAGTCGCTGATAATGCATTCGGGCACCCAGTGCGGCCCACACTGGTCCAACACCAATCGGAGCGTTCCCACGCTTGCACAGCGCAGGTCGATTTTCCAGCTCCCTAGCAATGCCTGCATCGCCTGCAGAACCATGACGTCGTCATCGATCAGCAAAATGCGCCGTCCAGCCAGTACACCTTTGGACAACTGCTCGCCCTGCGCCACATCAGTGCTCACCTGGGGCAGTTCCATTTGCATAAACAGTTCGCCTGGAATATGCAAGCGAAAGCAACTGCCGCGTCCCGGACGTGAGTGCAGGGTCACGCGCAGGCCCAGCAGGGCCGTTGACTGGCGCACGATGGCCAGTCCCAAACCCAAACCCTTGCTGCGGTCGCGTTCCCGATTGCCGATTTGGACATAGTGATCAAAGATACGCTCATGGTCCTGCGGGGCAATGCCAACGCCCGTGTCCCACACCTCCAGCCACAAACCGTGCCCCCCATGGGCCGGACGCAGAGCCAACAGAACACCGCCTTTGGCGCTGTAACGCACAGCATTGCTCAGTAGGTTTCCCAATATGCGTTCAAGCAATAGTTTGTCAGTACGCATCACAACGTGTTCAAGGGTGGAGGCAATGCGCAATCGCATGGCTAGTCCCTTGTAGATGGCCTTGGGACGCGCCGGCTCTAATGTGTCGCGCAAAAGGGCGGGCAGATCCAAGCCTTCCAGGGTGACGCGCTCTGTGCCAGAGTCCAGCCGTGAAAGCTCCATCAAGGCGTTAAACAACGAACTCACCGACGTACCTGCCGCGGCAATCTTCTGTATCAGAGGGTGGTTGGCCGCCTGCGGTTCACTTTGTCGATAGGCCTCTATCAGCAGCAGCAAGGCATGCACCGGCTGACGCAGGTCATGGCTGGCTGCGGCTAAAAATTCAGATTTGTCGCGATTGGCCTTTTCGGCACGTGCGGCGTGGGCGGCATTGGTCAAAGCCAATTGTTCATTGTCCAGGCGCAACTGGATCGAATCAATCAGGGTCCTGTGTGTACTGCGGGCAATCAAGACCAACACCATGAGATACAGCACGCACATGCCAACGACAAATGGCGCCTGCTCACCGAATATTTCAGGTAGCTGCGAAGTCAGTGCCACGGTTCCCAGCAGCACGCTGGCGTAAAAGGCCCGCATGTCGTAAACATTGCTTACCGCGGAATAAGCCAAAGCACCTGCGAACGAAGTCATCACCACCAGGTTGCTGACCTGCGCATTGACCACAAACAGCAAACCCAAGCTGCCCCACGCCAATCCAGCAATCGAGATCAGGAAGAAGTTTGTGATTTGCCATTGGCGCAGTACCTGTGGGTCCGGCACGGGCCTTGCAACCTTGTGGCGAAAAAACCAGACAGCTGCATACAGTACGCCTGCCACCAGTTGCATGGATAGTGCCCAAAGCATCACGCGCTGGTGGGGTGCTGCAGCCCATACACCCGCCGCCACCAGGAGGGACAGACAGATCTGACCAAACACGTGGGAACGCAGATTGCGGTAACCCAGGCGGAACAGTTCCCGCTGTACTTCGAGTAGCTGGATTGGTGCTAACTGAGAACGGGTCATAAAGTGCAAAGCGGTATCCAAGCAAGTATGAATAGCGGGTGATTGTGATGCTACCCCCCAAACGGGGGGTTATACATGGGGTGCTGACCTGCCCCACCATCAAGCCCCTAGACGAAGCCGCCATTCTGGAAGCGGTCCGCTACAAGCGTCGCCTAGTGGTTGTGGCAGAAAACCATTCCATCGTGGGTGACCTAGGTGAAGCGGTGTCGAGCACACTGCTGCGTAACCGGGTTCAGCCAGCCGGCTTTGAGCTGGTTGGTTTACCCGACCAGTATCCGGATGCTGGTGCACTGCCCACGCTGCACGATCGCTATGACATCAGTCGCGAGGTCCTCGGCCAACGCATCCTGAAGTGGTTACTCTGAGCTATTAGCAGAAAGTCGCGGCACTTGCTGTCGCGGCTTTTGGGCAACTGTGTTTGCCATATACCGCGTCTGATCCTCCAAATCGCTTAATTCAACAACGCGTGCACGAAAATGGGTGTATCGGACGAATGTCAGCCTAGTGAGGGCACGACACTCTCACATTCTTGACCGCCTTGGGCGCACCGGAGGTGCTTAGCGATAACCTAAAAGTTCGTGGGTCACGATTGCTTGGATTGAGAGGACCATTCAAGTAGCTAATTGGCTGCAAGCGTCTTCACTTCGCCGGGTTGCCATCCACCTCCAAGTGCTCTAAAGGTAGCGACGGCCGCACGCGCAGATTCCATTTGTGCTTGCGCTTTTGCATCCGATGCGCGAAGCAGGCTCTCGTCAGCCTGAAGGACCTCGATCAAGCTGACCACTCCCTTTTGATAGGCTGCGTACGAAGCTTCACGCGCACGGCCTAGCGAATCCACTCCTTCTGCCAATATGGCACCCTGCGCTTCCCGCTTGACCAGGGCCGAAAACGCGTTCTCCACATCCTCGGTTGCGTGCAAAGCAGCGAGTCGATACGCAGCCAACAACTCGGCCTCTTGTCCCTTGGCCAAGGCAATCTGCGCATCAATGCGGCCGAAGTCGAACAGACGCCAACGCAGACCGAGCATGCCAGATGCTTGGCTGGCGCCTCCAGTGAACAAATTGCCGGAAACGGTAGTAGCGCTACCGATCAATCCGCTAAGAGAGAGCTTTGGATAGTATTCAGCGAGGGCTACGCCTATACGCGCGTTCGATGCGGCCAAGCGGCGTTCGGCAGCAATGAGGTCCGGTCTACGCCTGAGCAACTCCGCGGGTGAACCTATGCCGGTGATACGTGGCGGTGTCGGAATGGCGGCGGATGCAATCAACTGCGGCCGGTGCGTTCCGGCTGGAGCGCCGAGCATCACATCCAGCGCGTTCATGGCCACATCCAGACCAGACTCCAAAACCGGTATGGATGCCCGCACCTGCGCAAGCGCGCCTTCTGCCTGCCTCACTTGAAGTTCTGCAGCCAGGCCTTTGCCGTACAAAAGCCTGATGGTTGCGAGCAGATCCTGTTGGGTCTGGACTTGGTGGCGTGCAACATCCAAGCGGGTTTGCAGGCCCCGAATGGTGATGTATGTGTCGGCCGTCTGCGCCGCCACTGCCAAGCGGGTAGCCGCAAGTCCTGCCTCTGTAGACTGGTATTCGGCGCGTGCTGCATCCTGCTCTCGGCGCAGCCCTCCAAACACGTCCAACTCCCAGCTTGCACCGATGTCGACCTCGTAAGCATTTCCATAACGGTCATAGCCTGGTGTCAAATTCAAGACCCTGCCCAAAGGGGTCTCTATCGATTGATAGGCTCTGGCGGCTTGACCATTCATATTGCCGGACGGCTGCACTGCTGCGTTGGCAAAGCCTAGACCGGCGCGGGCCTGAGCCAAGCGAGCAGATGCCTGTGCCAGATCCAGGTTCTGTTCCAATGCCTGGGTCACCAGCTCAGTCAACTGAGGATCTCCAAAACCCGTCCACCACGTAGTGAGGTCGGCAGTGGCTTTCGCCTGTCGCAAATCTACCGCAGCCTGACCTTGGAATTGCTCCAGCATGGGCACATTCGGACGAACATATTCTGGACCTACGGCACAGCCTGCTGACAGGCCGGCAACCACGAGCGCGGCAAGCGTATGTTTGGGCAACATCGGATATCTTCCTTAAAAGTTGATAGTGACTAATATACCAAATAGTCACATATTGTCCAAGTCCCACAAATGACGTAAGCTGACCTGCTATGACCAAAACCAGTTCTTATTCCGCTTCAGGCCGCGGCCCGGCCGATCACGATGTGCGAAATCAGATTGTTGTTGCCGCGACACAACACTTCAGCCGCTACGGCTATGAAAAAACAGCAGTCTCCGATCTCGCCAAGGTCATCGGGTTTTCCAAGGCCTACATCTACAAGTTCTTTGAGTCCAAGCAAGCCATTGGCGAGGTGATCTGCACCAACTGCCTTCTCCAGATCGAATCCGAGGTCAGCGCAGCGATCGCCGGGACTGATACGCCGCCAGAGAAGTTACGCCGAATGTTCAAGGTCATGACCGAGTCGAGCCTTCGCCTTTTCTTCCAGGATCGCAAGCTGTACGAAATTGCCGCATCCGCTGCGACCGAGCGCTGGCAGTCGGTTATTGCCTATGAAGGGCGCATCCAGAAGATGCTTCGGGACATATTGCAAGAAGGTCGCCAAACCGGAGACTTCGAGCGCAAGACGCCCCTGGATGAAACGGCGATGGCGATTTATCTGGTCATGCGCCCCTACCTCAATCCGTTGCTCTTGCAACACAGCCTGGAGAACACCGAGGAGGCACCCCTGCTTTTGTCGAGCCTCATCCTCCGCAGCCTGTCGCCTTGACGGAAAATATTTGTGACTATTGACACATTTAGTCACTAGTACCATAATGAAAGTCCTGATCATTTCCTCAAAGGGACTTTCATGCTCCGGCTCCGCCTCGCTATACCTCTATTCATTTGTGCACTGCCGTTGGCGTTGGTCGCTTGCGGCGAAAAGGCTTCTGTCGATCCGCGCACCGAACAGCCCTTGGTTCGTGCGGCGGTTGTCCAGACGGCAGCCGCTGCCTCACGTTCGTTCACCGGTACCGTAGCGGCCCGGGTGCAGAGCGACCTGGGATTTCGAGTCTCCGGCAAGGTGTTGGAGCGACTGGTGGACGCCGGGCAGAGCGTCAAGCGCGGCCAATTGCTCATGCGTATCGATCCCGCCGACCTGAAGCTTGCAGCCAATGCTTCACTGGAGGCCGTTGCCGCCGCACGCGCACGCGCAAAGCAGACTGCGGATGACGAAGCCCGCTACAACGACTTGCGTGGTACCGGTGCCATTTCGGCATCGGCCTACGATCAGGTCAAAGCTGCAGCCGACGCAGCCAAAGCCCAACTCAGTAGTGCTGAGGCCCAGGCAGATCTTGCCCGCAATGCGAACCGCTATGCGGAGCTGGTGGCCGATGCCGACGGCGTCGTCATGGAGACGCTGGCCGAACCCGGCCAGGTTGTTGGCGCAGGCCAGACCGTGGTCCGTCTGGCCCAAGCTGGCAGCCGCGAGGCTGTGATTCAACTGCCTGAAACGCTGCGCCCCACCATCGGATCATCGGCACAAGCCACGTTGTTCGGCAAGGAGGGCATTGTCGTTGCGGCCAAGCTGCGGCAGTTATCCAACTCAGCGGATCGACTCACACGCACCTTTGAGGCGCGGTATGTACTGGATGGGGCGCAGTCAGACGCGCCATTGGGCACCACAGTCGTCGTGCAGATTCCCGATGGACGCTCGTCCGGGCAAGACGGGTTGCACGTGCCGATTGCCGCTTTGTTCGACGCGGGCAAGGGGCCTGGGGTATGGGTCATCCAGGGAGAGCCTGCAAAGGTGTCCTGGCGGCCAGTCACAGTCCAGCGAATGGATGACGCCGGTGCATATGTTGCCGGGCAGATCAAACAAGGCGAACGCATAGTCGCGCTTGGCGTGCACTTGCTGCGCGAAGGCGAACAGGTCCGGGTGGCGGGTCTTGCCGTCGCCAAGGCGACCGAAGGAGTGCGTCCGTGAATGAAGGCCGCTTCAACCTGTCGGCGCTCGCGGTACGCGAACGCGCCATCACCCTGTTCCTGATCTTCCTGATCTCGGCCGCTGGCATTCTGTCGTTCTTCAAGCTCGGGCGTGCAGAAGACCCGCCATTCACGATCAAGCAGATGACGATCGTCACCGCCTGGCCAGGCGCGACGGCCCAAGAGATGCAGGACCAGGTCGCCGAGCCGTTGGAAAAGCGCATGCAGGAACTGCGCTGGTACGACCGCACGGAAACCTTCACCCGCCCCGGCCTGGCCTTTACCATGGTTTCGCTGCGTGACAGCGCGCCGCCCGCCGAAGTCCAGGAAGAGTTCTACCAGGCCCGCAAGAAAATTGGCGACGAGGCCAAGAAGTTGCCTGCTGGCGTCATTGGCCCGATGGTCAACGACGAATATGCGGATGTGACCTTTGCACTCTTTGCACTCAAGGCCAAGGGCGAACCACAGAGACTGCTGGTGCGCGACGCGGAAGCGCTGCGCCAGAAACTGCTGCATGTCGCCGGCGTCAAGAAGGTCAACATCATCGGCGAGCAGCCCGAACGCATCTATGTTTCCTTCTCCCACGACCGTCTGGCCACGCTGGGCGTTGCGCCGCAAGACATCTTTGCCGCGCTCAACAGCCAGAACGTACTGACGCCCGCCGGCTCCATAGAGACCAAGGGGCCACAGGTCTTTGTACGTGTCGATGGCGCCTTCGACACGCTGGAGAAGATTCGCCAGACACCCATCGTCGCGCAGGGGCGCACATTGAAGTTGTCGGATGTGGCGAGCGTCGAGCGCGGTTATGAAGACCCAACCACCTTCATGGTTCGCAATGGCGGTGAGCCGGCATTGTTGCTCGGCGTCGTCATGCGCGACGACTGGAACGGGCTCGACCTGGGCAAGGCCCTTGGTGCGGAAGTCAGCAAGATCAATGAGGAACTCCCGCTGGGCATGACACTGACCAAGGTGACCGATCAATCCGTCAACATCAGCTCGGCTGTGGACGAGTTCATGGTCAAGTTCTTCGTCGCCCTGCTGGTGGTCATGGTGGTGTGCTTCGTCAGCATGGGCTGGCGCGTCGGCATCGTGGTTGCTGCAGCCGTACCACTGACTCTGGCGGCCGTGTTTGTGATCATGGCTGCCTCCGGAAAGAATTTCGACCGCATCACGCTGGGCTCGCTGATTCTGGCGCTGGGTCTGCTGGTGGATGACGCCATCATTGCTGTCGAAATGATGGTGGTGAAGATGGAAGAGGGTTATAGCCGTATCGCCGCATCGGCCTATGCATGGAGTCTGACCGCCGCGCCCATGCTTTCAGGCACGCTGGTCACGGCCGTGGGCTTCATGCCCAATGGATTCGCCCGTTCCACGGCGGGTGAATACACCAGCAACATGTTCTGGATCGTCGGAATCGCGCTGATCGCTTCATGGGTGGTCGCAGTCGTCTTTACACCCTACCTGGGCATCAAGCTGCTGCCTGACGTCAAGAAGAGCCACAGCAGCCACACAGCGCTCACCGTTGCCCTGTATGACACGCCGCATTACAACCGTTTTCGTCAATTGCTGGGACGCGTCATCGCCCGCAAGTGGATCGTTGCTGGCGCGGTGATCGGGCTTTTCGTGGTGTCAGTGCTCGGCATGGCAATGGTCAAGAAGCAGTTCTTCCCCACTTCCGACCGGCCGGAAGTGCTGGTCGAGGTCCAGATGCCTTACGGCACTTCGATCCAGCAGACCAGCGATGCGACAGCGAAGGTGGAAGCCTGGCTGGCCAAGCAAAAGGAAGCCAGGATCGTCACGTCCTATATCGGTCAGGGCGCTCCACGCTTTTTCCTGGCAATGGCACCTGAACTGCCCGATCCGTCCTTCGCCAAGATCGTGGTGCTGACGGGCGATGACAAGGAACGGGAAGCCCTCAAGGTCAGACTGCGTCAGGCCATTGCCGACGACCTTGCGCCCGAGGCACGTGTGCGCGTTACCCAAATCGTGTTCGGCCCGCCCTCGCCCTTCCCGGTGGCCTACCGCGTCACGGGGCCGGACCCGGACAAGCTGCGCGAGATTTCCGCCGAGGTCGAGGCCGTCTTGCATGCCAGCCCGATGATGCGCACCGTCAACACGGACTGGGGCCCGCGCGTCCCCACCCTGCACTTCACTCTCGACCAGGACCGGCTCCATGCCCTGGGGCTGAGCTCCAATTCGGTCGCTCTGCAGTTGCAGTTCCTCCTGAGTGGAGCGCCGCTGACGGAAGTGCGCGAGGATATCCGCTCGGTACAAGTAGTGGGCCGTGCGGCCGGAGCCATTCGTCTGGACCCCGCGAAGATCGCCGGCTTCACACTGGTCGGGTCGGCTGGGCAGCGCATCCCGTTGTCACAGGTGGGCAAGGTCGAAGTGCGCATGGAAGACCCCATCCTGCGGCGACGTGACCGCACACCGACGATCACCGTACGTGGCGACATTGCCGATGGCCTGCAGCCACCGGACGTGTCTACCGCCATGACCAAGGAGCTCCAGCCCATCATCGCCAAGCTGCCCAGCGGCTACCGCATCGCGGAGGCCGGCTCCATCGAGGAAGCCGGCAAGGCGACAGTCGCCATGCTGCCGATCTTCCCCATCATGCTGGCGGCCACCCTGCTGATCATCATCCTGCAGGTCCGCTCCATCTCCGGCATGGTCATGGTCTTCCTGACCAGTCCGCTGGGCCTCATCGGCGTGGTGCCGACGCTGCTCCTGTTCCGCCAGCCCTTTGGCATCAATGCGCTGGTCGGCCTGATCGCTTTGTCGGGGATTCTGATGCGCAATACGCTGATTTTGCTCGGGCAGATCCGTGAAAACGAGAAAGCAGGGTTGGACTCGTTCCGTGCGGTCGTGGAAGCAACGGTGCAGCGCGCCCGACCGGTGATCCTGACGGCCTTGGCTGCCATGCTGGCCTTCATTCCGCTTACCCATTCCGTGTTCTGGGGAACGCTTGCGTACACGCTCATAGGTGGCACTTTTGCCGGGACCATCCTGACGCTGGTTTTCCTGCCCGCCATGTATTCCATCTGGTTCAAGATCAAACCGACCCCTTCACAGATTCAATCCACCCATTGAAATCATCAACAAGAAAGTAACAACCATGTCGAACTCCAAAGTTGTCGTCGTTACCGGTGTTTCATCGGGCATCGGACGCGCTGCCGCGTTGCAATTTTCCGAGCAAGGTTGCCGCGTCTTCGGTACCGTGCGAAACACTGCCACAGCGCAAGCCATACCTGGTGTCGTACTCATCCAGATGGACATCCGTGACGAAGCGTCCATAGAGCGAGGAATCCAAACCATCATGGCGCAAGCCAAGCGCATTGACGTGCTGGTCAACAGTGCAGGAGTGACCTTGCTGGGCGCAACGGAAGAAACATCGATTGCCGAAGCGCAGACCCTGTTCGACACCAATCTATTCGGTCTTTTGCGCACGATCAAGGCGGTGCTGCCGCATATGCGCGCGCAGCAGTCAGGACGTATTGTCAACATCAGCTCGGTGCTGGGTTTTCTGCCTGCACCGTACATGGCTCTGTATTCAGCGTCCAAGCACGCTGTTGAAGGGCTGTCGGAAACCTTGGATCACGAGGTGCGTCAATTCGGCATCCGTGTGGCACTTGTCGAGCCATCGTTTACCAAGACCAACCTGGATCTCAACGCACCTCAGACCGTTGCCAGAATCTCTGACTACGCCAAGGAGCTTGGAATGGTCTCCAAGGCGATCCAGAACAATATTCAAAAGGCGCCGCCGCCTGAGGGAGTTGCCGCAACGATTGTCAGCGCCGCCTTGGGCGCCTGGAAGATGCGTCATACGCCCAAAGGCGAAGCATCTCTTCTGGCCAAGTTACGTCGCTTCATGCCTGCGACCCCTGTCGAAAAGGGTCTACGAAAAAGTTTCGGGATCGCCTAAAAAGGCTGTGCTTACGCGTCCATACCGCGCCAATGAAACCAGCTCGGGTGGGCAAGCGATCGCAACGGCGGCACTTGAGATCGCGGTGGGTTATGCCCCGGCTGCGATTGCCGACGGCATGGGAAAATGAGGCCAAGGAAATTATCATGGACCACCTTCAATCGATGCGCGTCTTTCAGTGCGTGGTGGACGAAGGCGGCTTTTCTGCAGCCGCGCGCAAGATGGATCTCACGCCGACGATTGTCACCCGGTTGATTCAGGACCTTGAACAATCTCTCGGCGTTCGTCTTTTGCATCGTACGACGAGAAGGATGTCGCTCACCCAAGCGGGCGAGGCCTACCTATCACGTCTGCGTTTGATCCTCTCCGAAATTGAGGAGGCGGCCGAAGAGGCACGGGCTCATTCCAGTGAAATATCGGGCAACCTGCGTGTGGCCACTACGTCGCTGGTGGCAGTGAATCTGTTGGCGCCATGCGTTGCCGAATTTCAGAAGGTGCATCCCGACGTGCAAGTCGAGATACACACCACCGATCACCCGGCGCCGCAGTTGTACCAGTTCGACCTGTCCATCGTGAGACAAGACGATCACCTTGATGCCGACGTCATCGTGCGCCCAGTGCTCAATATGAACTACGTTCTCTGCGCCTCCATACACTACCTTCAGGTTCATGGTGTTCCGACAGTGCCGGAAGACCTCTCCGAGCATCACATGGTGCGCTTGCACATCCCTGGCACACGGATGCATGCGGTCAACCTTGTGAACCCTGAGGAAAGTGATCGCAGAGTCGAGGTCAAGCCAGTTTGGTCTGTCATTTCGAATGACGACGAAACAGCGTATCAAGCCACTTTGGCAGGCGCAGGCCTTACCTTGATGCCCGAACTTGCTTTAACCGCCCGCCCTCATGGAGGACAACTGCGCCGTGTACTTGCGCCATGGGTCAGCGTAGAAGATTTGAGACTTGTTGCCACCCTGCCCAGCAGGCGATTTCTACCGTTGCGCACACGTGCCTTCGTCGAATTTTTCATTCAGTACGTCCGGAATGTGGCCACGATGAATGAGGCTGCGCATTCTCCTCCAATGACTGGTCTCTGACACAGATTTCATCTTTGGTCGTGACCGTTTTGGGCACACTGCCAACTTCCGTCAGTGTCGGCTAACGGGTTGATCCATTTGAAGGCTCGCAGGAACGGTCTTTGATCAAGCTCGTGCAAAGCTTCGGATGCGCAAAAAAATTGTTTTCGACTTCAATTGCTCGGAATAGTTTTTATTCCGTACAAATAAAGCCATAAACACGTCTCTAGGATTTATGTGGGTTTGCGGGGTGTTGGATTTTGGGGATGGATTAATTAAAGTCGTGAAAACAACGACATCTGCAAATGTTTACCGCAGATCGGCAACGCCTGTTGTGGGCCAGGTCCAGTCATTCCCCAATGGCCGGTTTGGGGCAGCGGATATGTCTGACGCCAATTGTCTCCACAGCAGAAATTATCGTCGACTCCTTCGTGCTCATGGCGGTCAGAGGTCCACACAAAGCTGGATCCCGAAAGCTGCCATTCGAATTCCAACTTAGATGCAATCAACGTCTGTCATGTGGCAATTCTGTTGGGGCGGTCACATCCACTTTGGTCGGAATTCACTGGTGGAATTTCGTGGCTACTCTTGGCGCGCGGGGCTTGCATAGCGTGGCACCACGGCAGCAGATGTCATCGTCATACGTACAACCGGATGCCTGAAGACCAAGTAGCCCTCAATCCTGGGCACAAAGTGCTCTTCAACTCGGTTGGCATTCGAGTGCATAAAGGCGAGAATATTGCGTGAATATGTCGGCGACGATCTTGACGTGCGCAGATTTCAAGGGAGTATTTACTAAATGGCAAATCACGGACGATGGCTCATGCACGGTCCCATGACCGACCCAAAAGAGATGGAGGCATTGATCGCTCAACTGCCGGACGGCATCCAACCCTTGTGCGCAGTCGTCCAAGGACTGCTGATTCATGGAGAGCTACTTGCCGTCTACGGTGTAGTCGAGGCTCCGGCCGTGTTTTCACGAGATACCATGCCGCTGGCGGCAAGGTTGCAGCAAATACAAGAGATGGACCCACGCCGACTAGACATTCCCCGCGGTCCGAGAGAACGTTCCATTGGTACTTGCCGCGATTTCGCGCTAATGATGTGTGGATTTCTTCGGGTCAAAGGTATTGCGGCGCGCGTTAGATGCGGGTTCGTTGATTACTTTTTTGGGGTCCCTTGGTCGGACCACTGGATATGTGAGTATTGGTCGGTGTCCGAAGGCCGGTGGGTCCGGATCGATCCGCAAATCGACGAGAGGCAACGCTCTTTCTACGCCAAGATTGACTTCGACGCATGTGATATTCCACTGAACCGGTTCATGACAGCCGGCGAGGCGTGGGGATCCTGCAGAAGCGGTCACATTGATCCTTCCGTGTGCGGGCATGGTGATGCGACAGGACTGTGGTTTGTGCGTGTGAATGTCTATCGCGATCACCTATCCGTCAATCACCGCGAGACCTCACCATGGGATTCTTGGCGGCAATCCAGGACAAGGGATCAAGTGATGACTGAAGCAGATTTTGCATTGACTGATCACATCGCAATGAACCCCGAGGCAGAACCGGCTTCGAGCGCCATCCCACCATGGCAAGTCAGCGTTAGCCGATGATAGATTTCGGTCGAAAATCAGCTTAAATTGACGGAGGTTATGTGAACTCTAAACTTGCTCACCTTGCATCAACTCTGCAGCTTTCGGCACCCGATTCCAGGGAGCTAGCATTGAAATTTTCATTAGCTTGTGCCAAACGCATTGAGCATCTCCTCGAAGAACCGGAAGTTATTGAATGCTTAAGAATGCTTGAGCGATATGTAGCTGGTAATGCCAGTTCAGGGAGCCTGGCCAAGGCGGCTGAAGATGCGGCGCTGTTAGCAAACCGCCATCGAGGATCAAAGTCCATTGACGGTTGCGGCCACGCTGCTGTCTCTGCCAGTTATGGCGTATCGAGGGCAGTCGCGGGAAGGGCATTGGAAGCGGCGCAGTATTGTGCGTATGCGTCTGTCTATGCTTCTGGTGGCTATGCTGCAGTTGCCGATCGGGAAGCTTTTGAAACCGAATTTTCTTGGCAGCTTGCATGCTTAACATCGTTGGCCAAAGATGCCCATATCGAAGCTGCTGGTGCATCAAGAACAGTTGACGCCTGAGCCGCGAAAGCAGCCACTCGTTACAACCGCCAACCTTTAAAGGGACATGACACTCCTGAAAACTCTCACGTGTTCGAGCTGCAGCACCCCTATGGATAGCTTTGCTTTCATGAGCAAGCTGGGCCAGGAGATGGCGCTGGATGTGTGCTTTACCTGCCAGAGCATGTGGTTTGACAAGCATGAGAGCCAGCAGCTCGGTGCCAAGGAGACTTTAGAACTCTTTCGGCTGATTCACTCAAAGGGCCAAGGACCAGGACAGCCCTGGAAAGCCAAACTGAGTTGCCCGCGTTGTGAAAGCAGCCTCTTACCCACTTCAGACCTGTGCAGGGCTGGGCGGTTTACGTACTTTCATTGTCCGAACCAGCATGGCCGATTCACGGCGTTTTCTGCGTTCCTCGTTGAAAAGGGCTTTGTGAGGCAGCTCACGGGGCAGGAGAGAGTAGACCTCGCAGCCATGATTGGCAGTGTCACGTGCTCGGGATGTGGAGCCACTGTGGACATCCGTAAGGACTCGGTATGCAGCTACTGCCATGCCCCCATCGTCGTACTGGATCCCCAAGCGCTGGAGAAGGCGCTCGCCACACTGGATCAGTCTGCCAGCGCTCAACATGACGTGGATCAGTCCGTCGTGGTAGATGCTTTGCTGCTGTCGGAGCGTCAGAAGTGGCTTGATGAATTGCAACAAAGAACCCGCTCAGCCCAGGGGGGCTGGCGCAACATCGACGATGGGTCACTGGCCCAGGGTGTGGATTTGCTTTGGCACCTCTTTCAGAAGTAAATGCGTCGCGAAAGCATTTGCCACATCGATCTGTCCAAGTCATTGCCAGCCATGGAGCTGAACTTAATCACCAAAGTGGATAAGCATCGGCTCCGCCTGGGTTCTGAGGCAGCCGCGCAGCGCGGCATACGTTGAAGGTGTGCCGCTGGTTCACCGCGATCGCAGTCAATGCTTATCGCCAGGTCCATGCGGTGCGAAGTGACCGCCAGCAAGAGCGGGTGCTATTTCATACGGTGCTGGTTGCAGTCAGGTTGTTTTGAGCAAAGGCCTCCAGGGCGGGCAGCGGCAGTGGCCGGCAGAACAAATAGCCTTGGTAGGCGTGGCAGCCCATTTGCGCAAGAAGCACGCGCTGTGCTTCTTGCTCCACACCCTCAGCAATGACATTCAGCCCCATGCTTTGCGCCAAGGCAACCACCATGCGGGCAATGGCGGCGTCATTCGGGTCGGTCAAAATGTCGTGCACAAAGCTTTGATCGATTTTCATCTGATCCAGTGGCAGTCGCTTGAGGTAGGAGAGCGAGGAATAGCCAGTACCAAAGTCGTCCAGCGAAAAGCCTATGCCATGGGCTTTGAGCTGGGTCATCTTGCCAATGGTGGATTCCACATTGGCGACCAGCAGGCTTTCGGTCAGCTCTAGTTTTAGCCGCTGCGGGTTGGCCCCGGTGCGAGCCACCACACCTAGCACACGATCTACAAAATCCAGCAGGTGCATCTGCTTGGCGCTGACATTCACGGCAATGGTCAGATGGGCCATGTCAGGCCGCTTGGCCCATTGCGCCAACTGGGCACAGGCGATTTCCAGCACCCAAAAGCCCAGCGGTAGGATCAATCCAATTTCTTCGGCTAGGGGGATGAACTCTCCTGGTGACACCAGGCCGCGCTCTGGATGTTGCCAACGCACCAAGGCCTCCACACCGGTCAGTCGGCCGTAACCGGCCACTAACGGTTGGTAGTACAGCATAAACTGAGATTGCTTCAGGGCCTCGCGCAGGTCATCCTCTAATAGCGCGCGGCCAGTCACAATTGCCTGCATTTCAGGGTCGAAAAAGCGCATGGTGTTGCGCCCAGCGGCCTTGGCTTGGTACATGGCTAAGTCGGCTTGTTTGAGCAATTCGTCGTTGGACAAATGCGGGCCGTTAAACAGCGCCACGCCAATGCTGGGCGTGCTGCTGAAGGCACGGTCGACCAATTGGTAGGGTTGGTTCAGCGCGGTGAGGATTTTCTCACCCACGGTTTCTGCTTGCGCTGCTGCGCTTTCAGGTTGCTCGCTCAGGCCGTCGAGCATGACCACAAATTCGTCACCGCCCAAGCGCGCCACCAAGTCTCGAGCGCGCACACAGGCGGTCAGTCGCTGCGCGACCTGCTGCAGCAGCAAGTCGCCCTTGTCATGGCCCAGGGTGTCGTTCAGGGTCTTGAAGTGGTCCAAGTCAATCAGAAGCAGTGCGCCGTAAATATGGTGGCGCTCTTCGATCGCTCGGATCTTGATTAACCGTTCGGTCAGCAGACGCCGGTTGGGCAGCTGGGTGAGGGCGTCATGAAAGGCCAGACGCTGGATCTCTGCGTGCGTGCTTTCCCTTTCGGTGACATCGCGAAAGCTCCAGACCCGGCCACGGCTTTGCCCATCCATGCGCTGAGGGGTGGAACGCAGTTCCAACAGTCGGCCGTTGCTGCAGCGCAGGGTGTCAAAGCTGCTGTTCTCGGGCTGCGCGTACAGGGCTTCTAGCCTATGCCAAAAGGCCGGTGGATCGACCAGCTGCTCAGCTATGTGGGCCAGAACCTCTTCACAGCTGCAGCTGTCCAGGTCGGCCGAGTGCAGGCTCCACAGGTCCACAAAGTGCTGGTTATAGGTCTCGACATCTCCGCTGGGGCCAATCGCCAGAATGCCATCGGTGGCGGCCTCGATCACGGCCTGCTGCAAAAAGGTGGCACGTCGCAGCTTCTTGACCAGGTCGGGCACAGGCAGCAGCACCAAGCCCAGCGACACGGCACCAATAAACCAGGCCGTTATGGGTGTGCCCGGGAAATATGGCGCGGGCAAAATCTCCGCCGCGCGCAGGCCCAGATAGAGCAGCCAGGCCAGCATATAACCCACGCTGAACAGGATGGCCGCGCGTAAGTGCACCACGATGGCCAACATCATCACCATCACCACGGCCCCGGCCGAGGGTGGCGGCAGGCCGCCAAACATCAGGCCGATCATGACGACCCATATGCCGGTGGCAAAGATACACAACGACTTTTGTGTCTGACCACGCAGGTTCATCCGCCACCCTTGGTACACCAGCACCAGCAAGATGGAGAGCGCTATCGCAGTAACCAGCTTCCTGTGAAAGACAAAGGGAACACCCACCACCAGCAAAAACGAGACGATCGAAAAATAGATCTTGTAGAACCGATCTAGCAGGTTTTGGTTGGAAGTTTGTAGGGCTTGGCTCACTGGGTTCAGGTTTGCATTGCAAAGAATGGGTAAGTGGCCAATCCGTTGCCAGATGGCGGTAGGGCGCGTGCTTATTATGGTGCAAATTACACTCTTAAACTCTGTTGCAATAGCTTCAGTGACGTCTCACGTTAAGGTGGCTGTTGAAGATTTCAACGGTCACAGTTCAACCGAACACTACATTGGAAATCCCGGTAAGGAATCGCCTCGCGGGCACTAGCTGATACAACATTTTGAGGTTTGCTCGGGAGCGTCGGGAAAGTCGGCTTCCAGTCCGTTGCTGGTGGCAGAATGTCAATGAAGGTGTACCGCCGGTTCGCCGCGGAAGCCGACATTTGAATGTTTTATCCGTGCTTCACTTGCCGAACTAAAACTGGTATGGAATACCGGAACTAAGTTCTCTTAACTCGACTTTGTAATGTGGCGAACGGAACTACCAAGCGGGTGTCCCAAAAACGAAATGTGGGATAGAGTTGGTGACAACATCCGGCGGACCAGAAAGGGGCCATCACATGCGGTACGCAACACAAATTTTCGTGGTGATAGTCTCAGGCCAGTTGTTCGCCAGCACCGTGGTTCATTCTGCCGATGTTTCTGAAAAATGCGAGACGATTGTTTACTCTGCCAATCCGCGGTATCCACCGTATCACTGGGCAGTAGATGGCGGCCGTTTGGCAGGCGCGAGCATCGAATTACTTGACAGACTTCGGCCAGACCGTGTGACACTAAAACCCGTTGTTTATCCATGGAACAGGGTACTACTTATGGCCGAACGCGGGGAAATCGACCTGGTGCTAAGCCTTCGAAAGACACCAGAGCGTTCTGCCTATCTTACCTTCACAGAAGGCCGTTCTTTCCCAAATCCAGTCGTGGTTTTTGTCCGAGATGACAGAGGCTTCAACTACAAGCAATGGTCTGATTTAAAAGGTAGACGAGGCGCCATAAGCCTGGGGGACAAGTTCGGAGAAGGGTTTGACGAGTATTGGCCGAAAGAGCTGAAGATCATAGAGAGGGGAAACATGGAGGAGAATTTCCGGCGGCTAAGGGAGGGTCAGGTTGACTACTTCATAACGAGCCAGTTCGCGGGGGTCGCACAACTCGAAAGTCCACAGGGGCGGAAAGGGTTACCGATAAAGTATCTATTGCCACCAATTTCAGATGAAGGAGTCTACTTTGGCTTCAGTAAGAAGTCTCCTTGCGCTTCTCTTATTCCCGAATTTGATCGCAAATTGTCTACCCTTGAATCGCAGCATAAACTGAGTGCGATGCTTAAGAAGTACGTCTATGAACCCGGCTCAACCAAATGACGCAAGGCACGTCGCCCAGTCTCAGCTTCGCCGGGCGGATTCAACCGGTCGATGCAACACACTAAATACTGCGTAAGCAGAAGGAGTGTTGTAAATGAAGTATCGGACAAGAACCTTCTATACAGATAGCCAGAAGACGCTGATGTGGGAGCGCTGGAAGAAGGGAGAATCCCTAGAGCAGATTGCTAGCCTGTTCAACCGACGTCACGGAGCCGTGCGCGGCATTCTGGCGATAACTAGTGACATGGCTAGAAAATTAAACGAACGTCCCAGGAAAACTCTAAACTACGAAACACCTGCTGGTCGATTCAGCCAACTTGTTGCTTCGACCGGTTGAATCCGTCGACTTGACCAGCAACTTGAAGCTCGCAGCCAATGATCGTCTTCAATGTGAGTCCGAAAGAACCTTCAGGCACAATGCATGCGCCGCATTGAAATCAAGTTCTTGAAGCGCTTCATCCAGCTGATCAAACAATTGGCCCGGAAGGCTTTGTAGAGCCTCCCGATTCTCAGCGAAATACATTAACACCTCCATATCAGAGGCCGCAGTCAACGCCGCGATTTGACGCAAGACGTCGAAGACCTCGGCATCACTCATTGATTTGCTCTTGGCTGAAGCCGACAATGCATTCGGTGACAACAGACTATGAATGGCATCCAACAACTTGGCCTTAGTGGTCTTGATAACAGGCGCCAATTCATCCATGCGTCCGTCGAAGTCCGGTATCCAATTATTCGACTTGTATTGAATTTCAAGCTCAGCAGCTTGTGCCGCAAGCTGGCTCGCCCCAAGCGTTCCTGCATTACCTTTAAGGGTATGGAGTCGCATAATTACTTGCTGGCTATCTCCGGAAGAATGCTTTTGCTTCAACTCGGGGATCAGACTATCCAAGATCCTTATGAAGTCCTGTGCAGTTCGTGTGTAAAGGGCCCGATTGCCAGACATTCTTCCTAGAGCCAATCGCATATCCAGACCTGGTATATCTTCAAGCACCAGCTTCTGATCAGCGGTTGGGCGTGGATCAATCCATTCATTTTCAGCGGAGCGATGTTTATCGTTGCGAATGAGTATCGAAACCAAATTGCTGATGTCAAAGGGTTTACCAACGTGGTCATTCATGCCAGCTGCAAGGCATGCTTCACGATCAGATGCCATTACGTTGGCGGACATCGCAATGATGGGCAACTCCTTAAGTTCCAATTCTTCACGAATTATCTTTGTCGCAGAATAGCCATCAAGTACGGGCATCTGGATGTCCATCAGAATCGCATCAAACTGAGGTGCTGCAGAGGCAACAGCCTCAACAGCAAGTTGTCCATTCGCCGCCAGCGATACGATCGCACCTTCGGCCGTTAACAACTCATCGGCAACCTGCTGATTGATCAAGTTGTCCTCTACCACCAGAATGCGCATTCCCGCCAATTGTCTCAAGCTGCTTCGTCCGTTAGTCGACCTAAGCAAGGTAGATTTTTCTGAAGATGCCTCTACCACCTCTTCAACCAACATTGACGTGGTGAAGGGTTTGACAAGAACCCCGTTCAAGGTCTCCTGCTCTTGCATTGAGCGGTGCGCTATGTCATCGCGTCCATTCGCCGTAACCATAATCACAACGGGAGCGGGTCCAGAGCATTTCCTTGCAGCTTCGCGCAAGTGATGCGTAGTTTCCCACCCATCCATTCCATGCATCTGCCAGTCCACGAATACAAGTTCGTAAGGAAAAGGCGAATCCTCAGCAATTTTCTGGTGAATCAACTCAAGAGCAAGCGGACCACTTGCCGCCATTTCGACCGTCCACCCAACAGATCGCACCATCTTGGCAATCAAATCGCGTGCAAAGTAATTGTCATCTATCACCAACACATTGTGGATCGGCACAGAGTGTTTCAGGGTGTTACCAAGGCCAGGCACATCTTGCACAAATGGCATGCTCAAAGAGAAGCAAAAGGTACTGCCAATCCTGACTTCACTGGATAGTTGAATGTCACCACCCATCAAGGCAATGAGGCGCTTACAGATCGCCAAGCCAAGACCCGTTCCACCAAATCGCCTGGTGGTGGATGCTTCTGCCTGTGAGAAACCACTAAAAATATGTTGTTGACTCTCTGCGGCTATGCCAATGCCGGAATCTTGAACTTCAAATTCAATTCTTACGTGTGAATCGATCGTTTGGATGTTTTTTAGTCGTATCACTACCTGACCCTGTGCAGTGAACTTGATCGCATTTCCACCCAAGTTGACAAGGACCTGCTTCAACCGTGTAACGTCACCAACTAGGACTTCGGGCAAAGTTGGATCTACATCAAAGAGAACCTCGACCTCCTTGCTTCCCAAGTTCGCTGACAACACTACGGATAATTCACGAAGAAGTGAATCCACTTGAAAAGGAGCATTCTCCAGAGCCATCTTGCCAGCCTCTACCTTGGAAAAGTCCAAGATGTCGTTCAGCAAGTTCAACAAACCTTTAGCCGCACCTTCAGCCTTGTTGGTGTAATCCAGTTGCCTCTTTGTAAGCTCTGTGTTTTGTAACAGACTCAGCATCCCCAATACTGCATTCATCGGCGTACGAATTTCATGGCTCATGTTTGCCAAGAAAGCGCTCTTGCTTTCGTTCGCAGCCTCCGCCTGCAAAGTGCGCTCTTCCAGTTTTATATTCAACTCCTTGAGTTGAAGTTGAGCACTCTTTATTTCCGTGACATCCACTACAAACACGTAGATCCCTTGCACTTTGCCTTCTACAAAATCTGGCATGTAGCGTGCAATCGTGTGTTTGATTTCGTTGCTTCCCTTAATCGGAATTTCGCGCTCAAATGACTGATCCTTACCTTGAAGCGCTGCCTCCAATCGGGGTAAGTTCAACGCATACAGTTCAGGCCCCAGAACTTGAGAAATGTGCATTCCCTGAATCTGGCTAGGGTCTACACCAAACCAATCCGCATATGCGTTGTTTGCGAATCGATTTTTCAATTCTTTATCCCAATAACCAACCATAGAAGGAATGGCATTTAACGTATTCTGCAAATCATGCAAGGCACGATTTGCAACGTCAATCGCATTACGACGAGCAGAAATGTCTAGATGAATGCCAGAAATATTGAGCGCCTTACCGCCTTCATCACGCTCGCCGACTCGTCCACGACTCAGTATCCAGATCCAGTGACCACTACGATGCTGTACACGAAACTCCGCCTCGTAAGCGTCCGTCAAACCATTGATGTGGGACTCCCAATGTGCTTCCACTTGCTCTCGGTCTTCGGGATGAACAATGTTCTGGAAACGTCCTGCGATCTTTGCAACTATCGTTGGGACATCGTAGCCAAGCATCTGTGCGTAAAGCTCATTGACCTTGTCTTCTCCAGTTACAAGGTCTAACTCCCAGGTTCCTGCATTGGTTCCCTTGATGATGTTCTCTAAGTGTCGACGCTCCAGGTGCAGCTCGCGCTCGACCTTTAATCGCTGGGTAACATCTTCTACCGTGGAAAGGCTGTAAATTGGCACACCTGTGGCATCACGCTGGAGAACAGCAGACACCAGGGTGTCAACCACCTCTCCCTGACGGGTAACAAATTGATATGGAACTTCCTTAACAAGGCCCTGTGATAGCAACCGAGGTAGTCCAACCTCAAGCCCGAATTTCGCTGATTCAGGCGTCATGAATTCAGAAAGCTTCGCTCCCAACATTTCTTCACAGCGAAATCCCAATCTACTCGCAAATGCGCTGTTGATTGAAGCGATTGTTCCGTTCGGCTCGATGGAGTACAACATGGCCGGTGTGGACTCATACATGTTGTGACGTTCATCTTGTTGGCGCTTTAGCTCAAGATGGGATCGCCTCCCTTCAAGTGCTCGACTTGCAGCTACTGCCAGTTGGCTTAATACCTCGCGCTGCGTTGAAGTCAGCTTATTTGGCTTTTGATCAATTACACACAATGTTCCCACATTGAATCCACTGCTCAGCCGTATAGGACACCCGGCGTAAAAGCGGATATGAGGGCTTGCCTCCACCAAAGGATTGTGGGCAAATCTACCGTCTTGGGCCGCATCCTCTACCTCGAAAATATCGTCTCCAAGGATGGCATGAGCACAGAATGCAATGTCGCGCGACGTTTGAGACACGCCTGGCAACCCTACCCCTGCTTTAAACCATTGGCGTTGCGAATCCACCAAACTAATAAGCGACACAGGAACTTCGCAAATCAAGGATGCCACCCTTACCAAGGCGTCAAATTCCGCCTCGGGTTCGGAGTCAAGTACATCAAGGCTGCGCAGAGCCTTCAGTCGCTCGTCCTCATTTTCGTCACGAGCTGCAGGGGTGTATGCGTATTCCAACGTGTCTCCAAATTCTCGCGTCGTCATGAGTCTTCTGAACCACTACTCAGTAAGCAAAAACGTCAAAATTTTGTTTTAGATACCATTTGAACCTAACTTTGCTCAGGAACTAAGGGAGTTGGCGCGACTCAAAGCAAAAGTTGACCAAGTTCCATTTAACATTGGAACCGCATTGCATATTGTGAAAAAATTCTCAATTTGGCAAATCGGAATGACTGTTTTCTGGCCCAGTCCTTGCCGGTATGAAAGGCAACTGCGGAGCAAACCTACTAGGGGTCTCCAATCCAGGAGTAGGCCAAGACCCAACATACGTGACAAATCGCAAAATGGCAGCTTTGCCCACCCTACTGACATCGGTCAACGACTATTGCAAGTCGGCAAATTCACCCACTTTCTTGCACGCTCACAGATCAAGCTTGCGCGTAATGGCTGTTGCGCAGAATGGTTTTTGTGCGTCACCGGATACATTCAGGGCTCTTTGAAAATCGCATTTGAAATTCCAACACATAGGGAACCGTCCAGGATCCTCGTCGGCCAATATGACAGCCCCGTCACCCGCCGCGTCGCTATTGCGCTGCATCACTACCGCATACCCTTCACTCGCGACACCCGCTCAATTTTTGGCGATGCGGCGGCAGTGGGAAAGATCAGTCCCTTAACCCGCATTCCAGCCCTCGTCCTTGACGATGGCGAGGTACTGATCGACAGCGCCGCCATCCTTGATCATCTCGACGAACAGGTGGGCGACGCGGCGCTGATTCCCGCCTCCGGCCCCACGCGCCGACGCGTCCTCCAAATGACGGCACTGGCGCAGGGCACCCTCGAAAAGATCGCGGCTGTGGTCTATGAGAGGCATTTCCATTCCACCGAACATCGAAGCGTCGACTGGCTTGACCGTTGCCTTGGACAGGCCCGCGCTGGCCTCGATGAACTGACACGGCGCCTCGGCACACCCTATGCCTGCGGGGCAACGCTCACCCATGCCGATGTCATGATCACCACGCTGATCTGGTACATGCGAGATCGGATGGACCAAGTGTTGTCACCCACCGCACACGCTGCACTGATCACCCTGGCCGAACACTGTGAAACCCTGCCCGCCTTCCAAGCTGCCGCATTGAGCGACTTCGAGAAGATGCCGCGATAGCGGTCTCAGTTTTTTTCTCAGCAATAGAGGCAATGAGCGTGCTCTACGCTGTCCCAATAAGCTGCAAGCCAACTATGCCTGCCACTACCGCGCCGATACAGATAAAGCGCATAAGTGTTGCAGGCTCGCCCAGCCAAAGCACACCTATAAGCGCCGTTCCAGCAGCTCCAATACCCGCCCAAACTGCATAGGCAGTTCCAATTGGAAGAATCTCAAGCGTAGTGCTCACAAGCCAAACGCTTAAAACTGCTGAACAGACGGATACAGCGCTGTAAAACGGGCGACTGTAGCCATCCGAGAACTTCATCGAAATAGAAAACACTATTTCAAGTGAACCAGAAAAAAATATAACGACCCACGCAAGCGCTGGCGAAGAAACCGTAAACATTACATCTCCACATAGGAACCAAATGGCACTGCCGACGCTGGACTTTACACAGTTACTTAGATGCGTAGAGGTCCGCTTTGGAGCGCACAAAAGGACCGCTTCCGGTCCAAATTTACCAGTCGCGACCGGTCGGAATTGGCCAACGTTAGGTACCGCAATTACCGTCTGAGGAATGTTGTGTGCGTCCGAACGCACGCCGATTTCAGGACTGCTGTTTTGCAGCGACAGGATAAAGCTGATCCAATAATGCAGCAACCTTTGGAAGGAGCTGTCTTTTGTCCGGGAACAGCAATTCGGCCTCAGCAACAAGCGGCTTTGCGTAAAGGGCCTCGTACACCCGCTTAACAACGCCCGGTGCGACAAGTTCCCTGTCAAACCCGGGCACGATGCCGGCTAACTGGTAGCCAAATTGCTCACAAAGCATTTGGACGGGCGGATAGTGCAATGTAACCATTGCGTAGGAATACTCACAACCCATTGCCCTGCCGACTGGTTCTAGAAGTTGGAAGAGCCAGTGAAACACACCGCCTTTCCGGTGCGCAGGACAGATGACGGTCAAACGGTTCTGAATCGTCAGGGCATCCTGGTCTCTCGCATTGGCTGACATCCCGATCACCTCCTCGCCCTTTCTGATAACGCATACCGCGACGTCAGTTTCTGATTCTCCACGTAGGGACACTTCCTTAAGATAGAAGGCCTCTCGTGAATACGGAGCGGAAGCTCCAACAGACACTGAGGGATGCCATGACTTGATTAATTCGATGATGGTGAGAATGTCCTTACGGTGAAGAAACTCAAGGCTGTAGCCCTGCGGCGCAGGCACCATCGCTTCCATATCTGCAACGGTAGGCCATCTCATGTGTGTCATCGCCATCTCCTTTTGTGTTGAATTCAGGGTGCAATTAGATGCAACGATCGGGCAAGCAAAGGTTCTCAGTTACCGCAATCGCCAAAAAATTTTCAGTGGCATCGTACTGGAGTCCGAAAACATTGCGAAGCGACTCTTGAACTCGCACAACTCCCAATTCATATGCGTAACGACTAATTCCAATTTGTCGTAATGTGAGACCAGCGTCCAAACGAATACCAGAATGCGAAGAGTGCAACGGTGGCCAGCGTGCAAAAACAATAGATTACTTGGTTAAGTCCTATTAACGCCGACATTGGCCCCACACCAATCAGCGCCAAGGATGCAGCTTGCGAAAACAGGAATGCGTTGCCCATAACCCTGCTTCGGAATCGGTCGTCCAGATTGCTTTGAAGAAGGATGAGCGTAGACGTCAATGTGGATTCAGCTGCTATCCCAAACACCAGTCTACTGATGGTTGCTTGCCAAATGCTATTGGTTGCCACAAAGCTTATGGTTGTAGCAACGGCAAATGCAAAGCCCCACTGGATGACGTACCAGCTCTTTTGGTGCGAACGACTTCTCGACAGCGCAATAGAGGCCAGAGCCGCACCAACGCCAGTCACTCCTGCCAGCAACGCCAAGCCGCTGGATGCGGCGGTGGGGAATATCCTGTCGGCGAAGACTGGCATCAGTTTGCCGGTGAGTCCACGCAGACCATCATTGAAAAATGTAAGCAACAGCAGGAGGCCGATCATTGGATGTTTCATCGCATATCTCAAGCCGTCCAGGTAGTCACTCAGTATGCTGCTTCCAGAGCTTGCGACAGGAGCCACCGGGCTCGTGAGTCGCATCTTCGCAAGGACAACCAAGAACAGCAGATATGCAAGCGCGTTGACCAGAAAAGAGATGGAGACTGGGAACTTCGCAAGCAGAACACCCGCCAGTGCAGGTCCCAAGAACATGGCTAGTGTCCGATATGAAGAGCTGAACGCAATCGCCGCGGACAGGTTCTCGCGGCTCACCGCACGAGGAAGCAGTCCGTAACTGGCGGGCACACTGAAGGCGAGAATTGCCCCTTCTGCAAATGTGAGCGCAGCCAGCATGGGAACGTTGAGCACTTCAAAGTACGACGTCACTGCAAGCGCCATTCCCTGAACGAACGCCAGAAAATATGCAACAAGCAGTATCTTGAGCCGACTGTGCCGGTCGGCCAAAACACTGGCCCATGGCCCAAAGATGAAATAGGGAACAACACTCAAGAAACTGACCAGACCGAGCGTACCTGCAGAATGGGAGAGCTTCCATGTCAACCAGGATACCGCGAGGCCCTGCACAAAGAAGCAAAGCCAAGACGTTATGGAGGCGATCGAGTACAGCCTGAAATTGCGCTCTTGATAGAGACTCATCAGGGCACCACTCGGAAGCCAGCTGACTCAGAGTTGAGACGCTAAATTGGTGGGCGGGACATTGACATGCAAAATCCTGCCCATGCTCACACGCGGCTCGATAACATAGCCAAGCGACTTGTAGAAAGCCGCGGTTGCTTCGTTCGAAGCAAGCAGCTGAAGGTTCACTTTCATGCAGCCGGCTGCAATAAGGGCAGCTTCGGCAGTTTGCACTAGTCTGCGCCCCAACCCAGACCGTTGCCGCTCAGGATGTACAGCAACGGCGTAGAGCCATCCCCTATGCCCGTCGTAGCCTGCCATGACGGTACCAATGACCCCCGTGCCCTCCGTCGCAACAAAAAACAATCCATCCCTGTTTGCGATCTTTTTGGCGATCGTCAGGGTGGGTTCGTTGTGCGCAGTTTCGTAACCAAAGACAGTGCGCCAGAGTTCAATGACTTGCATGCGGTCAGTTGAGTCCTTGTACTCACGAATCTCCGTCATCGTCGCTCCTTAAGATGTTGGGCAAGTGGCGTGAAAACGCATTGAAAGAATGATGGCAAACCAAGTTGTCCAAATGGTTTTCTTTGCAAGTCGCATATAAGTATCTCAGAATCGGCAAGTCGCATCTTGTCGTCACGTACTGCAAACAATCCTATTGCGAATAGAAATGAAACACATCACAGCTGGTGTTTTGAATATCGCTTACTTCGAGCAGGGTCCGCTCAATGGAACACCTGTGATCTTGTTGCATGGATTTCCATACGATGTGCATTCTTATGACGCCGTGTCAGCGAGGCTCTCCAGCGCTGGGTATCGCTGCATAGTCCCATACCTTCGTGGTTACGGATCCACCACATTTCTGAGCACCGATGCGCCACGTTCAGGCCAACAAGCTGGATTGGGAGCTGACCTGCTTGCCTTGATGGATGCACTGGACATCTCCAGCGCCATGCTCGGAGGCTTTGACTGGGGTGGTCGGGCCGCTTGCATTGTGTCGGCGCTTTGGCCAGAACGCGTGCTGGGACTTGTGAGTTGCGGAACCGGCTACAACATCCAAAACATCGCTGAAGCAGGCAATCCTGTCTCCCCTGAGGAAGAGCAACGCTACTGGTATCAATACTATTTCCATTCAAAAAGAGGTAGACGAGGACTTGCTCAGAATCGAGGCGCGTTATGTAACCTCCTCTGGCGACTGTGGTCTCCATCCTGGAAATTCGATGAATTCACCTTCGCTCAAAGTGCCAAGGCTTTTGAAAACCCAGACTTTGTGGATATCGTCATCCACTCCTATCGTCATCGATTTGGCAGTGTTCCAGGTGACCCCGCATTGGATGAAATAGAAAGGCGATTGGCAGCACAACCCAACATTTCCATTCCGTGCATCGTCTTGCAGGGCGATGACGATGGAGTTGAGGGGCCGCCACAAATCCTGGACAGCGCCGCCTCCCATTTCAATGGGCCTTATGAACGTCGCATTGTTTCGGGCGTTGGACACAATGTTCCGCAAGAAGCTCCCGACGCATTCAGCGATGCCATAGTCTCGCTCAGGGAGCTGTCTCTATAGCCAGCATGCAAAAGCTACTTAGGACCTTGAATGTGTCGCCTCTCCGTCGACTCTGGGAAATACACGCCTGCAGATCATCAATATGGTGTCCCGAAGTCATCGGTGCCCGGGATCGGCATGAAGCCGTGGATGCCAAATGGCGGAAATTCTGATCTGCGGAGTGTGTATAGGAAGTTCAAAGTGTTGAAGACCAGCGCTCTTGGCACCATCCTTCATCAAGGGATTACCAAGATACGAAAACGGGATGAGACCGAGAATATTTGAGTGCCGCAAGATGTGCATCGCATTGGCGTACGTGGGCACCACCATGACAATACTCCTGCGTAGACCCAATCGCCTCAAAGCATCGTCCACTGGACTGGCAAATTGCGGTTTGCGCGCCCCCTTATTCATCCTGCTCCAATTGCCTTTTCCAGATTGCAGCCGTCGAACTTCTGCATCCTCTTTGTCGCGGCAAATTTCCGCACCTTGCACGGCTCAGAACAACGTATCCAGTTTCAAACTTATCAATTTATTTTTAATAAAACTCTTTGTGCCTTTGATGGACTAAGTTGCATTGCCTCGGCTCGCACTAGGCCTTTCGAGATAAATTTCTTAAAGCAGGAAATGGCACCTTTTCCCCCATCTTCTATTGCTTTAGGAAATTTATATAGCCAAGTATTGCGTAGAGAATCATCCGGATTAGAAGATGAAGTTAGCGAAATATTGGCTATATATGCTGCAAATCCTGATTGTTGACGATGATGAAGAAATTAGACAGTTGCTGTCCGATTACTTGACCCGATATGGTTATGGTGTGCACTGTGCCAAGGACGACACGGAGATGTATCGGCAGCTGGCAAGAAACACCATTCATCTCGTCGTGCTGGATTTGACCTTGCCGAACGGCGTTGATGGCTTGTTCCTGGCACGCGAGCTATACCGCCAATCCAATTTGGCCATCATCATGCTAACCGCCCGTAGCAGCCCATATGACCGCATCGTAGGATTGGAGAGCGGTGCTGACGATTACATGATCAAACCCTTTGAACCGCGTGAGCTGGTGTCACGCATAAAGTCTGTCATGCGTCGACATGCCATGCCGGAGGAACTGCATGCAAGCGCGACGAGCGATGGCGTCGTCTGTTTCGACGGATGGGAATTGCACTGCAGCAACCGTTGCCTTTACACCCCCGAAGGAATGGTCTTGGCGTTGTCCAAGGCGGAATTCCGCCTGATGTGCACCTTCTTGCATGCACCCCACAAGGCGTTCCATCGTGAACGGTTGATACGATGCGTACGCAACGATGACGGTGGCGCCGACGAACGCAACATCGATCTGCTGGTCTCCCGCCTGCGTCAAAAGCTGGCCTGCGCCCCCGAAAGCGGGAAATTGATCAAGACCATACGCGGTGTGGGCTATATGTTTGACGCCAAATCAGTGTACGGGCAGTGTTAGCAACAGCGGGTAGTCCGACAACGCCCGAAAGCCAAGTGCATCACCATCACAGGGTGGGTGGCATTGCTTACCCTGTGGACTAAGGACATGACAAGCCAGTTTGGCCACCGAGCGCCAAACGCAATCTCCTCAGCGGTGATGAACTCCGCCAGCCAGCATGTGTCCGTCCAATGTGGGCCGCACGGCGGTGAGAAAGTTGCTCAGGGCTTCGGGCTGAACCGCACCCTTGCGCCATGCGAGGCCCACCTCCAGATGCGGCAGCGGGCGGGCCAGCGGGCGGGCTTCTATGCGGTCTCCTTCCAAAGACCAGGGCCGGTACAGCATATCTGGCAACACGGAGCATCCCGCCCCCGTTGCCACCAGACTGCGTACCGCTTCCACGGATGACGTGCGGATCAGCACGTTCAGATCATCACCCGCAGCGTTCCACAGCGCAGTCGCGGCATCACCCAGCTCATCCACTTGCAGCAATACCAGCGGTTGCCGCGCCAGCTCCACTGCCTCCACCTTTTCTTCTCCTGCAAGCCGGTGATTGACCGGGCACCACACACGCCATCCCGAACGCAGAATGGTTTCCGTCTCCAACGCTCGGTAGTTCTGCAGTTGCGACACCACGATCAACGCCACATCCAGCTCCCCACTGACCAGCAGGTGCTCCAGATAGTCCCTCCGGTCTTCGGTGATCTGCACATGGATACGGGGAAACACGCGTTTGAATCGGTCCAGCAGAAACGGCAGGTAATAGCCCACCATCAGGCTGGTGACACCGATATTGAGACTGCCAGTCACCGTGTGTGGCCGCGACGCTAGCGCGTCCCTGGCGTTGCGCATGGCCACTTCAATTTGGTGGGCGTGGCGCAGAAACTGGTGACCCGCATGGGTCAGTGACATACCTCGAGCACGCCGATCGAACAGCAAGGTGCCCAGGTCGGCCTCAATTTGGGCTATGGCCTGGGACACCACGGACTGGGATACGCCCAATTCATGGATTGCCGCCGATATGGAGCCGGATTCGGCCACCGCTATGAAATACCGAATGCTCTTGAAAGAAGTGCTCATATCGCCAAACTGGGCACCGTTTTGGCCCATTTAGGGGGTAAACCCTGCAAGGCACCATCAAGAATCCTAGGGTTAACCATTAATTTTGCTGAAATTGGTGCGAGGTTTCTGTTTTACCGATGGATTGTATTGCCCAGGCGGTGTGGCAGTGGCGTAAGGCGCTACCTAAGATGCAGGCTCCGTTTACCACCTGGAGATCCCAAATGCCCCATACCCGCGCACTAGCTACCGGCATGCTGGCCGTCGCTGTAGCCGCATCCAGCATCGCTGCCCCGCCAACAGCCATCGGCAAAGGCGAAGGCCAACTCAACATCATTGCGTGGGCCGGCTACGTAGAGCGCGGCGAGACGGACAAGGCATATGACTGGGTAACCGGTTTCGAAAAGCAGACCGGATGCAAAGTCAACGTGAAGACCGCCGCAACCTCCGACGAAATGGTGTCGCTGATGAAACAGGGCGGCTACGACCTAGTGACTGCTTCGGGCGATGCCAGCCTGCGCCTCATCGCATCCAAGCTGGTGCAGGAGATCAACCCGGCCCTGGTTCCCAGCTACAAGAATATCGATGCCCGCCTGCAGAATGCGAGCTGGCACACGGTAGATGGCAAACACTACGGCGTACCCTACCAATGGGGCCCCAACGTGCTGATGTACAACACCAAGGTCTTCCCCAAGGCACCTGACTCCTGGTCGGTGGTGTTTGAAGAACAAAAGCTGCCCGATGGCAAGTCCAACAAAGGGCGCGTGCAGGCCTATGACGGCGCCATCTACATCGCAGATGCTGCGCTGTACCTGATGACCAAAAAGCCGGAGCTGGGCATCAAGGACCCCTATGAGCTCAACGACAAGCAATATGCCGCCGTGCTGGAACTGCTGCGCGTCCAGAAGAAGCTGACCCACCGCTACTGGCATGACTCCACGGTGCAGATGAACGACTTCAAGAACGAAGGTGTGGTTGCCTCCGGATCCTGGGGCTACCAGGTCAACACCTTGGCTGGCGAAAAGCCGCCACAGCCCATCGCATCCACCATCCCCAAGGAGGGTGTAACCGGCTGGGCGGACACCACCATGCTCCATGCATCCGCCAAGAACGTGAACTGCGCCTACCAGTGGATGGAACATTCGCTCAGCGACGGCCTGCAGGCGCCTTTGGCAGAGTGGTTCGGCGCCAACCCCGTGCGGGCCGCCGCCTGCAAGGCCAAGGCCCCGGGTGGAAGCGACTTCTGCAAGGACAACGGCTATGACCGCTTCACCCAGGTCAAGTTCTGGAAGACACCCCAGGCCCAGTGCACCACCCAGGGTAAGTGCGTGCCGTATCCCAAATGGACCATGGACTACATCGCCATCATGGGCGGACGCTGAGCAAAGGGAAACATGCCGGTCGCTATCGAGTTCAAGGACGTATCGCGCCACTACGGTGACGTCAGGGCCCTGGATCGCGTGAGTTTCGCGGTCCAGGAAGGGGAGTTTTTTTCCATGCTGGGACCATCGGGTTCCGGCAAGACCACTTCCCTGCGCCTGATGGCGGGCTTCGAGCAGCCCAGCAGTGGCAGCTTGCAGCTGATGGGGCAGGAAGCGTCCGGCACCCCACCCTATGCCCGTGATGTGAACACCGTGTTCCAGGACTACGCTTTGTTCCCGCACATGAATGTGCTGGACAACGTGGCCTATGGGCTCATGGTGCGCAAGATGGGCAAAACCGAACGCTACGCACTGGCGCGCGAGGCGCTGGCCTTGGTGGCCCTGCCCGATCATGGGCAGCGCACGCCGGGGCAACTCTCCGGCGGTCAACGCCAGCGTGTGGCACTGGCGCGTGCTTTGGTCAATCGCCCGCGCATTCTGTTGCTGGATGAGCCACTGGGGGCGCTGGACCTCAAACTGCGCGAGCAAATGCAGGTTGAGCTCAAGGTACTGCATCGCAAACTGGGCATCACCTTTATCTACGTCACACATGACCAGGGTGAGGCACTGTCCATGTCGGATCGCATTGCCGTCTTCAACCATGGTCACATCGAACAGATTGCCACACCGCGCGAGCTCTACCATCGCCCGCGCACGCGATTCGTGGCGGACTTTGTGGGTAGCTCCAACGTCATTGACAGCCCGTTGGCAAAGACCATTACGGGCCAGAGCCAGGCCTTCGCGGTTCGGCAGGAGAACATCTCCATCGCCAGCAGCGCAATGACCGTGCCTGCGGGACACCTGCAAGTCGAAGGCGAGGTGCTGGCTATTCAGTTTCTGGGTGCGCAACAGCGCATCGAAGTGCAGGTTGGCAATCAGATTCTGACAACTTTGCAGGCCGAAGGTGAGGCTGCCAGCGCGCTGGCGGCGCACACCCAGGCCGGGCAACGCGTGCATATGAGCTGGGCGCCGGAACACATGGTGAAGCTCGATGCCTGAACTGGCCCTCTCCGCCATGGCCGCTCAGACAGGCCTTCGTCGCAGCATCTCCAACCTGCTCTACCAGCGGCGTTCACTGACTCTGCTGCTGCTGATCACTCCACCGTTGCTGTGGTTCGGCGTGGTCTACGTGGGCTCACTGCTGACGCTGCTGAGCCAGAGCATTTTTACGTTCGACGACATGGCCATGGCCGTGGTGCCGGAACTGACAACCGCCAACTTCGTCAACCTGCTTGACGCGGCAAACCTGGACATCGTCTTGCGCACACTGGGGATGTCCATCGCCGTCACGCTGGGCACTGCAGCCCTGGGATTTCCCATGGCCTACTACATGGCGCATTACGCCAGCCCGGCAGAAAAGGGCTTTTTCTACGTTGGCGTGATGTTGCCCATGTGGGCCAGCTACATCGTCAAAGCCTATGCATGGACAGTGCTGCTGGCCAAGGGCGGTGTGATTTACTGGGTCCTGAACCAACTAGGACTGCTGGGTTTGCTCGAAGCCGTGCTGCGTATTCCCGTTATTGGCGGCGATACGCTGGCCACCTCGCAGTTGGGACGCTTTCTGGTCTTCACCTACATTTGGCTGCCGTTCATGGTGCTGCCCGTTCAGGCGGCAATTGAGCGGGTGCCGGCCAACCTTTTGCTGGCATCCAGCGACCTGGGTGCCCGACCCTGGCAGACCTTCCGCACCGTACTGTGGCCACTGGCATTCCCCGGTGTTGCTGCGGGCTCCATCTTCACGTTCTCTCTGACACTGGGTGACTACATCATTCCCCAACTCATTGGCCCGTCGGGACTGTTCATCGGCAACATGGTCTATACGTTGCAGGGAACCATCGGCAATCTGCCCATGGCCGCGGCGTTCACCTGTGTGCCCATAGTGTTGATCACACTCTATCTGTCACTGGCGCGCCGCTTGGGAGCCTTCGATGCCCTCTAAAACCCTGCTGCGCTTTGCTGCCTACGGTGGACTGGCCTTCCTGCACCTGCCGTTGCTGTTCATTGCCCTGTATGCATTCAATAGTGCCGACAGCGGCTACAGCTTTCCCCTCACAGGCTTGACCCTGCGCTGGTTCATCCGGGCTTGGGAACGCACGGATATCCGCGAAGCCATCACGCTGTCGCTGTCAGTGGCTGCAGTCGCCACTGCCATTGCCATGGTCCTGGGCACGCTGACTGCCGCGGCCCTCAACCGCGACCGTTTTGTGGGCAAGGATGCTTTCACCACGCTCCTGATCATGCCGATTGCACTGCCCGGCATCGTGACGGGCATTGCGTTGCTGGCTGCATTCAAGCTCATGGACTTCAACCCGGGGTTCTGGACCATCGCCATAGGCCATGCCACTTTCTGCGTCGTCATCGTGCACAACAACGTGGTGGCCCGGCTGCGCCGCATGCCCGCGCGTCTGATGGAGGCCTCCATGGATCTTGGTGCCGACACGCTGACCACCTTGCGATACATCGTGCTGCCCCAGTTAGGTACAGCCCTGCTGGCTGGCGGCATCCTGGCCTTTGCACTGTCGGTAGACGAGCTGATCGTCACTACCTTCACCGCAGGCAGTGAAAAGACCCTGCCGTTGTGGCTGCTCAACCAGCTCAGCCGTCCACGTGAAGTGGCCATCACCAATGTGGTCGCCCTCATCGTGATGTTGATCACCATGCCCCTCATTCTGCTGGCATGGCGCCTGACGCGCGATTCTGAAACACCGCCGCATTCCCGCTAATCCCTTGTTCCACTGCTCCACCTCATTACCATGGCCGCACAACGTTTTCCTACCCAACTCATGATCAATGGCACCACCTTGACCGGCGAAGGCCGCGTCGAGCAGGTGCTCAATCCATCCACTGGCGAACTGCTGTGCGAAGTGCGGGAGGCTAGCGCCGATCAGCTGCGCCAGGCGGTGGATGCGGCCAGTCAGGCCTTTCCCGCATGGGCCGCACTTACTCCAAAGGACCGCAGTGCCTATTTGTTGAAAATTGCCGACGCCATCGAAACCCATGGTGATGAATTCGCCATGCTGGAGTCACTGAATTGCGGCAAACCACTGGCGGCAGCGCGCAACGACGAAATTCCAGCCATCGCCGACGTCTACCGCTTCTTTGCTGGCGCCATCCGCAACCTCATGGGCAGTCTCAGCGGCGAATATCTGGCAGGCCATACCAGCATGATCCGGCGTGACCCGCTGGGCGTGGTGGCCTCGATTGCCCCCTGGAACTACCCGCTGATGATGGCCGCCTGGAAGCTGGGTCCGGCCATCGCGATGGGCAACACGGTAGTGCTCAAACCTTCCGAAAACACGCCGCTTTCCACCCTGCGCCTGGGCGAACTGCTGGCCAATATCCTGCCACCTGGCGTGGTCAACGTGGTGGCCGGACGTGGCGACACCGTGGGTGCACCGCTGATCCGCGACCCGCGCGTGCGCATGGCATCGCTGACGGGTGACGTATCCACAGGCAGCAAGATCATGGAGGCTGCGGCCCGGGGCATCAAGCGCACGCATCTGGAGCTGGGCGGCAAGGCGCCCGTGATCGTGCTGGACGACGCCGATCTGGGCAGTGTGGTCGAAGGCATACGTACCTTTGGCTACTACAACGCCGGCCAGGACTGCACGGCAGCATGCCGCATCTATGCCGGCGAAAAGATCTATGAGCGCCTGGTGGCAGACCTCAGTTCGGCTGTGTCCGGCATCAAGCTGGGGCTGCAGCAGGAGCCGGGCGTGGAGATGGGACCGCTGATTTCGGCGCGTCAACGGGACCGCGTTGCCAGCTTTGTGGATCGCGCCAGCCAGTTGGCGCATGTGGAAATCACCACCGGCGGCAGCACCTGGGGCAGCAAGGGCTTCTTCTACAAACCCACCGTCGTGGCCGGTGCGCAGCAGGACGACGAAATCGTACGCAGCGAAGTGTTTGGCCCGGTGGTGTCCGTCACCCGGGTCAAGGATGCCGACCAGGCCATCACCTGGGCCAATGACTCCGAATACGGACTGGCTAGCTCGGTCTGGACTCGCGACGTGGGCCAGGCGATGCAGATTGCATCGCGTCTGCAATATGGCTGCACCTGGGTCAACACCCATTTCATGTTGGCGTCGGAAATGCCGCACGGTGGCATGAAGCACTCCGGCTACGGCAAGGACATGTCGGTCTACGCACTCGAGGACTACAGCTGCGCACGCCACATCATGGTCAAGCACTGAATCGCCAATCCCCACTTTTTCAACCAGGAGACAACATGACTTTGAATCGCATATTTCACATGGCCCGCATCGCATTGCTACCTGCCCTGCTGGCCGCCTTCAGCGTTGCACACGCCGATCCACTCAAGATCGTGCAGAAATACATGGCGGCATGGAACGCGCACAACTACAACGAGGCGGCACTCAGCTTTGACTACGATGTGGAGTATTTCGACGCCACCGTGGGCACACCGCAGTTCGGCATCGTGACTGCACGTGACAACGTGATCAAGTTCTTCATCATGGCGCTGCCGGACCTGCAGTGGAAGATGGAGGGCAAGCCGATCGTGCAAGGAGACTCCATTGCCTTCCGCTGGGTCTTTACGGGTACCAATACGGGCATTCCATTTGAGTGCGAGAAGCCCACTGGCAAGCCACTGGAACTGCATGGCGTCTCCATGATTCACACCAAAGCTGGCAAGATTGCGTACCAAGGCGACTTCTACGACGCCAAGACGTTGCGCGACCAATTGGGTCTGCAACCCACCTGCCCGGCACCTGCCGCGGCAGAAGCTGCACCTGCTCAGTAACTACGCAAAGGAATATTTCCGCCCCCGATGTAACCAATGCAGAAACAAGTAGTTGTTCCTGCATTGGTTGTGGCTTGTCAAACACTCAGGGAATCAACAACAACCCACCTGCCGATTGCCCGGACTCCAACAGGACGTGCGCAGATGCCGCATCGGCCAGAGCAAAAGAGCGCTCGGCATGTGCGGTCGCCACTCCGGACGCAATCATGTGCAATGCAGCTTCGGCGCCAACGCGATAGCTCGTCTTATCGCTGGCATAGGCCATTACGCTGGGACGCGCCAGCGACAGTGACCTGGTCGGCCCCAAGGCCTCTACTGGCAGGGCAGGGATGGCACCTCCCGCCTGGCCAATGCTGGCAACAACGCCAAACTTACGGACGCATGCCAATGTCCGCGCCAGAGTCTGGCCGCCGATGCCATCGATGGCGTAGTCCACGCCCCGTCCTGCAGTTATGGTGGCAACCGCGCTGGCCACGTCGGCATCGCGCCCCACGATTACATGGTCGGCACCAGCGCTGCGCGCGATTTCGGCTTTTGCATCGCTTCCAGTCGTTCCAATCACCTGGGCGCCAAGATGTTTCGCCCAACGCACGAGCACCTGCCCCAATCCACCCGCCGCGGCATGAACAAGCAGCACCCTACCTGGCCCGACCGGGAACACGCGGGTCAACAGCATGTGCGCCGTCAGCGCCTTGAAGAATGAAGTTGCGGCAGTAGTCATCGGCATGCCTTCGGGCACGGGAATGGCCATGTGTGCTGGCAACAGACGCGTGCTCGCATAGGCACCAACCGGAGGCCCGCCGTAAACAACGTATTCTCCAACCCGTAGCCCGTCGACCCCGGATCCGACAGCCTCAATCACCCCAGCGGCAGCAACCCCGGGCACATGCGGCGCCGACAACGGATACAAGCCGCTACGCTGGTAGATGTCGATGAAATTCACGTCTATGGCCAGATGGCGAATGCGCACAGCGTCTGGGCCCGGGCTCTCCGGTACATGGGGAACAGCCTGCAACGCGGTTGCGTCGCCGGGTTGGGGAACGGTAATCCGGATGTCCATGAAAGAAACTCCTAGAAAGAAAGAAAGAAAGACGGCGAAGCTTAGCCCTCCTCTTCCGTGATAAAAAGATCAAATAGCAAGCATTCAATGGGAGAAAATTAACATGTTGGACTGGGAGAACCTGCGCCATCTATCGGCATTGGCCAAGGGTGGGTCCCTGTCTGCCGCGGCACGACTGCTCAGCGTGGAACATGCCACTGTTGCCCGCCGCATCGCCGCGCTGGAGGCCGAACTGGGTGTTCGTGTTGTGGATCGTCGGGGGCGCAAACTGTTGCTCACCGCCGAAGGCGACCGCCTTGCGGCCATCGCCGATCGCATGGAGCGTGAGGCCATGGCGGCAGAGCGTTTGGCTGCATCCAGCCGCCAGGGCGTTGCCGGAACGGTCACCTTGAGCGCTCCCCCCGCCTATGCCGCAGCGGCGCTTATCGAGCCGCTCGCGCGCCTGCAGCGGGAACAACCAGACCTCACGATAGAGATGATTGGCGAAGTGCGCAAGGCATCGCTGGAACGACGCGAAGCGGATCTCGCAGTGCGGCTTGACCGTCCACGCGACGGCAATCTGTCCATCGTTCGGCTGGGAAAGATCGCCTTTCGTCTCTACGCAAGTCCGCAGTACTTGGCCACGACCAGTCCCGCCAACTGGAGTTTCATCGGTTATGGGGACGAGTTGATGAGGGATGCCCCGCAGTCCCGACACCTCAACCTTCTGCGGGAAGGACGGCCCATGCGCTTCTTGACGAACACCGTCGAGATTCAATTGTCGGCCGCACGTGCGGGCGCAGGCGTGGCACTGCTCCCGGACTTTGTGGTGAACAACGAAGCGGGCATGGTCCTGGCTGATGACCATACCCCAGCGTTGAAGCGTGAGATCTGGCTGGTCGTCCACACGGATGTTCGGACGGCACCAGCGGTGCGTGCCGTGGTCGATGCATTGAAGGCAGCACATCAGTTGGACTGATCACGATGCGGAGGGAACATGCATTCCGTCCTGAACGGCCTGCACAAGTCGACAAAATCAAGACGCGACAGTAGCAGCTGCGCTACTTGTCACACTCACCAAACAGCCCATGCCCACCAGCGCAGCCTCCACGGCTTCGTCCAAGGGCGTATGGGGTTCACGTCCCAGCGCAGCCACCAGCCTCGCGTTGTCCATGCGCACAGGCGTCTTCCACAAGTAGCGCATTTCACGCAATTCGCGCAATGTGGTTACGAACGGTGCCGCCAGCGCGATCAGCCACCAGGGAAACGCGCCCATGGAGGGTTTGGCGCCGCCTCGGCGCACGACGACCCGGGTAATCGCTTCGGCCATCAGGCGCCCATCGGCATCCCAATGACCGGCCATGTGGAAGGTCGCGAAGGGCTCCAGTGTGTCTCGCCTTTGCACCAGTTCCAGCATGGTGCGGGCCACGTCGGGCAGGTAGGACCATTGGTGCCCCACGCCGGGAGCGCCTGGCAGGCTGATGGATTTGACCGGCTGACCCGGCTTGACAAGCCCCTGCGAAAACCAGTTGTTGCCTGGCCTGGGCCCAAAGAAATCCCCAGCGCGCACCACAATGACTTTGCAGCCCCGGCTGCTGGCCTGGCGCAGGCGCTGTTCCAGCTGAACACGAATGGCTCCTTTGCGGGTGAGAGGCTCCTGCACCGAGTCTTCCCGCAATGTGGGGAAAGCGCTGGGGCCGTAGTTGTACACCGTTCCAGGCAATACGATGGTGGCGCCCTGGGCACACGCAGCGGCGATGGTGTTGTCCACCATGGGCAGGACCAGCTCGGTCCAACGGCGATAGCCGGGCGGATTGACGGCGTGCACGATGACCGAGCAGCCTTGTGCTGCAGCCATGACGTCAGCACGGACCATGGCGTCGCCGCGCACCCACTCCATGCCGTCGCGTAACGCCAAAGCCTGGGTTCCGCCGCGGTGCAGCGCGCGGACTTTCCAACCCGCATCGCGCAGCTGCCGCGCCACTTCGCCCCCGATGCCACCTGTTGCTCCCAAGACCAATGCTGTGTTGTCGCTCATATCGTTACTCCATCAAAGTGATTTGCAATGGACGGAGTCTGAATCCAACGGCGTTCACAATCAATTGACTAACATGTGACAGCCGCTATACATTTATGCATGACCAACGACATCGGCTGGGAACTCTACCGTTCGTTTCTGAGTGTGCTGACAGAAGGCTCCCTCTCGGGCGCCGCCCGTGCCATGGGAATTGCGCAGCCTACTGTCGGACGCCACATTGCCGCCCTGGAGAGGTTGCTGGGCGTCACGCTATTCACCCGCTCCCAGCTGGGACTGCTGCCCACTGAAGCGGCACAGTCGCTGGCCCCATTTGCGCAGACCATGCAAAGTTCGGCAGCCGCACTCAAACGGGCGGCGGAGGGTCAAGGCGAAGGCATACAGGGCACGGTGCGCGTAACAGCCAGCGAAGTGATGGGCGTGGAAGTGCTGCCGCCCATCCTGGCCCAACTGCAGAGCGAACACCCGGGCCTGAAGGTGGAGCTGATGCTGAGCAACCGCGTGCAGGATCTGCTCAAGCGCGAGGCAGACATTGCCATCCGCATGACCCAGCCCAAACAACAACAGCTCATTGCCAGGCGCGTGGGGCAAGTCAATCTGGGTCTGCACGCCCACAAGAAATACCTGCGCAAACGTGGCACCCCAAAATCGTTGGCCGACCTGACCCGACACGCACTGATCGGCTTCGATGAGGAGACGCCGTTCGTACGCGCTGCCCGCAAAGGCTTTGCAGTGTGGCATCGAGATGCCTTTGCCTTTCGTACGGACAGCGACGTGGCGCAACTGGCGCTCATCCGCTCCGGCTGCGGCATCGGCATCTGCCAGGTAGCACTGGCAGCGCGCGATCCCCAGCTGGTACATCTGCTTCCCGAAAGCATGTCCCTGGGACTGGAGACTTGGCTCACCATGCACGAGGACCTGCGACACACCCCACGCTGCAAGACTACGTTTGACGCGCTGCTGCAGGGGATCGAACGTTACGTGTCCGGTTGAATTGTTCTAAGGCGCGTATTGCCAGCTGGAGCCACATTGCGACCGTCAACTGACTTGGCGTTGAAGCCAAGTCAGTCATTGGCGTCTTACTTGCGAACCTTGGCCAACTCGGCCTGCAGTTCCTTGACCAGTTCGGCGTGTCCATTGGCCGAGAACTTGGCGATGGCCGGGCGCGCTGCGTCTTGCAGGCGATCTGCCTCTTTGGTGCTCAGCAAGGTGACCTGCATGCCCTTTTGCTTGAGCGTATCGAGTGCTTTGGCACCGGCTTCACGGCTGTCCTTGCGTTCAAAGTCGCGCGAGGTGATGGCCGCATCCTGGATGGCCTTCTTCTCGTCAGCGTTCAGGCCATCCCACCACTTCTTGCTGGCCAGCACGATCCAGGGGCTGTAGACGTGCTTGGTAATGGTGAGGTATTTCTGCACCTCATAGAACTTGCTCGACTGGATGGTGTTGACCGGATTTTCCTGGCCATCCACCGTGTGCGATTCCAGCGCGGTAAACAGTTCGGAGAATGCCAGCGGAATGGCGTTGGCACCAAAGCCATTGAACATGTCGATGTACACCGGGTTCTGCATCACGCGCAGCTTGATGCCCTGCATGTCTTCCATCTTGGTGATGGGGTGCTTGGAATTGGTCAGGTTGCGAAAGCCGTTTTCCCAGTACACCAGACCGATCAGGCCCTTGGCTTCCAGCTTCGTTGCCAACTTTTTGCCAAAGGCTCCATCCAGAATGGCATCGGCCTCCTGCTCGCTGCGAAATACGAAGGGCAAGTCGTAGATACCAAACGAGTCATCGATACCGACCAGGGTGGCGGTGGACACCACGGTCATTTCCTGAGCGCCGCCGATGAGAGCGTTCTGCATCTGGTTGTCATTGCCCAAACTGGCGCTGGCAAAGCCCTTGGCCCTGAATTTGCCACCGGTGCGCTTGGACAGGTCTTCCGCGAAAGCCTTGACTGCACGTCCCTGGTTGCTGTCTTCCGCCAGGCCGTAGCCGAAGCGAATGATGCGGGTCTGGAAGTCTGCGGCGAAAGCGCTTGCACACGAAGCGGCAATGGCCGTGGCAAGTACGAGTTTTGCGATTTTTTTCATGGTCAGTCTCGGTTGTGAAGGGTTAATGGAACCAGGTCATCGGAACGGTGATGAAGCCGGGGAAGGCAACAAACAGGAATACCAGCACGGCTTCGGCCAGCAGGAAGGGCCAGACGCCGCGCGTGGCGCTCTCCAGCGAAATCTTGGCCACACCGCACACGACGTTGAGCACGGTACACACCGGCGGATGGATCAGACCCAGCGTGCCAACCAAAATGAACATCACGCCAAAGTAAGTCGGATCGATACCCGCCACGATGACGATGGGCATCAGCACCGGGCCCATCACCAGAATGGTGGGGGTCAGGTCCATCACATTGCCAATGAGCAACAGCAACAACATGATGGCCGCCATCAGCACACGCGGGTGACCCATCATTGGGCCCAGGAAGTCCGTGACCTGGGCTGGCAGATCCGCCAGCGTCACCATGTACGACGACACGAATGCCGCGGCACACAGAAACATCACCGTGCTGGTGGTGCGGCCTGCATTGACCATCAGGCCTTTCAGATGCTTGAGCTTCACTTCGCCGTACACGAACAGGCTGACGAACAAGGCATACACGGCAGCTACGGCCGACGCTTCGGTCGGCGTGAAGATGCCGCCCCGCAGACCACCGATGATGACGACCGGCAGAACCAGCGCCCACAGTGCATCGGTAAAGGCATGCAGACGCTCGCCCCAGGTCTGCTTGCGCTGCAGATTGACCTTCATGGTGCGCGACAGCATGGCCCAGACCAGCACCAGTCCGCCCGCACGTAGCAGAGCGGGCACGATACCGGCGACAAACAGCGCACTCACCGACGTATTGGTGGTCACACCAAAGATGATGAACGGCATGGACGGCGGAACGATGGGGGCGATCACGCCACCGGCAGCGATGAGTCCGGCCGAGCGCGCCACGGGGTAGCCGTTGTCACGCATCATCGGGATCAGCAGGGTGGCCACTGCAGCGGTATCCGCCAGTGCCGAACCGGAAAAGCAGCCCAGCAACAGCGTGGCGGCGATGGCCACATAGCCCAGTCCACCCTGGATGTGGCCGACCATGCTGACCGCCAGGTTGATGATGCGTTTGGAAATGCCGCCCGCATTCATCAGTTCGCCCGCCAGAATGAAGCAAGGCACGGCCATCAGCGGATAGATGTCCGCACCGGCAATCATGTTCTGTGCCACCAGCTGGGCATCGAAGAAGTTCAGCTGGTACATCAGGGCCACGCCCGTGAGCATCAGGGCAAACGCAATCGGCATGCCCAGCACAATCAGCACGATCAGCGTGCTCAGGAAGATCAGGATGCTCATTGCACATCTCCTTGTGCGTTCGCATGGGCGACGTGCCCATCCGACGACTCGGTTTGCGCTGGCGGGTCTCCGGCCATGACAGCACCCGGATGGTTGATGACAATCTTCAGCAGGTTGGACGCCACGATCAGGATCATGGAAGCGGCGCAGACCAGGCCTGCGGACGCGATGAATGCATTGGGAAAACGCAGCACGGTGGAGTAGTTATGCAGGCCGATCTCGGTCTGTGTCCAGCTGCCCACCAGGAACAACCAGAGCGCATACAGCGTCAGCAGATGCGTGATCACGGCGCAGATTTTGCGGGCCCAGCGCGGCAAGCGCGCCTGCACCAGCTCAACCCCCAGATGGGCGCGGCGGCGCAGCGTGAGGATGGCGCCCAGAAACACCAGCCAGACGAACAGCAGGCGCGAGAGTTCTTCCGCCCCTGCAAAGCTGGTACCCAAGGCGTAGCGGCCCAGCACATTGGAAAACACCAGCAGCACAATCAGCCCCAGGGCCAGTGCCATCAGCTTCTCCACCAGGTGCTCGACTACGAGCATATTCAATGTCATCACGTTCTCCAGTTTCTCAAGTGTGGGGTGGGTCGGGTTCAGTCGATGGATAGCCGCATTCAGACCGGCGCCTGGCGATGCAGCCACTGCGACACCTGCGTTTGCAGGGACTCCAGTGGCGCGGTGGCATCCAGCCGGATCACGCCAGCCTCGCCCACGGGCGACTCCAGCGTGGCGAATTGGTTGTCCACCAGGCCGGCGTTGAAGAAATGCGAAGCTGCGCGCGCCACGACGCGACGCTGTGCCTCTTCCCTGCCAATTTCCAGAAAGGCAAATTGCAGCGTCGGCACGCTCTGGCGCAGACGATCGCGGTAGGACTTCTTCAATGCGGAACAGGTCAACACCACGCCCTCCGTATGTTTCTGGATTTCCGCGGCAAGCACAGACAACCATCCGGCACGGTCCTCGTCGGTCAAGGCAATGCCCTTGGACATCTTCTCGCGGCTGGCCGGACTATGGAAGTCGTCACCCTCGATCAAGGCGCAGGATTCCGCTCGAGCCAGGGCTTGCGCCAGACTCGACTTGCCGCATCCGGCAACCCCCATAATGACAATCATCGGTCTCATTTTTTGGTTAGCGCTATCCTGACAAATTCAAAAAAAGAACACTCGACCTGCAGCAAAATATGGCTAATATTGGCAATCGAGCATTTTCGGATAGCGCTATCCTAAACGAGATGGCGACAATCCCTATCAGTAAAAACCCTGTGACTTGACCCACATCATCATGAAGAAAGAAAACCCGCGGCAAAGGGCTACCGGACGCATCACGCTGGCAGATGTTGCGGCGGCGGCAGGTGTGAGTGCCATGACTGCATCACGCGCCCTGAGCGGCAAGCGCGCTGTCGACCCGGTACTGGTGGAGCGGGTGCTGGCGGTTGCGGAAAAGCTGGGGTACGTACCCGACCCCGCCGCCCGCGCGCTGGCTTCGCATCGCAGCAACCATGTGGCTGTCCTGATTCCCCTGCTCTCCAATGAGCTTTTCGTGACGCTGCTGGAGGCGGTGCAACTCGGTTTGCGCCGCGAGGGTTTCCAGACCTTCATCAGCGTGACCCACTACAACCCGGCAGAAGAAGAACAACTGCTGCGCGAGCAGCTGATGCACCGTCCGGCAGGCCTGCTTGTCACCGGCTTTGACCGGACTCCCGCAGCGCAAAAGCTGATTGAAAGCAGCGGCGTGCCCTGCGTCTACCTGATGGAGACCTCCACCCGCACGGATGTGTACAGCGTGGGCTTCTCGCAGGAGGATGCCGCGTATGACATGACGCGGCACCTGCTGGCCAAGGGCAGAAAGCGCATTGCCTTTGCCGCCGCTCAGCTGGATCCGCGCACCCTGCAGCGGCTCAATGGTTGGCGCAAGGCCCTGACCGAGGCCGGTCTGTATGCGCCCACACTGGAGTGGATGAATCCTGCGCCCTCCAGCATGGAGCTGGGTGGCGTCATGTTCGAACAGATCATGGGCCAACAGCCCCCACTGGATGCCATCTTTTTCTGCAACGACGACTTGGCGCAAGGCGCCCTGCTCACGGCCAACCGGCTCGGGGTAGAGGTGCCCGCCCGAGTGGCAATCGCAGGTTTTAATGACCTGCGCGGCAGCGACCTGATGAACCCGCCGCTGACAACGGTGCACACGCCGCTGGACAAGGTGGGCGAGGCCTCCGCGACCATGCTGTTGAAACTGATGCGCGAGGAGCCCGTCGAAACGCACAGTCTGGATCTGGGCTATAGCCTGGTACCGCGCCAAAGCACTTGAATGTTCGGGGGCGGTCTACCCGCAGCACCAGCAACTGCCGTTTCCACGTACGCCCGACAGCACCGCAACAGTCACAGTCACTTACAACTGGTTGCAGTTTCTGGCAAACAGCCGACGTAGCATGGCGCGATGATCAACAAATCGTGCCCTGAATGAACAGCGCTCGAGGTGGAGAGAACCATGCATTGGCTGCAGGCCGCATGTGCGACACCAGCACGGATGCCATGCCATGAACCAGCTGGCCCCCCTGCTCATGGATGCCGCCTGGCCCATCACCATTCTGGTCGCATGGCTCGCGGGCGAATACGGCTACCAGCTGGCCAAGCTGCCACGGCTCAGTGCATACGCCCTGATCGGCTTCCTGCTGGCCCCGGGACAACTGGGCCTGCTGCCACAGACCCAATCGGGCATGGTGCTGCTGATCGCCACCATGGCCTTCAGCCTGATCCTCTTTGAATGCGGCTACCGCATCAATTTGCGCTGGCTGCTGGTGAACCCCTGGATTGCGGTGAGCAGCCTTGCCGAGTCGGGCCTGTGTTTTGCGGCCGTCTATTTCGTGCTGACTGCCTATGAGCAACCGATGACCAACGCCCTGTTGCTCTCGGCGCTGGCCATGGCCAGTTCACCGGCAACCATGGTGCGCGTGATTACCGAGTCGCGCAGCTCAGGGCAGGCCACCGAGCGGCTGCTGCACCTCTCGACCATGAACACGGTGCTGGCGGTATTCGTCTTCAAGATCATTCTGGGTTGGGCAGTGCTGCAGACCTCCGGCAACATCTGGAAGGCAGCCTACAACAGCCTTGTGGTGCTGGCGGCCTCCGTGCTGCTGGGTTTGCTGGCCGGCATGCTGGCACCGGTGCTGCTGCGTATCACCAAGCGTGCCAGCCAGGACAGCACCCTGGCCTTCACCATCGTGCTGCTCTGCCTGGTAGCGCTGACTTACGGCATGCGGCTCTCGCCCGTGCTGGCGGCGCTCACCTACGGGGTGTATGCACGGCACCGGCGCATGGTGCTGAACTCCTCCCAGCGCGGGTTTGGCGCATTGGGTGAGCTGTTCTCCATCTTGCTGTTTGTATTCATTTCCTCGCGGTTGACATGGCCGCAGGTAGTCGCGGGCGCCAGCCTGGGCCTGGCTTTCATTCTCGCCCGCCAGTGCGCCAAGATCCTGGGCATCGGCCTGTTCTCCCACGCCAGCGGCATCCACTGGCGCAAGGGACTGCTCATAGGCCTGGCGTGTGCGCCCACGCCCGCCTTTGTGATTCTGGTGTTGGAGCAAACCAACTCCCTGAGCAGCAAGATGGTGGATCAGCTGATCCCGCTGGCCACCGCCACGCTGGCGCTGGAAATCCTCGGGCCTATCCTGGTGCAATGGTCACTGGCCTGGGCCCATGAAACGCCGAAGCCCTGAAGCGAGCAGCCCATGCCTCTGGAATCCTTCAAATCGTCACAGTCCTTGAGCCTGGGGGTGGAGTTGGAACTGCAGCTGGTCAGCCTCAGCGATTTTGACCTGACTGAGGCTAGTCCGGACATGCTGGAGTTGCTGCGGCGCAAGCCCTTTCCGGGCACCGTGACGCCCGAGGTCACCGAAAGCATGATCGAGATTGCCACCGACGTGCACACCGGTCATGCCACCCTGCTCGCCCAGCTGCGGCAGATACGGGACACCCTGCTGCAGGCCGGTGACCGCCTCAATATCGGCATCTGCGGTGGCGGCACGCACCCGTTTCAGCATTGGTCTGAGCGGCGCATATTCCAGAAGCCCCGCTTTCTCGAAGTCTCCATGCTGTATGGCTATCTGACCAAGCAGTTCACCATCTTTGGCCAGCACGTGCATGTAGGTTGCGCCAGCGCGGACGAGGCGCTGTATCTGCTGCATGCACTCAATCGCTATGTGCCGCACTTCATCGCGCTATCAGCCTCCTCGCCTTTTGTGCAGGGCAATGACACCTTGTTCGAGTCGGCGCGGCTGAACTCGGTATTCGCCTTTCCGCTGAGCGGGCGCGCGCCCTTCATGCTGCGCTGGGAAGACTTCGTGTCGCAGTACTTCGCCAAGATGGAATTCACCGGCGTGGTCAAGAGCATGAAGGACTTCTACTGGGACATACGCCCCAAGCCCGAGTACGGCACGATCGAGCTGCGGGTGTGCGACACACCGCTTTCAGTCGAGCACGCCGCAGCCCTGGCGTGCTACCTGCAGGCACTGTGCAGCTACTTGCTGCAGCGGCGCGAGCCCCCGCCGGCGGAGGATGACTATCTGGTCTACAACTACAACCGCTTTCAGGCTTGCCGCTTCGGTCTGAGCGGCACCGTCGTGCATCCAAAGACCTATGAGCAACTGCCTCTGGTGGATGACATTGCCTCGGTATTGGAGCGCATCCAGCCTCAGGCCGAGGCGCTGGGCAGCACGGCCGCTCTGCAGCATATCTCCCAGACCCTGAAGGAAGGCAGCGACGCGCGGCAACTGCGCCTCGAACATGCCAGTCGCGGCAGCCTGGAAGGTGTGGTGGATTCCGCTCTTCAGAGGTTTCGCCAGTAGGCCAGGGCCTGCGCAAGCATTGCTGTTGCCCGTACCGCGCAGGTGCTCGCTAACGCGTCAGTTGCGCGTACAGCAGTGCCAGGCGTCGTGGGAGCTCGGCTGGCCTTTTGACAATGGTGAAACTGTGCTTGCCAAAGATGTGCGGCAAGTAGTCCTCTGCCGTCTGGTCCACCGTGACACAGAAGGGCCGCAGACCCTGCTTGCGTGCCTCGCTCAGCGCGTAGCGCGTGTCCTCGATGCCGTAGCGGCCTTCGTAGTAGTCGTTGTCATTGGGCTTGCCGTCGGTCAGGATCAACAGCAAGCGTTCGCGCGACTTTTCCTTTGCCAGCAAGGCGCTGGACTGGCGCACCGCCGCGCCCATGCGGGTGTAGAAGGCCGGCTTGATCTGTTCGATGCGACCGCGGATGCGTGCGTTGAATGGCTCGTCAAAATGCTTCAACTCCACCATGTTCACGGCATGCCGCTGGCGTGAGCTGAATCCATACAGGGCAAAGCGGTCGCGGGTGTCGGACAGGGACTCGGCAAAGAGTGAAAGACTGTCGCGAATGACATCTATCACGCGCAGCTTCTCGCTGATGGCTGCGTCGGTGGACAAAGACAGGTCGGCCAACAACAGGCAAGACAAGTCACGCTGGTTGCGCCGCACCTGCTGGTAGCAGTCCTGCTGGTCGGATCCGCTGTCGGTGCGGGCACGGATCAAGGCGTCCAGATCGATCTCGTCACCGTGCGACTGGCGACGGCGGACCTGGCGCTCGGGTGCGAGCATCGCCAGTTGGTGATGCAGACGGCGTTGCTCCTGGCGCAGACGCTCAGGCAACGCACGTGCCGGTGCGTCGGGCATGCTGCTGATGCGCACGCTGCAGTGCGCGGGCAACAATACCTGCCGCTTGTAATCCCATTCGGGCAACAGAATGGCGGGCTCCGCGCTGGTGGGGCCAGTCTCCTCGCGTGCGGCATGGTCCAGGTTCATGCGCAGGGCGCGAGCGACCGGACGCTGATCCGCCGAAACGCTCAAGGTGTCGAGATCGTCGGCCGCACGGGCCAGGTCCTCCTCCTCGTTCTCCTGCACGTCGTGCTGCACTTTGGCATATTCGGACCAGCTGAAGATGGACTCCGGCCGGAACATCATCAGGCCGCCAGGGCGCTCGGGCATGTCGGCGTCTTCTGCCACGCGGCGCTTTTCATCCTGCTGCTTGCTGCTGCCCGCACGGGTTACTTCGTCCGGCTCCATTGCCTGCGAGCGGGCGACACCCATGGCACCTCGCGCATCCGGCGCCAGCCAGAGCAACACCGGCTCCGGCGCACGGGCACCCGGAATCAGCGTCACGGCACTGTCCGGATGCCGCAGCGCCTGGCGGATGCTGCGCTCAGCCTGCGCCTCGGCAGGTGGCAGGGTTGCGGGGTCGGGGCGGCGCTGCAGTTCGGCCTGCACCAGCTGCCAGTAGCTGGCCGCCAGACCACGGTAGTTTTCCAGCAGATGCATGGTGCCTTGCTGGTTGCGCGTGACCCAGCTGCCGTGCTCGGGGACTACGGCGCACAACGCAGTCTGCCAGCGGTACAACGCCTGATTCAGTTCAACGGTGGCATAGGCATCCGCCAAGCCTGGCAGGCGCAAGGCCTGTGCATCCACGCCGGCCAGTTCCACCTTGGCACGAACACCGGCCATGCGCTCAATCACCGAGCGGCGCGCACCGTGCCGGGTGCCGGCCGTGGCATCCACTTTCAGGCCATGCGCCCCCCCCAGCGCGCGAAACAGCAGACCCAGCTCGCTCCGTATGGGGTCCAGCGCAACGGACGCACCGTGGCCTTTCTGCCCCGCCATGCGCGTGAGCAGCTGGTGCCACCACAGGCCAACATGTTCTTCCATGCCTAGTCACCCAAGATGGCTTGCACCACCTGCATCAGTGCACGCACCATCTCGGGGTCGTCGGTAACGCATTCGATCATGCCGACGCGGCAGGCCAGTTGCGGGTTACAGCCTTGCACGATCAGGCGGGCAACATCCACCAGAAGGCGCGTGCCGGGTGCCTCTTCCAGATCGTGGTCGGCGGTCTGCCGCAGCGCGCGGGCCAATGTCACCAACTGCTTGGCCAGGGCCGATGCAATGCCGGTTTCGCCCACCACAATCTGCTGCTCCAGGGCCGCATCCGGGAAGTCAAAGGCCAGCGACACAAAGCGCTGGCGCGTGCTGGGTTTCAGGGCCTTCATCAGGTGCTGGTAGCCCGGGTTGTAGGACACCACCAGCATGAATTCGGGTGGTGCCTCCAGCACCAGCCCCAGGCGATCTATCGGAAGGATGCGCCTGTCGTCCGAAAGCGAATGCAGCACCACCGTGGTGTCCTTGCGTGCTTCGACAATCTCGTCCAGATAGCAAATCCCGCCTTGGCGCACGGCCTGGGTGAGCGGGCCGTCCACCCAGTAGGTGCCATCAGCTCCTATCAGATGGCGCCCCACCAGATCGGCAGCGCTCAGATCGTCATGGCAGGACACCGTGAACAGGGGGCGCTTCAGGCGCGCGGCCATGTGCTCCACAAAACGGGTCTTGCCGCAGCCGGTCGGCCCTTTGAGCAGTACCGGCAGATGGCTGCGCCAGGCCATTTGAAAGACCTCGACTTCCTGATCGACGGCCACGTAGGCCGGGATGTCGGAGGCATGGGGTTTGTGCAAGGATAGAAGCGTCATGGTGTGCACCTGTGCAGTGTTCAGAGTTAGTCAAGCAGGAATGCCAGGCCGATGGCCACGGTCACTCCCAACAGATACAGCGCCATCAAGGCGCGCCAGAACCTGCGCACTTGGCGCAAGCCCATGAACTGGTCCACCAGCAACTGGCCCTTGAGCCACATGGCAGCCAGCACCAGGGGCACAAAGGTCCCCTCGGAAAACCGGCTCAGGCCGTAGTAGCTGAGCAGCGTCAGTAGCAGCAGCGCACTCCAGACGGCTGGCAGATGCTGCGCGGGCGCGCGTTGCAACGCCGCGGTAGTGGTGTTGTCAGGGTGTGCCATCAGTGCAATACATAGACCAGCACGAACAGGATGATCCAGACCAGATCCACCATGTGCCAGTAGGAACTGGCGGTCTCCACGCCGACATGGGAGGCAGCGCTGTAGCGCCCCAGCCAAGTGTTGTGGATGACCACCGACACAATCACCATGGCCATCAGCACATGCATGAAGTGAAAGAAAGTGAGCGACAGATAAAACATGTCGAAGAGGTTGCGCGAGAGCTGCATGCCAATCGCTGCGTCGTGACTGAACTCCATGGCTTTGAGGGTCAGGAATACCGCACCCAGCGCCCAGGCGCCACATAGCCAGAGCATGCAGGCGCGCACCCGGTTGACCCGAATGGCGGCGCCGGCACAAGCCACCGCATAGCTGCTGCTGATCAGCACCAGGGTGTTGATCAAGCCGCCCTGGCGGTCCAGCAGTGCCTGCTCGCTGTTGAACAGGTCTATGTGCGACCGCCGTGCCAGCGCATAGGCCAGGAACAGCACGGCAAATACCAGCAGCTCGGCAAAGATGAAGATCCAGACTGCCAGATCACCGGGAAGGGCTGTGCGCGCTCCCCGGCTGCTGCTGCCCGCAGTGCGGGCACTCAATGTGATGCTGTTCATGGCGTCTGGTGGCAGCGGGTGAATGGATGCCTTCAGGCAACCGCACGCTTCACTTCGGCGGCATAGGCGTACTCACCTGGAATGAAGAAGCTGGTCAGGTAGGACAGCAGGCCCAGCAGGAATCCGACGCCAGCGATTTCGCGAATCCAGAAGAATGCCTTGGATGAATCCGCCACTTCCATGAAGCTGGAGGGATTGGCACCCATGCGCTGGGTAAACATGGTCACCAGGCCGGCACCGGTCAGGGCCAGGGTGATGCCCATCATGCTGATCACCATGGTCCAGAAGCCCGTCATTTCCCAGCGCTGCGAGCGCACGCTGTTGGCGGTGCGCCCGCGCAGCAGTGGCATGGCGTACGAGATGATGGCCATGGACACCATGGCATAGGCGCCAAAGAACGCCAGATGGCCGTGGGCTGCGGTGAGGTTCGTGCCGTGGGCGTAGAACTGTACCGGTGCCAGCGTGATCATGAAGCCCCACAGGCCAGCGCCCAGAAAGGCGACGATGGGTGTCCCCATGGCCCACAACATGGCGGCCTTGTTGGGGTGCTCACGACGGCGTTGAAACAGGGTCTTGAAGGCAAACGCGATCAGCATGATGAAGGGAATCGGTTCAATGGCGCTGAAGATGGAGCCCAGCCAGATCCAGTACTCGGGCGCACCGGTGTAGTAGTAGTGGTGGCCGATGCCGATGATGCCGGAGACCAGGGTCATGGCAATGATCACGTACAGCCACTTTTCGATGATTTCACGGTCCACGCCGGTCATCTTGATCAGGATGAAGCCCAGCAGTGAGCTCAGGATCAACTCCCAGTCGCCTTCCACCCATCCGTGCACCACCCACCACCAGCCGTAGCTGGCCTTGACTGTGTCGTCAGGGAAGTAGAACGCAGGCAGGAACAGCAAGGCCAGGCCCCACAGCGCCACCACCAGAATGACATTGAGCGAAGTCTTGCGACCCTTGATCAGCGTCATGGTGATGTTGAACAGCAACGACAGGGCCACCAGCACGATGCCTATCTTGGTGGGCAGCGGTTGCTCCAGGTAGCCGCGACCCATGGTGGGCACCACCGCGTTGCCGGTTGCGGCCGCCAGCTGGTCATACGGCACGAACAGGTAACCCAGAATGGTTGCCGCCCCTGCAATCAGGAAGATCCAGAAAGTAGCCAGGGCCAGTTTGGGACTGAAGAGCGGCGTCTGCGCTTCTTCGGGCACGATGAAATAGGCTGCCCCCATGTAGGCCATCAGCAGCCAGACAATCAGAAGATTGGTGTGCACCATGCGGCTGGTGCTGAAGGGAATGGCAGGAAACAGGAAGCTGCCATCCAGGTATTGCATGCCGGCCACCAGGCCGAAAAGGATCTGCCCCAAAAACAGTGCCAACGCGGCAATGAAATAGGGTTTCGCCACACTTTGAGACGAGTTGTTCATGGTGATTAGGTGTTTCTCATTGGTTGGGTTGTGTGAAGTCCGCGGGGCACTGTGATCAGCCCTGGGTGTTCGGTGGCCAATGGTTGGTGTCTATGTTGGACAGCCACTTGAAGTAGGCGATCAGATCTTCATACTGGGCATCTGTGAACTGGAAGTGCGGCATCTGGCGGCGACCGGCTATGCCGGTGGGCTGCGTTTGAATCCAGGCCTTGATGAACTCGGGGCCACGGCGCGTGTACACATTGCCCAGCTCGGGTGCAAAGTAGGCGCCCTCCCCGTTGACCGTGTGGCAGCCGATGCAGTTGTTGCTGTCCATCAGGTACTTGCCGCGCTTGACGGCATCGGTCAGCTGATCCGCGTGGTCGCGCACAGGAATCTGTCGCCAGGTATCCACGCTGAGCGCGATGTAGATCACCAGAAAGATGGCGGCGCTGCCCAAAAAGATATTGCGCGCCATTGCCTTGGTGAAGATTTGCTGCATATGTATTCCTCTTCAAGTTGTGTCACATCGACTGACCGGGTTGGTCATCGACAGGCGAATAGATTCAATCCACTACGCATATCGCAAGCGATGTGCCAGCTAATTTATTCATATAAATCAACAAGTTGCAGAATTAATGGTAATTAAAACCCCAATCAGATAGGGTACTTAATACCATTTAATGGGTATTAACAACCCATTTGCAGAAGAAGATCAGCGGTGCCCGCGACCAGGGGCTCAGGAATGGAGGGACTGCCAGACCGCTTCCATGCGGCGGCTGACTGCGGCGTCCATGGTCATGGGGCGACCCCATTCGCGGCTGGTCTCGCCGGGCCATTTGTTGGTGGCATCCAGACCCATCTTGCTGCCCAGCCCCACCACCGGTGACGCAAAGTCCAGATAGTCGATGGGCGTGTTGTCGGCCAGGAACGTGTCGCGCGTCGGGTCCACACGCGTTGTGATGGCCCAGATCACTTCAGCCCAGTCGCGGATGTTGATGTCTTCGTCGACCACCACAATGAACTTGGTGTACATGAACTGGCGCAGAAAACTCCATATGCCAAACATCACCCGACGTGCATGGCCGGGATAGGACTTGCGTATCTGCACAACTGCCATCCGGTAACTGCAGCCCTCCGGCGGCAGATAGAAGTCAGTGATTTCAGGGTACTGGCGCTGCAACAGCGGCACGAACAGTTCGTTCATGGCCAGGGCAAGCATGGCTGGTTCGTCCGGCGGCCTGCCGGTGTATGTGGAGTGGTAGATGGGCTGGTGTTTGCGCGTGATGCGGTCCACCGTGAACACCGGAAAACTGGCTTGCTCGTTGTAGTAACCCGTGTGATCGCCATACGGGCCTTCCAGCGCATGTTGATAGCCGCTGCCATGGGTTGGGTCCGGATAGATGTGCCCCTCGAGCACGATCTCGCTCGAAGCCGGTACCCGCAGATCGCTGCCCAGGGCCTTGACCAACTCGGTACGGCAGCCGCGCAGCAGTCCGGCAAACTGGTACTCGGACAGGCTGTCAGGCACAGGCGTGACGGCACCCAGAATGGTGGCGGGGTCAGCCCCCAGGGCGACGCAGACCGGATACGGCTCGCCGGGGCGGGCCAGTCCATGCTCGCGAAAGTCCAGTGCGCCACCACGCTGGGGCAACCAGCGCATGATGAGCTGGTTGCGCGCGAGCACTTGCTGGCGGTAGATGCCCAGGTTTTGCCGCGGCTTGTTGGGCCCCTTGGTAATCACCAGCCCCCAGGTGATGAGCGGTGCAACGTCGCCGGGCCAACAGTGCTGTATCGGCAGGCTGCCCAGATCCACGTCACTGGCTTCCAGCACTACGTCCTGGCAGGGAGCGCTGCGCTGCTCCTTGGGCGTCATGCTCCACAGCGTCTTGACCAGGGCACCCAGGCCCATGAACTCCTTCAGGCCGCGCGGCGCCTGCGGCTCCTTCAGGCTGGCCAGCACCTGGCCGAACTTGCGCAATTCGCCCATGTCGTTCACGCCCATGCCCAGTGCCACGCGGCGCGTGCTGCCAAACAGATTGCCCAACACCGGGATGCTGTGGCCCGTGGGATTTTCGAACAGCAGGGCCGGACCATCCGCACGCAAGCTGCGGTCGCACAGCGCCGTCATTTCCAGATGCGGCGATACCGGCTGCTTCACGCGCTTGAGCTCGCCGATCTGTTCCAGCTGGGCAATGAACTCCCGCAGATCACGGTACGCCATGGCAACTCAGTCCACTGCGGTGGCGACTTGCGGCAACCCGGCCCAGCGTGGCGTATGAACCAGCGGCAGACCCAACAAGTCCAGCACGCGACCCACGCTTTGATTGACCATGTCGTCCACGGATGCAGGCCGGTGATAGAAGCTGGGCACGGGCGGGAAGATGATGCCGCCCATCTCGGTGACCAGCGTCATGTTGCGCAGATGCGCCAGGTTCAGCGGAGTTTCGCGCGCCATCAGTACCAGGCGGCGGCGCTCCTTTAGCATCACATCGGCCGCGCGGGTCACCAGGTTGTCGGACAGACCCTGTGCCACGGCGCCCAGGGTGCGCATGGAGCACGGCGCAATCACCATGGCGTCACACTGAAAAGAGCCGCTGGCAATCTGCGCCCCCACGTCATGCGATGCGTGCACCACATCGGCCAACGCATCCAGTTGGGAGCGGTTCATGTCCAACTCATGGCGCAGGGTCAATAGCCCGGAGGGCGACACGGTGAGGTGGGTCTGCACGCCCGGGGTGGCCTTGAGCAACTGCAGAAGGCGCACGCCGTAGATGGCGCCACTGGCACCGGTGATGGCAACAATGATTTTTTTCATGCGTGGGGGTTGACGTGGAATGCGGACTTCAGCGCGCTGCAAACCTGGCCGCGAGACCGGACAGAACGCGCCTTGGATGGAAGGACTCCAGAGTGAACGGCGGCATGTCCATCGCGTCCAGCGTGTTCTTCACCAGCAGCCCGAGCTCGGTGTCGCCCTCCATGGCCAGCCGCCGGCAGAAGAACAGGGTGTCCGGATCTTCCTGACGGCGCGCCAGCAGCAGGAAGTCATAGGCGCTGGCGCTGATGGTGAGGTCGGCATCCACCCACTGCGCACCAGGTTGCCTGGCAACAAAGCGCCCCTGGCACCATTCGAAGTCAAAGACCCAATGGGTGTCGGTCACGCGCAGACGCAGCTTCCTGCCTGCCAGCAGGGGTGCTACATCACCGCCAAGATGCCGGGCCAGCGCCAGATTCAGAGCCGCAACAAACAGCAGGGAACCAGGGTACACCGGCAGGCGCGACAGCACATCTCCCAATGGCTTGGGTATGAGATAGGTGGGAGAGGTCATGGTGGTCCTTGTGAATCAATCCAGCGCAACGGATGCAGCAGGCGCTGCGGCTTCCATCCGATCGAGTCCGGGCTTGCCATACCAGTAGCCGTTGCAGGCCTCGCCCGGCAGGTACGCAGCAATGGCCTGCTTCGCCTGGGCCGCCGATTGCCGCCCCCGTAGCACCGCGTCAAAGGCCTGCAGGATGTCTGGCGTATGCCGTGCTTGCGGGCTGACGCGTACCACGTCAACGCCCAGGGCGCGCATGTCCTCCAACTCATCCAGCAGCAGTTGCACGCGGGCCGACTGCGTCTGCACGCCATTGAGTATCAGGAAGCTCGCGTCCTCACGCGTACGCATCAGGAGGCCGTCGGGATAGTCCATGCAGCTGAAGCGGCAGTCATCCTTTGGCACGTTGTGGTGGCGCGCGGTGAAGCAGCGCGCCGAAAAGGCCAGCGGCATGCGACCATAGACAAACACTTCCGTCTGCAGATCGGCCGGACGCCCCCGCAACATGAGGGCAAGGTCTTCACGCCCCATCTCCAGCGGAACCACCCAGCGCTGGGCGCCCAGAGTGGCCAGCCATTGCAGTGTGGGCAGGTTGTAGATGTTGAGGTGGGGACCGGCCACAAAAGGCGATTGGGGCGTCAGGCAATGCACGGCGCCCATGTCATTGGCCTCCACCTGGTAGTCGGTGTTGCGTGCGATCTTGTGCAGCACCGTGACGTCGGCACCAGACTCGATCAGCACCTGCGTGGACAGTACGACCTGCTTGCCGACAGACCGCAGGCGCGCGGCAATCTCCAGCCAGTCATTCAGACGCAGCTCATGGCGGCGCGAACACACGGTTTCGCCCAGGTAGACGATGTCCACCGGCGCGCTTTCAACCATGTCATAGAAGGCCAGTGTGGTTGCACGCGGCCAGTAGTAGAGCAAGGGACCAAGGGCGAGCTTCATGCCTGCGTTCCTCAAACAAGGGATAGGGCTATTTCCAGGGCCGGTGATAAGCGCCCAGGGTGTGCTGCTGGCCTTCGGCCACCTTGTCCAGAGCGCTCATCCAGACTGGCTTGGCACAGTACCGGTGCGGGTTGTCGCGGCAGCTGTCTATGGCCTCGCGCCACACCTTGGTGACCTGCGCCACATACGCTGGACTGCGCTGGCGCCCTTCTATCTTGATGGCGCGCACACCCATGGCCAACAGCTGCGGCAACAGCTCCAGGGTGTTGAGGCTGGTGGGCTCCTCGACGGCGTAGTAGTTCCTGTCCTCGCCCACGTCAAAGCGCCCCTTGCACAGCGTGGGGTAGCCGGCGTTCTCACCGGGTGCGTAGCGGTCTATCAGCACGCCGTTCAGGCGCGACTCGCGTCCCTGCGGCGTTTCCTGCCAACGCACCGCCTTGGGTGGCGAGCACACGCCATGGGTGTTGGGTGCCTCGCCGGTGACGTAGGAGGACAACGCACAGCGCCCTTCCACCATCACGCACAGGCTGCCAAAACCGAATACCTCGATCTCCACCGGCGTCTTCTGCAGCACCTGCTCGACCTGTGCCATGGACAGCACGCGCGGCAGCACGGCGCGGGAAATGCCGAAGTGCTGATGGTAGAAATTGATGGCCTCGTAGTTGGTGGCCGAGCCCTGCACCGACAAATGCAGCCGCAAGCCGGGGTGGTGCTTTTGCGCAAAGCCCATCAGTCCAGGATCGGCCAATATGACGGCGTCCACGCCATTGGCGGCTGCGCGGTCTATGGCACTGTGCCAGGTCTGTACGCTACCGACCTGCGGATAGGTGTTGAGTGCCACCAGCACCTTGGTACCGTGCGCATGGGCATAGGCAATGCCGGTTTGTATGGCCGCTTCATCAAAATTGAGACCGGCGAAATTGCGTGCGTTGGTTGCATCCCTGAAACCCAGGTAGACGCAATCTGCGCCGGCATCCACCGCCGCCTTGAGCGCGGGCAGGCTACCGGCCGGACACACCAGTTCCATGGTACCGGCAGGTGCACCAGTCTTCGGGGTATGGCTGCTCATGGGGTGTGCACCAAGGCGTCAATGCGGAGAAAGTCCCCGTCCGCATGCACGCGGAATCGGACCTTGTCTCCTACCTTGAAGCCCTTCAGCGACACGCGTTCATCAACCTGGAAAGGCATGGTCATCGCCCCCATGCCCAGGCTTTTGATGGCCTCGTGCTTGAGGGTGATCTGGTGCAATTCCGGCCCGTCGACGATTTGGGCGCGCACCCATTCGGCAGCGTTGCACGATATGGCGGAGCCAATCAGCGCCAGAGTCAGCAAAATCTTCATGGCCGCTCCTGCTGATGAATGGTTTTCTGCACCAACTGAATGAAGTCAGGATCGGGAACGCCCATCTTTTTGCTGCGGCCAACGATGCGACCCTGGCTATCGAGCAGCACCATCACAGTGGTGTGGTTGAATTCGCCGTCTGGCAGTTGCCGGTACTGAATGCCAAATGTTGCGGCGAGTTTTCGTGAGCCCATGCTGTCTGCGCGCGCCAAGGTCCACGGGCCACCGTCCACTTGCCGCGCTACCGCAACGGACTTCAATTTCTTGACATCGTCACGCTCCGGATCAAAGGTGATGAGCAACAGATCCAGCCGGGACCGTTCGGGTAATGAGAGGCCCTGCTGGGTCAGCACCATGCTGTCGATCAGCATGGGACAGACAAATTTGCACGAGGTGTAGAACATGCTGACCAGCACTGGTTTACCCAGATGTTCTTTCAACAGGAATGAACGGCCATTCTGGTCACTCAGGGGAACGCCCAGCTGGTAAACCGAGTCGGCTGGCAAGACGTGTTCCTGCACCGCGTTTGGAGCGACCGTCTGGGCTGTGGCCAGGTGCGCCAGCGATAGCCCGACCATCAGACAAAGACTCGGGACGAGACGGACTAAACAGGTATGCAAGATGGATGGCATGGTGTTCATTTCAAAGGGCTGCGGGCACACCGGAAACCCAGGTCATTGGTGGAATCGGAACCACCCAGTGAGGAGAGCAGAGCCACGCGCATCAGGATGGCGAAGTTCTCGCGGTCTTGCAGGCTGATGGCACCGGCGCCGCAATATTGCAGCTGATCGGGGTCACCCTGGTTGCGGCTGTCGGCGCTCACCAGCAGGGCGTTGAAGTCTTCCACCCATTCCCAGATCAGGCCGTGCATGTTCTGCACACCGTAATAGTTCGGTGTGCTGCCAACCTGCAGTTGACGGTGGCTGGCCGGTTGGGAGTACCAGCCCAGAATCCGGGCCCGCCAGGCCGGGTCCTTTCTGGCATCCGCGTGGCTTTCGTCGGCGGCGGCAACGTACTCCCACTCGTACCAGGTCGGCAGGCGGGCCTGCTCACTCTCGCAAAAGGCCTGGGCGGCAAACCAGCTGACATTGGTGATCGCCTGTTGCGGCAGCTGACCGGCAGCGGCGTCGTGCGGATGCAGGTAGTTGCCGTCGGCAAACACTGCAGGCACCTGGGCTCGGCTCCATTCCGGATGGGTTTCCAGGAAATGCTGGAACTGCGCCACCGTAACCGGCTGAGCACGCATGGCAAACGCGGCAACGGGCGTAGGCCCGTTGTCGCTGCTGCCGCCCGAAAGCACGCTGACAATCGATCCCGCCGGCACGTCCAGGTAGGGCACGTCCACCGGTTCGGCCAGGCCGTATTGCGTAGACATGCACACCAGGCTGACCACACAGGTCAGGTGCCGGGCAAAGGTCAGTGCCAACATGACGGACTCTGCTCGGTTGCTCAGTGTTCTGCCACGCTCTTGGCGGCTGCCTTGGCACGCTCGGCCTTGACGTCGCTGGTCTTGACCTGACCGCCCATGTTGTCAAAGGCATTGAGCACATAGGTCAGGATGTTGGCAACCTCGTCATCGTTGAGCTGGTTCATGGGAGGCATCACCGAGTCGTACTCCTTGCCATTGACCGTGACCTTGCCGCTCAGACCGCGCACCACAATGCCCACCGCGCGCTTGGGATCGCTATTGAGAAAGTCCGACTTGGCCAGCGGCGGGAACACGCCGGGCAGGCCGGCGCCATTGACCTGGTGGCAGACCGAGCAGGTGCCGTTGAACAGCGACTTGCCGGCGGCAATCTGGTCCTGCACCGTGAGTGTGCCGCTGGCGGCATTGGCGGTGGCCGTGGTGACCGAGGTCATGTTGGGTGCGGCGCGATCGCCTAAGTAGACAGAGTCCACTTCCTTGCCGGAATAGATGCTCTTGTCTTCAGGGCCATCGACCTTCATGATGGCCAGTGCGCCCTTGTTGAAGGCACGAAAGATGGAGTGATCCACCATCACGTAACTGCCGGGCACCTTGGTCTTGTACTCCACCACGGCGGCACCACCGGAGGGAATCAGCGTGGTCTGCACATTGGTCTGCACGTTGGAGCCCCCCTCAAAGCGTACTTTGTCGAAGATTGCGCCGATCACGTGAAAACTGGAGACCAGATTGGGTCCGCCATTGCCTACAAACAGACGGATTTTTTCATTGGTCTTGGCCTTGAGAGCCTTGTCGCCGGTGAGCGCACCTTCGGCACCGTTGAACAGCACGTAAGTGGGCTTTTCGTCAATGGCCTTTTCCATGTCAAATGGTTGGCTGCCTTTTTCGCGGTACTTGCCGGTGGTGTAGAAATCGCCCTGCATCACGTAGTACTCGTGGTCCACCGGAGTCAGGCCTTCGGGCGGCTCGACCAGTATCAGGCCGTACATGCCATTGGCCACGTGCATGCCCACGGGCGCGGTAGCGCAGTGATAGACGTACAGACCCTCGTTGAGCGCCTTGAATGTGAACTGCGACTCATGGCCGGGGGCGGTGAAGCTGGAGGCGGCACCGCCTCCTGGACCGGTTACGCCGTGCAGGTCAATGTTGTGCGGCATCTTGTTGCCGGGATGGTTCTTCAGGTGGAACTCCACCGTGTCGCCTTGGCGCACGCGGATGAAGCTGCCAGGCACCGAGCCGCCGAAGGTCCAGAACGTGTAGGAAACACCTTCTGAAATCTGCATCTCCTTCTCCACCACTTCCAGCTCCACGATCACCTTGGCAGGAACCTTGCGGTTCGTGGGTGGCGGAACATTGGGCGGGCTGGTCAGGACGGCGTGGATGGGAGCGCCTTGGGGCGGCCCGAAGTCACCGCTGGACTTGGCAACTGCACGTGTGGCCGCCGCAGCGCCAATGGCACCCAGCGCCGCCATTGCAAAGGCTGCACTGCACAAAATCGATTTCACCTGTCTGTTCATTTTGGACTCCTTGGTTTCGACAACGCCAAGTCCGCACAAACGTCTTCTGCTGTAGAAGCCCGCGGACTGCATATGCCTCGGGCCTGCTCACCGCAAGCTGTGTGCCACAAGATTTCTTCATTTAAATCAACAACTTGAGAAATAAGTTGTCATAAGTACCCTGCTTATTTAGGTTATTAGTACCCTATTAAAGGTACTATTAACCATGCTTGATTCCACACTTCTCAGAAATCTTTCCGTTTCCCACGCCGGCCCGGAGCGTATGCAGCGTCTGGTCAGCGCACTGCGAAAGCACTTCCACAGCGATGCCGTGGCAGTCCTTCGGCTGCACGAAGACGCGCTGATCCCGGAGGCGGTGGATGGCCTTGTTCACGAGGCGCTGGGGCGGCGCTTTCAGGTAGCGGCACATCCACGGTTGGCGGCCATTCTGGAAAGCAGCCAGCCAGTCCGCTTCCAGGCCGACTGTGCGCTGCCTGACCCGTATGACGGTTTGCTACAGGTGCATGCCGGTGAGCCACTCCCGGTTCACGACTGCATGGGAATGAGCCTGACGGTGGACGGTGCGTTGTGGGGCGTGCTGACGGTGGACGCCTTGGGCGTTGACACGTTTGGCGAGCAGCGCGTTGCCGAATTGCGCAGCCACGCCTTGCTGATCGAGGTGGCCGTGCGCATGAACCGGCTGGAAGATGAAACTGCCAGCCTGCGTCAGGGGCGCAACGGAACCAGTTCGGCGCCACTGGTGGATACGCCGGTGGACGAGGAAATCGTGGGGCAAAGCCCGGGCATGTTGAGCCTGCTGCATGAAATTGACGTGGTGGCCAACTCCGATCTGCCCGTTCTGCTACTGGGTGAAACCGGTGTGGGCAAGGAGCTGTTTGCCAGACGCATCCACCGGCACTCTTCTCGTTCCAAGCCGCTGGTGCAGGTGAACTGCGCGGCCTTGCCCGAAACCCTGGCTGAGAGCGAGCTGTTCGGCCATGTGCGCGGCGCCTTCTCCGGCGCCAGCACCGACCGTGCCGGCCGTTTCGAAGTGGCCGACGGCGGCACCATCTTTCTCGATGAAATCGGCGAACTGCCGCTCATCATCCAGGCCAAGCTCCTGCGCACCCTGCAAAACGGTGAGATCCAGCGACTGGGCGAAGACCGGCCGCGCCGTGTCAATGTGCGGGTCATCGTCGCCACCAACCGCGACTTGAAGGTGGGCGTCAAGGACGGCGTGTTCAGGGCCGACCTGTACCACCGGCTCTCGGTCTATCCGGTCCACATCCCGCCGCTGCGCGAGCGCGGCAACGACGCGCTGCTGCTGGCGGGCCGCTTCCTGGAACTCAACCGGGTGCGCCTGGGCATACGCAGTCTGCGCCTGTCTTCGGCCGCCGAGGCGGAGATCCTGCGCTACCAATGGCCTGGCAATGTCCGTGAGCTGGAGCATGTGATCAGCCGTGCTGCCATCAAGGCGCTCAGCCGGGGCGCGCGCGCATCGGACATTGTGACCCTGGCACCCGATCTTCTGGATCTGGATACCAGTCTGCCCAAGTCGCCGACACCGCAATCGGATCCCTTGCCCGCGGTGGACACGATTCCGGTAAGCCTGAATGAAGCCGTGGCTCAACGCCAGCGCGAAATGATCCAGCAGGCGCTGGCATTGACCGGGTCCAACTGGGCACTCGCAGCACGCCGCCTGGGTCTGGACGCCAGCAATCTGCACAAACTGGCGCGGCGACTCGGGCTCAAATAGCTCCGCAGGCAACGCTGTCCACGCGTTGCCGCGATGCCTGGGTCACCGGCTTGGTGCCTCAGATCAGCTTGGAAAACTTGGCGGTCGATTGGGCAAGATGCTTGTCAAACACCATGCCCACGGCGCGCACGAACATGCGCCCCTTGGGTGTGATTGAAATGCCATGCGCATCCACCTCGATCAGGCCTGCTTCTTCGTAGGGCGCCAGCTGCTTCAGTTCCTCGGCAAAGTAGCTCGTGAAGTCGATGCCATGCGCCTGGTTGATGGCAGCAAAACTGACGGGGCCGCTGCACATCAACTCCATGATGACCTGGCGACGCAGCACGTCATCCGCCGTAAGCGCAAAGCCCTTCTCCACCGGCAGTCGGCCGACGTCCAGGTGCTCGTAATAGGCCTTGAGGGTGCGCACCGACTGGCTGTAGGAATGCCCCACCTTGCCTATGGCCGACACGCCAAAACCTATGAGATCGCAGTCAGCCCGCGTGGTGTAACCCTGGAAGTTGCGATGCAGGCTCTTGTCCAGACGGGCCTTGTTCAGTTCATCCTCGGGCTTGGAGAAATGGTCCAGGCCGATGTAGATGTAGCCAGCGTCCAGCAGGCGGCGCACGGACATCAGAAAGATCTGCAGGCGCTCCTCGGCGCTTGGCAGTTCGGCCTCCACGATCAGGCGTTGGGCCTTGAAGCGACTGGGCAGATGGGCATAGTTGTAGAGCGCGATGCGCTCCGGGGTGAGCGCAATCACGCGGTCCAGCGTGCGATCAAAGCTCTGCAGCGACTGCTTGGGCAAACCATAGATCAGATCGGCATTGATGGACTCAAAGCCAGCGCTGCGACTGGCTGTGACGGCCTTCTCGACCATCTCGTACGGCTGGATGCGGTTCACCGCTTGCTGCACCGCCGGGTCGAAGTCCTGCACACCGAAGCTGGTGCGATTGAAGCCGAGTTCCGCCAGCAACGCCATGGTGTCCTCGTTGACGGTGCGTGGATCGATCTCGATACCGAGCTCTGCATCCGGTAGGAAGTTGAAGTGACTGCGCAGCATGGCCATCAGTTCGCGCAGCTCCTGCGGCGTCAGGAAGGTGGGCGTGCCACCGCCAAAATGCAGCTGCGCCGTGCGCCGGTCCGGCCCTATGTGCGCAGCCACCAACGCCATTTCGGTGGCGAGGTAGCGCAGGTATTCGGTGGTGCGGCCACGGTCCTTGGTGATGATCTTGTTGCAGGCACAGAAGTAGCACAGCGACTCGCAAAATGGCAGGTGCACATAGATCGACAGGGGCGGATTGACGCGGCTGGCACCGTCACGCTGCGACAGGTAGTCGATGTAACTTGCCTCGGTGAAATCGGCTCCGAAACGGTCAGCCGTCGGATAGGAGGTGTAACGCGGCCCCAATTTGTCAAAGCGGCGGATCAACTCCTCGGAAAATTCGATGTCGGGCAGAGTGTTCATGAAATGAGGCGGTAGAGAAGTGGGGCGACGGTTTTCAACGACGTCACAGGAAGCGCGTTGCATTCCAGCATACGCGAGAACGTCAAAGTGCCTCGATTGCCGGATAGAAGACCGTGTTTTCCTTTTGCATTCTTGCGTGCACTGTCTTCAGTACCGTGTTTGCATCCGCACGAAAACCTTCCGGATCGGCCGAGACCCTGCTCGCCTGGTTCCATCGCTCGGCAAAACCCATGTAGGCCGAAGCGATGGCGCCCATTTCATCCTGAAACTTCTTGCCCATTTGCGCCAGCGCGCCGTTGTTGCCATTGCGCAGTGCCGGATAAAGCACCTGGTCTTCCACGGCCAGGTGCAGCTTGATGGTTGAGCTCATGGAAATGATGAGCCGGGCAATTTCTGCCGCGTTCTCGCGAACCCCGGCCTGACTGGCTTTGCGCAGCGCAGCGATGTTGCCGATGATGTCCTGGTGCTGGTGTTTGAATTTGTCGATGTTCATGGCGTTTCCTTCTCAAGTAGACTGCCTTTTAAAGATTCATAATACATGAATCTATTTGAACATCTGGCACCGGTAAACGCAAGAAAACTGCGCAATCTCCGTTTTGGGTGAATGGGTAAATTTGCGGCTTGCAGCCTGTAGGGAAATGCGTCAGTCCAGACTACGCGCGACCCAAAGTGCTGCGCCACGTGGATTCTGGAAATCTTCCAGTGCCCTCGCAGGCAGTGCGGGATGTCGTCGGTTCCACATGGCAGACAGGGCATGGCCCGGGCCGATTTCCAGAACGCAGCGGACGCCGGTTTCGGCCAATGCATCCATGCAGGACGCCCAGTCCACCGTGTTGCTGATCTGCGTACTCAATGCACCGCGCAAATCATCCACGCGTCGGCACACCCTGGCATGTGCGTTCACCACGATGGGAAAGCCCGGTGGCTGCAGGGCTACGCTGTCCAGTCGCCGTGAAAAGCCCTGTGATGCAGCTGCCATCAAAGGGGTATGCGAAGCAACGGAAATATCCAGGCGCTTGCAGCTCGCCCCCGCATCTTCCAGCACGCCCTGGGCCTTGTCCAGATGCTCGGTCAATGCGCCAAAAATGGCATGGTCCCAGTCGATCGCAATGGCGCAGTGCAAGTCTGGGTGGTTGCGCAGAACCTTCTCCATGGCAATGCCCGAGACAGACATCAACCCCGAAGGTTTTCCAGCTGCTGCCAGATCCATGAGGTCGGCGCGCAACACGGATAGTTGTACGGCCTCTGAAGTCGTCAGCACACCCGCGCAGGCGTAGGCGGCCATCTCGCCCACGCTGTAGCCGGCCACGGCCGCAGGCAAGGCAGACAGATGGGGCTTGAGCATATCCCACGATGCCAGCGACGTGGCTGTGATCAGGGGTTGCGCAATGTGATTTGCATTGCGCAAGGATGCATTGGCCACCACAGAGCGCCAGGGCGCCTGCAGCACCTGCTCCAACGCGCGCAATGCCTCTGACCCGGACGCATCCGTGGGAAGCCACGGCAGCATGTCCGCATGCTGGTTGCCCTGCCCACCGAAAAGCAAGGCGTAGCTCACCCGTAAACCCGCTCTCTGCCCGTGGCAACCAGGACACTGTTCCCCTGTTCCACGGCCTGTATGGCATCGACCCAACACGCACAGGCGATGAGGTCAGCGGCCCCGCCAGGCGACAGCCGTCGTGCGACAAGCTCTTCATGGATGCGCCGGGCCTGCGCCAACCAGTCTGCCTGTGCCACGCTGCCGCGCGCAAGAAACTGCGTGGCGCGTGTCTTCACCAACTGCATTCCCTCCAACCCACCGCGATGGACCACATTGGTGTCGTCGAGATGCGCCATCGTGCAAAACAGGCTATGCACTTTTGCCGATCGCATCGGGTGGCCCTGCGCAATGGCCAATTGAAGCGCAGGCAGTGTGACTTCAAACAGTGTGGGAAATCCCTCGGCGGCCTCGTCGTTGGCGCTGCGCAGTGCAAAGCTCTGGGCAGCACGCTGTCCATTTGACGTGGGCGTCTTCTGCCGGGCCGCCAGCGCGCGCTGGCGCAATGCATCACCCCATTGCAGCAGCAAAGCCGCGCGCAGGTTGACGGCAGAAACTGGCATGGCCCGCGCCTGCAACTGTCCGGCGGCGGCACACAGAAGCCCGAGAGAAAAGATGGCGCCCCGGTGGGTGTTCACGCCACTGGTCGCACGCAGCATGCGCGCTTCCGCGTCCAGCCCCAAGCTCTGCAGCGTCTCAAACGGCGCGCCCTGCTGGCCGGCAATGGCAATCGCGCCAAAGTAGTGGCGCAGCGCAAACAGGCTTTTGAAGAACGTGTGGGCCGACATGTCGGTGTGGCTTCCGTTGTCTCTGAAGGACACCAGGCCGGGCTTGGGCTCCAGCGCCACTTCCGCATACAGCGCACGCACTGCACGGCGCGCAGTCTTGTACGCCAGTGGCCGTAGACCCCGAGTGGTGCTGGCGACCTTCATACCATGCAACCTGGATCCAGCGCGGCCAGCATGTCCGCATCCATCAATTGCACACCGCTGCGGCGCTTGACCAGTACACGGTCCACGGCACCGCGCATCCATTGCCCGTATTCGCGCCATGCAATGGCACTGCCATCGGGGAACACCAACTCGCCATCCAGGCGCAGTGGCAGGTGCAGGTCCGCCAGAGCCTGGGTAAGTGTTGCTGCGGCTGCATGGTCCGGCACCGGCACACTGATGTCCAGATCCGAAGTCGGTCGCACATAGTCCAGCCCTGTCAGGAATTGCCAGCCAAAGGAACCGTAGACCGCAGCGGTCCGATGCAAGTCCTCCAGCAAGTCGATCAGCGGTTGCCACCCTGGCTGCACGCATTGCCGTGCGACCTGCGCCACGGTTGGGAACACGCCGGCACGCAGCAGTGCATGGTATGGCACTTCAAGCGCCAGCTTGCGCCGATTCCATGGGTTCGGTGCGGGCAGCCCCAGGCTCACCGTGGCGGCAGTGTTTTGCACGCGCTGCGTACAAACCACCAGCGGCAATTGCCCGGCGTGCCAGTGCCGCAGAATCGACTGTGCCTGCGCATCCCAATGGCGTGCGAGCACCCGTTGCCAGGCGTCGTCTGTCAGCCACACCAACTGGTTGCGTTGCAGTGTCTGCACGGTTGGCTCTTGGAAGGCCGCGGATTCAGGCTGTTTCCACCTGTTGCGCCACACGCGCAGCCAGGGCACGCCCACCGCGCTCGGCGCCCAACGTGGCGCGCTGGTCCACGGTGTTGGTGTCATTCAGCGCCGCGATCAGGCTTTGCCGCAAGTCGGCACTCCACAGCGACTGGATACCGCCCATGGCCACATAGTTGGCCACGCCGGGCGCAAACACCGGATTGGTCTGCGACAGGGCTTGCAGCACTTCTTCACTGATCTTGGTGACGCGGCTCATAGCCGGCAGGCGCATTACGCGAATCTCGGCTTCCGGCAAGGCGTAACAGGCGTCTGCCATCAGCCCGGAGGTGATGAACCCACCCGACAGGGCCTGGTCGTACACCAGGCCGATGACGCGGTGACCTCTGCGCCGGGCCAGGTCCACGCAGCAACCCAGATGCGCCATGTAGCGGTTGATGCACAGCAGCTCGTCGCGATGGCGCAGCCGTTGGCCTTGGGTGTCCACCAGCAGCAGGATGGCGCGGCCCGGATGGTTCTGCATGGTTTCCAGCACGACCTTGGCCTGGGCCAGAGCGGTATCCACGCCAATGGCGGCATGGTCGGTGGTCCCGACAACCACGATGCTCTGGTGCTCCGGTCCGACAGCAAGCTGCGCCGTGCCCGTGATCACATCGCCGGTGCGGGTGATGTGGTGATCATCTCCAAACAGGGCGTTCACCAGGTCTTGCCAATTCATAGGGCCTCCGTTGTGTGGGCATGGGCTCCAGACGCAGCCAATGCCCTGAGCTGTTCCGCCTCCATGTCGGCCACCTGTTCCGGATGGGCCACGCCTAGCCGCTGCCAGATGTCGACAGCGTCTGCGCAATCGCCCACGGTGTTGAGGCGCTGGGTCAACACGCGGTGCTCTTCCAGAAGGCCTTCCAGCGTGAGTGCGCGGCTCTGCCCCAGCAGGGTAATGGCCGCAGCGCGGAACTCTTGCACGTCGTCTTCCACCAGCTGGTCGCAGTCGCCCATCAGGAAGCGGTGCTTGCCGCCCGTGGTGCGCCACACCAGCGCCCGGTCGCGAGAGTCGAACTCTTCCACGCCGTGCGACGACTCGATGACCTCGGGGCCAGACATGGACATGCGGGCTTGGTCACTCATCACCACATGGTCGGCACAGCGTGCGATCAGGCCCATGCCACCAAAGCAGCCGTTGGCGCCACCGATCAGCATGACCACCGGTATGCCAGCGGCGCGCACATCCAGCAAGGCACGCATGACTTCCGACACCGCGATCAGTCCGGCATTGGCCTCATGCAGCCGGACGCCGCCGGACTCGGCCAGCACCAGCACCGCAGCCGGACGCGTCTGCAGCGCGCGCCGAAACAGGCCCACCAGCTTGGCGCCATGCACCTCACCTACGCCGCCGCCCATGAATTCGCCCTCTTGTGCCGCGATCAGCACCGGCTGGCCTTGCAGCATGCCGCTGCCAATCACTACGCCGTCGTCAAACGCATAGGGCACACCCAGCAGCGCCAGGTGCGGACTCACCACCCGCTGGGCCGGGCCCAGGATTTCGGCAAAGGAGCCGGCATCCAGCAGATGGGCAACGCGCTGGCGCGCGCTCAGCTCGGCAAAACTCAGGGACGTGCTCATGGTGTGTTGCCTTGTGCAATGGGCAGCGATGCCGCCGCCTGATCGAGCCGCAGGCTGACCACCGCGGGCGTGGCGCCCATGTCGTTGATGGAGACTGCCACACCGCGGAGGTGGTGGCGCGCCTGGAAACTCTGCACCACCGCTTCCCAGATGGGCGCAAACCCATGCGCCGAGGTGTTGATGCAAAACGTGCAATGACCTGGTGCTTTGCCCGGCTCCATCAGCACTTCCAGATTGCCCGACCCGACGACGCCCACCAATATGGCGTCGAACGTCGAAGGACTGCGGTCGCCCTGCAATGCGTATTCCAGCTTTTCCATGATGTGTTCTGCCTACCAGTTGCGAAAGCGCTTGGGCGGGCTGTACAAGCCGCCGGATGCGCGCACCAGATCTCGCATGCTGCGCGCGGCCAGCAGGCTGCGGCTGGCATCGCGCTTGTCAATGCCAAGGTCCTCGGCACGGCGAATCACGCCACGGTCGCGCAGGTTCTCCACCATGCGCACGTCGCGCCCCAGCCCCACCGGCGTGAAGCCGGCCACGCCACGTATGGCTTGCTCGCGCTCTTCGTCGCTGCGGCACAGCAGCAGGTTGGCAATGCCTTCTTCGGTCAGGATGTGGGTGACGTCGTCGCCATAGATCATGACCGGTGGTATCTCCATGTGGGCCTGTTCGGCCAGCTTCCAGGCGTCCAGCGTTTCCACAAATGCGGGCTGCATGTGTTCGCGGAAGGTCTCCACCATCTGCACCACCAGTTTCTGTCCCCGTGGCATGGCATGCACGCCACCGCGCCCCTGCCGGGCCTCGGCACCAGCCTTGAGCCAGGCTGGGGATGCGTGGCGGCGTCCGCGTGCGTCGGCCCCCATGTTGGGCGCGCCGCCAAAACCGGCAATGCGTCCGGCCGTGGCGGTGGAGCTATGGCCGTTCAAGTCGATCTGCAGGGTGGAGCCAATGAACATGTCACAGGCGTAGTGGCCGGCGGCCTGGCACATGGCGCGGTTGCTGCGCAGGCTGCCATCGGCGCCGGTAAAGAAGACGTCGGGGCGCGCGCGCACATAGGCTTCCATGCCCAGCTCGGAGCCAAAGGAGTGGATGGACTCGACCCAGCCCGCCTCGATCGCGGGTATCAGCGCGGGGTGCGGATTGAGTGCCCAGTGCTTGCAGATCTTGCCCTTGAGGCCCAGCGATTCGGCATAGGTGGGCAGCAGCAGCTCAATGGCGGCGGTGTCGAAGCCGATGCCGTGGTTCAGGCGCTGCACACCGTATTCGGCATACAGGCCCTTGATGGCCATCATGGCCATCAGCACCTGGATCTCGGAGATCTGCGCCGGATCACGGGTGAAAAGCGGCTCGATCACATTCGGGTTGGGTGCCAGGATGACAAAGTCCACCCAGTCGCCCGGAATGTCCACACGCGGCAGCGTGTCCAGCATCTCGTTGACCTGGGCGATGACGATGCCGCCCTTGAAAGCGGTGGCCTCGACGATGGCCGGCGTGTCTTCGGTATTCGGACCGGTAAACAGATTGCCATGGGCATCTGCCGCCTGCGCACACACCAGCGAGACGCGCGGGGTCAGGTCCACGAAGTAGCGGCTGAAGAGCTCCAGGTAGGTGTGGATGGCACCGATCTGTATCAGCCCGGCCGACACCATCTTGGCCAGGCGCCCGGCCTGCGGCCCAGAGAAGGAAAAGTCCAGCCGGGATGCGATGCCGTTGTCGAACACATCCAGATGTTCGGGCAAGGCTAGCACCGACTGCACCATGTGCAGGTCGTGCACGGCACGCGGGTCCAGCTGGGTCAGCGTGCGCGCCAGAAAGTCCGCCTGCTTCTGGTTGTTGCCTTCCAGGCAGACACGGTCACCCGACTCGATGACGGCACCCAGCAACTGAACCGCCAGGGCCGTATCCACCTGCTTGCCGCGCAGTCCTGTACCCAGCGCTGTGGCCGCACGCGCCAGCCTGGCGGCGCGCCCCTGCGCCTGCCGGTTCCAGATTGCATCGGGTGCGTTCATTTCACTTGGCTCCCATCACCAGGGTCGGCAAGCCGGTGGCGATGCCGGGAAACGCGCACAGCAGGAACACTGCAACAAACATCAGCGCGACAAACGGCATCACACCCCATATGACATCCTTCAAAGGGATGTCCGGCGCCACGTTCTTGATGACAAAGATGTTCAGCCCCACAGGGGGATGGATCAGCCCCATTTCCATCACGATGGTCATCACCACGCCAAACCAGATCAGATCAAACCCAGCTGCCTTGAGCGGCGGCAGGATGATGGGCGCTGTCATCAGGATGATGGACACCGGCGGCAGGAAGAAGCCCAGCACGATGACCATCAGCAACACTACCGCCAGCAACACCCATTTGGAGAGCTGCATGCCCACGATCCACTGCGCGGCACTCTGGCTGATGTGCAGATGGCTCATCACGTAGCTGTAGAGCAGCGACATGCCGATGATGAGCATGAGCATGGTGGACTCCTTGAGCGTGGCGCCCAGGATGGGTGCGAGGTCTTTGGGACGCCACAGCCCGTAGACCACGGCCACCAGACCCAGCGCCAGCAGACCGCCCAGACCGGCGGTTTCCGACGGCGTGGCCAGGCCACCGTAGAGTGCAACCATCACACCCAGCAGCAGGACCAGAAAGGGAAGCACCCGCGGCAGCATCTCTACCTTCTGCGCCATGGTGAAGTGCTCTTCCTCCAGGTAAGCAGACTTGGGGCCGCCTTGCTGGTAGATCACCAAGGCCTGCTTGTACTCCTTGCGGGCACGCACCACAGCATAGCCGGCAAACAGGGCCACCATCAAGAGGCCCGGGCCAATGCCCGCCAGGAACAGGCGGCCCAGCGATTGCTCTGCCGCCACGGCGTACAGAATCATCACGATGGACGGCGGCAGCAGAATGCCCAAGGTGCCACCGGCCGCGATGATGCCAGCGGCAAAGCCGGGTGAATAGCCGCGCCTGCGCATCTCGGGGATGCCAGCCGAGCCAATGGCCGAGCAGGTGGCAGGGCTGGAGCCTGCCATGGCGGCAAACAGCGCACAGGCAAATACATTGGCAATGCCCAGACCGCCGGGCACCTTGTGCAGCCAGGCATGGATGGCCGAGTACAGGTCCTTGCCGGCACGGGAGCGGCCAATGGCTGCACCCTTCAGGATGAATAGCGGAATGGACAGCAGGGTGATGGACGCCATCTCCTCATACACGTTCTGCGTCACTGTATCCAGCGAGGAGGCGGGCATGAAGAAGTACATGAACCCCACCGCCACGGTGCCCAAGGCAAACGCAATGGGCATGCCGGAGAACATGACAACCAGGGTTGCCACGCCGTAGGACAGGCCAATACCTAACTCACTCATTTCTTGCCTTTCGCGACTTCACCACCAGTCAGATGCACCAGGGTCTGCAGAATCAGCTGCAGCGTGAGCAGGCTCATGCCCACGGACATGAAGGAATAGGGAATCCACAAGGGCGGCGCAAAGCTGCTGGAAGTAGTCTGCCCTTCGGTCCAGGCTTCATGGAACAGCGTCCACGACTTCCACGAGAAAAACATGCAGAACGCAGCAGACACAAAATCCACCAGCACGGCGCGTATACGGTTGACCTGCGCTGGCAGCATGCTGATGACCGCCTCGATGCCCACATGGCCGCGCAGGGACTGCACGTGGGCGGTCGTCATGAAGGTAGCCCCCACCAGCATGAAGACAGCCACTTCGTCCTGCCAGTCTGTGGCGCTCTTGAGCAAGTAGCGCGTCACCACCGAATAGGTCAGCACACCGGAAGTCAATACCAATGCCAACATGGAGACACGCAACACCAAGGCGTTGACCCCATTGACCAGACGCTGCAACAAGGCAACCGCCGCGTTCCTGGGTTGCAGGGTGCCTGGAGCCAGGGACGGCTCCAACTCGAACCCGTGGCTCACAGGGTCTGCTCCGCCAGGGCCAGCAATTTGGCGCAGCCTTCATTCTTCGCTGCGTAGTCCTTCCACGCGGTCTGGCGCGCAATGGCCTGCCACTTCTTGATGGAAGCGGCCGACAGGTCCACCACCTTGGCACCGGCCTTCTGGTAGACATTGGCAACTTCCACGTCATCCTTCTTGGCCGCCTCCATGGCGAACTTTTCCATGTCGGCTCCAATGGCCAGGATGGCGTCGCGCTGATCCTTGGGCAGGCCGTCGAAGATCTGCTTGGACATCATCAGGGGTTCGAACATGAACCAGTAGGCGCCGGTGCGCCCGGTGGTGAGGGCCTTGGCGACCTCTTCCAGGCGGAAGGAGATGAACGAGGTGCTGGAAGTCATGGCCGCATCCATCGCGCCGGTCTGCATCGCAGCGTAGATTTCATTGGACGGCAGGCTGACCACGGCCGCGCCGGCTTCCTTCAGGATCATGTCCACCTCGCGCGAGCCGCCACGGACCTTCATGCCCTTGGCGTCTTCCGGATCAACAATGGGCTTGCTGCGCGAAGCTACGCCGCCGGCCTGCCAAATCCAGCTCACCAGCTGGATGCCCTTGGCCTGCAGCAGCCGATCCAGCTCCTGTCCCACGGGCTTGGTCTTCCAGCCGTAGGCCTGCTCGTAGGACACCACCAGGCCAGGCATCAAGCCGATGTTGACTTCGGGAATTTCTCCGCCGGCATAGGACAAGGGAATCAATGCCATGTCGAGCGCGCCCTTGCGCATGGAGGAGAACTGCGCGTTGGTCTTCATCAGGGAAGAGCCGGGGTAGATCTCGAACTTCAATGCGCCCTTGGTGCGCTTTTCCACTTCGGCGGCAAAGGTGCGCACCAGACGGTCGCGGAAGTCACCCTCCTTGAGGGTGCCGCCGGGAAACTGGTGGGAAATCTTGAGCGTGGCGCTCTGGGCCCACGCGCTACTGGCATATGCAAAGGGAAGCGATCCCAGTGTCAGGCCGCCAATGGATTGAAGTAGGTGTCTGCGCTGCATGCTAGCTGTCTCCTCGGGTGTGGGTGATTCGGGCTATGTATACATTAATGTAGTTGTTTGTATTTTTATGAGTTACTAGGAAATACCCTTAGGCATCTTCTGAATCCATAAAACTCAAAAAATGGCAGAATGACACTATGAAAATTTCCGACCAACTGCGTGAAAAGATCGAGGAACAGATCGCCACCGGAGAGCTTCAACCCGGCAGCTCCCTGGACGAGGCGACGCTGGTGGAACAACATGGCGTATCCCGCACCCCCGTGCGGGAGGCACTGATTCAGCTGGCTGCCGAAGGCCTGATCGAGATCCGGCCGCGCCGGGGCGCTGTGGTCACCAGCATAGGCCCGACCCGCCTGATGGAAATGTTTGAAGTCATGGCCGAGCTGGAGGCCATGTGCGGGCGCCTGGCGGCGCGGCGCATGTCTGATGCCCAGCGCAAAGCGCTGCTGGAAGCACACCACGCCTGCGAAGAGGCTCGCGACCGGGATGATTCCGATGCCTATTTCTATTGCAACGAGCAGTTCCACTCTGCCATTTATGCGGGGAGTCAGAACCAGTTCCTGATCGAGCAGACTTCGCAGCTACAGCGGCGCCTTCGGCCCTACCGTCGTCTGCAATTGCGTGTGCGCAACCGCCTGGGTGCGTCCTTCAAGGAGCATTTGAGTGTCGTGGAAGCCATCACTGCCGGAGATGCCGAAGCCTCGGAGAAAGCGCTGCGCAGTCACGTGGTGGTCCAAGGCGAACGCTTTGCCGATCTGTTGGCTTCCCTGAACGCCCTGTCTCAGACCGCCCAAGCCGCCTGACTCGCGGCGGGAAATGCCTCGGCGATTACGGATTGAAGGTCACAGTGTCGGCGATCAGGACACCGTTCACCACATGGGACCCTACCACCGTGACTTTCACCTGGTTGGCCAACTGGGCCTGGGTTCCACCGCTATACGTCACACTGCCGCTGGCATCAATGGCCTGTCCCTGTACCTTGAAGCTGGCAGCGGAAACAAACTGCACGATGGGGCCGGTGGCGGTATAGCGCGCAGGCCCCGGCACATTAGGAACCTGACGGATCACCACACTGCTGGCCACCAGAATGCCGTTGTGGACCAGACCCGTCACTTCCACCTTCACACCGTTGGCAAGCGTGCTGACGGTTCCCCCGGAAACTGTCGCACTCGACGCGTCCACAGAATACCCCAGCACTTTGAATGAATTGGGAGCGGCATAAGCGCCGATCACCCCATCCACGCTGAGTGGTGCGTTATCTACGAGTGTCAACGGGTACCAGAGCTTGATGCTGCTGGCAGTCAGTACACCGGCAACGGGGGCCGTGCTTGAACGTACGCGCACCACCATGCCATTGCTGATGGAATTCGCATCGATGGCGCCAGTGAATGCGGCCGAGGCGTAATTGATGGTGAGACTTCCCAGAGTGAACTGCTGATGGGTCTTGTCAAGTTGGCTGATCGCACCGCTCACGACCAAGCCACTGGGCGCGCTGGACAGCTTTTCAATGCGGCTCGCACGCAACGGGTCGCTGCCGGAGACCTGCCCGTACACCTTCACCCAGTCGCCGTTGACCAGGCTCCCCAGTCCAGCAACGCCGTCGTACACGGTTTCCGAATCGGTGGCGATATTCAGCCCCTGCACCTGCATGCTTCCTACGGAAGTGCTGAGATTGCTTACCTGGCCACGTGCGTCTACCTCCGACTCCACGCTGCTGGCAACGCCGGTTGAAAAATCTGCTGAAACAGTGCCGGTCACCTTGACCGACATGCCCAGCCGAAGTTCAGTGTCGTCTGCCAAGGCAGGAGTGACGCCACTGATGTCGTAGCGGGTGCCGTTGACGTAGATACTGCCAAAGCCCGCCACATAGCCAACACTTCCTCCGGATATTCCGGTTCCGCCCGAGCCCACACCTCCGTCGCCACCGGACGCCAGATTGCCAAGCCCGCCGGCGCCACCTCCGCAGGCAACAAGTACCAGGCCTGCCAGGACGAAAATCGTAGCCAGCCATTTTTTCATTGGGTATCCCTCTGCGGTGCTTGAGCTTCTGACTTAGGGCCCTCATACCAGGTGTAAATGCCGACCTTGATGCGCTGATCTCCATCGGGGGAACGCGCCACGGCCAGCTTCATCTCCTTGACCATCTCCTGATGCAGGCCGGCCCAGCGCTTACGCGCCAATTGATGGATGCGTTCGCATTCTTTCTGCGAAATGCCATCGGCATACACCGCCTGTTCCAACAGCTTCGGGGGATCTGCCAGCACGTTGTGGACAGCCGCTTGCAGATGGTCTCCCGTATGGTCTGCCAGGAAATTGAGCATGTACTGCAGATCATTGGCGGGAATGAACTGATCGGACTTCAGCTCAACGTACCCACGATCTTCGGTCGCCATGCCCAGGCGCAACAAATCGTCCAGCATGGCGCGGTGATGCACGTTGCCACGACTGCCCTGCGCTGCCAGTTTGTCAAAGGACGGCGTTTCGTCGGAACTGGTCAACGCCAGGCGTCTCATGGAGGGATCCTGCGACACCAGATCCATCCAGGCAGTGAGCACCATGGCGGAGGGGGGCAAAGGCGGTGCCGGAGGCTCGGAGGCCATGGCCTCCAGGCGCGCGGTCACATCCTTGCGGTTGATACCGGTGGCAATCGACAACTGACTTACGTTGGAGCGGCCAATGCCGGAGGTCAGCATCAGTTGCGCTTCCTCCAACAAAACTGTACGTACAGCCAGGTCAATCTGCTTGTATTTCATGCCCATGCGCAGTCCCAGCCGCACGAGCGGCTTCAGCACCTTGATGAAGGCGTGTGTGGTCCAACTGATCTGGTCATGCATGAAGTGGGGGATCCGCGAATTGCCTCAGATTATCAACAATTTGAAAATGCGAGCCCTCGCAACCCCGTTGCACAGGCAATCTGAAGCATCAAAGGGAGCCATCTCCTACAGCTTTTCCATCCATTCATCGGCCGAATCGGGCGAACCGCCAACGGGTCTTGAAGAACTATGTTCACCGTCTATAAAATGTAACATATTCCCATGCAATCGGAGGCCGGGGCAAACAACCGGGAAGCCTCACAAAATAAATGTGCAAAAATCACACGCATCAACTATATTAGGTACCAAATCAAATAGTCGCAGGTAATGCGTGGAGTCCCGATATGAACGATCTCGAAGAAAACGATACAACCGTCACATCGTCAGAAGCGTCTGTCGCCAAGGTCAATCAAGGCCGTCGGCGATTGGGCACTGCTGGAACTGCCGTACTGTTGACGTTGCCAGGCCGCTCTGCGGTGGCGGGCTGGGGTACCTGTACCGGTTCTGAGCTGGCCTCCGGCAATCTTTCCCGTACCGGTACGGTCAACCCTTGTGGTTGCAGCCCAGGCTTCTGGTGGAACAACAATGGGGTCGGCCTATGGACTTCCTCACCTACGCTGTATATCAACTATCCCAGGACCGCCAAATTCAACGACGTGTTCGGCGTGAATTTCTATAACGATCCTAATGTGAAGCTGCAGGATGTCGGCCCCGCGTCCAAGAATCCCAACAAGTTTGGCGCCGCTGACAACACCGGGATGCAAGCGGTTGCCGCGCTGCTCAATGCACAGTTTTACGGTGCGCGCTACCCTGTGCTGGGCATGCAGACGGCCTCGGCGGTCATTTCCGCATTCCAGGCAGCCTGTGTGGACAAGAACTCACTGGCAGCGTTTGTAAACAGGGTCGACATCTACGGAAGAACCGCAGACCTCTGGTGCAATGGCAGCCCTGAGAACTAGATTTGATTGATTCGCTCTCGACGCCCGTCTGTGCATTGAAGCTATGTCCCGGAGTGCTTTGGAGAGGCTACTCCGACGGCGTAGCCGTCTTCGTGCCACAAACCAGTGAAAGCCATATTCTTCCCCCCGTGTTTCAGGGGTTGCTGTACGCGCCCCAACGCGTTCAAATCGTTGAACAGGACGACATCATCGAGAATCTGCCAGACCATTTCGATGGCCAGCCGGGGACTCGAGTCTCGCGCTCATTTGTCGAGGAATTGGTAGAGCTCAAAATCTTTGACAGGTTGAATTGAGAGTTTCGGATTTCACACCTGACGGATTGCAACGGGTGCTTTCCGAGACGGGCCTGCTGATTCCCTGCGGCCCGTTCTGCGTCCGTATCCGCTCCAGACTGCCTGGATTGGCCAAGGAGCTGCGGTTGCTCTACCGGGACTTCCCCGTCCTTGGCGAAGACACGTTCGTTGACTTTGAAGTGCAGCTTCGAAGCCCCAATCTGTTGCGAAAGTTCTTCAGACCGCAGATCAGTCTGGATTGCGACGGTAGGATCCCCTTCAAGCCTCTGCCGCTGACGCAAGCCTTCCCGATGCTCGAGTGGGGATTGAACTGGGTGATCTCCTCACACGCGCACGATCATCTGGCCATTCACGGCGCAGTGGTAGAACGCAATGGTCAATGCCTCATCCTCGCCGCCGATCCGGGATCGGGCAAAAGTACCTTGTGTGCCGCACTGGTTCACGACGGCTGGAGACTTCTATCCGACGAACTGACACTGGTACGCCTGGAGGATGGTCTGGTTCAACCCATTGTGCGCCCCATCAGCCTCAAGAACCAGTCAATTGGTGTCGTCCGGGCGCTGGGGAACGAGATTGTGCTGGGCAAGGTTTGCCACGATACGGCAAAGGGCTCCATCGCCCACGTGCGGCCGCCTCTGCAGAGCGTTCTATCCATGGAGCAACGGGCTCTTCCGACATTGTTGGTATTCCCCCGCTATCGCAATGGTGCTTCATTGCATAGCGTGCCAGAAGGCAAGGCCCAGGCGCTGCTCGAGATGACGCGACACACCTTCAATTTCCCGGTGCTGGCGGGTGCAGGATTCGAAGCCCTTGGTCGCCTGATTGACCAGGTGAGGGCCTATCGCATCGAATATTCGTCTTTCGATCAGGTAATTCCTGAAATTGACCGCCTCTGGCTGAATTCACCATGAAGCCACGGGCCACAACGCATCTGCTGGTCGACACTTTGCGAGTCCCCGAAATCGCCTTTTCGTATGGCGTCCGGGAATGGGAGGCGCTCGTCTGGCAAAGTCGATCTGCTGAGCTCATGGCGCAGCTCTATGTGGCGCTGGACAAAGCGGATGTACTGGCTGCGGCGCCTGCAGCGGCGCGACGCCATCTGACCATTGCTAAAACCATTGCAGACAAACACACCGCTGCGATTGAAAGCGAGTTGATTGCACTGCGGGAGGCACTGGAGCCTCTGGGAATGCCCGTTGTCTTGCTCAAGGGTGCTGCCTACTGTGGACTGCAGCACCATGCCTCATTGGGGCGACTCTTCAATGACATCGACATCATGGTTCCCAAGCACGCGTTGGCGGCGGCCGAAGAGCGGCTCCTGTGGGCGGGCTGGCTGCCCTCGCACACCAGCGCTTACGACCAGCGTTATTACAGGAACTGGATGCACGAAATCCCGCCCCTGGAACACAAGCATCGCGCGACAGTGCTGGACGTGCACCACACCATATTGCCCCCCACTTCCGGAATCAAGCCCGACCCCAAAGATCTGTTTGAAGCATCCATACCTCTGTCGGGAAATTTGTCATTCTTCAGGGTATTGGGTCGGGCGGACATGGTCATTCACTCGGCATGCCACTTGTTCTTTGGCGAGTTCCACAAAGGCTTGCGCGATCTTCACGATCTGCACCTGTTGCTTTCTGATTTCGGAGCTGAAGAGCAGTTCTGGCGCGATCTCGTGGCTCGCGCGAACGCATTGAATCTGGCTTTGCCCTTGCTGGATGCGCTCACACAATGCAACCGGCTCTACCACACCCAGGTACCCGCGCGGGTGTTTGCAGATCTGGGGCGCCTGGGTACCAGCCCCTATCCGACCTTCCTGCGCAACTGGCTGTTCGAGCATGCCCTCAGGCCCGTGCACACCAGCGCGTTCGGGTGGACAACCTGGCTTGCACACCGCGCCGTGTTTGTACGCAGCCACTGGTTGCGCATGCCGCTACCTCTTTTGCTGTATCACCTGACGTACAAGTCAATAGCATCAAAGTAAAGGTTCGGCACGCGCACTGTTGCGAGCAACAAGTCAAAATTCAGCGATTGGAATCGTCGATTCTCCAGTACAGACGTGACCGCCGCGCACTGATGGAAGGATCCGGTTGCTTGGGTGAAAAGTTGGAGTTGTTTGTCCCGGCGCCGATCAGGAAGTTAACCTTCTGGGTCGAATTATCAGCATTTGTAATCAAAACCACTCCTCCAACTGGGTTCGGTGCAAGTCCGCCTCCCGTAATATTTGTTGGCGTACCTGGCGCCACGCAAAACAAAGGGAGCTGATAAGTCAGCGCTTGCCCTAAGTCAGCAGTGCATTGGTTCGTATTCTTGGGTGTAGGGCGATTGGTACTGAAGTAGGTTACTCCACTGGCAGTGAGGGGCGCATTAATGACTTTTTCCCCGACAGTGGTTAGCGTCAAATAGCAACCGTTGGTGTAAGACTGGCCCGCAGTAGCTACTGGCGTAGGAATTCCAGTGGAGGAATCCACAGGATCTGTCATTTTTGCAATTTCACCCAGATCACCAATAGACAAAGCACTGGAACGTGGTGCGCCAACATTGTCTTTGATTAGGAAGAAATGATCAGCGGTGGTATTTTGCAAAGGTTTTTCGCGATCACCTGTTCCCAACAATACGGCAACGAAATTGCTTGTTACTACCACGTCAGGCGGAAAGAAAACCTTGCCACCCAGGCTCGCAATCTTTGTTATGGATGCACTGTCCCACGTAGCACTTAATGACAGATCAGCATTGGTATCTGAAGGAAGGTCAATCCGATACAGATTGCCACGCACGTCGGCAAAGTATGCCCGATCAATGATTCCGTCGCGATTGGTATCAACTAGGGTTAGATCGGATGGCACGGAGTAATCCGTGTCAAATCGCTTGATGAGTGCGCCCGTTCGACCATTTATTACAAATACCGCATTTCCAGAACTGGGAGTGGAATTTACTGGAGACGTTGGACAGGAAATGGAGGAACTTCCATAGCAAGTATCTTCATTATCATCATATCCTCCGCCCATAAGAAGAACCACGGTCGGCTTGGTGGAACCACTGCTTCGCACCAACGGTTTGGGCAAAGACCAGGTTTGAGCAAGCTTTGAATACCCGGACGTGCCACTGCTTCCGCCAGTAATCTTCCACAAATATTTGGGATTGGTCTTAGACGTCACATCCAAAGCGTAAACTGTTCGCCCTCCCCGACGCATAGTCGGGTAAATAATCGCCTCGCCAAGCGTCGTACCTGCAGAGTCGTAAGAAGCGTATACCCCGATTCCCCCATCCATTCCGTAGGGCTTCGGCTCGGTGGAACCAGTTCCACTGGCAACGTACTTACCTGTTGAATCATTTTCAGGCAGATTCATCAATGGGGAAGCATCGTGCAATCTGTCCGGCAATATCTTGTCAGTGGTGGAATTTTGCGGTGAATTGTAAAGATTCAGACTTGGTGCGATCCTGATACTGGAGTCATAGAACTCTGGCGGAATAAAGGACCATAGCTCTGATCCACCAGTAGTTGCCGTCTGGCTTCCATCAATTGCGTGCAAATATCCATCGTTAGTTCCGTAATACACCACTACTCCACCACTCGAGCTGGATGCACCATAATTCAGCGCAAAGGGCCGTGAGTGGAGTACATCCGCATGCATGCTCGGGCGAGCACCACCGGAGGGCAGAGTCGTCGTCGTTCCATTGACGGAATATGAACCCGCATAATCCTCAGCGCCTGTCGCAGTGTTGGCCTGATTATTTTCACCTCGTACCCAATTTACCCAATTCGAATCAATGGTAGTGCCGGTAATTCGGGATGAAACATTGGCGTAGCTGAAAGGGACAGAGCTAAGTGAAGTATTAGTTGCCGGAGATGATACCGTCGTGTAGACCTTGCGGCTTGCACTGTTAAGCAAGTTGGAATTTCGCAAAACCTCAGCAGCGCCGCCTTTCTCGACAACTTTCCCGTCTGGACTATCACTAGGGGTACCCAATTGCGCGTTGGCAAAAAATACACTATCCGTGGTCCAATAACTTATTGCCGTTGTACTGAAAAATCCATTTGATATGGCAGATTTATTTTGATCATCCAACAAATCAAGTGTATTGTTGGTGAAACCAAGCTTGTACTGTTTTAGATTTCCGTACCAGCGCGGATTCCCAGCACTGGAGGGTTTGAACATTCCGACAAATATCTGGTTGAGGTATGTGCCTTGAGTCGTTGTGGAAACTGGCAACGTAGTCGCCGTAAATACACTGTCAACAGAAGCGATCTTGATGAAAGTAGAACGGAGATTGCTGACCAGAGCATACAAATCTCCACCCACAGCCAGATAGGCAGAAGGCCCGAGACCTCCTTGATTCGCCATAGATAACAGTAATTTGGATTGACTCGAATCCTCTTTGTCCTTGAAAACATTGACCGCAAATGTCTTTACCACCTGCTGTCCCGACAATGAACTTACATCGCCATTGGCAAGAAAATACGCCCATTCATCCGCGTACCGACTAGTATCTGAAGTGGCAGCCGGCAAGGTGGGAGGAGTGTAGCCAAGGTTGGAGAATGATGCAGGACTTCCGCTGGGTTCTGCATTTGGGTAGGTATTGCCAATCAGAATTAAATAGTTGTTTGCGCAGCTGTTGCTAGCTACTATCGGACTGTTGTAAACAGCTTTGGTGCTATCTGTAAATGCATTGGCGTCATCCAGTGAATTTACCTTGGAAAAGCGTGTCGGACCGTAGCCCTGTGCACCGGTTGGTGAGCTTCCCTTGCCTTTAGCGGCATCAGTGGGATTGGCATAGCCACCAAAATACTTGAATGCCTCGTACAGAGCCGCTCCATAATTCGCGTTTGAAGGTGCTTTATAAGTGGGACTAGTGATATTGCTATCGATGGCGTTTAGCGTTGTAAATAAATTGGCGCAGCTGGAGGGGTTTGAATTCGGGCTCGTGGCACTGAGATTTTGAACTGCAAAATTGATTACTCCGACCGAGTCTCCATTGCTGTTTACTGATTGCGAGGCCAGCAGCTCCAGACCTACATTTATTGAAAGTGGGGTTGTAGCCTGACATACGAGGCTATTCAGAACCAGCTTTAGCGAACGCAGTTCAACCTGACCTTGTGTTAGCGATATATTGTCCTTGTTTGCACTGAATCCGGTTTCCCAAGGCTTTTTGTTGTTGCTTCCCACATAGAAAATTTGTGTTATCAACATCTGACAGTCGGCAACTGAAGAACTCCCCCCATTGACGCACAGCTGATAAGTACTACTTGCATCCCACGCCTGATTGGAAGCCGACCAGTTTGACGTATTGTCGAGCAGCACGAGTACGTTTGGGGCGACACCGCTACCCGCCCCTCCGCTGAATATATCTATATCTGCAGCCGACGCATATCCCTGATAGGTCAAACCTAGCAGGACCATCAAAGCGACGAGTATCCGTTTATAAAGACAGATCATGATTGGACCTCTTAATTTCTCTTAATTGCAGGTTGGCACTGCGGTGGTTGCCACCCGTACCCCTACTCCCTGCACAACGTCGACAACGGTTCCTGTTACGTTGTCCGTAGCCTCAAGATTCAGCGAATACTCCACTTGAGAGCAGATTGACGCGGCTTGCGCGATTCCGGTAGTTGCCCCACTAGCGCTGGTAGTCACTAAGCCAGAATTGACATTTGAATCTGTGCCCATGCAGGAAATATCAGCCTGCTTTGTGGCATCCAGTTGCGACGCCGGGATGGGTACCGCACGCACACACTTCGGACCTTTATTTCCTGAAGCATCTGGCTTGAATTGCACAACAATGTTCGCACCATTGCTCTCACCAGTCACACTGAAATTGAATTTGCTGTTGGCAACTGTTTGTGGCTGGCTGAATGTGTGGCTATCACTTATCAACAAGTCGATGGCATCATTTGCCGCGTTAACACCTTCATTACGCCATTGCATATTTCCCAAAGCCTGCACGCTCGACAATGAACCTCTAAACACCATAGTTGCCATGAGTGCAAAGAGAGCAATGAAGACCAACGCGACTATCAGGACGGAGCCATTTTGTCGCCGCTGAGCTGCATAAGTTTTGTAATTCACTCCAGCCTCCCGGCTACGTTATTAAGTCGAACTGTCGTTGCAATCAAAGTGCGCTTGTAACCGTCTGACGGCGTTGTTAATGTTACCGGCCCCAGTTTGTAGGTTCTGGAATCTGCGTATCCGCTTGTGCTGGTTAAATCTCTGCCGAGCAGATTGACTTTGATTGCAGTGATTTGCGACCAGGCTGCAGGCAGGGCACTTGATATGGTTGAAGTGTCGGAAAAGTATGCGTCTGGAACGCCATCACCGTTAGTATCTTGGCCGTATTCAAATTGCATATTTTCGATTCCTTCTGCTATGGAAAGAATCTGTGCTGTTCCGTTTATGTATTCCAGGCGTTTAAGGGTCGGAATGCCATCTCCACTACCTGTGCAGTCGTCGCAACCTGCTATGTAATAGACTCTTTGCATCAGCCTACGGACTGTGCTTACGTTGGAAGTACACGAGCTATCACGAATAGTATTATTTGTGAAGTTGCTGCTTGGACCCGGACTTACCAGGATTCTGTTCGTATCCTGAGAGCATTGCGAAATCTGTATATATAAATCGCCTGCCGTTGTGGGATCACTTGAGGCTGTTATTGTTAGGCCCGCGTCAGTCTGGGCGTGTCTGACGACGATTGCCGCTGTTCCCGATTTACGATTTGCGAGGCAACTGGTTGTAGTATCGTCCTTTGACACGCCGAGTATCGCTGCAGGAAAGTTTGCAGGGTTGATTCCGTTGCCGCTGTTCCAGCCCATGCTCATGGACGCGGGCGTTGGTGTGTAGGTTGAGTCATACTTGGCGCAAGGGGCTACAGAGGTATATGTAACCCCTTGGCTCAGCGACGTTGTACTCACATCGGAGTAATAACCCGCGTGCAACAGGTCTTCTGTCAATATGTCGGAGGCATATCGAACATTTTCCATCCTTTGCAGGACTTGTTCATTTGCACGCTGCCCTGTTGTATTGACTGAATATAGAATTGTGAGCCCCAACAGTACGACAATTCCAATCGTGATTGAAATCATCAGCTCAATTAAGGAAAATCCTTGCTGAAAGCGGGTCATTTGGACAGTCTCTAGCAGGTCAAACAGGCCACACGAACTTGCATACGCAATGTTCGGCGATATGAATCACCAAAAACAGATTGCCCACACGTATTGGCAGGCGGATAGCCGGACGATGCTGTTCCCCAAGCCACGATGACCTCATAACTTGCGGGATTGTTGCCCGGCACCTGAGAAATGCATCCGCGGTAACCCAGAGCCGTGGCTCCGCTGCCGCCGTCATTTGTGCCATACAACAGATTGTTCCATTCGCAAACATCCGTTTTGGCTCGCGTCGGTGTTGCTATTGTTGAGCAGTCAACACTGGCGCCACCTGCAATAGTTCCGGTGTAGGTAGATATTGCAGTTACGTAGTCCGCTGCGTTGGCGCGATTTGCCGTAATCCTGCTGGTCATATCGTTTACGAGTGAAACCGCACGGGCACGCTGGCTGGTATCCGTGGTGATCGCAGTTGACTTGGTAATAAAACCGGCCAGACCCAGAAGCCCAAATGCGACTATGACCAACGTCACGAGCACTTCAATCAATGAGGTCCCCAACTGCAAGCGGAGGGTGCGACTAACAGATCGTGGCATGCGCAGCCCCCGTACTGGTAACTGTGATACATCGCGAAGTAACCCCGGAAATGGAAGACGATATCTTCCAGCTTGCGTTTCCCGGATTGGTATCTGACGTCAAACGGCCAGCTGCAGAAAACTGTATTCCGCTTGAGCTGATATTCGATATGGAAATGGAACTTTTCAATGAACCATGGGAACTGAGTGTCGTTGTACCGACCGATACTTGCCAGCCGTTCGCCCAGGAGTTATTGATTGGCGTGATAGATACACTGGCATTGCGTTTTAGCGCCTCTGACCGTGCCAATGTCAGGTCGCTTATTAATTCAGAGGCAGTTGTTTTTGCATTCATTGTGCCAACAACGGTTGTAAATGACGGCGCAGCTATTGAAGCCAAAATGGCCACAATAGCAATGACAACCATCATCTCAATCAGAGTGAATCCGCTGTTAAGTGCGATATGTCGCCACTTCATTACCAGCATGTCCCAGTACCTGCAGCGGTTTTATTCCCACTCTGATCTATGCTAAGGTTTCCGCAACTATCCTTGGTTTGATCATTAAGCGGCTGGGCGGTCACTGTAAAAGTTGGCGGCGCAGTGGTGTTATTTACTGAAAGCGTTGTATCGTCCAACTTGTAATAATTACTGACATTTGTTGGTATGACTAAAGCCAGCCCTCCGGACGAGGCCGCCCCGGTAATGCTGCTGGAATATGCACGTCGATCAACCAAATATTGTTGCTGTCTATTTGCAATATTCAGCAACTGGGCCTCTGCATCTGCTCTGCGTCCTCTTCTGACGTAGGAGTTATACGATGGCAAAGCAATTGACGCCAAGATTCCAATAACTGCCACCGTAATCATTAACTCAATGAGCGTGAATCCACGTGGTTTTTTATATGCAACCATGCGTCTTGGCCCCGACTGAATTTGAGATCTTTGGCTTTGATTTGAAGCAGTCAAACGAGACATATGCTGAACTTTATATTTGGAGTAACGAGCTTTGCGTCAATCGAACAATGTGAATAAATCACATTTATAGACAGTCTATCGACTTCTGTCTTGCTTGGAAAGAGTGCGGATGAACGGTAGCTCTTTCATGACCAGCGGCAAATGTGGACAAAGTCTCCCGGTGGGTTTCGCGCAGGTGGGGGGGGTGAGCGATGCCTTGAAACGAAGTGCTATGGACTTCAGATCATGAGTGTCGGAGCTTCTTACACTTTTCTTCTTGAAGATGTGCCTAATCCCGTAACGCATTGAATTAAAAGAACAAAATTTCCTGGCACCTTTCTTGCAAATGTGAAAATATTACATTTAATAAAGGGGAAAGCACCATGAAAACCACGTTCAAAAACCTTGCCATGTCAGCCGCCATGCTGCTGACGGCCGTATCCAGTCACGCTGATCTGGTTAGCCTTCCCGCTTACTCCGCTACCTATCCGACCCCGAACTCGGCTTGCGCCACGTTTGGCAATGTGGTTTCCTGCTCCACTGCGGTCATGGACTACCTTGCTTCCCAGAACACGCCTGGATTCACGGGCTCTTACGGGTTTGCCGCCTCTCAAGGCGCGCTCCAGGGAACGCTTGTCGTGGCATCCAACGGCGGCAACATCCTAAACAACGGCGACTTCGCCGGCCCCACCGAGAACGGCTTTACGACAAACAATGGTGGCACGGTCAAGTACTTTCGCACTGGCGACAACAACGATCCGACCAATAACGGCGCCTTGGCCAACGACACGGCCCACAGCTGGGATATCGGCATTGGCGATCTGATCAACAAACTGACATTCGACAATCTGTACCACCAGTTGATGTTTGCGTTTGACTTCAACAACCCGCAAAACAGCACGGCTTCCCTGCCTATCTGGACCATGGTCACCTTGCGCGACACACAAGGCGTGAAGGCCGATATCAGCTTTGAAACCCAGGCACTGGATACATCCGGCGGCGCCGCAACGATCTTCAAGGACCCGACGGCGTATCACACAACCAAGACATTCAGCGCCACCACGATGAACACACCAGGTGCTGGTGACTTCGCGGTTACCGTCGGCAGCATCTGCGTAGTCAGCAGTACCATTTCCTACCCATCTCCGGATGGATCGACCTGCCCACAAGGGGGACAACTGGTCAATACCAACCGGGCAAGCAACGCAGTCGAGTTCATCAACTATTTCCCAGGCATGGACCTGCAGAGTGCGCTGAGCAATGGCTATGACACGATGTCCATCCAAGTGTGGATGGGTTGCTTCAACAACGGCGTGAGGGGCTCCGGTCCCGCGTTGGCCAATGGCGGTTCGATCGGCCCTTGTGACAGCGGCGGTTTTGGCGACATCTTCATGCTGGCCGGCGCTGCACAACCCGTAACCGATGTACCGGAACCCGGTACGGTCATGCTCCTGGGATTGGCCATGGGTGCATTGGCCTGGAGCGTACGGCGCCGTACGGTATTGCAGGCCAAGGCCGTCAATACCAGCAACTGAGCATTGCGGGCTGGATGGGGGTCGCAGGGCCGCCTGTGCATCAGGCGATACACTTCGCCCTCCCCATCCAAAGGAACCAATCCAATGACAACAGCCCCCAAGAAAGAATCTGCTTTCATGAAAGCCCTCAAGCCCAGCGCCGAGCTGGCAGCGATTGTGGGCCCCGCTCCGCTACCCCGCACCGAAGTGATCAAGAAGCTGTGGGAATACATCAAGGCACATAACCTGCAGAACCCCGCCAACAAGCGCAACATCCTGTGTGATGCAAAGCTCAAGGCCGTACTTGGCAAACCCGAAGTAACGATGTTCGAACTGACAGGTCTCGCCGGCAAGCACCTCTCGTAAAGATTTGCCGGAAGTGGCGCAGCAATTGCGCCACTCTCGATTGATTTCACCTCCTGATCCCGGCATCAGGACAGGCCACCCCGCATGCAAGTATGTGGAAAGTACTACTGTGAAGCGTCGCCCCCGTGTGATTTGATTGCGCTCCCCGCAACAACATTCCAACGAGGGAGACAATATGCAACTGCGTAGGCTCGCTGCCCACATTCTTCTTGCCAGCGCCACCGCATTGTCCGCAAGCGCATTTGCCTTTGACGGATGGAGGCTGGAAAGCGCGACCGCCATTCCAGGCAAGAACTCCGCCTGGGACTATGTATCCCTGGATGCAGCAAACAACCATCTGTTCATTGGCCGACGGGGCAATGGACTGCAGGTGTTTGACATCGCTTCGGGCAAGGTCATCAAGGTCATTGGCAATACCGCCAGCGACAGCGCCAATGGGGCGCTGCTGATCCCGGCCTTTGATCTGGGTTTGTCGTACAACGAAAACGGCACACTGACCCCATTCAAGCTCTCCACACTGGAAGCACAGGCAGACTTGAAACTGGGCGAGGAACTCGACTCTGCACACTACGACCCCGCCACCCAACGGGTTGTGGTGAATATGGCCGCCGGCGCGGACGGAACGGAACTGATCGTCCTTCAGATCCCTTCCCTGCAAAAGGTCGGCACCATCAAGGTAAGCGCCAAGAAGCCGGAACATGCGGAAGCGGATGGCAAAGGCAATTTCTACCTCGCCTCACGAGACGAGAACGCGGTATATCGCTTGGATACCAAGGAACTGAAGGTGACGGCCAAGTGGCCAACGCCCGGTTGCGCCCAGACCAATGGCTTGGCCATTGATTCCGCCAGGGATCGCATTTTTGTTGGCTGCCGCGGCAGCGCCACGGTCAAACCCAGCTTCCAGGTTCTCAATGGCCAGACAGGAGCTGTGATCTACACCGCAGAGATAGGCGGTGGCAACGATGACGTGGTCTACGATCCGGATCTCAAGCGGATATTCCTGGCCAACGGCGTGAATGCCGTTCTCAACGTGTTCGAGCAGGTGGATGCCGACACCTACAAACCGGTCGAGGCGCTGGGCACCCAAGCCGGCGTGCGTACCATGGCCATGCACCCCAAGACAAAGAAGATCTATGCCGTCACGGCAGAGGGCAGCGCGGACTACGCCAAGAAGATAACGACCAGCGTTTCACCGTACTACGCCAATACATTCTTTGCGGACAAGTTCTTTGTTCTGACCTACTCGAAGTAGTCGCCTGCAACGGAACAGCCTGGGAGACAGCCATGCAACTCAACCGATTCAGAATTGGTTCTCGCCTGATCTTCGGGTTCGGGCTGGTTCTCCTGCTGTCCCTTTCCATGGGGTTGCTGGCACTGTTTGAACTCATGCAGGTCAATCAAGCCACCAAGCTCATTGCGGCCAGCAACCTGCCCAGCGTTGCACTGGCCGGGCGATTGCAGGAATCCATCAGCGAAATCCGGTTGCTGGAAAACCGCCACGTTCTGACCTTCGACGCAGATGAGAAAGATGATCTGGACAAGGTCATTGGTGCTGCCCAACAGCGTTTCTCCGGTTACTTCAACAGCTATGACAAGCGCGAGCTGCCTGCCGACGAGCGGGCTGCATTTGAAGACTTCAGACGCGCACTCAAGGCTTACGAAGAGACGCAACCGAAACTGATTGAACTGTCCAAGAGAGGGATGACCGAGCTGCCCCTGTCCCGAACATTTCTGATTGGTGATTCGCAGAAGGCCTATGCAGCAGCCAGCGCCGCACTGACCAAATTGGTCGCACTCAATGAAGCGGCCTCGGCCACCAGCTTCGAGGCTTCGCAATCCACCTTCCGGCATTCGACCCAGCTGGTAGTGGGTATCTTGGTTGCGTTGCTGGCCTTTGGCGCGCTGTTAGCCATCGGCATCACCCGCTCCATCGTGCGACCCGTGCAAAAGGTACAGCAGGCCGCAGAAGGAATCGCCCACGGCGACTTGTCCGCCAACCTGGTTCTGGAAGGTTCGGACGAAATGGCAGACTTGATGCAAGCGGTCAGCAAGATGCAGACTGCACTGCACCACTCCATTGCCCAGGTGGCCAACGTGGCCCAGAGCGTGCAAAGTGCCAGCTCCGAAATCGCCTCCGGCAACCAGGACCTGAGCCACCGCACCGAACATGCGGCCGCCAATCTGGAAAAGGTCGCGTCCCACATGGGCACGCTGACGCAAACCGTTCAGCACAGTGCCAGGTCCGCTGTCGAAGCGAACCAGCTGGCAGTGTCCGCGGCACAGGTTGCTGGCCGTGGTGGTGAAGTGATGGACCAAGTGATTGAAACCATGCAGCTCATCGATGCATCATCCCGACGCATTGCCGACATCATCGGCGTCATCGACGGCATTGCCTTCCAGACCAACATCCTGGCGCTCAATGCCGCAGTGGAAGCAGCCCGTGCGGGTGAGCAAGGCCGCGGCTTTGCCGTCGTGGCCAGCGAGGTGCGCAGCCTCGCCGGCCGTTCGGCCGATGCAGCCAAGGAGATACGGTCGCTGATTCTGGCGAGCGAAGCCCATGTGAAAAAGGGTTCGGGGCTGGTATCCCATGCCGGACAGACCATGCTGGAAATCAATGCGTCGGTGCAGCAAGTGTCCACCATCATCGGCCAGATCAGCACAGCCGACTCTGCACAGAGCGAAGGCATCGCCCAGGTGGGCACCGCCATATCCGAACTGGACCACCTTACCCACCAGAACTCTGCTTTGGTGGAGGAAAGCGCCGCGGCAGCCCAAGGCCTGAGCGACGAAGCGCAGCGCCTCAGCCGGACCATCGCCGTGTTCAACCTGGGTGACGCGGGCGCAGGCCTTGCACGACTGCCCCTGGCGGAAGTTGATCGCACGTGAGCCAATTCCCCTAGCGCTATACGCCGGGGCTAACCCCGGGCCACCTTTGTCTCTTCAAAAAAAGCTCGGCAACGGCTGCGTTCCGTCGGATACTGGTGGAACAGGGTAGGAAAATTGCCCAAGGCAGGCACTGTGGGGAGAGCCACATGAAGTCGACAATATCAATTTCTGAGGGTGCAAGGTGGGTGCTGGCAGCATGCGTGTGCGCCTGCTCCGGCCTTGCGACTGCGCAATCGGCGCTACCCATCCCCGCGGAGGTGGATGCGCATGCACTGCAGGCAACGCCGGATGTGGAGAAGTCTCCTGAAGCGCTCGCCGCCTACCTGACCAGCGGGCTCAGCAGTGATCGCCAAAAGGCGCGTGCCATCTTCCGCTGGATCACGGACCGCATTGAATACGACGTCGCCAGCTATTTCAGCGGTGACCTCAAGCCCATGGACGCGGCCGAGATTCTTGCCAAGCGCAAGGCTGTTTGCGACGGGTATTCCATGCTCTTCAGCCAACTGGCCAGGTTGGCCAACCTGCAAGTCAAGAACATCACCGGATATGCAAAGGGCGCGCCCAGCGGACGTGTGGAGAGTGCACAGATCCCCAACCATGTCTGGAACGCTGTTCTTGTAGAAGGACGTTGGTACGCGCTGGATGCAACCTGGGGTGCAGGCTATGTTGATACAGCGGGCTTTCATCATGTCCAGGACGACTTTTACTTTCTCGTCCCACCCGAGCGGCTGCTGGTTTCGCACTACGCTGTCAATGATGAGCTGGGTGTGGAACGCGCGGCCAACCTGGACAGCGCAGAGTTCAGGCGTCTCCCCAAACCGCCAGCGCGCCTGATGCAGGCCGGTTTTGATGGAAGGACTGCGCTTGAACACGCCCGGCAAAATGGCTTCAAACGCTTTGTGGAAACCTTTGACCTGCCATACGGGAGCTTTGAAGTTCTGGATGCGCCGGTCGAGTACCATCTGCCACGCACCAGCCAGCGCCTGCTGATTCACTCCAATACCTTTGATCAACTGGCTGCCGTCCAGGGCTCCAATTTCAGCTACTTCACCTCACCGCACGACGGAAATTTCGAGCTGACTTTCCAGCCTGAATCCGGTCCCCTGTACATCATGGCGCGCAGGCCCGATTCTCCGGAGTTCCGCGCGCTTCTGGGATACCTGGTGGGTGAGTAACGAAGCCGGTCGCAAGACCGTTTGCGCAAGCGGCTGGCGGTAGACTGCGCGTGTAAGGAAAACAATATGAAAGAGCTGCTCGGCGAGTTGATGGCTGGTTACTGGTCACCCCAGGAGTTGACGGTCAACCTGATCATCTTTGCCAATCTGTTTGGCGCCCTGCTGCTGGGGCTTTTCGTGGGGTACGAACGCTCCTACCACGGCCGCGCCGCAGGAATGCGAACCTACGGCCTGGTCTGCATGGCCTCTTGTGGCCTGACCGTCATCGTCGGCTATCCGGCGTTCTGGTACGGAGGCAGTTCACTGGGATCACTGGCCGGACATCTCCCACCCGACCCGACGCGTGTCATCCAGGGCATTGTTACCGGGGTGGGCTTTCTGGGTGCGGGCGTGATCATGAAGGAAGGCATGAACATCAGTGGACTGACCACGGCTGCCTCGATCTGGTCGTCCTCCGCCATCGGCATTCTGGTGGGCATCGGCTTTTATTCCGCCGCCATTCTGCTCACCCTGCTGTCTGCCGCATTGATGATGTGGGCTTCCATTCTGGAAAAGTCGCTGCCTTCACGCCCTGCTGTCTCCATCCGTATGACCTTCCGCCCCGGCTTTGTACCCAGCCAGGCGGTGCTGCAAAAGGTGGCGTTGGAGCGTGGCTACGAAATTGCCAATGGCACCCTGAGCATTCAATGCGTAGGCGAGCGCGAAGAATGGCGCTTTGTCGCCATTTCCCTCGACCGCAGGAAAGGCGTACCAATCTCCGAGCTGTCCCAGGAACTCCGGCATTTTGAAGGCGTGGACGAGTACGGTCTTTCTCACGCCCGGAACTAGCAGATGAATGCCTTCTGGTTGCATCGGCAATTCTTCTGATGCCAATGACAGGCAGCATTGCGCCCTCCGTTGACAACGCGCTAGCCGAACCAATGCGGCCTGGGCAGGCACGCCGAAAGCGTGCATTGCTGGCCGCCAGTACCGCCCATGCGGCACATGACGGCATGAGTGACCTCGTCTACGTGTTGCTACCCATCTGGCAATCGCAATTTGCCCTTTCCTACGCCGCAGCGGGCTTGATGCGCGCCATGTACTCGGGTGTGATGGCCACATTCCAGATGCTCGCCAGCAGGATTGCGGCGCGCATCGGTCGCAAGGGGTTGCTCGTGGCAGGCATGGCCATGTCGGGCCTGGCCTACCTGATCGCGGGCCAGGCTGGCACGCTGGCCGCCCTGCTGCTGGCATTGATGCTGGGAGGTCTGGGTGCAAGCACACAGCATCCCCTGGCATCGTCGTTGGTGGCACAGGCGCATGAGGATGACAAGGACGCCTCCCGCATGGCACTGGCGACCTACAACTTTGCGGGGGACATTGGAAAGATGCTGGTCCCCGCAGCTGTCGGGTTGGCACTGGGCTGGTTCAGTTGGCAGCACTGTGCAAGCGCCACTGGACTGCTGGGTCTGGGCATGGCGGGTCTGCTGGCCTGGCTGATCCCGACCCTGACGACCACGACCGCCCAGCGCCCCGGCACCGCAGGGGTTGCCGCTACACCATCGGTTGCAGCACCCGCGCAGAGCTACAGCGTCGGGTTCAAGGCATTGCTCTGCACGGCAGTGATCGACAGCGCCACCCGCATGGGCTTCCTCACCTTCCTGCCTTTTGTGCTCCAGACCAAAGGGGCGAACACGGCCACGACCGGCATCGCCCTGACCTTGTTGTTTGTGGGAGGCGCAGTGGGCAAGCTGGTCTGCGGTTATCTGGGGCGGCGCTTGGGCATGGTCAAGACCGTCTGGCTGACGGAAGCTGCTACGGCCGTCATCATCCTGGCGGTGCTGGTGCTGCCGTTGCAGTTGGCATTGGCCACCTTGCCGCTGTTGGGCGTGGCGCTCAACGGCACGTCATCCGTGCTGTACGGCAGCGTTCCGGAACTGGTGCCCGCTTCCGTGCGCGAACGGGCATTTGCGCTGTTCTACACCGGAACCATAGGCGCTGGCTCCATCGCACCGGTGGCATTTGGCTGGCTGGGAGACCAGATCACCATCCCCCATGCCATGCAATGTGTCGCAGCTTTTGTCTGCCTGACCTTGCCCTTGGTGTGGATTGCCAACAAGTCGCCAACACATTGATCCGCAGACCTCACGCTGCAACCACCCAGTACCCCGCCCAGACCGCCAGAATCATGGTGGCCAGCCCCGGAACGATCTTGCGGGCATAGGCCATTCCCGCGGCATGGTAGGCAACCACCGCCTTGGTCAGCGTATTGGCGGTCAAGCCCAGCAAGATGGGAAGCACGGCTTGCGTGGCCTGGATTTTTCCGGATGCAACCAGGGAGGCGGCCGACGCCGCCGTGGCATGCGCATCGGCCAGGCCCGCAACCACTGCACCCAAGACCAGCCCCTGGTCGCCCAGCCAAGCATTGAGGCCTGCAGACACGATCATGACGACCCCCAGCAACAATGCAAAAGTCACCGAGGTCCGAAGATTGAATGCCCGGCCACTGGCCTGCTCCATGGGCTCGTGGGAATCATCGCGTCTGGCACGCCACAAGAAATACAGTCCGTAAAGCAAAGCGACCGCACCACCGGCAAGAAGGGGAAGCGCCAACAACCTGAGCAGACCCGGTTGCACCAGGCCAATGAGAACAGACATTTGAACGAAGGTGGCGATCGACGAGAGAACCGCACCCGCCACAGCCGGTGCGGCCACGGAACTGTCTGCCACGGAACGCTGCCCCATGGAATGGATGGTGGCCGTGCTGGACACAAAGCCTGCAGCGAATCCAGCGAGCGGCAGTCCGTGGCGCGGCCCCAGCCAGCGCGTGCCCACGTACCCAGCCGCGCTGATCGCCATCACCACCACCACCAGCATCACCAGATTGCGCGGATTGAGTGCATGAAACGGGCCCATGAACTGGTCCGGCACCAGGGGCATGACGATCAAGGCCGTTGCCGAGAAGATCAGCGTGTCTTCCAGGTCCTGCGCAGTCAGCAGGGTTTTCACAAAGTGATGAATGGCGTTGCGCGCCACCAGAAGGAGTGCGAGCAATACGCCTACGCCCGCTGCCAACAGCGCATTCTTCACGGCCATACCGCCCAGCATGCTGGTCAGCACCAGGGCGAACTCGGTGGTGAGGCCGGGGTCTTCCTTGTGGTTGGCGCGATAGGCAATCATGGCCGCGCAACCCGTCATGAACACCACCAGGGCCAGCAGTTCCACATCCCCTATCAGCATGCCGACAGCACCCATGATGGAGGCAATGGCAAAGGTGCGTATGCCTGCGGCACTGCGGTCCGGACTGCTGCCCTTTCTGCGCTCGCGCTCGGCGCCTACCAGCAAACCAATGCCCAGAGCAACACAGAGTGCAACAAATGTGGAAGACATGCCTTTATTAAACCCTGAACGGATGCAAGCCCGATCAGGCGGAATTGGGAGTCACCAGGTCAGACAGCGCAGCCACTCCCACCGGGGCACGCACCCTCCATGGAACCAGATACGTTCGTCGGGAAAATCCTTCGCGGACGCGGTCCACCTGCACTTGCTCGCCCTTGAGCCGTGCCGCCAGCAAAGGATCACGGGTACCGGCCGCAAGCACACTCTTGTTGATCACCCAGGCGAAGGGCTCTATCTTGGCCCTTCGCAGATCATCCTGCAGAGCCTGGGCCTGCGACACCGGAGTGGTCTCAGGCAATGTCACCAGGATGATGCGGGTGTAGTCGGGATCCTGCAGTCGCATCAGCGGAGTCACCAGACGGGCGCTGGGTTGCCCTTCAAATTCCCGCATCATTTGCCGGTGGTACGCACCCGTCGCGTCCATCAGCAGCAGCGAGTGACCAGTGGGCGCGGTATCGAGCACCACGAATGCGCTACGGCCTTCTCCCACCACACGGGAAAACGCATGGAATACTGCAACCTCTTCGGTACAGGGAGAACGCAGGTCTTCCAGCATCAGCGCCTTCTCCTGCGCATCCAGTTTGGCGCCTTTGGTGGCCATGATCTTGTCGACGTAACGCTGGGTTTCCACCTGCGGGTCAATGCGATCCACCTGCAGGCCTGGCACTTCTCCAGCCAAAGTGACCGAGAGGTGTGCGACCGGATCCGTGGTGCTCAGGTGTACCGACTTGCCGCGCTGCACCAGCCCAATCGACAAGGCTGCGGCAATGGTGGTCTTGCCCACGCCGCCTTTGCCCATCACCATGATCAGTCCATGTTCCGACTTGGCCAATTCATCAGCCAAGGCTTCCAGCCCGGCTCCATGAACCTCCCTGTGCAGCGAGGGAACCGGGTCTGTACCGGCTGGTATGTCGGTTTGCCCCAATAGGGCCCGAAGTGCCGGCAAACCAACCATGTCAAATGCGCGCAAGAGCACACGCTCTTGCGGCAAGGCGCGCAAATTCTGCGGCATGGAATCCAGCACCTGGGCACCCAACTGCTCCATGGCGCAGGCAACCGCATCGTCACGCACTCTGGCGTGAAAGACACCATTCACAACCAGGCGCTGGTTGTGCAGTCCGAGCGCGTGGAGCTCATCGGATGTGCGTGCAGCTTCGGCTATGGCGCCTGCTTCCGGCCGGGTCACCAGCACCACTGCCGTAAGCATGGGATCACTCAACGCATCCAGGGCCGCCTTGAATCGGGTCTCCTGCATCTTCAGACCAGAGTGCGGTCCCAGGCACGATGCGCCTCGGTCATTCCCTGCCAGAAAGCCGCTCCACGCCTTGGGCAGGCTGAGCAGACGCAATGTGTGTCCAGTCGGGGCCGTATCGAAAACGACGTGGTCATATGGCTGCTCCCTGTCCGACAGCAGCGCTGCAAACTCGTCGAAAGATGCAATCTCGGTGGTGCACGCGCCTGACAGCTGCTCGCGCACGGTGGCCAACTCGGCTTCCGTGGACTCCGCAGCCATCTGAGCCACCACCCTCTGGCGGTAGGACTCCGCCGCGTGGCCGGGATCAATGTTCAGGACCCAGAATCCGGGTGCACCAGGGACTGGCGTCGGTGTATTCCTCAGTACTACACCCAGCATTTCATCCAGGTTGGAAGCAGCATCAGTACTCACCAACAGTACACGCTTGCCCCTGTCAGCCAGGGACAGCGCTGTGGCGGTAGAAAGCGACGTCTTGCCAACCCCGCCTTTGCCGGTGAAAAAGAGATATCGCGTGGGAGCAACAGGAACGTGCATGGATTCACCTCGGACTGACACGGATGGATCTTTCATGTTCTCACAGTAAAGTGCTTGTGCCCATGTGTCAGACCAGCCAATTGCGCGCTTTTTTGCGCACCGTCAATACCGCACACTGTCCATAAAAAAGCCCGCATGTGCGGGCTCTTCGTGGATCGGTGTGACGGGGGTCAGTCGTCCAGCAGAGACAGGTCGCGCACGGCGCCCTTGTCGGCCGACATCACCAGCTTGGCATAGGCCTTGAGCGCGGCAGATACCTTGCGTGGGCGTGGCAGTGCGGGCTTCCAGCCCTTGGCATCCTGCTCGACGCGGCGGCGCGCCAACTCTTCATCGCTCACCAGCACATTGATGGAACGGCTCGTGATGTCGATGCGGATGCGGTCGCCCGTGCGCACCAGGCCGATGGCGCCACCCGCTGCCGCTTCGGGCGAGCAGTGGCCAATGGACAGGCCGGAGGTGCCACCGGAGAAGCGGCCGTCGGTCAGCAAGGCGCAGAGCTTGCCCAGACCCTTGGACTTGATGTAGCTGGTGGGGTAGAGCATTTCCTGCATGCCGGGGCCACCCTTGGGGCCTTCGTAACGCACGATCACCACGTCGCCGGCCTTGACCTGGTCGTTCAGAATGTGTTCCACCGCCTCGTCCTGGCTTTCCACCACATGGGCCGGGCCTTCGAACACCATCAGGCTGTCATCCACACCAGCGGTCTTGACCACGCAGCCATTGAGCGCAATGTTGCCGGTCAGCACGGCCAAGCCGCCTTCCTGAGAGAAAGCATGGTCGCCCGAACGGATGCAGCCCTCGGCGCGGTCCACATCCAGGCTGGGCCAACGCGCGTTCTGGCTGAAGGCCACCTGCGTCGGAACGCCGCCGGGACCGGCCATGTAGAAGGTCTTGACCGCATCCGACGGATTGCGGGCAATGTCCCAGGTGTCCAGCGCGTCCTTGAGCGTCTTGCTGTGCACGGTGGGGGTGTCGGTGTGCAGTTTGCCGGCACGGTCGAGTTCACCCAGGATGGCCATGATGCCGCCTGCGCGGTGCACGTCTTCGATGTGGTACTTGTTGGTGTTGGGCGCCACCTTGCACAGCTGTGGCACCGCGCGCGAGAGGCGGTCAATGTCAGCCATGGTGAAGTCGATTTGCGCTTCCTGCGCAATCGCCAGGATGTGCAGGATGGTGTTGGTCGAGCCGCCCATGGCAATGTCCAGCGTCATGGCATTCTCGAAGGCCTTGAAGCCCATGGAACGCGGCAGGACGCTGCTGTCTTCCTGCTCGTAGTAGCGCTTGCACAGTTCCACCACCAGGTGGCCGGCGCGCTTGAACAGCTGCTCGCGGTCTGCATGGGTGGCCACCACGGTGCCATTGCCGGGCAAGGACAGGCCCAGCGCTTCGGTCAGGCAGTTCATGGAGTTGGCAGTGAACATGCCGGAGCAGGAGCCGCAGGTGGGGCAGGCAGAGCGTTCCACCTCGGCCACGTCGGCGTCGCTGACCTTGTTGTCGGCGGCCATCACCATGGCGTCGATCAGGTCGAGCTTCTTGAATTCCATCTTGTGCGTGGTCGTGTTCTCCAGCTTGACCTTGCCGGCCTCCATGGGACCACCGGAGACGAATACCACCGGGATGTTCAGCCGCATGGCTGCCATCAGCATGCCGGGGGTGATCTTGTCGCAGTTGGAGATGCACACCATGGCATCGGCGCAGTGGGCGTTGACCATGTACTCCACGCTGTCGGCAATGATGTCGCGGCTGGGCAGCGAATACAGCATGCCGTCGTGGCCCATGGCGATGCCGTCGTCCACGGCAATGGTGTTGAACTCCTTGGCCACACCGCCCGCAGCCTCGATCTCGCGGGCGACCAGCTGGCCCAGGTCCTTCAGGTGCACATGGCCTGGCACGAACTGGGTGAAGGAGTTGACCACCGCGACGATGGGCTTGCTGAAGTCAGCGTCCTTCATGCCGGTGGCGCGCCACAGCGAGCGGGCACCCGCCATATTGCGACCGGCGGTGGAAGTTTTGGAGCGGTATTGGGGCATTTGAGATAGCTTTCGGGCTGATGGGGCGGGAATCACAGGCCTATTTACCTGTAGAACCCCCGATTTTATGCCGCCAGCTAGAGATACTGCTGCCCCAGGTGTTACTCCGGCTGGGCAGGCCGGGTGCGATCCATGTGCGATGCACCCGCCCGGTACGGCTTACTTGGCCGGATAGTCCAGGTCCACGCGGCGGTTCTGGGCATGCGACTGTTCGTCATGGCCCAAAGCCTTTGGCTTTTCCTTGCCAAAGCTCACTGCTTCCATTTGCGCGTCCTTCACGCCATAGACCTTGAGCGCGCGCACGACAGCGTCGGCACGGCGTTGGCCCAGTGCTAGGTTGTATTCGGCTCCGCCTTGTTCATCGGTATTGCCTTCCACCTTGATCTTGACGTCGGCGTGTGACGCCAGGTATTTGCCGTGCATCTCCAGCACGCGCTGACCTTCGGGCTTGACGGCGTACTGGTCAAAGTCAAAGTACACGCTCTTTTCCTTGCTCAAGGGGTTGGCCGGATCCAGGTAGGCAGCCAGCTCGGCCTTGGTGACGGGGGCGGGAGTGGCAGCCTGGGGTGCTGGCGCGGGAGCAGGTGCCGATTTGACTGCAGGTGCCGCAGGGGCAGGTGCAACAGGTGCTACCGGTGTGCTGCTGCAAGCGCCCAGAAGAATGGCCGTTGCCATCGAACCCACAAGTGCCAGGCGGTTTACGTATCTCATTCAAACTCCATGTGTTAGTGATGCGGTCAGGTACCCGTGCACGCCATGCGCATGCAGGAGCCTTGCGCCATTCTTGCCCACTTTTTCGGCATATTGAACGCGCACGCCCTTGTAGCGCGGCGGTTTAAGTCTCACTTAAGTCGCAACCGGCAGGCTGAAGAGGCAAAATACTGCACCGCCACATTCCAGCGCGCCCTGTTGCAGGGCCATGCTTTTTCACTCCGCCCCTATCGGTTCCATGACATCCAAGCTCATCACAACACTCTGTGCCTCCATCCTGTTGGCCTTCGGCACATGCCAGGCAGCCACGCTGCAGTCCGAACATGCCATCGTGGTCAGTGATGACACCGGCCAGGTGCTGATGTCCAAAGGTGCGGACGCGGTCGTTCCCATCGCCTCACTGACCAAGCTGATGACGGCCATGGTGGTGCTCGACAGCAAGCCTGACATGAACGAGAGCATCTCGATACAGGCCGCTGATGTGGATGTGCTCAAGCACAGCAAATCCCGCGTGCCGGTGGGCACCACGCTCAAACGCAAGGAAATTTTCGAGCTGGCACTGATGTCCTCTGACAACCGTGCCGCTGCGTCCCTGGCGCGCACCTACCCGGGCAGCACCGCTGCATTCCTGCAGGCGGTGCAGGCCAAGATCAAGGCGCTGGGCCTGCACAACACCACCATCAAGGAACCCACCGGGCTCTCGCCGGAGAACACCTCCACCGCCGCCGATCTGGCCAAGATGGCCCAGGCGGCTGCGCAGTATCCGCAGATTGCCAACATCACCAGCGACAAATCCGAAGTGATACGCATGAATGGCCGGGCCTTTACAGTGCACAACACCAACCACCTGGTAGGTGCCGCAGGCTGGAACGTGCTGCTGTCCAAGACCGGCTTCACCAACGAGGCGGGACACTGCCTGATCATGCGCATCAAACAGGCAGGCGCACACGCCACGCTGGTATTGCTCAACGCCGGCGCCAGCACCATCCGCATGCGTGATGCCGCCCAGATCCGCAAGTACCTCAGCCAGCACCAGACGGCATTGGCCCGCACTGGCAAGACGGTCTAGCGCCCGCAGCTCCAGACAACGCTACCTATGAACGGTCACCAGCCCAACGCCATGAAGCACCTGATCCGAGTGGCCCTTTGCCTTGCCGCCTGGCTGCTCGCCGGCTCCATGGCATGGGCGGACGCCAGCACCCTTCCGGTTGCAACCCTCAATGCCCACAAGATACTGAGCGACTCCAGGATTGCCAAGGAAGCCCAGGCCCGCTTTCGGGCCGACTTCGAACCGCGCGACAAGGAGATTCAGGACCTGGCCGCTTCCCTCAGGGACAAGTCGGCAGATCTCGAAAAGAACGGCCCCAGCCTCACGCCATCCCAGATCCTGGAAAAGCAGAGCGCCATTGCCGAACTCTCGCGCGAACTCAAACGCAAGCAGCAGCAGTTCGTCGAAGACCGCGACGCCCGCAAGCGTGACGATATCCAGCACGTGTTCGATATCGCCAACCAGGCGGTGAAGAAGTTCGCGGCAACTGCCCATGTGGACATCGTGTTCCAGGACGTTGTCTACGCCAATCCCCAAACCGACATCACGCCCCAAGTCATAGCCATCATGGACTCCGACACCTTCAAGTAGGTTTGCAGGCACCGACATGCGCTTACTTCTGGTGGAAGACGACACGATGATCGGCGAATCGGTGCTCGATCTTCTGCGGGACGAAGGTTATGCCGTGGACTGGGTGAAGGATGGCGAAATAGCGCTCACCGCCGTGGAGACCCAGCACTACGACCTCATCCTGCTGGATCTGGGTCTGCCCAAGTGCGACGGACTCACCGTACTCAAGACGCTGCGCCAGCGCAAGAACCGTACACCGGTTCTGGTGGCCACGGCGCGCGATGCCGTGGCCCAGCGCATTGAAGGTCTGGACTCCGGCGCCGACGACTACATCGTGAAGCCCTATGACCTGGGTGAAATGCTGGCCCGCATCCGCTCGCTGGTACGCAGATCGGTGGGGCGCGCCGAGCCGTTCTACGAGAGCGCGGGCGTCACCATAGACCCCGCCACCCGCGAGGTCACGGTAGAAGGCCGGCCTGTGGTGGTGTCGGCAAGGGAGTGGGCCATTCTGGAACTGCTGCTGGCGCGCCCGGGCATGGCGCTATCGCGCAAGCAACTGGAGGAACGGCTCTACAGCTGGAAGGACGGCGTCAGCAGCAATGCGGTCGAGGTCCACATCCACAGCTTGCGCAAGAAGATCGGCGCCGATTTGATCCAAAACGTTCGGGGAGTGGGTTATCTGATTGCCAAAGGCAGCCCGTGAAGCGCAAGTTCACCAACTCCTTGCGCGCCCGGCTGCTGCTGCTGCTTTTTGCTGCGGTGGTGATCACCGCTGGCATCCAGTCGTTCATTGCCTATCAGACCACGCTGGACGAAACCAACGAGATCTTTGACTACCAGATGGAACAGATGGCGCTGTCCCTGCGCCCGGGCCTGAACGCGGATGTGTACGGCAGCAGCGGGTTCCGCCAGGACGAGACCGACAGCTTCGAATTCATCGTCCAGGTCTCCACGCTGGACCACCGCATCCTGTTCCGCTCATCTTCTGCCGTGTTGCTGCCCGACCGCGACAGCACGGGCCACACGCTGTTCGACACCCGTGGCAGCACCTACAAGCTCTATACCCTGCGCCACGGCAGCCAACTGATCCAGGTGGCACAAGACCGGGCTGCACGGCGCAGCCTGGCCAGGAACCTGGCGTTTCGCACCACCATGCCCATCGTGGTCATGGTCCTGCTGCTGTTGCTCATGGTGTGGTGGGTGGTGACCTCTTCGCTTGCGCCGCTCAACCGGGTACAGCGGCAGATTGCGTCGCGCGAGGCGGAATCCCTCGCCGAGGTGGATACCGGCGGCCTGCCCAACGAAATACGCCCCCTGGTGGAAGAGCTCAATCTGCTGTTGCGCCGCATGCGCCACGCATTTGATGCGCAGAAGAATTTCGTAGCCGATGCGGCGCATGAGTTGCGCTCACCGTTGTCGGCGCTGAAGCTGCAGGTGGAGCAGCTGCGGCGCTCCGGCACGGAGAAGGACCGGGAAGTTGCCATACGCCGGGTCGGCACAGGGATTGACCGGGCCACCCGGCTGGTGGAGCAGCTGATGGTGCTGGCGCGCCAGCAGGCCGGCTCTGGCAACGGCAGCGACATCAAGCCCGTGGAGATCAACCGCATCTGCCTGGTCGCCTTCAACGACATCTACCCGCTGGCCCAGCAGAAGGAAATCGACATGGGTTTGCAGCAGGCGGATGAATGCTATGTGATGGGGCAGGAGGAAGCGCTTCGCATCATGCTGCGCAACATCCTGGACAACTCCGTCAAATATTCACCTGCGCACAGCAAGATCGACATCACGGTGCAGCTGAGCGGGCGCTCGGTGTGCCTGCTGATCGAGGACAGCGGCCCCGGGATACCGGAGAGTGACATCGAACGGGTGATGGACCGCTTCTACCGCATTCCCGGCAACGCGGTATCCGGCAGCGGCCTGGGCCTGTCCATCGTCAAGACCATTGCCGACATGCACGCGGCACGAATCGAGATCCGCAAGTCCCAGCAACTGGGTGGACTGGCTGTAGCGGTGACCTTTGATGCCCATCGTCTGCTGACGGCGGCGCCGGAGCGCCCGCATCAGCATGCGGACGCGCCAGCACGGAACGTCAGTCGCGGCTGAGAATGGGCCAGTAGCGCCAGGTGTAGACGGCAAAGCCGGCGGACCACAACATGGCCGAGAGCACGACCGCCTGGATGATGAGAGAAGGCGCGAGCAAGGGCACGAACACGCGCACCAGCGCGGCGGCTGCCACCAGGGCGTAGCAGCTCACCTCTGCTTTGCCGGCCACCAACTTCCTGCCGGTATGGCCCAAGGCGGTACGCGTCATCATGCCGATCACCATGCCGCCTATGGCGCCCGCCGTCAGCGCATGGGTAGCTACCGAAGGCGAAATCCAGCCCAGCGCGGCCAGGGCACGAAAAGCCAGGTGCAGGGGAATCCAGGCATAGGCCGCGTGCAGCACCCAGACCAGCGGCGTATGCAGTGTCTTCCAGGGCTGCCACAGCCACAGGCGCGTGCCGTGCGCCAGCATGGTCAGCAGCGCCAGCGTTGCAAACCAGAAGCCTGACACATGCAGCGCATCGGCCACGATGAGCGCCAGGATCAGCCCCAATGCCACTTTCTCGACGCGGGGGTCGCGCACGGCCTTGGCGCCGGGGATGGCGTTGTTGGTGAACATGGGGATCACCCGTCCGCCCATGACGCACAGCACGAACAGCATCACGTCCAGGCCCAGCGCAATGCCAGCCCAGCCCGGCACACGCAAGGCGCCCAGGGCATTCAGGTGCACCACGAGCTGGGCCAGCGAGAGCAGCACCAGCAGAGCCACAAAGAAATAGTTGCGCTTGTTGCGCGCCCGGTAGAGCGGCACACCCAGCGCCACCGCAGCCGCCAGCGGGAACGCGGCATTCACCACCGCCGCCAGCCAGCCCCAGGGCGAGAGCACCAGCACCCGGCCCGCCACCCACAGCGCCGCCAACGCCATCAGATAGCCGCCCTTGGGCGTAGGCTGGCCCGACCAATTCTGTCCGGCCGTGAGCAGAAAACCGGTCAATACGGCCAGGGTGAAGCCAAACAGCATTTCATGCGCGTGCCACATCGGCCCTTGCAGATAGGCGTACGGCAGCAGACCGCTGAACTGCAGCCCCCAGACCAGGATGGACAGCGCCGCAAAGCTGCTCGCCAGCAGATAGAAAGGGCGAAAGCCAAGGTCCCACAAGGCAAAGCGGGCCTGGCCGCGACGCGGGGGATTCTGAATCTGTAACAGTGTGGCCATGATGGAGACCGGTTGTGTTGAGGAAAGTTGCGCCTAGGGCAGCACGTAGAAGGTCGATTTTTCGTGCGTGCTTTCGTCCCGCTCGCCCACGGCGGTATGCACCACAAAATCAATCGGTAAGGTCTTGCCGTGGTACTGCGCGGCCACCTCGGCGGGCAGGGTCAGGCGAATGGGCAGTGAAGCAATGCCGGTGGCATCCACCGTCAATTGCGCATCGGACGACACGCGCAGGCTGGGCACACCGCTCGCGCTGACGCTGTAGCGCTGTGCCTGCTCCAGACCGTTCATGACCTGCAGGCGGTACACGTTCTCGATGTCGCCGCGCCCCACTTCGCGTGCCAGCGAACCGCGGTCCTTGATGACATCCACCGAGAAGCTCGTGCGCGTGGACAGGCTGAACACCAGGGCCGAGCACACCACCAACAGCAGGCTGCAGTAAATCCACACACGCGGTCTGCTGATGCGCTTGACGATCTGGCCGGCGGTGAGTTGCTGCGCGACACCGTGACCGGAGGTGTAGCGTATCAGCCCCTTGGGATAGTCCATCTTCAGCATGACCTGATCGCAGACGTCGATGCAGGCGGCACAGGCAATGCACTCGTTCTGCAGCCCTTTGCGAATATCGATGCCGGTCGGGCAGACCTGCACGCACAGGGTGCAGTCGATGCAGTCGCCCAGGCCCAGCGCAGCCGGGTCGGCGCCCCGTGCACGCGAACCGCGGTTTTCCCCGCGCCGCTCGTCATAGGCGATCACCATGGAATCCATGTCGATGAGCGCGCTCTGGAAGCGGGCATAGGGGCACATGTGTTTGCAGATCTGCTCACGCATGAAGCCGGCATTGCCGTAGGTGGCCAGCGCGTAGAACAGGATCCAGAACCATTCCCAGGACGACAGGGTAAAGCCCGCCAGCTCGCCCAACAAACCGCGGATCGACGAGAAGTAGCCCACGAAGGTCAGACCGGTAACCAGCGCGATGGCCATCCAGGCCAGTTGCTTGCCGCCTTTGCGCAGCACCTTGTTGAGGCTCCAGGGTGCGGCGTCCAGACGCATGCGCGCCTGGCGGTCGCCTTCGGTGCGACGCTCCACCCACAGGAAGATTTCGGTGTAGACCGTCTGGGGACAGGCGTAGCCGCACCACAACCGCCCGGCCACCGCAGTGAAGAAGAACAGCGCCAATGCGGCAATGATCAGCAGCACCGCCAGGTAGATGAAATCCTGCGGGTGCAGCACCAGGCCCAGCACATAGAAGCGCCGCTCGGCCAGATCGAACAGCACGGCCTGCCTTCCGTTCCACTGCACCCAAGGCAGACCGTAGAAGACGATCTGCGTCACCCACACCATCAGCCAGCGCAAGCGGGCAAACTGGCCGGTCACGGAGCGCGGATACACCTTGGCTTGCTTCTCGTACAGCGAAAAGCTGGCGTCCTCGTTGCTACCCGCGTTGACCTGCAGGATGGGAATGACCTTGCGGCCTGCCAGTTCAGTTGCCATCGTCAGAACCCTTGCGATGCCCCGAAGTTCAACCGCAAGAGCCGCAACAAGCGGACTTGACCGGCGCCGGTGCGGGCGCTTCAAACTGGTTGAACAGGATGTTGTTTTCCAGATGGATGTGGTTGATCAGGTCTTCGTGCAACTGGGCAACGCCACTGTAGAGCGCGCGCCAGGTGTTACAGGCGCCCTGCGGTGCCTCGGCGTTGTTGGTCAGCCTCATCAGCTGTTCCAGCATGGCGCCATGCTGCGTGTGCTCTGCGCGCATCACACCTATGGGCTGTGTCACAAAGGGATTGCCGCCGGCCTTGAGCATGGGGAACAGCATGTTCTCCTCCTTCATCATGTGCGACAGCAGGTCCTGCTCTGCTTCTTCCAGCAAGGCAGCCAGTCCGGCGGGAACGCGCGGATGGTCGCGGTGCACCGCCTCCACACGCCGCGCCATACGGATCAGCTCGGGCAACTGCTCACGGTGCACTGCGTGGTAACGCTCCAGGATATGGTCGATCAGGCTGGACGCATCGGCCGATACCACGATGCCATCCGGGCGCTGCAGCGCTGCCAACTCATCCATCACCGTGTCGCGGTTCAGCCCCTTGTCGGCAAGTGCCTGGGCCAGACTGACCTGGCCGCCACAACAGAAGTCCAGCTTGTATCGCCGAAAAATGGCAGTGGCGCCGGGAAGTTGGACCGCGATGTGACCAATGGCGTGCTGGTCGTCGAGGACAAACACCTCGGTCTGGGTGCTGGGCAAACGTGCATTCATGGGGAGGCTCCTTATAAACATTCATTTAACATGCATGTATTCTATACGATATGATTCATTCAAGATGCATCTTTACTTTTCAATGGCGACACCATGCGACTGACCCAGTGGACCGACTACTCCTTGCGCGTACTCATGTACTGCGCAGCCTGTGAGCACCGCGAGCTGCCGGTGACCATCACCGAGATTGCCGACAGCCATGGCATTTCGCGCAGCCACCTGACCAAGGTGGTTCACCAGCTGGGCGCCCATGGCCTGTTGGACACCACCCGCGGTCGCGGTGGCGGCATGCGTCTGTGCAAGCCGGCAGCGCAGATCAACGTCGGCGAAGTGGTGCGCCAGACCGAGACCGATTTCGCCATGGTCGAATGCTTTGATGCGCAGACCAATCAATGTACCCTGAGCCCCCAGTGCCGCCTCAAGGGCGTGCTGCAACAGGCCACCGACAGCTACCTGGCCGTACTCGACGGCGTCACCCTGGCAGACCTGATTGCGCCAGCACCATCCCGTGCCAAGGCCACGCCGGTGGCCATGCCCGTTTCCCGCCAGGCACGCAAGGTGTAAGCAGACTGAACACTCACGTACGCGGAATCGCCTCGGACATGGCCAGTCGCTTGTAGAGTGCTGCCAGCATGTCGGACTGGGTCACGATGCCCACCACCTTGCGGTTGTCATCCACCACCGGAATATGGGCCATGCCTTTTTCCGACACATGTGCCACCAATTGCGCCACCGGCGTAGAAGGTGTTGCCGAAAACACCTGCGACGTCATGATCTGCCCCACGACTTCGGCCTTTTCCGAGGTCAGACCCGGCGTGCGCCGCAGCAGACCCTGCAGACGCATGGCCAGCCCCGCCGCCGAGGTGTCATCCATCTGGCGAAAGAAGTCCGCGACCGTGGCGATGCCGATCAGGTTGCCATAGGTATCCACCACCGGCAAGGACTTGATCTTGTGCAGCCGCAACATGTTCCAGGCCTGCTCCAGATCGGTATCGAAGTGCACCGTCATCACATCGCGCGACATGATGTCGGCGCAGGTGAGTCCCACGTGGCGGCCAAACGCATGGTCGACCGCCAGGTTGTAGATCGCCACCAGCTCGTCTTCCTGCACGTCCACAAAGGTATCCAACGTGGCCAGCGCACTGGCCAGGTCTTCATGGTCCAGCCCGGTGCGGCGCAGGGGGGCCTCGTCCTGCGTGCGGTGCAGGCTGGGCGCGGGAACCTGTGCGTGGTAGGGATAGGGTCGGCGCAAAATGAAGTTGCTCACCAGCATGGTCGTGCCCAGGGCGATGCCGATGTTGAGGACGACCTGTACCGCCAGATGGGCCATGCCGTCACCCGAATGCGGCCCATCCAGCACGATCAGCAGGGCCATGGCCGCGCCGGGCGGATGAATGCAATGCAGGCGCACCATCAGCCAGACGCTGGCAGCAATCGCCACCGCCACGGCGAGCTGCACCGGCGTGAGCCAGAGCGAGCAGACGAAGCCAACCAGGCAGGAGATCAGGTAGCTGCCCAGAATGGGCCAGGGCTGGGCCACCGGACTGTGCGGCTGCACGTACAGGATCACGATGGTGCCAGCCAGAGGCACCAGCACCCAGTGGCCACCGGCGCCTGCATTGACCGCATGCAGGAACACGGCGCACAACCCCATGCCCATGAACGCACCCAGTGCGTCACGCCAACGTTCGGAGTTCAACAGAATATGTATGCGGTTCAGGGCTTGCATGGGTATTGTTGGAGTTCGGACTCGGACACGCAGTGCATCGCTACACTGCGCGCATGGATTACATCGTTATCAAACTGCTGCACCAGTCTGCAGTGATTCTCTCCGGTCTGGGGTTCGCCGTGCGTGGCATGGCTTCTTTGCGGGGTGCGCAATGGACCCAGGGTCGGCTGGCCAAGACGCTGCCGCACATCGTGGACACCATCTTGCTGCTCTCCGCCCTGACCCTGGCAGGCATGCTGCGCCTCAACCCCGCACACACACCGTGGCTGCTGGCCAAGATACTGGGCCTGCTGCTCTACATCGGTCTGGGCGTGGTGGCATTGCGCGTAAGGCTGGCATGGAAGATCCGCGCCACGGCCTGGGTACTGGCGCTGGCGGTGCTGTTCTGGATTGCCTCCGTGGCCATCCTGAAGAACCCCTGGGGCTTTCTGGTCCTCGTGCTGCCAAGCTACACCTGACACGCGTCACTCCAGAGCCACGGGAATGCCCTGCGGGTCGAATGCCAGATAACGGTGCACATCGCCGCGCTTGATGGCTTCCACCATGGCCTGCAAGGAGGTCTCCACCTGCTGGGGGTCCGGCGCGCTGTGGGCAGTACCGGACATGGCACCGGCAAATACCAGATGCCATGTTTGCCCGAACTGCGCGGCCTCCTGCACCAGGGAGTCAAACGATGGCACTTCGTCCGGGCTTTTGTCCACGCACATGGACGGCACCAGCGCACCGCCCTGCCCTGCCTCGAAACCGGCACGCTGCTCCGCGCTGGCGTCGTCCGGCAGCTCTGCGCCAGCAAAGACAAACAGCAGCCGCTGCTGCAGGGGTTGTGCACGCGCGGCCTGCAGCAGGTCGGTGAAATGTTCGATATTCATCGGGACTCCGTTGATAAGTAGCTCACGTACTGGTCCGGCGTCGGCCTGACACGCGCCGCCTTGGCGCGCTGGGCCGTGCCCACACTCAGAAAACAAATGGCATGGTCGCGGGCACCCAATCCAAACAGGCTGCGCAGGCTGGATGACTTCAGGGCCTTGCCGCTGGTCAGGGCGGAGGCAAAGCCCAGCGCGGTGGCCATCAGCAGCATGTTCTGCACGGCGCACCCGGCGGAGACCACGCGCTCGAGCAGATCGATCTCTGCATCACCACGCGCGTCTTCCACCACCAGCATCAGCAGCAAGGGCGCACGCATCGCCTTGTCGCGCGCTTGCTGCAACTGCTCCGGCAGTGCTGCAGGATCGCGCTCGGCCAGCGCATCGGCAAATGCGGTACCCAAAGCGGCCCGCTCTGACTCAGCAATGACGACCAGACGCCAGGGCAGCAACTGCCCATGGTCCGGCGCATGCGCTGCGGCTTCCAGTATGCGCACGAGTTGATCCGCATCGGGTCCAGGCGCCATCAGCCGCTTGGGCAATATGGTCTGGCGCGACTGCAATAGTTGGGAAAGCAAACCGGCAATGTCAGGCATCCGCACTCCTTCAAAACGCATGGTGCAGCCCGATTGTCACTGCACCAGAGGCGAATCCGCAGAGTTCAGTTCAACACCTTCCACCAGGGCCTGCCCCACCAGCAGGCTCATGTACTGGTGCAGCGCCTTGGCACGCGATTGCATGGCCAGCTGCGCCGCCACGCGCTCGCGCACTTCGTCGTAATCCAGCGTGCGTCCATCGCGCCGCTCCAGCACGTCGATGATGTGAAAGCCATAGCGGCTGTGGATGAGGCGTGGCTGCACGCCCAGGCCCACGGGTGTCTCGGTCTGGAAGAACAGCACCTGCGCCAGCTCCGGCGCGCAGTCGTCCGGCCCCACCCAGCCCAGGTCACCGCCCTGGGTGCTGGTCGGGCAGTTGGACAGTTCGGCGGCCAGCTTGCCAAACAGGTCCACCGGCACGTTCTTGCCCAGCAGGCTGATCAGCGCCTTTTCCGCATGCACCGTGAGCGCCTGCACATTCACACCGGCGGTCACCGCAAACAGGATGTGGCGCATGTGCACCGCCTGCCCCACCACGAACTGCGACTGGCGCGCCTCGAAGTAGCGTCGGCATTCCTGTGCGGTGGGTTGTGGCACCTGCACTGCAGCGTCCACCATGGACTCCAGCACCGCACGCTCGGTGTCATCCAGCTCCGGCGCAGTGAGCACGGCCTTGCGTGGCAGCAGACCGGCCTGCACGGCGTGCTGGCGCAACAGCTCGGTATAGGCGCGCTCGCGCAGGGTGTCTTCGTCGGGGCGGTTGCCGGGCGTGTGCAGTGTGATGCCGTTGATGGCGGCCACCGGCTGTGCGCTGGCAGCTTCTGCCGCTTGACTGGCCTTGGCGCCGCAACCGCAGGTGCCTGTGCCGCCGCTGCCGTGGGTATTGGTTTGGGAGGTGTTCATGTTGCTGTCCTACTCATTGGGTTGATGGGTTGCTGGTGTTTGCATGCTTGCTTGGGGGGTGGCCGGTGTCAGCGGGGTGGACGTTTCCGTCCGTGTCCCCCGGCCTACGGCCTCCTCCTTTACCTACCGGAAACGCCCACCCCGCTGCCATCGGCAGCCGGCGGCGTTGGCACGCGATGACTCCAATACCTCGTGTGCCAACCACCTCGCTGGACATAGGTCGGCATGGCACTCCGTTCCTGTAGGTAAAGGAGGAGGCCGAAGGCCGGGGGACACGGAAGGAACGGAGTGCCATGCCGGCCTGTGTCTGGACGCAATGCAAGCAAACAAACAAGGACTTCATGTCACTTCAACGCTCAGCGAGCACTACGGCTCAAAGGCTCACGCTCCACTAGCCCCACGCGTCGGCTGCGCACCAGCTGGTAAGGACGCACCAGATACGCCGCAGCACCGAAACCACTCCACACGTGCACCAGACGGGTAAACGGAAAGACCAGGAAGATGGTCATGCCCAGGAACATGTGCAGCTTGAACACGATGCTGGCCTCTGCCAACAGTTCCGGTGCACCGGCGCGGAAGGTCACGATGTGTTGTGCCCAGCCGGCCAGCTTCATCATCATGCTGCCATCCAGATGCTCTGCCGACAGCGGGATGGTGGCCAAGCCCAGTGCCAGTTGCAGCCACAGCAACACCAGCAACACGATGTCACTAGTCTTGGAGTTGATGCGGATGCGCTCGTCGCTCAGGCGGCGGTGCAGCAGCAGGCTCACGCCGATGAAACCCAACACGCCAAACGCACCACCCGACACCATGGCCATGATCTGCTTGTTACCAGCACTGATGAAGGGCTCATAGATAAAGTGGGGCGTGAGCATGCCCACGGTGTGGCCCATCAGCAGGAACAGCACGCCGACGTGGAACAGGTTGCTGCCCCAGCGCAGCTGGCCTGCACGCAGCAGCTGCGAAGAGTCGCTCTTCCAGGTGTACTGGTCCCGATCGAAGCGGACCAGGCTGCCCAGCAGAAAGATGGTCAGACAGATGTACGGGTAGTAGCCGAACAGCAGGTTGTCGAGGTAGGTCATACGGGTGCTCCTTGGGTTTGCGAGGCGGCTGCCTTGCGCACGAAATGCAGAGGCTGGGCTTCTCCGGGTTTGGACTGTCCTTTGGTGCTGCAGCCATCAAAGGCCTCCGGCTCCTGCCAGACGTCGTCCATGGCTTCGTCGGCCACAATGGGAACGGCCTGCACGCGCTGGCCGCACAGCTCCAGCACCGCGGCCACCGGAGCGGCGTACGGGCTGCCACGTTGCAGCAGCGCGCTGAAGATGGCGGTGAGGATGTGTGCCATCTCGCCCAGAAAATCCGCCGCCAGCTTGGCCGGTTGGGTGGAAGCAAATTCCAGCACCACACACAAGTGGTCGGGAAGCTCTTCGGGCGCCATGAACAGCCCGGACTTCTCATAGGTCTGCATCAGGTCGATCATGGCCGGCCCGCGCTCGCGCGAGTCGCCATGGATATGCTCGAACATGTGCAGCGAGGTGGCACGACCCCGGTCAAAGGTTTCCACATAGCGTGCTTCCACGTCCATGGGGTCCATGCGATTGAGCTCTGCAGCCAAGGCGTGCAGCTCCTCGCGCCGCGCGGCAGGAATGGCGGCCTCTTCGTCAATGGCCTGCATCAGCTCGCCCAAATGGCTGCGCAGGGTGGCGTCCGGGTAGCCCAGCAGAAGAGCCAGGGCACGCAGGGAATAGCGGTTGTCTTTCATGACAGTCTCCTTAGACCATGGATTTGATGGGGATGGTTCTTGGCTTGGTTCCGCCAAATAGACTGGTCTCGGAGGCTCCATCGGAGCAGCCGTTGCCGAACGAGAAGCCACAGCCACCGCGCAGATCAAAAGCGTTCTCTGCATATTCGCGGTGCGAGGTCGGAATCACGAAGCGGTCTTCGTAGTTGGCGATGGCCATGATCTGGTACATCTCCTCCACCTGCGCCACGGTCAGACCGGTCTGCTCCAGTACGGCCAGGTTCTGTTCCTGGTCCACATGCTTGCTGCGCTGGTAGGCGCGCATGGCCAGCATGCGCTCCAGGGCGCGCACCACGGGCTGGGTGTCGCCAGCGGTGAGCAAATTGGCCAGGTACTGCACCGGGATGCGCATCTGGGCGATGTCCGGAATCTCGCCGTTGACGCCAATGTGGCCCGCATTGGCTGCGGAGGTAATGGGCGAGAGCGGCGGCACATACCAGACCATGGGCAGCGTGCGGTACTCAGGGTGCAAAGGCAGCGCCACCTTCCAGTCCACGGCCATCTTGTAGACCGGGCTGTTGCGCGCGCCGGCCAGCCAGGTTTCCGGAATGCCGTCCTTGCGCGCCTGCTCGATCACTTTGGGATCATGGGGGTTGAGGAAGATGTCCAGTTGCGCCTGGTACAGGTCCTTCTCGTCCTTGACGCTGGCAGCTTCGGCAATGCGGTCGGCGTCATACAACACCACGCCCAGGTAGCGGATGCGGCCCACGCAGGTTTCCGAACACACCGTGGGCTGACCGGCTTCAATGCGCGGATAGCAGAAGATGCACTTCTCGGCCTTGCCGCTCTTCCAGTTGTAGTAGATCTTCTTGTAGGGGCAGCCCGAGACGCACATGCGCCAGCCGCGGCACTTGTCCTGGTCGATCAGCACGATGCCGTCGTCTTCGCGTTTGTAGATGGAGCCGCTGGGGCAGGACGCCACGCAGGCCGGGTTCAGGCAGTGTTCGCACAGGCGCGGCAGGTACATCATGAAGGTGTTCTCGAACTGTCCCACCATGTCCTTTTGCACCTGGTCGAAGTTGGCCAGGTTGGCGTCCTTGCTGCGCTTGCTGAATTCGCCGCCCAGGATTTCCTCCCAATTGGGGCCCCACTCGATTTTCTCCATGCGCTTGCCGGTGATCAGGCTGCGCGGGCGGGCGGTGGGCGCGTGCTTGACCTCGGGTGCCGACTGCAGGTGGTCGTAGTCGAAGGTGTAGGGTTCGTAGTAGTCGTCAATCTGCGGCATGTTGGGGTTGGAGAAGATGCGCATGAGCAGCTTCCACTTGCCGCCCTGGCGCGGCTCGATGGAGCCGTCGGCCTTGCGGACCCAGCCTCCGTTCCATTTGTCCTGGTTTTCCCACTCCTTGGGGTAGCCAATGCCGGGCTTGGTCTCCACGTTGTTGAACCAGGCGTACTCCATGCCGGGGCGGCTGGTCCAGACGTTCTTGCAGGTGACCGAACAGGTGTGGCAACCAATGCACTTGTCCAGGTTCAGCACCATGGCGATTTGGGCGCGTATTTTCATGTTGTGTACTCCTCAGGCCTGGATAGTTGCGAGGGCTTCGCCGTCGAGCCAGTCGATCTTGCGCATCTTGCGCACCACCACGAACTCGTCGCGGTTGGTGCCTATGGTTCCGTAGTAGTTGAAGCCATAGCTGAACTGGGCGTAGCCGCCAATCATGTGGGTGGGCTTGGTCACGATGCGGGTCACCGAGTTGTGGATGCCGCCGCGTGTGCCGGTGATTTCGGCGCCCGGGGTGTTGATGATTTTTTCCTGCGCGTGGTACATCAGCACCATGCCCGGATTCACCCGCTGGCTCACCACCGCACGGGCCGCAATGGCGCCATTGGTGTTGAAGAGTTCCACCCAGTCGTTGTCGACGATGCCTGCCACCTTGGCGTCATCCTCGCTCAGCCAGATCACCGGACCGCCCCGGTTGAGCGTGAGCATCATCAGGTTGTCGGTGTAGGTGCTGTGGATGCCCCACTTCTGGTGCGGCGTGATGAAGTTCAAGGAGATTTCCTTGTTGCCATTGGGCTTGCGGTCCATGATGCCGCCCACGGTCTTCAGGTCCACTGGCGGACGGTAGCTGCTGAAGCCCTCTCCAAAGGCAATCATCCACGGATGGTCCAGGTAGAAGTGCTGGCGACCGGTCAGGGTGCGCCATGGGATCAGCTCATGCACATTGGTGTAGCCGGCGTTGTAGGAGACGGTCTCACTCTCGATGCCGCTCCAGGTCGGGCTGGAGATGATCTTGCGCGGCTGCGCCTGGATGTCGCGGAAGCGGATCTTCTCGTCCTCGCGGTGGATGGCCAGGTGCGTATGGTCGCGCCCGGTGATCTTGCTCAGGGCCTCCCAGGCTTTCACTGCCACGTGACCGTTGGTCTCGGGGGCGAGCTGCAGCACCACTTCGCAGGCGTCAATGTCGCTCTCGATCTTGGCCATGCCCTTGGTGACACCTTCGGCATGCACGCGGCCGTTGAGATCACCCAGCTGTTTGACCTCGGTCTTGGTGTCCCAGCCAATGCCCTTGCCACCATTGCCCACCTTGTCCATCAACGGCCCTAAGGCGGTGAAGCGTTTGAAAGTGTTGGGATAGTCGCGCTCGATCACCGCAATTTGCGGCGCCGTCTTGCCGGGTATGAGGTCGCACTCGCCGCGCTTCCAGTCTTTCACGCCAAAGGGCTGGGCCAGTTCGGAGGGCGTGTCATGCATCAACGGGGTGAGCACCACTTCCTTCTCCACACCCAGGTGACCCACGCAGACCTTGCTGTAGGCCTCGGCAAAGCCCTTGTAGATTTCCCAGTCGCTCTTGCTCTGCCAGGCCGGGTCCACCGCGGTGGAGAGTGGGTGGATGAAGGGATGCATGTCGCTGGTGTTGAGGTCGTTCTTCTCGTACCAGGTGGCCGTGGGCAGCACGATGTCGGAATACAGGCAGGTGGTGCTCATGCGGAAGTCCAGCGTGACCAGCAGGTCCAGCTTGCCTTCGGGCGCATCCTTGTGCCATTGCACTTCGGCGGGCTTCGCATCGTCCTTGCCGAGGTCCTTGCCCTGCACACCGTGGGTGGTACCCAGCAGGTGCCTCATGAAGTATTCATGGCCCTTGCCGCTGGAGCCCAGCAGGTTGGAGCGCCAGACAAACATGTTGCGCGGCCAGTTGGCGGGGTGGTCCGGGTCTTCACAGCTCATCTTGAGCGTGCCGTCCTTCAGGGACTGGACCACATAGTCCTTGGGGTCCATGCCTGCGGCGGTAGCGTCCTTGACCACCTGGAAGGAGTTGGTCTGCAGCTGCGGCGCGCTGGGCAGCCAGCCCATGCGTTCGGCGCGCACGTTGTAGTCAATCAGGCTGCCACCGTATTTGCTCTTGTCGGCCAGCGGCGAGAGGATTTCCTCCACACCCAGTTTCTCGTAGCGCCACTGGTCGGTGTGGGCATAGAAGAAGCTGGTGCTGTTCATCTGCCGGGGTGGGCGCACCCAGTCCAGGGCAAAGGCCAGCGCAGTCCAGCCGGTCTGCGGCCGCAGCTTTTCCTGTCCCACATAGTGTGCCCAGCCGCCGCCGCTCTGGCCTATGCAACCGCACATCATCAGCATGTTGATGATGCCGCGGTAGTTCATGTCGCTGTGGTACCAGTGGTTCATGGCCGCGCCGATGATGACCATGGACTTGCCCTGGGTCTTGTCGGCGTTGTCGGCAAACTGGCGCGCCACGGCAATGATCTGGTCGCGCTTGACGCCGGTGATCTTCTCCTGCCAAGCCGGTGTATAGGGCGTATCGTCGTCGTAGTTCAGGGCGGCGTTCTCGCCGGGGATGCCGCGGGCGACACCGTAGTTGGCCACAGTCAGATCAAACACGGTGGCGATCAGCGCATAGCGTTCTTCGCCAGCCTTGCCCAGCTTGATGCGGCGCACCGGCACCTTGCGCACCAGGATGTCGTCCACCGCCTGGCCCTGCTTGTTGGCGCTGAAGTTGGGTGTATCGATGCCACCAAAGTACGGGAAGCCCACGTCGCCCACTTCGTAGTCGGGCTGCGCGTCCTCCATCAGGCTGAGCTTGAGACGCACATCGGTGCCATTGCGTGCCTCCTTGTCTTCCAGGTTCCATTTGCCCACGTCGGCGCGGCCTTCGGCGCCCCAGCGGAAACCAATCGAGCCGTTGGGCACTACGACCTTATCGTTCTCGTCCAGCGCCAGCGTCTTCCACTCAGGGTTGTTAGCCTGACCCAGCTTGCCGTTGAAGTCGCTGGCACGCAGATAGGCACCCGGCACCAGCACGGTACGGCCATCGGGCAGCTTGCGCTCTTCGAGCTGCACCAGGTTGGGCATGTCGGTATAGCGGCGCACGTAGTTGTCAAAGTAGGCACTGCGCTTGTCAAAGTAAAACTCCTTCAAGATCACATGGCCCATGGCCATGGCCACGGCGGCGTCGGTGCCCTGCTTGGGGTGCATCCACAGGTCGGCCAGCTTGCTGATCTCGGCATAGTCGGGCGTGATGGCCACCGTCTTGGCACCCTTGTAGCGCACCTCGGTGAAGAAGTGGGCATCGGGCGTGCGGGTCTGGGGCACGTTGGAACCCCAGGCAATGATGAAGGTGGAGTTGTACCAGTCGGCCGACTCCGGCACGTCGGTCTGTTCGCCCCAGACCTGCGGGCTGGCCGGTGGCAGGTCGCAATACCAGTCATAGAAGCTCATGCACACGCCACCGATCAGGCTCAGGTAGCGGCTACCGGCGGCATAGCTCACCATGCTCATGGCAGGGATGGGCGAGAAGCCGATCACGCGGTCCGGGCCGTATTTCTTGGCGGTGTAGACGTTGGCGCTGGCGATGAGCTGGTTCACTTCATCCCAGGTGCTGCGCACAAAGCCACCCAGGCCGCGCTGCTTGACCCACTGGCTGCGCGCATCGTTGTTCTCCACGATGCTGGCCCAGGCATTGACCGGGTCTTTGGCGACAGCCAATGCGGCACGCCATTGCGTGAGCAAGCGGGCACGCACCATGGGGTATTTGACGCGGTTGGCGCTGTACAGGTACCAGGAGTACGAAGCGCCACGGGCGCAGCCGCGCGGCTCGTGGTTGGGAAGGTCGGCGCGGGTGCGGGGGTAGTCGGTCTGCTGGGTTTCCCAGGTGACGATGCCGCCCTTGACGTAGATCTTCCACGAGCAGGAACCGGTGCAGTTCACGCCATGGGTGCTGCGCACGATCTTGTCGTGGGCCCAGCGGTCGCGGTAGGCGTCTTCCCAGGTGCGGTCTTCACCGGTGGTGACGCCGTGGCCGTCGGAAAAGCTTTCTTTGGGGGCCGAGAAGTGGCTCAGGCGGTCAAGGAAGTGGCTCATTCGGTTCTCCAGTTGAAATACGTTGCTCGGGTCATTTGTGTTAATGCAGGTTGTTTTCTTGTCTTGGCATGCTTGCTTGGGGGGTGGCCGGTGTCAGCGGGGTGGACGTTTCCGTCCGTGTCCCCCGGCCTTCGGCCTCCTCCTTTACCTACCGGAAACGCCCACCCCGCTGCCATCGGCTGCGAACAGTGTTGGCGTGCGATGACTTCAATCCCTTGTGTGCCTACCACCTTGGCGGACACAGGACGGTGTGGCGCTCCGCTTCGGTAGGTAAAGGAGGAGCCCACGCAGTGGGCGGGGGACACGGACGAAGCGGAGTGCCACGCCGGCCTGTGTCCTGAGGTGATGCAGCCCTGAAGTGACCGGTCTTCAAAAGTGCGTGATGACATAGAAGACCTCATGGGTTCTTGAACTCCGAATCCGCCCTCAGATAGAACCACCAGTTCAGCACCAGACACAGCGCATAGAACACGGCAAATCCATACATCGCGATCTGCGGCGTACCGGCCTTGATCTGCGCACCGATCACCACCGGCGCAATGAAGGCACCGTATGCGGCGATGGCCGAGGTCCAGCCCAGCACCGGGCCCGCCTGGGTGCGGTCAAAGATCACACCGATGGTGCGGAAGGTCGAACCGTTGCCGATGCCGCTGGCCGTGAACAACACGATGAACAGCGCCATGAACGGCATGAAGTACTGCTCCGGTGCAGCAGAGCCGTAGGCCAGCAACATCACATAGCCCACCGCCACAGATGCCAACACCATCACCGCAGATATCGCCTGCGTCACGATGGAGCCGCCCACCTTGTCGGAAATCCAGCCGCCCACGGGACGCACCAGCGCGCCCACGAACGGGCCGATCCAGGCATAGGTCAGTGCAGACGGTGCATGCGGGTTCTTCAGGGTGTGCTGCATCACGCCGGCGGCATCGGGCACGTGGCTGATGCCGAAGATCACGGTGATGGACAGCGGCAGCGCCATGGAGAAGCCGATGAAGGAGCCGAAGGTCACGATGTAGAGCAGCGTGAGCGACCAGGTGTGCTTGTTCTTGAAGATGGCAAACTGCTTGGCGATGTTGTCCTTCATGGCGCCGAAGGCGGCCAGCCTCATCACCATCAGCGTGCTGACCACGATCAGCGGCATGGCGATCCACATGTTGAGCACGCCAAGGCCCGTGGGTGCGGGCAGGTACAGATACAGGCCCAGGCCGGCTGGCACAAACGACAGGGTGTAGAGCCAGATGATCTTGATGAAGGCGGCAATCGTCCCGCCCGCATCAGGCGTGACAGTCTTCAGGTTGTTCATGCCGAAGAAGCACAGCACCGACAGCGGCACCAACGACAGCAACCAGGCGAAGCCGGCGTTCTGGATCCAGGTGGGTGTGCCCGCAGCAATCTTGCCGAAGATCCAGCCACTGTCCTTCACCAGCACCATGGACTCACCACCCATGCTGCCAAAGATGCTCAGCGTCATCACCAGCGGAATGACGATCTGCATGGTGGTCACACCGAAGTTGCCCAGGCCAGCATTCAGCCCCAGCGCCGTGCCCTGCAGGCGCTTGGGGAAGAAGGTGCTGATGTTGGACATGGAGCTGGCAAAGTTGCCGCCACCCACGCCCGACCACAGCGCCATCAGCTGGAAGGCCCAGAGCGGCCATTCCTTGTGCTGCAACACCAGGCCGGTGCCCAGCGCAGGCGCGAGCAACATGGCGGTGGTGAGGAAGATGGTGTTGCGGCCACCGGCCACGCGGATCAGGAAGGACGCCGGGATGCGCATGGTGGCACCGGCCAGCCCCGCGATGGCCGTGAGCGAGAACAGCTCAGGCTGGGTGAACGGAAAGCCCAGGTTGAGCATCTGCACGGTGATGATGCCCCACATGCCCCAGATGGCGAAGCCGCACAGCAGGGCCGGCACCGAGAGCCAAAGGTTGCGGTAGGCGATCTTCTTGCCCGTGGATTCCCAGAATGTTTCGTCTTCGGGGCGCCAGTCGGCGATGTCTGCGCCGGTATGTGCTTGGGTTGTCATAACTGCTTTCGTGGAGATAAATTCAGGTGTGGGCTGGCAGGGAACGGTCGTTGCTGCCCATGACTTCGCTGCCGCGCACTTCGGTGCGGTACATCCAGATCAGCGAGACCCAGACCACGCCATACATCAGCATGAAGGCGCTGGAGCGGATGCCGGTGAGGTCCATCAGCGCGCCGAACAGAATGGGCAACACAAAGCCACCCAGTCCGCCGGCCAGGCCGACGATGCCGCTGATGGTGCCGATGTTGTGGGAGTAGTCGTCGCTGATGTACTTGAAGACGCTGGCCTTGCCGAAGGCAAAGGCGATGCCCAGGATGAACATCAGTGCGGTGAACAGGTAGACGTTGAGGCCGATGTGGAAGGTCTTCAGGCCGTTGACGGTGGCGATACTGAAATCGGTCTGCGGATAGCTCAGCAGGAACAGGCAGATCCAGCTCACCCACAGCACCCACCAGGTCACGCTGTGGGCTCCGTACTTGTCGGACAGAATGCCGCCGAATGCGCGCAGCACGCCACCGGGCAGCGAGAAGCAGGCAGCCAGCAAGGCGGCCACGCGAATGTCCAGACCGAACTCGCCCACGTAGTACTGCACCATCCACAGGGCCAGCGCCACGTAGCCACCGAACACGATGCTGTAGTACTGGCAGTACTTGACCACCTTGGGGTCCTTCAGCGCCTTGAGCTGGTCGCTGAACGTCAGCGTGTGGGGCACCAGGTGGCTGGGGTCGCTGTAGCTGAACAGCCAGAACAAAATCAATGTGCCCAGCATGATGGCCGCATAGACCTGCGGCACCATGGTCCAGCCAAAGGCCACCAGCAGCACCGGTGCAATGAACTTGTTGACCGCCGAGCCGGAATTGCCTGCACCGTAAATGCCCATGGCCGTGCCCTGGCGGTTCTTGGGGAACCAGCGCGCCACATAAGGTGTACCCACCGAGAAGGAGCCCCCCGCCAAGCCTACGAATAGACCGATAGTCAGGAAGTGCCAGTAGGCCGTGGCATAGCCCATCATCCAGATCGCAGGCACGGTGATGGCCATCAACGTGGCCATGACGACGCGTCCGCCAAAACGGTCGGTCCAGATGCCCAGCGGCACGCGGATCAGCGAGCCAGTGAGCACCGGCGTGGCCATCAACAAGCCGAACTGGGTGGAGTTGAGGTCCAGCATCTTCTTGATCGGAATGCCGATGACGCCGAACATCATCCAGACCATGAAGCAGACCGTGAACGACAGCGTGCTGACGATCAGCACCGACCATGCACGTTTTGCGTTTCTGATTTCCGTAGCCATGATTGCTCCTTGAGATGGTCATGACTTTCGTTGTTCAGCCCGCTTTTGAACATCCTCCCTTGGCACAGCGCACTGGCGCAAAACGAACTAGGGCGCCACATGGCGCCCTAGTTCCGAAGTAGTAGTGCCCGGTCAAAAGCGGCACTGTCTGATCTGTATCAACCCCAACCGCGGGCCGCTGCGTATATCGCCACCTGGACCCGTGAGCTCAGGTTGAGCTTGCGAAAGATGTGCTGCACATGCACCTTGACCGTGGTCTCGGCAATGTCGAGTGCACGGGCAATACCCTTGTTGCTGTCGCCGCGTGCGATCAGCACCAGGATCTCGCGCTCGCGTGCCGACAGCGACTCCAGGGTGACGTCCTCTGCCAAGGGCTGCGGCTGCAAGGCCGGCGTGCTGGCCGCGCCCTCGGGAGCAGGGGCCTTGGAGCGAAAGGCCGTAACGAACTTGGTCATCATGTCCGGGCTGATGACGCATTCACCGGCCAGCACCTTCCCGATGGAGTCGCAGAGCTGTTCGGTCTCCACGGTCTTGAGCAGATAGCCGTCGGCACCGGCCAGCATGGCAGCGGCCAGGTCTTCCTCGTTCTCGCTCACGGTGAGCATCAAGATGCGCACGCCCGGATAAGCGTCCTTGAGTGCAGGGATGCCGTCAATGCCGCGCACACCCGGCAGATGGTTATCCAGCAGGATGACATCGGGCACGTCGGTGCAGCAACGCAACGCCTCGCCCATATCACCGGCCTGACCTGCCAGGCGGAAGCGCCCGTCCTGCGACAGCAGCGCTACCAGCCCGCGCCGGAAAAGCGTGTGGTCATCGATGACCAGCAGTTTGATGGGGTTCATGGTCGGTATTGTCGGTGCTCGGTTCTTCATCCTGATAATCATGGCCCCATTCCCGCCAACCGGGCCCGAACAGTTCCACCGGATGCTGCGTCCGATCCGAGCCGTTGCCGCACAGCATGTTGTCCGCTGCACAGTAGCGGTCACAGCCCCAGCACAGGCGATCGGGATTGGCGGGGTTGTCAGGGAAACGTTTTTTGATCGGCATAGGTTGTCCGAAAAAGTGAGGGGAAAAAAGGTTGGACTATTCGGTGGCCATCTGGATGGATGCAAGCTCCTCTGCATCCAGCGACAGGCCGCCCGCGTTGGCGCCAGATACGGGATGGGCCGGCAAGGTCAGCTGCACCGTCGTGCCTTGCCCCAGTTCGGACCGCACCTGCACGGTGGCCCCGATGCGGCTGGCACGCTCCTGCATGATCTTCATGCCCACGTGGGTGCTCTGACGGTCGCGGATCTCCGGACCGAAGCCGCGGCCATCGTCGCGCACCACAAACCGCCACTCTTCTCCCTTGGTGACATCCAGATACACCTGTGTGGCCTGGGCATGCTTGCGCACATTCGACAAGGCCTCCTGCACCACGTGCAGCACCTGGACCTGCACGTCCGCCGGCAGCGGTATGCCCTGGCCGCTGACCTGGAAGTGGGTGGTCATTCCGGTCTGGTGCTTGAACTTTTGCAGGGTCTCCTGCAGTGCCGCTTCCACGTCGCCGGTATTGGTACGGGTGCGGAAATGCACCAGCAGCTCACGCACGTCGTTGATGCTCTCGCGCAGACCGGTGTCCAGTTCATCCAGTGCTGTCTGCACCTTCTCCTGCTGCGCATTGCGCGAGGCATTGCGCAGCAGCTGCACCTGGATCTTGAGAAACGACAGTGACTGGGCAATGGAATCGTGCAGCTCGCGGGCCAACAGGGCGCGCTCTTCACCGACTGCGGCTTCACGTTCCAGCGCCGCTGCCCGCAGACTCTCCAGACCGCTGGCCAGATGGCTGGCCAGGGCGTCCAGCAGGTCCTTCTCTTCCGAACTCAGCTCCACGCTGCTGCGAAAGAACAGGTCGATTTCGCCCAGCAAGCGCTGCTGCAGCCGCACCGGGACGCTGACGATGTTCACGTACCCCGCACGCGCGCAGGCACGCATGGGGGAGGCCTCGTGCTCGACAATGGGGATGACGCGGGTACGCGCATCCGGCTTCAGGTTGCCACAGGCGCAGGCGCCTGCCAGCAGGCTGCGTTCGGCCTCCAGCATCTCATGCGGAAAGCAGTCCGATGCCAGCATCAGGTAGCGCTGGTTGGCCTCATCCGACCAGCGCACCGCCACTGCGTCCGCGCCCACCACCGCACGTACGCGCTTGGCAAAGCCGCGCGACAGCTCTTCGATGCTGGCAGCACTGGCCGAGAACGCACTGATCTCATAGAGCGATTCCAGGCGTGCACGCTGGGCCTCGATGTGCTGCGTCTTGACCTTGACCTGGGTCTCCAGCCCCTCGTACAAGCCTTGCAGTTCGGCGGCCATGCCATTGAAGCCGCTGGCCACCTGGCCAAACTCATCATCGGTATCCACCTCCACACGTGCGGCAAAGTTACCGGACTGGATGCTGCGCAAGGCCTGCTGCAGACTCTCCAGCGGATTGATGACGTAAAGGTACCCGGTGTAGAGCATGATGACCGCGCCAGCAATCGCCAGCGCCATCATGACGAACTGGAACAAATTGAGAATGGCCGTCAACCGCGAGAGCTGCTGCTCGATGGCGGTCACCAGCTTGTCGACTGCCGCCACCGTCTCGGAAGTTGCCGCCAAGGACTGCTCTACATCGGGCGGGTTCTCCCCCATCCAGATGCTGCGGTTGGTCGCCCAGTGCGCTTGGACATCGCGAAAGCGCGTGCCTACCTCGTCGTTGAGGGGCATGAACAGCGGCCGAGCTGGATCACCGGCCTTGAGCAGGGCCAGGCTGCGACTGAATTCATTGACCAGGTCCGCCACCGCCTTTTCGGAATGCTTGGACTGTGCCGTGCTGTTGAGGCACCAGATCTGCATGCGCATGCGGCCTGCCTCGTTGACCGCCGCAGCACCCCCTTCCAGCTGCCAGGTGACCCACAGCGTCAGCCCGATGGACAACAGCGCAATGATCAGCAGCACCGACCCGATGGTGACCAGTTTGGTGGAGAGCGAATGCCGTCTTTGCATGGCCATAGACTAACCGCCGTTCTTCTCGGATTCAAGGAAATCGTGTGCTTACTTCCGATAGCTGCTCCGGGTAGTGCCAAAGAGGTATGTCCATGGCGGGCCTTTGCGACTAGATTCCAAAGCATATAAAAATGCCTGGCTGGTCAGACCACACTGTGGATAGGGGAACTGAAGTGAACATGTTTATGAATCTGAAGATTGGAGCGCGCCTGTCCATCGGCTTTGGCGCCTTGATCGTGATGATGCTTGTGATGGTGGCGGTGGGACTCATGCGCTTTTCTGAGGTCAACACGGTCAACAGCCGCATCATCGAAAAGGACTGGGTCAAGGCCGAAGCGGCCAACGTGATCAATGCAACTACGCGTGCCAATGCGCGCTACACCATGGAGCTGCTGATTTCCGACCTGGTGCATGTCGCCCGGATCAAGCAATCCATCGAGGCCAACAAGCAGGTGATCAACGCAGCACTGGACACACTCACGCAACTGGTCCAGCTCCCCGAAGGCAAGGCTTTGCTGGAAACGCTGGTGCAGCGCCGCAAGGCCTACGTGGCCTCCTTTTCCAAGGTTGCCGCCCAGGTGGACGCCGGTGACAAGGATGCGGCCATCGTCACCATGACCAGCGAAACCCTGCCGGCCCTGGATGCGTTGCAGGAGCCCATCGTGGCCCTGACGGAGCTGCAGAAGAAGATCGTGACCAACAGCAGCACCGAGGTGCGTGAGCGCATCCAGTCAGCCACCGTGCTATTGCTGGCGTTGGGTGCATCGGGCCTGCTGGCCGGTAGCTTGTTTGCATGGTTCACAACGCGGTCCATCACACGCCCCATTTACGAGGCGGTACATATTGCGCGCACGGTGGCAGCTGGCGACCTGACCTGCGAGGAACAGGCCTACTCCAAGGATGAGTGCGGGCAGTTGCTGCAGTCCCTGCAGGACATGAACAACAGCCTGATTCACATCGTCAACCAGGTGCGCAACGGCACCGAGTCCATGGCCATCGCCACCCATGAGATTGCCGATGGCAATACCGATCTGTCATCACGCACGGAAGAGCAGGCCAGCGCACTGGAGCAGACGGCCGCATCCATGGAAGAGCTGGCCTCCACGGTCAAACAGAACTTCGAATCCGGCAGGCACGCCAATCAGCTGGCCGAGTCGGCGGCGCAGGTGGCCGCCAAGGGTGGTACCGTGGTGGGCCAGGTGGTGCAGACCATGGAGGCCATCAATACCTCCTCCCGCAAGATATCCGACATCATCGGTGTGATTGATGGCATTGCCTTTCAGACCAACATCCTGGCCCTCAATGCTGCGGTGGAAGCGGCACGCGCCGGTGATCAGGGCCGTGGCTTTGCGGTCGTGGCTTCGGAAGTGCGCTCGCTTGCCGGTCGCAGCGCCACCGCTGCCAAGGAGATCAAGAGCCTGATCACCAGTTCGGTTGGCAATGTCAGCGAGGGATGCAAGCTGGTCGAGCAGGCTGGCAGCACCATGGACGAGATCGTGGTGCATGTGCGGCGCGTGGCGGACCTGATGGGCGAGATCACGGCCGCCAGCCGCGATCAGACTTCCGGTATCGAACAGGTCAATCAGGCCATAGGCCAGATGGACACCGTCACGCAGCAGAACGCTGCGCTGGTGGAAGAGGCCGCCGCAGCGGCACAGTCATTGGAGCACCAGGCCCGCACGCTGGTGCAATCGGTGAGCGTATTCAAGCTCGGTGCACGCGCAGCCACTGCGTTGCCGCTGCACCTGCCGCGCCTGCTGCGGGCCTGAGCCTGGTAGCGGATCTATTTGCAGGCAGTTACCTTGGGATCGGTCACGCCCTTGCACAGTTCTTCCTTCTTGATGTGGCCAGCCTTGACCACCACATCCAGATTGGCTTGTGTCACAGGGATGGGCTTCAAGAAGATGGACTTGAGCGTCACCTTCTTCTCACCACCGGCCCAATCCACGGCACCGGTCACCGGCTTGCCCGCACCCAGCTCTACTGCGGCGCGCGCTGCGGCCACGCCAAGGTCAGCAGAGTTCTTCCACACCGACACGGTCTGTGTACCCAGCGCTACGCGGTTCAGCGCAGCCAGGTCGCCATCTTGTCCTGAGACCGGAATGCCTTGCAGACCCTTGGCGGCCAAGGCGGCAACCACACCACCGGCCATGCCGTCGTTCTGCGCAATCACGGCGTCCACCTTGTTGCCGTTCTTGGTCAGAATCTGTTCCATGTTCTTCTGGGAATTCTGCGGATTCCAGTCCGCTGTGTACTCCTCACCCACAATCTTCACGTCGCCGCGCTTGAGGTAGGGCTCCAGCACCTCCTGTGTGCCCTCGCGCAAAAAGGCGGAGTTGGCATTGCCCACATCGCCCTTGATGATGGCGTAGTTGCCCTTGGGCTTCACGGCCAGCACCGCTCGCGCAAGCATGCGGCCCACTTCCTTGTTGTCGAAGGTGATGTAGGTGACACCGGGCGCCTCGAACAGGCGGTCATAGGCGATCACCGGAATCTTCAGCTGGTTGGCCTTGTTGATGGCAGGAAGAATCGCATCCTTGTCGCGGCCCAAGATGATCAGCACCTTGGCGCCCTTGGCGATCAGGCCGTCAATGTCCACCAGTTGCTTCTCGGTGGAAGCACCGGCATCGGCCATGATGTACTTGGCGCCATGCTTGGCCAGCTCGGCCTTGATGGCAGCCTCATCGGTCTTCCAGCGCTCTTCCTGGTAGGCATCGAAGCTGACGCCCACGGTGAGTTGCGCAAAGGCGCTTGCAGAGCCTATGGCGAGCAGCAGTGCGGCCAGGTTGCTTTTGAGTTTCATGCTTTTCTCCTGAATAGCCTCGTGGAGGCTTGTTGTTGAAATGAATGGCACATGCCACCGACAGGTGGTCTCTGAACTTTCTTGTATGGATAGCGCTATCCAATCCGGGTTTAAAAAGAGTGCCCTCTCTTTAACCTGTTCAAGAACAGGGGCAGATAGGCACTTTTGGATAGCGCAATCCTACTGTGCTACCCACTCTGGAGAATCAGTGAAAACCCTCGCCACGGTGACTTTCCAGATCACTTCAGCGTGAATGGACCGGCACATCCAGCCCGGTCCTGACCTGCTGGCCTTCGAGCTCGGCGAGTTCTTCCGCAGTGAACACGCGCGAGCGGGTATGAAAGGCCTTGCCTTCGGGCCCTTCCAGCGAAAAGGTTCCGCCAGTGCCCTCGATCACATCGATGATGAGCTGCGTGTGCTTCCAATATTCGTACTGGGCCAGTCCGATGTAGAACGGACAACCACCCACATCACCCAGGTACACGTCCCCCGCGCCCATGCTGATCTCGCCAGGCAGGTAGCAGTTGGCAGCGCTGTTGTCGCAACAACCGCCGGACTGGTGAAACATCAGATCGGGGCCGTGCTTGGTCTTCAGGAACGCCACCAGTTCCAGGGCGGCGGGAGTGGCTACGACTTTTTCAACCATGTTTGTCTCCGGTTTGCATGTAGCGTTGTTGGCGCGCGCAGCTTCATGGACTGTGTGGGCGGCCACCTCATGCTGGAGTACCAGAAATCGGCGGCCGCCCTGCCCGGCTGCTGCGCCGAGTCTTTGGCAAACCGGCACCGCCCTGCGTGTCCACATCCAGAACGCGACGGAACCGGCTTTGCCGGGCCGCAGCGTTGTCCCCCTCAGGGGGAAGACGCGCCGCAGGCGCGGCTCAGGGGGAGCTTAGAAGAACCCGAGCTTCTGTTCGCTATAAGAAACCAACAGGTTCTTGGTCTGCTGGTAGTGGTCGAGCATGACCTTGTGGGTCTCGCGGCCAATGCCGGATTCCTTGTAGCCGCCAAACGCTGCGTGCGCAGGATAGGCGTGGTAGCAATTGGTCCATACACGGCCCGCCTTGATGGCGCGGCCCATGCGGTAGGCCACATTGCCGTTGCGGCTCCACACACCGGCACCCAGACCGTACAGCGTGTCGTTGGCAATGGCCAGGGCTTCGGCTTCGTCCTTGAAGGTGGTCACAGCCAGCACCGGTCCGAAGATTTCCTCCTGGAAGATGCGCATCTTGTTGTGGCCCTTGAACAGCGTGGGCTGCACGTAGTAACCGCCTTCCAGCTCACCACCCAGATGGGCTTGCGAACCACCGGCCAGCACTTCGGCGCCTTCCTGCTTGCCCAGATCCAGATAGGACAGGATCTTGGTGAGCTGTTCCTTGGAAGCCTGCGCACCCATCATGCTGTCGGAGTCCAGCGGGTTGATGTGCTTGATGGCGGCCACGCGCTTGAGCACGCGCTCCATGAACTTGTCGTAGATGCTTTCCTGGATGATGGCGCGCGACGGGCAGGTGCAGACTTCGCCCTGATTGAAGGCAAACAGCACCAGACCTTCCACGGCCTTGTCCAGGAAGCCATCGTCCTTGTCCATGATGTCGGCAAAGAAGATGTTGGGCGACTTGCCACCCAGTTCCAGCGTGGCCGGGATCAGGTTGTTGGCGGCAGCCTGTGCAATCACGCGGCCTGTGGTGGTGGAGCCGGTAAAGGCGATCTTGGCAATGCGCTTGCTGGTGGCCAGGGGCAGACCGGCTTCACGGCCATAGCCGTTGACGATGTTCAACACACCGGGAGGCAACAGGTCGGCAATCAGTTCGACCAATACCAGGATGGAGATGGGTGTGGACTCTGCCGGCTTGAGCACCACGCAGTTGCCGGCGCCCAGTGCAGGGGCCAGCTTCCAGGCCGCCATCAGGATGGGGAAGTTCCATGGAATGATCTGGCCCACCACGCCCAGCGGTTCCTGGATGTGATACGCCACGGTGTTCTCGTCGATATTGGAGAGTGCGCCCTCTTGTGCGCGCACGCAGCCGGCGAAGTAGCGGAAGTGGTCTACCGTGAGGGGAATGTCGGCATTCAGGGTTTCGCGGATGGCCTTGCCGTTGTCCACGGTCTCGGCGTAGGCCAGCAGCTCCAGATTGGCTTCGATGCGGTCCGCAATCTTGAGCAGGATGTTGGCGCGCGTGGCGGCGTCGGTCTTGCCCCATTGGTCGGCCGCGGCGTGGGCGGCATCCAGCGCCAGCTCGATGTCTTCCGCTGTGGAGCGCGCAGCCTTGGTATAGGGTTTGCCGGTAATCGGTGTGATGACGTCAAAGTACTGACCCTTGACCGGTGCGACGAACTTGCCGCCAATGAAGTTGTCGTAGTGGTCCTTGTAGGCAACCTTGGCACCGGCAGCTCCGGGCAATGCGTAAATCATGTTGTCTCCTGAATGGATGGTTTGGTTGGAATATTTCCCTTGCGGGCGCTTCTACTTATCAAGACCTGTGCCATCTGCGCCGCAAAACCTACAACGTTGATTTCATTGGGCTTATTGCCACCTATGCGCGCACATGCATAGGCACAAATGCAACATGCAGCTGTCCGCCTTCGGACAACTGTCCAGAAACGTGACAGTTGAACGGACAATGCGAAGCAAGCGGCGAGGGATGCACCCCGGCTCTCCTACACTGGCCGCACGCAAGAGCCGGGACATCGCAGCCCGGCCGAGGAGACAGCATGAAACATTCAACACCGACACCGGTGCTGCGTCAGGCGCGGCAACACCTCATTGAACATGGCACGCCCTTGCCCGGCACGGTGAATGAACGCCTGTGGCACTCCTGGCAACGCAGCCTGGCTGCGGGCCTGTTGCCCATGGGGCGGCTCACCGCCACCGACCACGCCGCTGACAGCGAACTGCGCCAGTCGCTGGCACGCAACCACGAATTGCTGGCCCACTCCCGACCGGTGATGGAGTACCTGTTCGAGCAAGTGCGCCATATCCAGAATGTGGTGATACTGGCCGACAGCCGTGGCACCCTGATGCACACCCTGGGCGATCCCTTCTTCCTGTCCAAGGCTGAGCGTGTATCGCTCACGGCCGGCGCTTCCTGGCGCGAAGAGCACCGCGGAACCAACGCGATAGGAACCGCCATTGCCGAAGAGAGCCCGGTGGAAATCCACGGCGCCGAACACTTTCTGGAACGCAACGGCTTTCTGACCTGCGCGGCGGCACCCATCATGTCTTCCTGTGGCAATGTCATTGGCATCCTGGACATCTCGGGCGAACAACACAGCGGCCACCCCATGACACTGGGCCTGGTGAGCACCGCCGCACGCATGATCGAGAACCGGCTCATGATTGCCACTTCCAAGCGGCATCTGCGCATCCACATGCATGCGCGCGCCGAAGGCATAGGCACCGTGGCCGAAGGCATTGCCACCTTGTCCGACGACGGCTGGATCATCGGCGCCAACCGGCAGGCGCTGTCGCTGTTGCGCATGAACGCCAAAGCCATAGGTGCCACGCAACTCGGCAGTGTGTTGGACGTGCGCCTGTCGGACCTGCTGACGCGGCACCGCCAAAGGCCAGCTCAGGCCTTGCAAGTGCATCTGCATGACGGCACTACGCTCTTTGTCCAGATGCAGGCCGATGCCGCCGCCCTGCCACCGCAGATTCTGGTACCCGCAAGCGCTGCCACGGCAGTGGCCAAAGACGCCCTGACTGCACTGGACACCGGCGACCTGCAATGGCGCGGCGCTGCCGACAAGGCGCGGCGCGTGCTGGACAAGCCCATCCCGGTGCTGATCCAGGGCGAGTCTGGCGTAGGCAAGGAATACTTTGCGCGCGCCATGCACGACTCCAGCAAGCGCGCCAGCGGCCCGTTTGTGGCCATCAACTGCGCCGCCATCCCCGAGAACCTGATCGAAGCCGAACTGTTTGGCTATGCGCCGGGCGCCTTCACCGGCGCGCGCAAGGAAGGCAGTCTGGGCAAGCTGCGCGAGGCCAACGGCGGCACCCTGTTCCTCGATGAAATCGGCGATATGCCCCTGTCCATGCAGACCCGTCTGCTGCGGGTGCTGCAGGAGAGATCCGTGGTGCCACTGGGTGGCAGCAAATCAATTGCGGTGGACTTTGCGCTGGTGTGCGCCACCCACTGCAACCTGCGCGAAGCCGCCAGCCGCGGCGCCTTTCGCAGCGACCTGTACTACCGCATCAACGGCCTGACAGTGCAGTTGCCCGCGCTGCGCGAGCGCACCGACTTTCAGGCGCTGGCCGAGCGCCTGCTGGCCGGGCTGCATCCACAGCGCGCGGTCCATCTGCAGCCTCAGGTGCTGGACAAGATGAGCCAGTACGCCTGGCCGGGCAATCTGCGCCAGTGTGCCAGCGTGCTGCGCACGGCCTGCGCCATGCTCGATGACGACGAGTCCAGCATCGAGTTCAAGCACCTGCCCGATGACATCGTGGAAGACCTGCTGGCGCCGCAGACGCGCGCCAGCCAGGTCAGCGAAGTGCGCGAACCTCACAACCTGCAGGAGCTGTCGCGCTATGCGGTAAAGCAGGCCCTGGAAGCCAGCCGCGGCAACATCTCCCTGGCTGCGCGAACGCTGGGCATCAGCCGCCAGACCCTGTACCGCAAGATGCAGGCGCAGTAACACTGCGGCGATCTTGCGCACCAATACCTTATGAGTCTTTTCACATCCCTGCGCTATCTGGTCGCCCTGCACCACCACAAGCACTTTGGCCGCGCCGCCGAGGCCTGCCACGTCACTCAGCCCGCTCTCTCCAATGCCATACGCGCGCTGGAGAAAGAGTTCGGCACCGCCATCGTGAAGCGCGGCCGCGCCTTCGAGAGCTTCACGCCCGAAGGCGAACAGATCTTTCTCACCGCACAGCGCATGCTGCACGAGCAGGAGCTGCTGCAGCAGTCCCTCAAGAGCGCAGAGAGTGCGCCCGCTGGCGCCTTGACCTTGGGTGCCGTGCCGTCGGTCATGCCGATTGCCGCGCGGTTTTCCGGCATGCTGCAAAAGAAACATCCGGGCATACGGGTGACCTTGCGTTCGCTGAGTTCGCAGGACATCGAAACCGGTCTGGAAAACCTGTCGCTCGATCTGGCACTGGGCTACACCGACCGTATCAGGCCCGGGCCACTGACCACGCTTTGGCAGTACGACGAACGCTACTTTCTGCTCCGGCGCGCAAGCCAGGCATCTGCCAGCGGACTGCAGATCACCACGCAGGCGTGCCGCTGGGCGGACGCCGCTTCCAACGCTTTGTGCCTGCTCACTCCGGAGATGCACAACCGCACTATCGTCGACGATGCCTTCCGACAGGCCGGTGCACGCGTCGAACCCGTCATCGAAACCAACTCCATTCTTGCGCTGGGCTTGGCAGTGCTGGATGGCAACGTGTGCAGCGTGCTGCCTGGCGCATTGGTCGGTGTGCTCAACGGCCATGGCGCGCTGGAGGCCGTACCCCTGAACGCACCGGATGTGGTCACGCCGATTGGATTGATTTACGTCGACTCGCACCAACCCAGCCACACCCTGAGCGCCGCACTACGCCTGGCCACGGACCCGGCATGGGCCAGCCATGTGAAAAGCAACTCGGGTTTGCTGCGCGCCTAGGCCTGTTTTTGCTATGCACTGCGGTGCATACATCACGCGCGGTAATCAGGGCATGTGCAGAATAAATTAGCCAGCCAGGTCATGTCTGTTGGACACTGCGCTGCCCGCCTTCGGTGGACAGCCAAACTGCAGGAGACAAAATGACCGAAAGAGCGATCAAAGACACTGTTGGCGCCTCGCATACCGAGACGATCCAGCGCCTGATCGAAGCCAGAAAAGATACGCCGGGCGCCCTACTGCCCCTGCTGCACGATATCCAGGACACGGTAGGCTACATTCCCGCAGACTGCGTGGCCTCGATTGCACAGGCGCTCAAGCTCTCGCGCGCCGAGGTGCATGGCGTGCTCACCTACTACCACCACTTCCAGACGGAGCCCGGTGGTCGCCACGTGGTCCAGGTCTGCCGCGCCGAAGCTTGCCAATCGATGGGGGCCGACGCCTTATGGTCCCACGCCTGCCAGCGCCTGTCGCTGACAGCGGACGATGCGCTGCACGGAGCCACCACGCCGGATGCGGCCTTCACACTCAAGCCCGTGTACTGCCTGGGCCTGTGCTCCACCTCTCCGGCCATCGTGGTGAATGACCGCCTGCATGCGCGCGTCAGCTGCGACGACTTCGACCGCCTGCTGGACACCGCAAGGAGTGCAGCATGAGCATCACCCTCTGTGTTCCCTGCGACTCCGCTGCTCTGGCATTGGGCGCCGATGAAGTGGCGCAAGCCATACAGACCCAGGCCGCAGCGCGAGGCATTGCGATTGAGATAGCGAGAACCAGTTCGCGCGGCCTGTTCTGGCTGGAGCCGCTGGTGGAAGTGCAAACCGCACAGGGTCGCATCGGTTACGGCCCGGTCCAGGTGAAAGACGTACCCAGCCTGTTGGACGCCGCGCTCCACCAGGGTGGCACCCACCCCTTGGGCCTGGGGCCGGTGGAGGAAATCCCCTACCTCAAGCACCAGGAACGCCTGACCTTTGCGCGCATGGGTGTGACCCGCCCCTTGTCACTGACCGACTACCAGAGCCTGGGTGGCTATGAGGGCCTGCGCCACGCACTGCAACGCCCTGACGCGGAAGTGATACAGGTGGTGCTGGATTCCGGCTTGCGCGGCAGAGGTGGTGCCGCCTTTCCTGCGGGCATCAAATGGAAGACTGTGGCCGCTGCCGCAGGCAAACAGAAATACGTGGTGTGCAATGCCGACGAAGGCGACTCCGGTACCTACTCCGACCGCATGACCATGGAGGGCGACCCCTTCATGCTGATCGAGGGCATGACCATTGCCGCCATCGCCGTAGGAGCAACCGAGGGCTATGTCTACATCCGCTCGGAATACCCGCACGCCGTGGCCACCATGCGCGAGGCGGTGGCGCTTGCCACACAGGCCGGCTTCCTGGGCGACAACATCCTGGGCACCGGCCACCGCTTCCATCTGGAAGTGCGCAAGGCCGCCGGTGCCTATGTATGCGGCGAAGAAACCGCCATGCTGGAGAGCATTGAAGGCAAGCGCGGCGTGGTGCGGGCCAAGCCGCCCATTCCCGCGCTCCACGGACTCTTTGGCCAACCCACGGTGATCAACAACGTCATCACTTTTGCCACCGTTCCCCTCATCCTGGCCAAAGGTGCTAAGTTCTACAAAGACTATGGCGTGGGCCGCTCCCACGGCACGCTGCCCATGCAACTCACCGGCAATGTGAAACACGGCGGGCTGATCGAGAAGGCCTTCGGCGTCACGCTGCGGGAACTGATTTTTGACTACGGCGGTGGCACTGCTTCAGGCCGCCCGGTCAAGGCCGTGCAGGTGGGCGGGCCGCTAGGCTCCTACGTGCCGCCCGAGCACTGGGATGTACCGATGGACTACGAAGCCTTTGCCGCCGTTGGCGCCACGGTGGGCCACGGTGGCATCGTGGTCCATGACGACAGCGCCGACATGGCACAGCTGGCGCGCTACGCCATGGAATTCTGTGCAGTGGAATCCTGCGGCAAGTGCACGCCGTGCCGCATCGGCTCCACCCGCGGCGTGGAAGTCATAGACCGGCTGGTGGGTGACCAGAACCGGCCGCAGCAGGTCAAGCTGCTGCGCGATCTGTGCGACACCATGCAGAACGGCTCGCTCTGCGCCATGGGCTCGATGACGCCCAACCCGGTCCTGTCCGCACTCAACCACTACCCGCAGGATTTTGGTCTGGCCGCGCCCCAGACCAAGGCTGCCTGAAACGTATCCACAAGGAATCGACCATGCTTGAACACCAAACCGTTGTCGACTTCGGCACGCCGCGCCGCGAGTCCACCCAGCACGTGACGCTGGAAATTGACGGCGAACGCGTCACCGTGCCTGCGGGCACTTCGCTGATGCGTGCCGCTGTGGACGCCGGCATCCAGGTGCCCAAACTGTGCGCCACCGACACGCTGGAACCCTTTGGCTCCTGCCGCCTGTGCTTGGTGGAGATCGAAGGCCGCAGGGGTTTTCCTGCGTCCTGCACGACACCGGCCGAAGCCGGCATGAAGGTGCGCACCCAGACACCCAAACTGCAGGAGCTGCGCAAGGGTGTGATGGAGCTCTACATCTCCGACCACCCGCTGGACTGCCTGACCTGCTCGGCCAACGGCGACTGCGAACTGCAGACCATGGCTGGCGTAACCGGCCTGCGCGAAGTGCGCTATGGCGTGGGTGCCCAGAACGGTGGCGCCCACCACCTGGACAGTGCCAAGGACGAGTCCAACCCCTACTTCACCTATGACGCCTCCAAGTGCATCGTGTGCAACCGCTGCGTGCGTGCCTGCGAAGAAGTGCAAGGCACGTTCGCGCTGACCATCAGCGGCCGCGGATTCGAATCGCGCGTGTCGCCGGGACAGGACCAACCCTTCATGGAAAGCGAATGCGTGAGCTGCGGCGCCTGCGTGCAGGCCTGCCCCACCGCCACGCTGCAGGAGAAGTCCATCATCCAGCTGGGCCAGCCCGAGCACAGCAAGATCACCACCTGCGCCTACTGCGGCGTGGGTTGCGGCTTCAAGGCCGAGATGAAGGGCAACGAAGTGGTGCGCATGGTGCCGTGGAAAGACGGCAAGGCCAACGAAGGCCACGCCTGCATCAAGGGCCGCTTTGCCTGGGGCTATGCCACCCACAAGGACCGCATGACCAAGCCCATGATCCGCAAGGCCATCACCGACCCGTGGAAAGAGGTCAGCTGGGAAGAAGCCATTGGCTACGCCGCCAGCGAGTTCCGCCGCATCCAGGCCAAGCATGGCAAGGACTCGGTGGGCGGCATTACCTCCTCGCGCTGCACCAACGAAGAAACCTACCTGGTGCAAAAACTGGTGCGCGCCGCCTTTGGCAACAACAACGTGGACACTTGCGCACGTGTGTGCCACTCGCCCACCGGTTACGGGCTGGGCCAGACCTATGGCACCTCGGCCGGCACGCAGACCTTCAAGTCGGTGGAACAAGCCGACGTGATCCTGGTGATGGGTGCCAACCCGTCGGCCGCACACCCGGTGTTTGCCTCGCGCATGAAGAAGCGCCTGCGCGCCGGTGCCAAACTGATCGTGATCGACCCGCGCCAGATCGATCTGGTGGACGCGCCCCACATCCGCGCCGATTACCACCTGCAACTGCGCCCCGGAACCAACGTGGCCGTCATCACCGCGCTGGCCCATGTGGTGGTCACCGAAGGTCTGCTGGCCAAGGACTACATCGACGCGCGCTGCGACACCAAGTCGTTCCAGCAGTGGCGCGACTTTGTGGCCCTGCCCGAGAACTCGCCCGAGGCCATGGCCGAGGTCACCGGTGTGCCCGCGGAGCTGATGCGCGGTGCGGCGCGCCTGTATGCCACCGGTGGCAATGCGGCCATCTACTACGGCCTGGGCGTGACCGAGCATGCCCAGGGCTCCACCGCCGTGATGGGCATTGCCAACCTGGCCATGGCCACCGGCAACGTGGGCCGTCCCGGCGTGGGCGTGAACCCGCTGCGCGGCCAGAACAATGTGCAGGGCGCCTGCGACATGGGCTCCTTCCCGCATGAGCTGCCGGGCTACCGGCACATCTCCGACAGCACGGTGCGCAGCCAATTCGAGGCGGCCTGGGGCGTGCACCTGGAGCCCGAACCCGGCCTGCGCATTCCCAACATGCTGGACGCGGCGCAGGCAGGCAGCTTCATGGGTCTGTACTGCGAAGGCGAAGACATCGTGCAGAGCGACCCCAACACGCAGCACGTGACCGCAGCACTGGCGGCCATGGAATGCATCGTGGTACAGGACCTGTTCCTCAACGAGACGGCCAAGTACGCCCATGTGTTCCTGCCCGGTTCGTCCTTCCTGGAAAAGGACGGCACCTTCACCAATGCCGAGCGCCGCATTTCGCGCGTGCGCAAGGTGATGCCACCCAAGGCGGGTTACTCTGACTGGGAAATCACCATGCTGCTGTCCAACGCCCTGGGTTACCCCATGCACTACAACCACCCCGGCGAAATCATGGCCGAGATCTCCGCACTCACCCCCAGCTTCCGCGGTGTGAGCTACGAGAAGATCGAGCAGCACGGCAGCGTGCAATGGCCATGCAACGAAGACACGGCGGAGTTGGGCACTGAGACCATGCACGTGGACGGCTTTGTGCGCGGCAAGGGCCGCTTCATCGTCACACAGTACGTGGCCACCGACGAGAAAGTCACGCGCAAGTTCCCGCTGATCCTGACCACCGGGCGCATCCTGTCGCAGTACAACGTAGGCGCACAGACCCGCAGGACCGAGAACGTGCAGTGGCACGGGGAAGACCGACTGGAAATCCACCCGCACGACGCAGAAGAACGCGGCATCCGCGAAGATGACTGGGTGGGCGTCGAGAGCCGTGCCGGCCAGACCGTGCTGCGTGTCGTGGTGACCGAGCGGGTGCAGCCCGGTGTGGTCTACACCACCTTCCACTTCCCCGAGTCGGGCGCCAACGTCATCACCACCGACAACTCCGACTGGGCCACCAACTGCCCCGAGTACAAGGTGACCGCGGTGCAGGTAATGCCGGTGGCGCAGCCCTCGGACTGGCAGAAGTCCTACAACCGCTTCAACCGCGAGCAGCTGACGCTGGCGGGCCTGCAGCCAGAGGCAGCACCCGACTTTGCAACCACCACGGGCCGCTGAGCACGCCATGGACATGTGCAACCTGGCATTGCCTGCCCCCGGCACCTACCGCACGCTGGAGGTGACCGGGCGGCGCGACGGCCACCTCTTCCACGACCAGGACTGCGTGGCCGAAGAGGTGCCCGTGGCGTTCGAGTACAACGGCATTTCGCATGCGGTGATGATGGCCACGCCCGATGACCTGGAAGACTTTGCGCTGGGCTTTTCCCTGTCGGAAGGCATCGTGGAAAGCGCACAGCAAGTGCACGATCTGGAGGTCAGCAGCACAACGCAGGGCAGCACACTGCACATCCGGATTGCCGCCTCACAGTTCGCACGCCTGAAGGAAATGCGGCGCAACCTCACAGGTCGCACCGGATGCGGGTTGTGTGGCACCGAAAGCCTGGCGCAGGCCGTGCGCATACCCCGGTCGCAGGCGCAACATGTCCGCTTTGGCGCGAGCGCGGTCGCCAGCGCCGTGCAGAACCTGCGCGCGCGCCAGATGCTGCTATCGGTTACCGGCGCCACCCACGCCGCGGCCTGGTGCGACCCCAGCGGCAACATCGTGACACTGCGCGAGGATGTGGGCCGCCACAATGCGCTGGACAAGCTCGTTGGCGCGCTGGCGCACGCACGCGCGGACGCGGCCAGCGGCTTTGTTGCCGTCACCAGCCGGGCCAGCTACGAGATGGTGCAAAAGACCGCCTGTGCCGGCATAGGCACGCTGGCCGCCATATCGGGCGTCACCGGCCTGGCCGTGGAAGTGGCACAGCAAGCAGGCCTCACGCTGCTGGGCTTCGCCCGGGGCGACAACCTGACGGTCTACACACACCCCGAACAGTTTGAGTGGAAAACATAGCCATGGCAGAAGACAACCTCACCCGCATGGGCAACCAGATTGCCACCTTCTTTGACAGCATGCCCGACCGGCAGGAGGCCTTGCTCGACTTGGCCACCCACCTGAAGAAATTCTGGGAGCCACGTATGCGCCGCGACTTTCTGGCGCGCGTCGATGCGGGCAACGTGGTGAACCTGCACCCGCTGCTGCTGGCGGCTGTTCAGCAGCACCGACAGGTCGTGGAATAGCGCCTCACGTCTCAGAAAATCCGCTTCACGGCAAAGCCCTTTTGCGCCAGCAGTGCGGGCAAGCCTTTCTCACCGATCAGGTGCAGGGAGCCGACGGCAACAAACAGCTTGTGGCCGACGCCATGGAGCTCCTCTATGCGTGCGGCCATCTTGGGGTTGCGGTCATCCACCATGCGCTGCATCTCCTGTCGTTCCATGGCGCTGTTCAGGCATTGACACCACTGGGGGTAGGTATCCAGCGCAGTCTGGTCGCTGGCAGCCCAGGCGTCGGCCAGCTTCACCAGAATGTGCAGCCCGCGCTCGAATTCCTCCGCTGTGAAGTCGCCCCGCGCCAGTGCCTCTTCAATGTCCGCGTTGCTGGCACGCAGGGCCCGCAACTGGTCCTCTGCCGTCTCCAGTGCCTCTATCGCCTTGCCCATCTTGTGGCCTGCCTGGATCAGCATGGCGTCGATGCCGAACGCGGGCTCCAGCCCGTAGCCCCGTGCCATCGCCAGGGTGATGGCCATCACCTGGTATTCGGGCCTGACCTTTTCCAGGTCTGAGGCATTGAGGCACAGCTCGTGCGCCTTGGCCTTGGACCACTGGCTGAATGCTTCGGGCGGAGGCACCTCATCTAGCCGGGTCCGCTCCTGGGCAATAGATTGCATGGTGGCGTCATCCAGCAGGTTGAGCTCCAGCGCCATGGTGTCGCTTGCCTGCACGGCCCGCACCAACTGCGGCCCCGGAAACACCCACTCCAGCTTGGCAACGTGGATGGTGCCGTAGAGGTAGGAAACCCTGCCAGCCTTGGAGACTTCCCAGAGAAAGCCGCGGTCTTTGGCCACGCGTTGCGCTGCCTGGATCTGTTCGACGGAAGGCTCTTGTAGAGGGGGCGGGCAAGCCGCCTGCACAGGTTGACACGTCAGGTACAGCACGGCTGCGGCCAGGGCCAGCAAGCGTTTGATGAGGATAGGAAAAGGTTTTGAACCGTGGTGGGAGAGTTTGCGCAGGATGTCCATCTGCACATTCTCCCTTACCGGGTTTGCAGGTGTTGCAATGGCAGACAAGCTGCCACATGATCACCATTCGTAAGCCGATGGAGATCAATCGATCGGCGCTGCCAGGAGCCCGAAGAATGTGGAAGCGCTTTGTGGTTCGTTGCTGCTTGCGTAAAAACGCTTGGTCCATGCTGCGGGCCTTGCTAGGCCCGGCGTTGACTTTGGCGCTATCCCAGGTGCTTGCCCCCGTGGCGCACGCAGCGGATGGGGCACAGGCTTGGCACTTTGTCGTCAATGGCCCGGAGACACCTGGTGACCAACGCTACCGATACCACTGGAGCGTCCTCAAGGCGGCGCTGGAAGCCACGCGACCGACCTTTGGCAACTATTCGGTGACCATGGCCGAACACATGACGGAGGCCCGGCAGATTGCGGAGATGAAAGAGACCCGAGGCCAGATCAACACCATGGTGCTGGACAGCACAACCGAGCTGGAACGCGATCTGATTGCCGTCAAGATACCGGTGGACAAGGGCTTGGTGGGATACCGGGTGTTTCTGATCCGCGCGGAAGACCAGCCCCGCTACTCCGTAGTCAGAACGCTGGACGATCTGCGTCAATTCAGCATGGGTCAGGGCAAGGACTGGTCCGATGTTGCCATCTACAAGACTGCAGGATTCAAGGTTGAGCGGGGTGTGAGCTACGAGGGGCTCTTTGAGATGCTGATGAACAAGCGGTTTGATGCATTCGGCCGTGGCGCCACGGAGGTGATGGATGAGTTCCAGGCGCGGCAGAAAAGGTATCCGGGCATGGCCATCGAGAAAGACCTGCTGCTGTACTACCCCATGCCGGTGTATTTCTGGTTTCCAAGGACCGAGACTGGCCGGCTCCATGCCAATCGGGTCGAAACCGGCATGAATGCCATCGTCAGGAATGGAACGCTGGACCGACTATTCAAGCAGAACTTTGCGCCCCTGATCAGGGCGCTGAACCTGCAAAACAGGCGCCTGTTCCGGCTCACCAACCCGGACCTTCCGCCCGATCAGCCTTTCAGCAATGCGCAGCTGTGGTTTGATCCCCTGCCCTGATCAAACCGGCACAGGACTGGTCCGGGTACGCCTACTCACTTTTTGCCCACACTCGCTTTGCAGCGGCCAATGCTCTCGTTCAGCGGCTTCAGCAACCCCTTGGGGTCTTGCTTGCTCAGATAGATACCGGTCATCCTGGATCTTCCGTCGGTCACTATGGAACCCGGCGGCCACAGGTTCTTTTGCTCGCCATAGATCGAGCGGGGAACCACCACCACGTCCACCTGGGCGCGCGCCAGCAGCCGCGGCAGCTCCTCATAGGAATAGGCGCCACTGACGCTGGCATAGCCTTCGGCGAGATAGTCGGCGTGTTGTGGCGAGCCCAGTCGCGCCACGATGCGCAGGCTCTTGTCGTGCATGTCCACCGGGCGCAGGGATACCAGCACATCCGGGTTCTGCCACATCGGGCTGCTCTGCAACATGCTGCCGGCACGCTCGGGCGTGAACCCCATGGGAAAGATCATGTCCAGCTCCTGCGCCTGCAGCATCTGGATGACCCTGCGCGTCGGGTAACTCAACCACGTGATTTGGGCGTTGAGTTTGCCGGATATGCAATCCATCAGGCGTTTCTTGGCGGGGTCATTGATCTTCAGGTGGTTGTCGTCCAGCACTTCGTATCCCGGCAATGCGGCGGGCACGCCCACCGTCAGCTGACGGGCCGGACTGGCAGCTTGCGCCTCAGGGATCAACACCCCGATTGCGAGCACACAGGCCGTGCAGCCCAAGCTGGCAATCTTCCGCAACGCGCCTGCGTGGCGACTTCTGTCGGGATGCGCGCCGGGCTCGGTCATCACACGCTCAAGACAGCAGATCGGATGCCAATGATCGCGTGGTCCAGGCCGCGTCGGGCCGCCAGTTCGCGACCCAAGCGGGGAAATCCGCACCCGGCATGGGTCTGGCAATGCCGAACCCTTGGCCCAGTTCGCAGCCCAGCTTGAGCAGGGCAGCACCGTGTTCCACCGTTTCAACACCCTCGGCAATGACCTGGCGCTTGAAGGCCAGCGCCAGCCCGATGACGCCTTCTAGTATGGCCAGATCGTCTGGGTCATCCAGCATGTCGCGCACAAAGCTACGGTCGATCTTGAGATAGGCAACCGACAGCCGCTTCAAATAGGTGAGTGAGGAGTAGCCAGTACCAAAATCATCCAGGGCGAACATCACGCCGATGTCGCGGCAGGCATCGATGACGCGCGATATCCGTGTCAGGTCTTCCAGCGCACTGGTCTCCAGCACTTCCATTTCCAGACTTCCGGCCGGTATGTCCGGGTGGCGGGCAAGGCTCTCCCGCAAGCGGGCGACGAAATCCGTCTGCTGCAACTGGCGCGCGCCCACGTTGACACTGACCGGAATGAACAGGCCCTGCGCACGCCAGATCTCCACCTGGATCAGGGCGGATTCAATGACCCATTCCCCCACATCAACCGCCAGCGGATGGTCCTCGATGAGTGGCAGGAACACCGCAGGCGGCAGCAGACCGCGCTGCGGGTGTTGCCAGCGAATCAGTGCCTCGGCTCCCACCACCTCGCCGGTGCGCATGTTCACCTTGGGCTGGTAGTGCAGCACAAACTCACCCAGCGCCAGCGAATGGCGTATATGTTCCAGACTCTCGTGATAGCCGCGCAGACTGCGGTCCTGGTCTGCGTCGAAGATGTGGTAACGGTTCTTGCCGGCCTGCTTGGCCTTGTACATGGCCTGATCGCCCTGGCGCAGCAACTGGTCTGCATCCACCTCTTCCGCTTGCGGAAAGAAGGTGACGCCTATGCTGGCCGAAACCTGCAGCACTTTCTCACCCACGTGCAAGGGCGCATCGGCTGCCGCCAGCAGGCGGCTCAACAGCGGGGCGCCGGCGGAAACGTCGGGCAAGTCCAGCAGCACGGCAACGAATTCATCGCCCCCCAGGCGCGCCAGCGTATCGCCTTCACGCAAGGCCTGTTGCATGCGTGCGGCAAGAATGATCAGTACCTGGTCACCAATCTCATGGCCATGGCTGTCGTTGATGGCCTTGAATCCGTCCAGGTCCAGATACGCCACCGCCAGCAGTTGCTCGCGCCGCTGGGTCTGCACCATGGCCTGGTGCAGACGGTCCGCCAGCAGCACCCGGTTGGGCAAGCCCGTCAGCACATCAAAGTGCGCCATGTGTTCGAGCTGCTTCTCGTGCGCCTTGATGGCCGAGATGTCGGTGAACAGCGCGACATAGTGCAGGGTGACATTGCGCACGTCGTCCCGTACGGCACTGATGGTGAGCATCTCCGGATAGACCTCGCCGTTCTTGCGCCGGTTCCACAGCTCGCCATACCAATGGCCTTTGTCGTTCAGATCCTTCCATAGGGCGGCGTAGAAGCTCTGCTCATGCAGACCCGACTTGAGCATGTTGGGCCTGCGTCCCAAGGTTTCACTGCGGTCATAGCCGGTGATGCGGGAGAAGGTGTCGTTGACATCCATGATGGTGCCATCCGCCGCAGTGATCATGATGCCCTCGCGGGCGTGCGAAAAGACGCTGGCAGCAAGCAGCAGCTTTTCCTCCGACTGCTTGCGCCCGGTGATGTCGCGGAACGACCAGAAGCGTCCGACGATGGTGTCACCTATTCTTTGCGGCTGCGAATAGCGCTCAAATACGCGTCCATCCAGAAGCAGCAACGTGTCCTCGCTCGACGCGTCCGGATGGTCATACAACTCCTTCACTTTTTCCAGAAAGACCTCGGGCTGTGCCACCTGTGACTTGACATGGTCGAGGACCGGATCCTTCACCTCGGTGTTCAACAGCACCTGGGGAACTCGCCAGAGATCCACGAACTTCTGGTTCCACCGCGATATTTTTCCCTCACGGTCCACCACCAGGATTCCATCCACGGTGGACTCCAGCACCGCGTTGGTCAATGAGTTGGAATACGACAAGGCCTCTTCCGCCCGCCTCTTCTCGGTAATGTCCTCAAACACCCAGATACTGCCCTCCAGGGGCTGCGCGGGATGCAGCGCACAACCGCGCATGCGTGCCAGAAACACCGTGCCGTCCTGCCGCTTGAGCGGCTGCTCCCCTTCATAGCGGCCGGTCGAGGACGCAATCGCCTCATAGATTTTCCGGGCAGTATCGGCGTGGTGCTCTTCAGACAGGTAGACCTCCCGTATGTGCATTCCACCCATCGCGCCGGATGCATAGCCAAACATTTGCTCCGCATAGCGATTGGCAAGCAGGACGATGCGATTGCGCACAAACAGGACGCCGACCTCCACGTTGTTCAGGATGGTGCGCTGTTCCGCAAACGATGTTTGCAGACCCCGGCGCATCTGGTCCATCTGTTGCGCCAGCCGGCCGATTTCGTCCGTCTGCCTCCAGTCCAATGGCAAGTCCAGATTGCCGCCTGCGAGCTGATCGGAAAACGCCGTCAGGCGCGACAGCGGCTTGAGGACGCGCACACGTATCGCAATCAGGATCAGTACCAGTGCCAAAAAGAATTGCCCCAGCAAGACCGTCAGATTGGCATTGCGGTCAGACGCGATCTCGCGCTGTTGCAGACCGTTGTCGATCTCCAGCTCAACCGACCCCAGAACCGTTCCGCGGCGTATCAGTTCGCTGCTGCGCACACGGGCTTCACCCAGCCGCCGCTCGGGCCGTTCGATGTTCAGAATGGGCTTCACACCCTGGTCGCGAATGGTGATGCGGACCACTTGCGGGTCCAGCAGTGCGGCGGCCGCAATGGTCTCGATCATCTTGCTGTCCACATTCCATACGGGATCCACCAGGCTGCTGGTCAGCAGACCCATTTTGTCCACGATATGGCTTTCGGCTTCACGGGCCATCTTTTGCTGGCGCAAACCGGCAAACAACATGCCGCCGATGATGGCCGGCACCAGCAGCCCTATGCACATTGCGACGACGATTCCCACGCTCAGGCTGCGCGCCCTGAGTCCTGCCAGCAACGCGGCCAGTGACCCGGCAGAGGATCGTTCGTGGGTCTTCATGAACAAGCCAGTCTGCTGGGTCGTTGCATCACGGGTCTTCGGACAAGACTGGACGCTGTTTCCACGCATGGATGCTTTGCCGTATCAAACCATCTATTGCGCCACTCTTGCGCAGTGCTGCCAGCCGCTCGTCTATGGCGGCGAGCTTGTCGGCACAACGCCCATTGCGCGTCAATGCAATGAAGTTCAGGGTCTCCGCCGCGTAAGGCTTCAGGGCCACGATCTTGTCCTCGTCGCCCCTCTTGAGCAGGAACGCCATGCCGGCGTAGTACCCGGTGATGAAGTAGTCGATCCGGCCCAGCTTGAGCTTGTCGAAATTGTTCTCCGGCGAATTGGCCTCTTCAAACGTCAGGTGTTCCCGCAGGTATTCGTCCAGGCCGTTGCCGAAGAGGTTTCCACTGGTGATGCCGCCACGAAGACCCACCAGATCGCTGCGATCATGGAACACGAACGCATGCTTGCGGGCTACAAATACCGCCACCGGGTTGGCGAACGCCGGCGTATTGGGGAACAACAGAAACTGTTCTCGCTCCGGTGACTTCTTGAGCGTCACCACCATGTCCACCTCGCCGCGCTGGGCCAGCAGCATCACGCGAGGAAACGGCCCCACGTAGCGGACCTCATAAGGTATTTTCAGGTCATCCAGTACGCGCCTGGCAATGGCGATGCTGGCGCCCTGCAGTGTCTTGCCGTCATACCAGTGCAAGGGCGGATAGGCCGGATCAGCCGTCAGCACCAGGCGTGAGCACTCCGCAAGCGCCAGCCCCATCCACGCACACGCGAGGGTGCCCAGGAATACGCGCAGGCTGTATCTTGTGCCGCGACAATTTAGAAGGTTTCCCATTCCTCATCCGCTCCTGCTGCAACCGCCCGCGCTACGGGAGCCGGCTTCGCAATCAAAACGGGCTGGGGCTTGGCCTTGGCAGCAGGCGCCTGTATCTTGGGTTTTGCAGTGGCGGGGGCGGCAACCGCCTTGCGCACCCCCATGGGCAAGGGGCTTGCAGAGGGTGCAGCGATGGGAGTACTTGCTGCGGCCACGGTGTATTGGGGGTCCAGCTTGAATACGGCAACCGTCTCCACCAGGTCATGCGCCTGGGTCCGCAGGCTGCTGGCAGCCGCAGCCATCTGTTCCACCAGAGCAGCGTTTTGCTGTGTCACCTGATCCATCTGATTCACCGCGTCACCGATCTGGGCCACCCCGGCGGCCTGCTCCACGCTGGCGGAGCTGATTTCGCCCATGATGTCGGTCACGCGGCGTATGCTGGACACGACCTCGGTCATGGTGGTGCCGGCCTTGTCCACCAGCACGCTGCCCTGCTCCACGCGTTCCACGCTGGTATTGATCAGCGACTTGATCTCCTTGGCTGCATCGGCACTGCGGCCGGCCAGGGAGCGCACTTCGGACGCCACCACCGCAAAGCCGCGCCCCTGCTCGCCGGCACGGGCCGCTTCGACCGCTGCATTCAATGCAAGGATATTGGTCTGAAAGGCAATGCCGTCGATGACGCCAATGATTTCACTGATCTTGCGGCTGGAATCATTGATGCCTTTCATGGTCTCCACCACCTGGCCCACGACTTCACCACCCTGGATCGCGACACTGGACGCGGTGTGGGCCAGCTTGTTGGCCTGCGTGGCAGCGTCGGAATTCTGCTTCACCGTGGTGCTGAGTTCCTCCATGCTGGCTGCCGTCTCTTCCAGTGCGCTGGCCTGATTCTCGGTGCGTGCACTCAGGTCGTTGTTGCCATGGGCGATTTCCGCACTGGCTGTGGCCACTCCGTCAGATCCCCGCCGCACCGCGGCCACGGTTCTGGACAGGCTGTGCTGCATGGTCTGAATGCTCTTGAGCAACTCGGCGATTTCGTCGTGCCCCTTCGCATCAATCGCCTGCGACAGGTCACCCGAGGCCACCACCGCTGCCGCGTCGCTGGCCTTTCTGACCGGTCCCACAATCATCCGGGTGACGACCCAACCCAGCGTAACCGCCAGCAGGACCACGACGGCAATGGCAATCTCGGTGGCGGTTCGGGCAACGCTGGCGTTGGCCTTGCCCGCAGCACCGGCATCGTTGGCCAGCTTGACGTTGAACTTGACATGTTCATCCAGTGCGGCGCTGGCTGCCGTGTAGTTCTTGCGGGAGTCGGCGAACAGCAATGCGATTGCATCCTTCAGGCCTTGCTCACCTTGCATGGCCATGGGGATCAGCTTCGCCGTGGTATCCATATAGGCCTGTGTCTTGGCCATGTCGTCCTTGAACAAGTCACCGTCTTCCGGTGTGGAGATCAGTGGTTCGTAGGATTTGAGAAGTGCCTTGGCCTCGGTCATCGACTTCTCTATACGTCCCTTGAGTGCCTCCTGCTCCTTGGCGTCAGCGACCAGAAACTGGGTTTCCAGTCGGCGCACGTCACTGACTTTTCCCTTGATGTTGTAGATGACTATGACACTGGGCAAGGAGTTGTCGCCGAGATCGACCAACGCAGACTGGATCAGAGAAAGCCGCGTGATCGCGAAGACTCCCAACGCGATCGTCAGCAGCGCCATCGCTGCAAATGCAAGACCCAACTTGGCACCCAACTTGAGTTTGGTCATATGCGAGTCTCCAATTATTTTTTTGCAATACTACTCCTGCTTAACCCGCATAGCCAGTGAATGTTTACCCCTATCAGCCGCCTGTCTGGCTGGCCTTTTTCGAGGCTAGACCGCGGTTTTTCCGTCAGGTCCTGGATCAGGAAACGGCCGTAATGTTGGGCTGAAACAGGCTGCAAGGCATGCAGGTGCCTACATCTGAAGCCACTATGTGGGGATGGCACTTACCTGTCCGTTGCTTGGATCACTTTGCTGGCACTTCTGACCTGCGCGACCGATTGCGCGGTGACTGCGTCCGCGTTGTTGCCCCAGCTGCTGCGTACAAAGCTCAGGACGTCGGCAATATCCGTGTTGCTCAGGCGCCAGCCAAAGGGCGGCATGCCCAGTTCGGACGGTGCCGTCACGGTGTAAGGCATGGCAGAACCCTGCAGCACGATGCGCACCAGCGACGTGGTGTCACCAGCCGCGACGGCGCTGCTGTGCGACAGCGTCGGGAAGGTGCGCCCCGCGCCCTGCCCGTCCGAGCGGTGGCAGGCACTGCAGTTATTGAGGTAGATCAAGGCACCCCGTCGACTCGCCAACTTGGTCATGTCCCCTTGACGCAAGGCCAGCGTGGTGGGGTCCTGCGGATCGGGTGCGACGGGCTTGCTGCCGCCAGCTTCGCTCGCACCCAATGACTTGAGGTACACGGCGATGGCATTGGCGTCCGGCAGTGTGAGGTATTGCGTGCTCTGTGAGACGACGCCTGCCATCGCCCCGAAGGCTGCGGTCTGCGCATTGCGACCGGTGTGCAGGTACTGCACCAGCGCGGCCTGCGACCAGGAAGCAAGTCCAGCCTGGGTGGTCTCATCCAGCTCACGCAAGGGCAGCGCATACCAACCATCAATCGACGCCCCCGCCAGAAAGTGCGCGCCGTCCTTTTCACTGGACGCCTTCTCGGCACCAGTGAAATTGCGTGGGGTGTGGCAGGCACTGCAATGCGACAGACCCTGCACCAGATAGGCCCCCCGGTTCCATTCCGCGCTGGCCGACGACACAGGCGCAAATCGCCTGTCCTGCAGATTAAGCATATTCCACAGCGCCATCAGTCCGCGCATGCTAAAGGGCCAAGCCAGTCGGGTGACCACGTTGTCCTGCTGCTCGGGCTTTACTGCCTTCATGAAGTAGGCATAGAGATCGAGCATGTCGGCATCGGTCATCCGGGTGAACTGCACATAGGGCATGGCCGGGTAGAGGTAGTGGCCATCCTTGGCCCGCCCCTGTCGCAGCGCTCTGGAAAACTCTTCGGCGCTGTAGTTGCCTATGCCAAAGCTGCGGTCGGGCGTGATGTTGGTGGAGACAATGGTGCCGAAGGGAGTCGCCATTGCCAGCCCGCCCGCAAACGGCAAACCGCCTGCACGGGTGTGGCAGCTGATGCAGTCTGCAGCACGCGCCAGGTACTCGCCCCGCTGCACGTCGGTATCCGATGGAGCGGTGGCTGCGAAGGCAGATGTTGCCCCAATCAGGAGCAGGGCAAGGCAGCAGCGCTGGAGCCGGTTCATGCCAGCGCTCCGGGATTCTTGAGGTAGCGGTCCTTGATCATCGCTGCCGACCAATAGGCCAGTGCCGCCACCATGCCGGTGGGGTTGTAGCCGAAGTTCTGCGGAAACGCACTGGCTCCCATCACAAACACATTGGGCACGTCCCAGCTCTGCAGGTAGCGGTTCACGGCGCTGGTGGTCGGGTCTGTGCCCATGGGCGCACCGCCGGTGTTGTGGGTGGACTGGTAGGCACGCAAATCGTAGTGGTCGCCCGGCTTCTTGACGCTGACCGTGACTTCGCGCGGTCCCATGGCCTTTGCAATGCCCTGGATCTTGCCTACGATGAACTGGGTCATCGCAATGTCATTGGGCTTCCAGTCGAAGGTCATACGCAGCAGCGGCTGCCCGTATACGTCCTTGTAGGTGGGATCCAGGTCCAGGTAGTTGTCGCGGTAGGCCATGACCGAGCCCTGACTGCCCACGCTGGTGGTGTAGAGGTAGTTGTCCTTGATAGCGCGCTTCCAGCCTGTGCCCCAAGCCGGCGTGCCGGCGTGCCGGCGGGAACGCTCATCTGCTGCAGCGGCCGCCCTCCGGTGTTGATGCAGTTGATGGATGCGCCTCCCACAAAGCCCAGCGGGCCATGGTCGAAGTTGTCGCCGTCAAAGTCGTCAATCACGCTGCCGCTGGCGCCCGCGCCCACGAAAGGATTCATGGGCTGGTCCTTGTTGAAGAACAAATTGACGCCGCCGCCCAGCTGGTAGGCGTAGTTGCGCCCGACCACACCGCTGCCGCTGGCCGGGTCGTAGGGCTTGCCAATGCCAGAGAGCAGCATCAGCCGCACGTTGTGGAACTGGTAGGCACACAGCACCACCAGGTCGGCCGGCTGCTCGACTTCCGCTCCCTGTGCATCGATGTAGGTCACGCCGGTGGCGTGCTTGCCATCGGCCGTCATGTTCACGCGCAGCACATGCGCACGGGTGCGCAACTCGAAGTTGGAGCGGTGCAGCAGCGTGGGCAACAGCGTGGTTTGCGGCGACGCCTTGGCATAGTTGTAGCAGCCATAGCGCTCACAGAAGCCGCAGAAATTGCACGGCCCCAACTGGGCACCGTGCGGGTTGGTATAGGGGCGTGAAGCGTTGGCCGCCGCTTGTGCAAACGGGTGGTAGCCCAGCTCACGCGTGGCCCTGTCAAAGAGCAAGGCGCTGTTGAGCGAGGCCAGTGGTGGCAGGGGATACTCGTTGCTTCTGGTCCCTTCGAAGGGATTGCCGCCAGCCTGGATGACGCCCCCCAGATTGCCGGCCTTGCCCGATGTTCCGCAGACTTTTTCGAACTGGTCGAAGTACGGCTCCAGCTCTTCATAGCTCACGCCCCAGTCCTGAATCTGCAAGTCCTTGGGTATGAAATTTTTTCCGTAGCGCTCGACATAGCGGCTGCGTATGCGCAAGTCGTCCGGCAAGGGCCGCCAGTGGTGACCGTTCCAGTGCACACCGGCGCCGCCCACACCTTCGCCAGGCAGGAACGAGCCTAGTTGCCGGTACGGTACTGCGGTGTCTCCAAGGCCGTGGCGCACCGTCACCGTCTCTTTGGCCAGGTTCTGGAACAGTTTGCCGCGTATGCCGTAGGTCAGTTCATCGGTGATGCGCGGATAGGCGAAGTCCGGGTTGGTGTCGCGCATTTCGCCGCGCTCCAGCGCCAGCACATGCAGGCCCGCCTGGGTGAGCTCCATGCCCATGATGGCGCCGGTCCAGCCAAACCCCACCAGAACGGCATCGACCTTGGGCATCTTTTTGCTAGCCATGGCATTCACCCCTGCGGACCATTGATGCTGACGGGCGGCAGCGGATAGCGTTCTCCAGGGCGCCCCACCCAATCGGCATAGTCGGCACGCGCACCTGGAAAGCCGATCATTTTCCAAGCCGCTGCATTCTTGTTGCCGCCGTGCATGGGGTCGCTCAGATAGCCTTCCCGTGTGTTCTGCAGCAGAAAGCCGAAGAAGGCTTTTCCATTGACCCCTTCCAGCGCGATGGCACCGGACTCCAGCCCCTGCAACAGCTTGTCCTGTGCGGCCGGCTGCAGCAGCGCGAAGGTCTTGCTGCCCAGCTGGGTTTCGCAATAGCGGTCGGTTGCTGCAATGCCGGCACGGTACACATCGCGTGGTGGCAACCGGTCTTGGTAGCCGAACTCCGGCGGGGACTCCACATACGGCCCCTGCATGTACCAGAGCGCAGCGTTGCCAAAGATGGCGTCCATCTGGCGGTCGATGAATTCCGGCACGCCTGCTTCCAGCGCACCCGGTCCGCTGTCGTCGGCCGGAATCAGCCGCGCCACTGCGGCCTGCACAAAGACCCATTCCGCCGGATGGAAGTAGGCCGGTTGGTAGGTTGCCGTGGACGACGTGGCGCCTGTCTTGTCCGTGGCATCGGCACTCCCCTTTTCCTGTGCAGCGCTAGTCAGCACCAATGTAGCCGTGGGCAGTATGACCACGGACTTGCGCAGAAAAATGCGGCGACTGAGCGCCTGGTTGGGTGGAGTGTTCATGGGCTCAGGTTACTGCCCGGCACTGGCACGGCTCCGTGCGTTGGCGCACCGAAATCGCTCAACCCAACCGATAGGCTGAATGCCACTCAACCACGAAGGAATCGACATGTCCGAAAAATCCGCCAGCGTCCATTGGCTAGGTTCCGGCAAAGAAGGCAAGGGAGAAATCAGCACTGAAACCGGCGCGCTGGCCAACTACCCTTATGGCTTTGCCAGTCGCTTCGGAGAAGAACGCAAGGGCACCAATCCGGAAGAGATATTGGCCGCAGCACACGCGGCATGTTTCACCATGGCGTTTTCGTTTGCCTGCGAGAAGGCCGGTTTCGCCACGCAGATGGTGGATACCCGGGCCCGCGTCCGGCTAGTGGCCGCAGGCGAAGGTTTTGCCATCGACCAGATTGCCTTGCATATGAAGGCGAGCGTAATCGGCATGGAGGACGCACGCTTTCAGGAATTGGCCGATCTGGCCAAGCACAACTGCCCGCTCTCCAAGGCTCTGACGGGCGTTCCATCCATCACCCTGGTGGCCGAGCTGCTGCCGCCGCAATGATTGGTGCCTGAACTTCTATCGCTACTTGCTCGCGCCCTCCGGCGTCTCCCAGCGGGCGCGTATGGCTTCAATGGTGGGGATGATGGAGAAGAACACGTCGATCAGGCGGGGATCGAAGTGCTTGCCAGCGCCTTCGCGCAGTATCTGCAGGGCGCGCTCCGCCGACCAGGCCTCCTTGTAGGGCCTGCGCATGGTCAGCGCATCAAAAACGTCGGCAATGGCAACCATGCGCGCCTCGATGGGAATGGCCTCGCCAGCAAGGCCTTCCGGGTACCCCGAGCCATCCCATTTTTCGTGGTGGTACATGGCGATCGAGGCGGCCATCTTGAACGTGTCCGAGGTGCCTTTGGCCAGGATGTCGCGTCCCAATTGGCAGTGCGTGCGCATCACCGTCCACTCTGCCGCGTTCAGTGGACCGGGCTTTTGCAGGATTTCCTTGGGTATGCCGATCTTGCCGGTATCGTGCATGGCCGCCGCGCGCTCGATATCGCGGCAGTAGTCTTCGGATTTTCCGGCGGCGCGGGCCAGCGCTTCGCTATAGGCGGCCATGCGCCAGATGTGCACGCCGGTATCTTCGTCATTGAAGTGCGCGGCCTCGCCCAGCATGGAAATGGCCTCGCGGTAGCTCTGCTCCAGCCGTTCGACACGCACCATGGAGAGATGCGCACGTACCCGCGCCGCCACGATGGGCGGGCTGATGGGTTTGACAATGTAGTCCACCGCACCCAGCGCAAACCCTTTTTCTTCCATCTTGCGGTCTGACATGCTGGTGACAAAGAGGACGATCGTCTCGTTGGTCAGTGGGTCGGCCATGAGCTGGCGACACACTTCATAGCCATCGATGTCGGGCAACTGGATGTCCAGCAATACCATCGCCGGTTGATGCTTCCTGGCGGCCAGCAGCGCATCGGCTCCAGTGGCGGCAAACACCAAGTCGTATTCGCCGGAGAGGATCTCGCCCATCAGGGCGAGATTCGCGGGTTCATCATCGACGATCAATATGGGTCGCTTCGACATCTGTCTATTGGCCTTTCAACACGATATGGAATTGGTCTGCCAGTGCAAGCACCGCTTTCTCCGCCAGCCTGAACTGGAAACCGGCAACGGCCTCACGCACGGCCTTGAGTGGCACTTCGCCCACCAGGGCGGTCAGTTCCTTGAACAAGGGTTCTGCACCGAAGGGGTTGTCACTCGCCAGAATGGCAATGAGCTGCTCCAGCAAGGTCGCAACATGGCCGAGGTCCGGCGCGGCGTGACTATGCGGCGTTGCAGCTGACTGCGCAAGTTCGCCCAGATACTGCTGTATCGACGCCATCACCACTGCAAGAGCTTCCTTGAGCGCAGCACGGGCCAGCACCGTGTCGTCACCGGACCGCAGTTGGAACTGAAGCACCTTGGCCGCCTTGCCGACTTCATGCATGCCCAGATTGCCAGCCACTCCGCAGAGCTTGTGCACAAAGCCGGCCAGACTCTCATCGGCAGGCTGGTCCAGCAGCGCAATGCGCGGGCTGTAGTCCGCAACAAACTTGCCCAGATACAGCTTGTACTGGTCGGCACTGCGCCAGAGCCTGATCGCGTCGGCCACATCCAGCCCGGGAAATACCGGGCTGGAGCGGGAATCTGTCACCCTGCGTTGCGGGTCGGAAGAGTCATCCACAGTGCGCTGCATCTGTGAAAGTATGACGGAGATGGCCTTCTCCACGTCCATGGGTTTGGAGAGGTGGTCGTTCATGCCGGCGTTGATCGCATTCTCACGGTCCTGCGCAAAGGCACCGGCACTCAAGGCAACTATGGGCAGTTTTGTAAAACGTGCATCCTGACGTATGCGCTGCGTTGCCTGCCCACCATTCATGTTGGGCATCTGCACGTCCATGAGCACCACGTCGATGTCGTTGGGGTGGGCAAAAAGCCAGTCGATGGCTGCCTGCCCGTCTTCGGCCGTGACCACTGTGGCCCCCTCGCCTTCAAAGATCAGCTTGGCCACCTCCAGATTGACGTCACTGTCGTCCACCACCAGAAGACGCACTCCCTGCAGGCGCTGCGGTGCCGCACTGCCGCTGGATGGCTCAAACACGGTGCGCTTGCGCAATGCCGACATCACCGCATCGAACAGCGCAGACGCACTCACCGGCTTGTTGAGCACGGCATCGGCAAGCTCCGCGTCCGGATGGGCCAACACGTCATCCCGCGAATAGGCCGTGGCCAGGATGATGATGGGGCCCTGGCCACCTTCCAGGTATTCGTGCACGCCCCGAGCGACGGAGAGACCGTCCAGATCCGGCATCTTCCAGTCCAGCACCAGAACCTCCGGGGGTTGGCCGGACTGCTTGCGGTTGACCACATGCTGCAGCGCTTCCTGACCACCGCAGACCACAGCCGGGTTCCAGCCCAGCGCCAGTGCGGTGGTACGAATGGCATCGCGCGAGATCTGGCTGTCATCGGCAATGAGCAAATCCAGGTCCCGCAGTCTGCGGCCCATCTCGGTGACCTCGCGCGCCCAGGGGAACTCCACGGTGAAGAAGAATTCGCTGCCCACGCCGGGCGTGCTGTGCGCCTCCAGCATGCCGCCCATCATGTCCACCAACCTGCGGCTGATGGAAAGACCCAGCCCGCTGCCACCGTATTTGCGGGTGGTGGATGCGTCGGCCTGGCTGAAGGGCTTGAATATGTCCGCCATAGCAGCTTCCGAAATGCCAATGCCGGTATCGCGCACCGCGAACCGGAGGGTGACGGACACATCGTCCCTGCGCACCTTGCCCACTTCCAGCCGGACATAGCCGTTGTGGGTGAACTTGATGGCATTGCCCACCAGATTGCTCAGCACCTGTCCGAGCCGGGTGGGGTCCCCCACAATCGGATGGATGTGGTCTGGCGGCGGCGCGATGGCCACCTCCACATCCGGGCGATTCGGGTCACCAATCATGATGGTGGCCACGCTGTCGAGCACATCCCCCAGCGTGAACGCGGTGTGCTCCACACTCATCTGGTTGGCTTCTATCTTGGAGAAGTCGAGGATGTCGTTCAATATGCTCTGCAGGGTCTTGCCGGTCTGCGAGATACGCCGCACCAGTCTCCTTGCCTCCTCGTTCAAGGGCATGCGCTCCAGCACGTAGGCCAAGCCCAGAATGCCGTTCATCGGCGTGCGGATTTCATGGCTCATGTTTGCCAGGAACTGGCTCTTGGAAAGGGTGGTGGCCTCAGCCAGTTCCTTGGCCGCCAGCACCAGTTTCTCGGATTCCTTCTTGTGCGTCACATCGGTGTAGGTGACGATCATGTGGTTGGAGGCCAGTGGCTCCCCGATGACTTCAAAGGTCTTTCCGTTGGCATAGCGACGTTCAAAATGCAGGGGCTTGCGACTGTCCAGGCTGTCCACATACGACTGCACGACTTCGGCCAGCGGCTTGTCACCGAAGTCTCCGCGCTGGTGCTTGAAGCGCAGGAAATCCGTATGGAATACCGCCTCGCCCAGGAACAGTTCCGGTGGCAAGTCCAACATGGCCTCCAGCAGCTTGTTGTGCAGGACGATGCGGTGATCGGCGTCGAAGACCAGCACACCAAAGGGCAGCTTGTCCATGACCTCGTGCAGGAACTGGTAAAGCTCCATCAACCGCCGGGTCTGCTCCATGCGCTCACGGTCGTCGGTCAGCGTGCTGCGGCTGTAGAGCGGCAAGCCGTTGGCGTCACGTACCAGATTGGCATCCACCCGGAATGGTCGGATGGAGCCATCCTTGCAGACGAACTCCAGCTCGAAATTGCGCAAGGTACCTTCCTGTTTGAACTTCACAAACCGCTCACGCACTTGCTGTGCGCTGGACGGACTGAGAAAGTCAAAAATGGGGCGGCCGACAAACTCCGCTCTGTCATAGCCCAGATAGTCCAGTTCGGTTGCGTTGACGTTCACCAACACGCCATCGGCATTGAGGGTGTGGTAGCCGCAGGGTGCCTGGTCGTACAGGTCCTGCACTTCGCGCGTGCGCTGTGCCACTTTGGCTTCCAGGTCTTCGTTCAGGCTGTGCAGCTCGTCCCTGGCCTTTTGCAACTCCCCCCGTTCCTGCTGCAGGGTCTGTTGTTGCGTCTGGATGCTGGAGGTCAGCCGGTTGAAGCTGGCAATCAGACCGCGTATCTCCGTGTCGCCCACCTGCGCTATCGGCTCCAGCACGCGTTGCCCGCTGGACATGGCATCCATGCTCTGCCCAACCTTTTTCAGGGGTTGCAGCAGCTTTCTTGATAACAGCAGTGCGACGGTCACACCCAACAGGGTGGTGATCAACGAAATCCAGCTCAGTGCGCGCAGCATCTCATCGGCAGATGCAAAGGCAATGCCAGTAGGAAGCGCCACCACCAGCTTCCAGTCGGTGCGCTCTATCGGTGCCACCGAATACAGCTTTTCAATTCCCTTGCGGCTTTTCCCGATGAAACTGGTCTCGCCCTTCCTAATGTTGCGTCCGACTTCGTTATCGATCAATGGCAGTTTGACGCTGGCCGGATCGGAGCTGGCAATGACGGCCTCGTCGGACAGGGACACAACGTAGATCTCGTTGTTGCCCATGACCTTGGCATTCGTCAACAGCCCCAGGAAATCGGCAGACGCCATGTCGACCCCACCGACCAGCGCACCGACAAATTCCGATCGGGCATCAAAGAGGGGGACCGTGAAAGTGACGACAGTCTGCTTCAAGACGCGTGCCAATACCGGGGAGCTGACGTAGGTTTTTCCGCTTTCCTTGACTTGCTTGAAGTACTCCCTGTCGGCATAGCTCTTGCCCTTGCGTCCGGGAATTTCGGGGAAGTCCCCAACCACCACCCCATTGGCATCCAGCACGAATGCGCCCGCAGAGAACTGGATGGGAAGCGTGTACCGCTGCGACAGATACTGCGACGCATAGACCGGATCGCGCAACCGCGCGGAATCGAATCGGCTTGCCAGCACTTCCAGAAGCTGAATCTCGTTGCTGACCTTCTGACTCACGCCCTGCGCGTAGACACGGGCTGCCGAGTTCTGCTGGTCCACCAGGAATTCGCGCTGGCGCTCATACAGGTATTTGCCGGCAAGGTTGCTTCCGCCCCATATAAAGACGACAACCAGCAAAACCGGCAATACCGAAAGTTTGAGCTGTAAAGACTGGAGCCAACTCTTGGGTCGGCTCATCTGGTCCAGATTCATCTGCCCCCCTAAACAATCCTGTTCAGTGGCTTCCATTCTGCGCCACAACAAGGCCTGCGCCTAATGTCAGGGCAAAGGAATAGACGCCATAGGGTTACTTAAGTCTCGCTTAAGCACCCTTGAAAGAGCAGATGCAAGTGCGAATGCACTTGAGCGCCGGTCTACAGCCGGGCCAACCAGTTACCGTGGTAGGTGCCCAGCCCGCGCACATGTGCAACGGACACAGGCTCCAGCAAGCCGGACTGTGCCGCGCGTGCGTCCTGCGCCAGACACCAGGCGCCTCTGGCCGTACCTTCCACAGTGTCCACGCTGGCGAAGCAGTTGGCGCCGGGCAACAGCGCCTGCAACGCTCCCAGGTAGACGTAGTTATGCGCCAGCGGGCCTTCCACAACCACCCGGTGCGCACTCAGGTTGGTGCCCCACAGGGCATGGATCAACCAACACGTCATCTGGGCGCAATACAGTGCCGCCAGTGCAGCACGTTGCACTTCTGTCAGCACAGTCCCCGTTGGCAGAGGCACGGCCTGTGCACCACGTACCACCGAACCTGCGCGCCCTGCAAAGGGGCCGCCCTGCGCTGCAAATGCCGGCAGTGCCATCACCTGCGCATCGATCAGGGACTGCACGGCCTCCCAGGAGGCGGCATCCGGACTGGCGCCATCGAGCAACACAGCAAACTCGCGCCCGCCCATGAAGCGGGCTGTCGGTGTCATGCGCCCCGTGACATCCACATTGGCCAGCATATCCTTTTCAGCCGTCAGATCGTGGGCGGATGCGCCGGGCGCCATCAACACGGTCCAGGTGCCGGACGACACCAGGGTCAAGGATTGCGGCCCAGCGTCTGCTGCGGCAGTACGTGGCAGATAGCGCGCCAGACAGGCATTGCTGTCGTGCACACCCACATGGACCTGTACCGTGGCAGGCAAGCCCCATTGTTTCGCCACCTCGGGGCGTACCGGGCCCAGTACCTCCCAGGCACTGCGCAGCGGCGCAAACAACGCAGCCCAGCCCCGCTCCTGTGCCAGCCGGGAATAGCTGGCGGTGTTCGGATTCCACAGATGGGTGTGGCAACCCAGCGAAGACACTTCGCTGCAGGCCACGCCGCTGAGCAGCCAGGCCCAGTACTGGGCATAGGGCATCAGGCAGCGGGTGCGTTGCCAGGCTTCGGGATGGTTGTTCTGCATCCAGCCAAGCTGGCGTGCGGCATTGAGCCCGGCGGGAAGTTCGGGCGAGAGCGTCTCGGCAAAGGTGCTGCCATCGGCAAACGCCTGTTGCAATGCGCTGTCCTGCGCCACCGCTTCGTATTCATAGTCCAGCGGCTCCCAGGCCAGGCCCTTGTCGTCGAGCGCCACCAAGGCGGCGCCATGGGTGGAGGTGATCACATGGCCGCAGCGCTGCGCATGGGGGGACGCCGCCATGGTCTGCTGCATCCATTGCGCCAGACCGTGCACATCCAGCGCCGGATAGCCCAGCGCGCTTTGCACGCTGGCATTGGCGCGGCTGTGGCGCTCCACCACCGTGCCCTGCTTGTCCAGCAACAGCAGCTTGGCGTTGCTCTTGCCGATGTCGATGACCAGCGTCAGATCCGCTGCAGTTGCACCCATGGTTGTTCAGTCCATGTGGAACATGCAGGGCAGCGGCTCCACCACGGGTGATCCGTCGGGGTTGGCGCGCATGATGTCACCCATATAGGCCCACCAACGTTGCATCACCGGGTGTGCGGGCAGCGCATCCATGCCATGGTTGGCAGTGCGCCTCAGGGTGGCAAACAGCACGTGGTGCTCTTCGTCCAGGTAGATGCTGTAGTCGCTCACGCCGCTGGTCGTGAGCAAGGCGCTGAGCTCGGGCCAGATGGCATCGTGACGGCGTTTGTATTCCTCGGCTTGACCGGGATGCAGGAACATGCGAAAGCCAATCTTTTCGGTACTCATGCGTGGGCTCCCTTTCTTCCATTGCGTTTGAGCAGGCGGGGCAGCACCATGGACACGATCAGCAGCACGCCGATCACCATGGACATGACGATGCCGGTCACATTGGCCATGCCCATGCCAAAGGTGAACAGACCCAGCAACAGCACCGCAAGCATGGTGCCCACGATGCTGCCGCGCCCGCCTTCGATAGCCACGCCGCCCAGGATCACCATGGTGATGGCATCCAGCTCCCAGCCCATGGCAATGTTGGGGCGCGTGCTGCCAATGCGCCCGGTGAGCAGAATGGCCGCAATGGCAGCCATCAGGCCAGCAAACACAAACAGCAGGAAGCGGTAGCGATCCGCCTCAATGCCCGAGAAGCGCGCAGCCACCGGATTGGCGCCAATCGCGTAGATACGCCGGCCCATGATGGTCCGGTGCAGCACCAGCCCGACAGCAAGTGCAGCCACGCACAGCAGCACGAACTCGATGGGTACCACCAGCCAGCGCACGCCGATGACCTCGCCCAGATAGGCATTGCCCAGCGTGGAGAACACTTCCGGATAGCCCGAGATGGACTGGTCGCCCAAGGCCACCAATGCAAGACCGCGGTAGAGCGACAGCGTGCCGATGGTGACCACGATGGAGGGCAGCTTGTAGCGCGTCACCAGCAGACCATTGAAGGCGCCCGCCACCACACCGGTGAGCAAGGCCGCAGCCGCAATACCCCAGGGGCCCAGACCAGCGCGCATGCTGTAACCCATGGCAAGCGAAGACAGGGCCAGGATGGCGGCAATCGACAGGTCGATCTCACCGCAGACGATCAGCAGCGCAATGGCCAAGGCGAGCAGGCCTTTCTCGCTGAAGTTGAAGGTACTGTCGGCCAGGGTGTCCACACTCATGAAACCGGTCTGCGTGGCACCAAACACCGCCAGCAGAACCACCAGCAATGCCAGCAGCACGCGCTCCCATGTATTCCAGGCCTTCATGCCGCTGCTCCCTGACGTTCCAGAATCTGCCGGCCGGCGCGGCGCTCCGAGCGCGCATTCACGGCCACCGAAATCAAAATCACCGCACCCGAGATGGCCTGCTGCCAGAAGGGTGACACCTGGATCACCGGCAAGGCACCGTTGACCACCCCGATGAACAGCACACCCAGCGCAGCCCCCAGCACCGTGCCCACGCCGCCGCCTATGCTCACACCGCCAATCACGCAGGCAGCCACCACCGTCAGCTCATAGCCAGCGGCCAGCTCGGTATAGGCAATCGAATAGCGCCCCACCCACAGCAGTCCGGCCAGACCGGCCAGCATGCCCGAGAGCGTGTAGACCATGCGCAGGCGGCGCGGCACCGAGATGCCGATGTAGGTGGCCGCGTGCGGGTTGCCGCCCAGCGCATAGATCTCGCGTCCTTCCTTGCGCAGCTTGAGAAAGACCGCCGAGAGCGCCAGCACAATGAGCGCAAACCACACCAGCGCAGGCAGCCCCAGCCAGACTTCGCGCGGCAGACCTTTGATGCCCTCGTGGATGTCCTGGTCCGAAATCCAGGCGCCCTTGGCCGCGACAAAGATGGCACCGCGATAGGCCGACAGCGTGCCCAGGGTCACCACGATGGGCGGCAGGTTGAAGCCGGTGATCAACCAGCCGTTGACCGCACCCAGCAGCGCGCCCACGCCCAGCGCCACCAGCATCAGCAGCACGATGGACACCTGCGGAAAGCTGCGGCCCAGCAGCGCGCACACCATGCCGGTCAGCGCAAGGTTGGAGGCCACCGAGAGGTCGATGCCACGGGTCAGCAGCACCATCATCTGGCCCATGACCAGAATAGCCAGGATGGCCGAATCGTTGGCAATGTCCATGCCATTGCGCAGCGTCAGGAAGACCGGCGCACGCGCGCCCACCACCAGCGTGATGACGGCAATGATGGCCACTAGCAGCCACTCACGACGGATGTTGAACAGGTTCTTCATGCCACGGCCTCCAGGGCATGGTGCGCAGCCTGCGCACTGCTGCCGTCCAGCCCGGACGCCGCTGCCACGATGGCCTCGGCATGCATGTCCCCGCGGGCAAACTCGGCCACTTGCAGCCCGTGGCGCATGACGATCACGCGGTGCGCCAGGTTCATCACCTCGGGCAATTCGGAAGACACCAGAATCACGGACAACCCCTCTTTCACCATCTCTGCGATCAGGTGGTACACCGCCTGCTTCGCGCCCACATCAATGCCCTTGGTGGGCTCGTCCAGGATCACGATCTTGGGGTCCAGCCCCAGCCACTTGGCAATCACCACCTTCTGCTGGTTGCCACCGGACAGGCCGGAAAGCAGGGTGTGCGGCGAAGCAGTCTTGATGCGCAGACGCTCGGTCATGCGCTGGCACAGGGCCGACTCCTTGAGGGCCGACAACCAGGGCCCGGTAGCAAAGCGCGCCAGACCCGCCAGGCTGATGTTGTCCTGCACCGAAAAGCTCAATATGCCACCCTGGCGCTGGCGCTCCTCCGGCACATAGGCAATGCCAGCGGCAATGGCGTCACCGGGGCGGCGCGCATCCAGCTTGCGGCCCAACACTTCAAAGTCGCCACGGGCGGCCGGGTTCAGTCCCATGAGCGCCAGCATGGCTTCGCTGCGCCCGGCACCCACCAGTCCGTAGAAGCCCAGGATCTCCCCGCGGCGCAGGTTGAAGTGAATGTCGCGGAACTCGGTGGGGTGCGACAGGTTTTTCACCGACAGCACCTCGCCTCCCGGCACCGAGTCGATGTGTGGGTAGATCTGGTCGATGGCACGTCCGGCCATGAGGCGCACCAGCTCCTGTTCGGTGGCATCGGCAATGCGACCGCTGCCTACGGCAGCGCCATCGCGCAGCACCAGGTAGCGGTCAGCCACGGCAAAGATTTCATCGAACTTGTGGGTAATGAAGATGATGCCAACGCCCTGGTCGCGCAGCTTGCGCACAATGCCGTAGAAGTCACGTATCTCGGCCTGCGACAGGGCCGCTGTGGGCTCATCCAGAATCACCACCAGCGCCTTTTGCGACAGCGCCCGCGCAATTTCCACCAGATGCCGTTCGGCCAGGCTCAGGTCCTTGACCAGGGTGGTGGCGGTGAAGCGCGCACCGATGTCATCCAGCACGGCCTGGGCCTGCACGTTCATGGCAGCCCAGTCGATAAAGGGGCCACGCATGAGGTGGCGGCCCACAAAAATATTTTCGGCCACACTGAGTTCTTCGAACATCACCGTTTCCTGGTGCACAGCCAGGATGCCAGCGGCCTGCGTGGCCTGTGCGTTGGCAAAGCGCTGCGGCACGCCCTGGAGGGTGATGGCACCCTCGTCCATGGGGATCACGCCGGTGAGCATCTTCACCAGCGTGGATTTGCCTGCGCCGTTTTCCCCGACCAGGGCCAGTACCTCGCCGGCATGCAGCGTGAGGTCCACGCCACGCAAGGCACGGGTTGCACCGTAGCTTTTGTGGACGCCGCTTAGGGCTAGCAACACTTCATCGGACATCAAAGGATTCTCGGTTTCCAAAAAATTGCCGTCATGCTCGCATGGATTGGGGTACGCCGCTGCCAGCGTTGGTGCTCGCCACGTTGGGTGCGCAACGATCAAATGACCTTAGCGCTCCAACCGCACTGGCTGACACAGGACGGCGTAGCGCTCAGCGCCGGTAGGTAAAGGAGGAGGACTGGGCCCCGCCCAGTCCGGGGGACACGGACGGCGCTGAGTGCCACGCCGGCCTGTGTCCACCACCAACAAAGCAAACCAGACGTGTCAGAAGAACTTGGCAAACTTCTCCACGTTGGAGGCGTCATAGGTAAAGGGCTCAGCCATCGCAGCCTCGCCATTGGCATCCAGCGTCACGGTACCGACGCGACCCAGCGACACCTTGTCGCCTGCCTTGCCAGTGACCTTGCCGGAGATGAACTGGCTGGCCGCCATGATGGAAGAGTAACCCAGGTCGATGGGATTCCAGATCGCAAAGGACTTCACCGCGCCGCTCTTCACATGGCCCGCCATTTCAGAGGGCAGACCCAGGCCGGTCACATAGATGCTGCCAACCTTCTTCTCGTCCTGCACAGCCTTGGCCGCTGCAGCCACACCCACGGTGGTGGGGGCAATGATGGCCTTCAGGTTGGGATAGCTCTTGAACAGGCCCTGGGCTTCGCGGTAGCTCTTGTCGGTCTGGTCGTCACCGTAGACCACGCTGACCAGCTTCAGGCCCTTGTAGGCGGGCTGGGCCAGCACCTTCTTGGCTTCCTCGATCCAGATGTTCTGGTTGGTGGCTTGTGCAGTGGCCGACAAGATGGCGATCTCGCCGTTGTCACCAATGGCCTGCTGCGTCATCTTCACCAGCTTTTCGCCGATCAGCGGATTGCTGGAGGGGTTGAGGTGCATCATGCGGCCGTCCTTTCGCACGCCGGAGTCAAAGGAGATGACCTTGATGCCGCGGTCCATGGCGCGCTTGAGCGAAGGCGCCAGCGCATCCGGGTCGTTGGCGGAGATGACGATGGCCGAGACCTTCTGGGCAATCAGCGAGTTGACGATTTCGATCTGGCCTTCGGCGGTGGCCTTGGCCGGGCCGGTGTAGATCACTTCCACGTTCTTGAGTTCCTTGGCGGCTTCCTGCGCACCCTGGTTGGCCGCGTCGAAGAAGCCATTACCCAGGCTCTTGACGACGAGCGCAATCTTGTCGGCTGCCATGACAGGGCTGACCAACACTGCGCTCAAGGCAACGGCCAGCAAGGTCTTCAATTGTTTCTTCATTTATGTCTCCTGGATGTAGTTACTGAAAAAAGACCCGAAGGCCGGTCTCGATGCCCGCAGGTGCTTGACGCACCAACGCAGGACTCGATGGGGAGCGGTGCATGCCCTTTGCATGCACCTTCAAACAATGCCGCCACTGCCACCTGCCACCGCCGGACGGTCCTTGGCAACCTGCTGGCGATAGCCGCTGGCGCGGTAAGCGCCTACCGGGTCAATCGCACCGCCGGCTTCCAGGCGCACGCGCTGCAGGATGGGGGTGACGTCGGTCTCGAAGCCGCGCTTGAGCGCCTGCGTGGCCAGCAGCGCATCGTTGGCTTGCTGCGCGGCGTCCAGAGCGGCGCGGTCCACGACCAGGGCCTGCGCATAGCTGCGCTGAACCTGGGCGGCGCTGGTCATCAGGCTCTCGATGGGGTCGGTGACGTTGTGGCTCTGGTCCAGCATGTAGGCGGGGTTGAAGCCGGCCACTTTCTCGTGCGCAGCAGACACCAGTTCGTTGAACACCAGGAACAGACGATACGGCGCCACGCTGCCGGCATCCAGATCGTCGTCGCCGTACTTGCTGTCGTTGAAGTGAAAGCCCGCCAGCTTGCGCGCGGCAATCAGCCTGGCCACGATCATCTCGATGTTGACGTTGGGCGCATGGTGGCCCAGGTCCACCAGGCACTGGGCCTTGTCACCCAGAGCGCTGGCCGCCATGAAGCTGCTGCCCCAGTCCTGGATCACGGTGCTGTAAAAGGCCGGCTCGCAAATCTTGTGTTCCAGGAACATGCGCCAGTCGCCGGGCAACTCCGCATAGATCTGGCGAGCGCTTTCCAGATACCGATCAAAGGCGCGGCGGAAGTGCTGCTGGCCGGGGAAGTTGCTGCCGTCTCCAATCCACACGGTCAACGCCTTGCTGCCCAGCGCCTTACCGATCTCGATGCACTCGATGTTGTGCTCCACCGCCTGTGCGCGGGTGGCAGCGTCCGCATGGGTGAGGCTGCCGAACTTGTAGCTGTGCGCCTGGCCTTTTTGGTCGGAGAAGGTGTTGGAGTTCATCGCATCAAACGCTAGGCCGTAGCCGCTGGCCGTCTGGCGCAGCTCGTTCCAGTCACTGCACTTGTCCCATGGGATATGCAGTGACACGGTGGGTGTGGCGCGCGCGAGCTGCTGGATCACGCCGCAGTCCTGCAGCTTGTCAAACACATGGCGCGGTTCACCCTGTCCGGGAAAGCGCGCAAAGCGGGTACCGCCGGTGCCCACGCCCCAGCTGGGAATAGCCACACCGAATTGGGCCACCTGTTGCTTGATGGTGTCGATGTCGATGTTGCGGCGCGCCAGTTGCTCGCCCAGGTACTCGTAATCGGTATCCGCATGGCGCTTCACCGTGGCGTTGTGCTCCTGGATCTGGCTGGTGGAAAGTATGGGCATGGCAGTCCTTGAAAGCGGTGAAAAGTTAGCGCGTGAAAGCCGCGAGGTTACCGGCATCCACGTTGAGGATGTTGCCGGTGCTCTTGGCACTCAGATGTTCGGCGCAGAAGAAATAGGTGGCCTCGGCAATGTCTTCGGGAAACACGCTGCGCTTGAGCATGGAGCGGTCACGGTAGAAGGCTTCCAGGTCCTGCTCATCAACCTTGTTGGCAGCGGCGCGCTCTTGGCTCCAGCTGCCGGTCCAGATCTTGCTGCCGCGGATGACGGCATCGGGGTTGACCACGTTGCAGCGTATGCCCAGTGGTGCGCCTTCGAGCGCAAAGCTGCGCGAGAGCTGGATTTCGGCGGCCTTGGCAGCGCAGTAGGCCACGGCCTGGTTGCTGGCCACCATGCCGTTCTTGCTGGCGATGAACACCATGGAGCCGCCCACGCCCTGCGCCTTCATCAGACGGAAAGCTTCGCGCCCCACCAGGAAGTAGCCGGTGGCCAGGATGCTCTGGTTGCGGTTCCACAAAGCCAGCGTGGTGTCCTCCAGCGGCGAGGCTGAGGCGATACCGGCGTTGGACACCAGGATGTCCACACCGCCAAATTCCAGCGTGGCGCGGGCATAAGCTGCCATGACCGACTCTTCGCTGGTGACATCGCACACCACGCCACGCACCACGTCCTTGCCGAACTTCTTGGACAGCTCGGCTACGGTGGTTTCCAGCGCTGCGGCATCGATGTCCAGCAGCACGGCGCAAGCGCCTTCCTGCAGCTGGCGCTCTACGATGGCGCGGCCAATGCCGCCGGCTCCACCGGTCACCAGCGAGACCTTGCCCACCAGCGGCTTGGCCTTGGGCATGCGTTGCAGCTTGGCTTCTTCGAGCAGCCAGTATTCGATGTCAAACGCTTCCTGCTCCGGCAGGCCCACATAGGTGTCCACCGCGTTGGCGTCGCGCATCACGTTGATGGCATTCACATAGAACTCGCCGGCAATGCGGGCGGTGGCCTTGTCCTTGGCAATGGAGACCATGCCGATGCCGGGCAACAGGATGATGACCGGGTTGGCATCGCGGATGGCCGGGCTGTCGGCGCGCTTGCAACGCTCGTAGTAGGCCGCGTAATCGGCGCGGTAAGCCACCAGCTTGGCTTCCAGCGCTTCGGCCAACGCCTTGCCTTCCAGGGTGTAGACCGACTCTTCCACGATCATGGGTCGGATCTTGGTACGCAGGAAATGGTCCGGGCAGGACGTACCCAGCGCGGCCAGCGGCACCAGGTCACGGCTGTTGACGAATTCCATCACGGTGTTCTGGCGGTCTACATGCAGCAGCTTGTGGCCGGACTTGGACGTCAGACCGCGCAACACCGGCAGGAGGCGGGCCAAAGTGGCGTCCTGCTCTGCGGTGCCCAGCGACTTGCGCGCCTCACCGCCAAAGCTCACCGCCTTGCGCGCCACGCGTTCCTCGGCCAGCCAGTTCTGTGCATGCTCGATCACACCGACCGTGTTTTCATAGCAGGATTTGGAATCTGCACCCCAGGTGAACAGGCCATGACCGGCCAGCACCAGTCCGCGTTGGTCGGGGTGCGCGGCCTGGTAGCGCTGCAGCATCAGACCCAGCTCGAAGCCGGGTTTGCGCCAGGGCAACCAGCCCACGGTGCCGTTGAATATCTTCTGCGTCAGCGCTTCGCTGTTGGCCATGGCGGCAATCGCGATCACCGAGTCCGGGTGCATGTGGTCCACGTGCGCAAACGGCAGGTAGGCATGCAACGGTGTGTCGATGCTGGCGGCGCGCGGGTTCAGGTTGAAGGTGCAATGCGGCAGATAGGCCACCATTTCATCTTCGTGTGCGGGGCCGCGGTAGATGCCTTGCAGCGCCTGCAGCTTGTCCAGATAGAGTGTGGAGAAGCCATCCAGCTTCATGGAGCCCACGTCGCCCCCCGAACCCTTGACCCACAACACCTGCACGGGCTGGCCGGTCAGGGGGTCGGTCTGGGTGATCTTGGCAGAGGTGTTGCCGCCGCCATAGTTGGTGATGCGCAGGTCGGAGCCCAGCAGGTTGGAGCGGTACAGCAGCAGGCCGGGCGCGTCGAGAGAGGCAGCATGTTCCGGATTCCATTTCGGGAAAGGCTTGGGGGCAGGGGTTTGGGTCATGTCTATGCAGTGGCTACGAATTGAGGGTGAATGTAGGTGGCCTCATCCATAGCCGCAATGCATATATTTTTATGAAATGCATAAGCAACACTGATACATTCAGCATGCCCGCAAACGTCCACAGGAAGCCCGGTCCGCACTGTCACGAAGGCGTCTGGCGAAGGCATTGAAACCAAGGGAAAACACCAATGAAACAGCACGCCAGCAAAGCCCCTAAAAAGTCAGCAGCCTCAGGGATTTCCCGCAAGGAAAAAACGCCCGTCGCAGATACGCCCTTCACCGGGCGTGACAGCTACCTCAAGAACCTCACGCTACGGCAGTTGCGCCTGTTCGAAGCGGTGGCTACCCACCTGAGCTATTCACGCGCTGCCGAGCAGATGAACGTGACGCAACCGGCAGTCTCCATGCAGGTGCAGCAGCTCGAATCCGACCTCGGTCTGCAACTGCTGGTCAAGGTGGGCAAGAAGGTGACCCTGAGTCAGGCCGGTGAAGAGATGCTGCGCCAGTCGCGGCGCATCCTGAGCCAGGTGCAGATTGCGGAAGAGGCGGTGGCGGCCTTTCACACCACCGAAGGCTCCAAGGGCGGTTTTCTTCATCTGGGCGTGGTGCCCACCGCGCATTACTTTGCACCCAAGCTGCTGATGGCCTTTGCCCAGGAGTGGCCGGGCGTCAAGTTCAAGCTCACGGTGGACCGGCGCGACGCGATCCTGGGGATGTTGCAGGACCATCAGCTGGATGTGGCCATTGCCGGCTATCCCCCCTCCGAGGCGGACCTGGAAGCAGAGGCCTTTGCCCAGCACCCGCATTGCATCGTGGCCGCAGCCAACCACCCGTTGGCAAAGAAGCGCCGAATCACCTGGGAGGCGCTGAAGGACGAGCCCTTCATCTTCCGCGAACCCAACTCGGCCACACGCCAGTTCTTCGAGCACCTGGTGCAGGCGCAGTCGCTGCAGGTGAAGGTGTCCATGGAGCTGTCGGGCAACGAGACCATCAAGCAGGCCGTGATGGCCGGCATGGGCATCAGCTTCCTTTCGGCGCACACCTTCCAGATCGAGCTGGAGGCCGGACGCCTGTGCGTGCTGCATCTGGAAGACATGCCCAAGATGCTGGACTGGTGCCTGCTGCACCGGCGCGACTCTTTTCTCTCGGGGGTGAACGATGCATTTCGCACCTTCGTCATGCAGCACGGCGCCGGATTGGCACAGTGCCGCATCTGAGCACCGATTCGCGCTAGACTGGCTTCTCCTTTCCGTCTGGAGGCCTTCACGGTTCCGCCATGGCTACAAGAGTCGACCCTGAAATTGCAAACCTGCTCTCCGAGAACGTGGGCGCGCGCAAGGTTTACGTAGAGCCGATTCCGCCCAAAGCCGTCACGCCCACCATTCGCCTGGACCAGCAGATCATCAAGAAGATCGCCGACCGGGTGGCTATCTTTGCCCATCTGCCGCAGGATGGCCTGCTGGCGGCCCTGGCGCTGGGCGAGGTTCAGCACTACCGGGCGGGCGATGTGCTGTTCCGCGAGAAGGACCTGGGCCGTTCGTTCTACGTGGTGATCGTGGGTGCCGTGGATGTGGTGAAGGAACGCGAGGGGCGTGCCGTGCGCGTGGCCTCACTGGGTGTGGGCGAATGCTTTGGTGAAATGGCGCTGGTGCGGGACGACCTGCGCACCGCCACCGTGTTGGCGCAGGTGGACTGCGTGACGCTGTGCTTCCAGCGTGCACGCATCGATGCCTACGCCAGCATCGCCTCGGTCATCTACAAGAACATTGCCGGAGTGCTGGCACGCCGTCTGGACGAGCGCAACAGCTCGATGGCGGACCGCATGGTGCAGGACAGCCCTGGCGATCAGCCGCCCAGGTAGGCCTCTTCCACCTTGGGGTCAGCCAGCAGATTGGCACCGGTATCGGACAGCACGATCTTGCCGGTCTCGATGACAAAGCCGTGGCGCGCGATCTTGAGTGCCTGGCGCACGTTCTGCTCCACCAGCAACAGGCTCAGACCCGCCTGGTTGATTTTGACCAGGGTGTGGAATATCTCCTGCACCAGAATGGGGGCCAGCCCCATGGAAGGCTCATCCAGCAACAGCAGTTTGGGCTTGGCCATCAGGGCGCGGCCAATGGCCAGCATCTGCTGCTCGCCACCGGATAGATTGCCGGCATACTGGGCCGAGCGGTCCTTGAGACGCGGCAGCAGGTGGAAAACTTCCTCGAGTGTGCTGGCAATGCCGGCCTTGTCTTTGCGGGTGTAGGCGCCCAGCTGCAGGTTCTCCAGAACCGTCATGGTGGTGAGGATGGCGCGGCCTTCGGGCACCTGCACCACACCCCGCTGCACGATCTGGTCCGGTGAGAGGCGGGTAATGTCCTCACCCTCGAATTCCACGGTGCCACGCTTGGGGCGCAGCAGGCCGGAGATGGCCAGCATGGTGGTGCTCTTACCCGCACCATTGGCACCGACCAGGGCCGTGATCTCGCCCTGCTGCAGCTCCATCGAAATGCCTTTGACCGCTTCGATATGGCCGTAGGCAACCGCCATATCCGTCACGCGCAGGCACACGCTCATGCTGCATCCTCCTTGCCCAGATAGGCTTCAATCACTTCGGGGTTGTTGCGGATCTGGTCGGGCGTACCTTCAGCGATGATGCGACCGAAGTTGAGCACCGCAATGCGGTCGCACAAGCCCATCACGAAGCGCATGTCATGCTCGATCATGAAGACACCGTAGCCGCGCTGGCGGATGTTGCGGATCTCTTCCATCAGAATGGTCTTTTCCGAAGGGTTCATACCGGCCACCGGTTCGTCGAGCAGCAGCAGCTTGGGTTCGGTGGCCAGGGCACGGGCAAACTCCAGCTTGCGCTGGTCGCCGTACGACAGGTTGTCGGCCAGGGTGTCGGCCTTGTGGTCCAGACCAACCCAGGTGAGGAGTTCCAGCGCGCGCTCGCGGGCGCGCTTTTCCGCAGCCCGGTAACCCGGCGTATTGAACAGCATGCCGAAGGTGCCGTACTCCAGATGGTCGTGCAGACCCACCATCACGTTCTCCAGCAGATCCATCTCCTTGAAGATGCGGATGTTCTGGAAGGTGCGCGCAATGCCGCGTTGGGTGATGCGATGCGACGGCAGGCCGACCAGGTCTTCCCCCTGGAAGGTGATGCTGCCGCTGTTGGGCTGCAACAGCCCAGTCACCAGGTTGAACACCGTGGTCTTGCCGGCACCATTGGGTCCGATGAGACCGTAGATGGTGCCTGCGGGCACCTCGAAATTCACATCATGCAAGACATGCAAGCCACCGAAGTGCTTGCCGACATTGCGGATGGACAGCAACCCGGCACTCATGCCCGGCCTCCTTCATTGCGACTGGACTTGTTGCGGTTCAGCCAGGCGCGTACGCGGCGTGGCTCCCAGATGCCCTTGGGCAGGAACAGCACCACCAGCACCAGAACGGCGCCGTTGACCAGCGAACGGAAGTCGTGCAGGAAGCGCAGCAGCTCGGGCAACAGGGTCAGAATGGTGCCGCCCAGAATGGGCCCCACCAAGCCGGACGTGCCGCCCAGCACCGTCATGGTGAGGAAGTCCACAGCGGTCTCGAAACCGTATTCGCGCGGGCTGATGAAGAAGGTGAAGTGGGCATTGAGTGCACCGCCCACACCGGCAATGAAAGCGCCCAGCACGAAGGCCAGCAGCTTGTAGCGCGCCACATTGATGCCCATCAGGCGGGCGGCCACTTCGTCTTCCTTGATCGCTTCAAAGGCGCGGCCGACCTTGGAGCGGCGCAGGCGTGCCAGGCCGTAAATGGTCAGGCCCAGCAGCACCACGATGTGCCAGCCTTCGGTGGATTGGGGAATGCCGTTGAGGCCTTCCGGCCCACCGGTGATCTCCAGGTTGAGCACGGTGATGCGCACCACTTCACCAAAGGCCAGTGTGGCCATGGCCAGGTACACGCCTGAGAGGCGCAGCACCGGCACACCGATGATCAGTGCCACCAGCGCGGGCGCCAGGCCACCAGCCAGCAGCACGGCAGGAAAATCCCAACCTGCCTGCAAGGTCAGCAGCGAGGCCGTATAGGCACCGATGCCCATGAAGGCCGCATTGGCCAGCGAAAGCAGACCGCAGGAAAGTGTCAGCCACAAGGACAGGGCCAGCATGGCGTGCACACCCACGGTGAACACCAGCGTGCTGTAGGTGGACCAGAAATCGTTGAGCCAGGTCATCATGCCTTCCTCTCCAGCTGACGCCCGAACAGCCCCGAGGGCCGTACCAGCAGGATCAGGAACAGCAGGCCGAAGGCCACCGCGTCACCCATCTGGCTTGACAGGTAGGCCTTGCTGATCACCTCGGCAAAACCAAGGAACAGGCCGCCTATGAGCGCGCCACGGATATCGCCCATGCCGCCCAGGATGATGACCGCAATGCCCTTGTGCAGCATGGGCTGGCCCATCTGCGGCGTGATGGCATTGAAGTCCAGACCAATCAGCACACCGGCAATACCGCCCAGCGCAGCCGCCACAAACGAAGTCGTGTGAAACAGCGTCTCCACCGGAATGCCCAGCAGCCAGGCCGCCTTGGGTGACTCGGAAATAGCCCGCAGCGCACGGCCCAGCTGGGTACGCTTGAGGATGGAGAACATCACCGCCATGAGCACGAAGGCGATCAGCACAATGCCGACTTCCAGCGCACGCACATGCACATTGCCGACGACGAACTCGCCAGCGGGCAGCGTCTCTTCCGGAAAGCGCAGGGCCTCTGCACCAAACAGCCCCTGCGCCGTCGTGGTGAGCATGATGCTCACACCGATGGTGGCAATCATGGGGATCAAGTGGGGCGCATTGCGCATGCGCAAGGGCTTGAGGATGAGCACGTCCACCAGCATGCCGATGATGCCGCTGACCAGCATGGCCCCCAGCATGGCCAGCCAGAGCGGCAACTGAAACCGGGTGACCAGGCCCAGCGCCACATAGCTGCCCACCATGAACAGTGCGCCGTGCGACAGGTTGATGACAGCCAGCACACCAAAAACCAGCGTGAAGCCCAGGGCGAACAGGGCGTACACGCTGCCTAGCGTGAGTGCGTTCAGAAGTTGTTGTTCAAGCATGGGGATTTGAAAGTCAATGGGGCCCGGTAAGGGCCCCCTGGAGCAGCAAGGCCAAATGCCTCACCTTTGGACAGACAAGCCCGTCTTATTTGCCTTCAAACAAGGTGAACTTGCCGCTGCGCACCACATAGATGAAGGGCTTCTGGTCGGCATCCCAGCCGCCCGGCTTGCCATCCTTGGTCTTGGCAGGACGGAACTTGAACGGGCCGGTGGCGCCGTTGATGGTGGTCTTGGGCAAGGCGTTCTTGAGCGCTTCGCGGTCCGCTGCCAGGTCACCCGTCAGCTTGACGTCCTTGAGCGCAGCTGCGGCAATGTTCAGCGCATCGTAGGCCTGGGCAGCGAACTGGTTGGGCTCGGCGTTGTACTTCTTGTTGTAGGCGGCCACAAAGGCCTTGTTCACCGGAGCCGGGTTGGTGTTGGACCAGGGGCTTCCAACAAAGGTGCCTTCGCCAGCCAGGCGGGAGATTTCAAACAGCTTGGGCGAGTTGAATCCGTTGCCGCCGATGAAAGGCGCCTTGATGCCCAGACCGCGGGCCTGGATCATGATGTTGGCAGCTTCTTCGGCCAAGCAGGAGCAGACCACGGCGTCGGGCGCGGAAGCTGCGATCTTGGTGAGCTGGGCCTTGAAGTCCACGTCGCCCTTGACATAGGTCTCGGTGGTGGTGACAGGCAGGTTGCGCTCGGCCAGCACACCCTTGAACACGTCGTAGCCGCTCTTGGTGAAGGCATCGTCATTGCCGTAAATCACGGCGACCTTCTTGAGGTTGTAGAACTTCTGTGCGGTTGCCACGGTGACGGGCAGCACGTCGGACTCCATCACGGAATTGCGGAACACGTAGGGGCCAATGTCGGTGATGCCGTTGGCAGTCACCGAGGTGCCGAAGATGGGGGTCTTGGCAGCGTTGGCCACCGGGCCGCCCGCGAACATGGAGTTGGACAGTGTGGGGCCGAAGACCATCAGCACCTTGTCCTGGAACACCAGCTTCTTGACCACGTTGATGGCTTCTTCCTTCTTGCCCTGTTCGTCTTCGATGACGAGCTGGATCTTGTCGCCATTGACGCCACCCTTGGCATTGATTTCATCCGCTGCGAGCTGGAAGCCGTTGCGGATGGCAACACCGTATTGCGCTGCGCCACCGGAGAGGGCTTCGGCCACACCGAACTTGATGTCTGCAGCCTGAACCAGTCCGGCAGCTGCAAGGGAACCAACGAGAGCGAGGGATTGGGGTAGATAACGCATGTATGTTCCAGCTAAGTCAGTGGCGAAAACTGCCCGGCATCTCGCACAAGAGCCGGCCAGGCAATCGGAAAATAGAAGAACCCAGAACAGCCACCATCTGCAATGGGTCGCAAGAGGCGAGCCCGCATTCTAGCGTGCCTTGGTTTGCCAAAGGGTAGGTGCTTGTCCCGTACAAGACCTGCACGCGCGCGGCTCAATTGCTTTCGCCAGTGCCATCGCCCAAGGCCGCCTGCAGCATCTCAATGAAGGCGCGGGTCTTGGCCGGCATGAGGCGACGCCCCACAAAAACCGCCCAGGCTGCGTCGGATGGCAGACACCACGCAGACAGAACGCGGCGCAGCTTCCCACGCTTGACCAAGGCCTGGGCAAACCGGTCCGGCACCGCGACGATGCCAGAGCCCCGGGTGGCCATGCGCACCAGCATGTCGGGCGAGTTGGCGGCAAAGGAGCTGGGCGGCGCGCCCTCCCAGCGCTGGTCATCCTTCTGCAGCGTCCAGATCAGGGGCTCGTTGTTGCGCTTGAGGAGCAGCAGGCCCCTGTGCTTTTCCAGATCCTGCGGAGTGCGGGGTGTGCCATGTTCGGTCAGGTACGCAGGCGATGCATACAGGCCATTGGTCATCGTGGCCAGTTTGCGCGCCACCAGCGTGGCGTCATCCTGCAGCACACCGAAGCGCAAGGCAATGTCAAACCCTTCGGCCAGCAAGTCCACGCGCCGCGGCGACAAATCCATTTCCAGCGAAACGCCCGGATGCATGGCCGAGAAGGCGGCCAGCATATCTTCCAGCAGGTACACCGCCACCTCGCTGGGCATGGACACGCGCAGGCGTCCGGTGGGCTGCACCTGGCGATGCTCGCGCAAGGCGGCCACGGCATCCACTTCTGCGGCCACCTGGCGGGCGTGCTCGAGCAACTGCAGACCGAACTCGGTGAACGACGAGCGCCGGGTGGACCGCACCATCAGCCGCTCGCCCAGTTGCTCTTCCAGAAAGGACACGCGGCGCGAGACCGTGGACTTGGGCAAGCCCAGCCGCTCGGCGGCCTTGCTGAAGCTCCCGGCATCGGCCACGCGGGCGTAGATCAACAGATCGTTAGGGTTCAATTGTTCCATGTATGGAACGATGTTACCCATTTATCCGACTTCTGCAAATGAATCAACAACAATACAGTACACCCATCAACCACTCTTTCTAAAGGAAATCACCATGTCCAAGTCCCTGCAAAACAGCCTCAACCTAGGTGCCCGCGTTCTGCTGGCCGTCCTGTTCCTGCCCGCCGGCATCGGCAAGCTCACCGGCTTTGGCGGCACCGTCGGCTACATCGCCTCCGTTGGCTTGCCCTTGCCTACCCTGGGTGCCGCTTTGGCCCTGACGGTGGAAATCCTCGGCAGCCTGGCATTGCTGGCCGGATTCGGCACGCGTGCAGCCGCCCTGGTGCTGGCTGTATTCACCCTGGTCGCCAGCTTCTTCTTCCACGCCTTCTGGGCCGTACCCGCCGACCAGGCCTTTGTGACACAACTGCTGTTCTTCAAGAACATTGCAGTCGTGGGCGGTTTGCTAGCCGTGGCCGCCAATGGCGCTGGCGACTGGAGCCTGGACGCCCGCAAGCAATAAGGCAGCAATCCAATCAAGGAGCACACACCATGGAATCCACCGCAACCACCGGCAACACCTGGACCCGACAGATCGCAGATGACGGCTCCTTTGTGCGCCGTCCCACGGGATTCCATGGCGCCGTCACCGCCCAGGCGGGACGGCACCAGGCCGAAGGCGGCCGCTACCACCTGTATGTGTCCCTGGCCTGCCCCTGGGCCCACCGCACGTTGATCGTGCGGGCCCTCAAGGGCCTGGAGGACGCCATCAGTGTGGACGTGGTCCACCCGTTTCTGTCGGACAGTGGCTGGTCCTTCGGTACCGACTTTGCCGGCGCTACCGGTGACCGTGTGGGAGGCAGGAGCTACCTGCAAGAGGTGTACCGCCAGGCTGAGCCCGGTTATGACGGCATCGTCACCGTGCCGGTGTTGTGGGACAAGAGGCTGGGCACCATCGTCAACAACGAGTCGTCCGAAATCATCCGCATGCTCAATACCGAGTTCGGGGAGTTTGCGACGCACGCCGGGCTCGATTTGTACCCGGAGGCCCTGCGCAGCGAGATCGATGCCGTCAACGCCTGGACCTACCCGAGCATCAACAACGGCGTCTATCGCAGCGGTTTTGCACGCAGCCAGTCGGCGCATGAACGTGCGGTGAACGAACTGTTCGCCGCGTTGGACCGCGCCGAGAACATCCTGTCGCGCCAGGACTATCTGGTGGGCAATGTGTTGACCGAGGCCGATGTGCGCCTGTTTCCGACGCTGATCCGCTTTGATGCGGTGTACCACACGCACTTCAAATGCAACCGCAAGCTGATTGCGCAATACCCGGCGCTGCACCGCTACATGGCGCGCATCTACCGGCTGCCCGGTGTGGCAGGCACGGTGAATCTGGATCACATCCGCTACCACTACTACGCCTCGCACAAGCACATCAATCCCAGCGGCATTGTTCCGCAAGGCCCTGACGTGTTGCAGCAACTGACAGCAGCCCTCATCTAAACCGCTCATCTATTGAAGAAAGGCCATCGTATGAACACCGCAGCATCCACCTCAACAACCCCAGTTACCCAATCGCGCACGGTCGAGCGACTGGTCGCCGGCCAGGCCACATCGGACGGCGCAGGCGTCAAGCTGACCCGCGTGCTCACGCAAAACCTGCAGCACCGTCTGGACCCGTTTCTGATGCTGGACGCCTTTGGCAGCGACAAGGCCGACGACTACATTGCAGGCTTCCCTGACCACCCGCACCGCGGCTTCGAGACGGTGACCTACATGATTGCCGGGCGCATGCTGCACCGTGACAGCGCCGGACACGAAGGCTTGCTGCAGAACGGCGGCGTGCAGTGGATGACAGCCGGCAAGGGCGTGATCCACTCGGAGATTCCGCAGCAGGAAGAAGGCGTGATGGAGGGCTTTCAGCTCTGGCTCAATCTGCACAGCAGCGAGAAGATGAACACACCTTGGTACCGCGACTTCCAGGATGCCAACCTGCCCAAGCTGGTGACCGATGACGGCGTGGCTGCCACCGTGATCGCCGGCCACAGCCATGGCGTACAGGGCGCGGTCACACGCGACATCACCCAGCCGCTGTACCTGGACCTGCATATGCCCCAGGGCAGCCAGTTTGAGCAGCCATTGCCGGCCGATCACAATGCCTTCATCTATGTGTACCGCGGGGAGGTCAGCATCGGTGACACCACCGTGCCCATGCAACGCATGGCCATATTGGCCAACACGGCACAGGCGGATGGCGTGGTGATCAAGGCCAGTGCAGATGCCAAACTGATCCTGATTGCCGGCAAGCCATTGAAGGAGTCCATCGTGCAATACGGTCCGTTTGTGATGAACTCGCAGCAGGAGATCTACCAGGCGCTGAGCGACTTCCGTGACGGAAAGCTTGGAGAGACTGCCTGAAGCGGAACCACTTTTGAAAGAGGAACGGACATGACCATTGAAGCCCGACTGCACCGTGCCAACGGCGCACTCACCGCCCTGAGCAACGGCCGCCACGTGTGGAATGCGGACGTCGACAAGGCCACCGGCTCCGATGATCGTGCGCCGGACCCGCACGATCTTTTGGATTCGGCACTGGCGGCCTGCACCACCCTGACGCTGGAGGTCTACGTCCGCCGCCGCCAGATGGCGGTGACCGATCTGCGCGTCACGGTGGACCGTGTGGAAGGCAAGGACGAACAAGGGCGGCCCTTCTACCAGATGCAGCGCCGTATCCACATCGATGGCGATATCACTGAGGCAGAGCGGCAGCGGCTACTGGAGATCGCCAACAAGTGCCCCATCCACAAGCTGCTCAGCGGCGATATCCGCATCCAGTCAGAATTGTCTTGAATGGACGCGGTTGGCCTGCAGCATGTGCGAACGCTGTGGATCTGAGCTACGAAAGTTCTTTGCATGTAACCCGCTGCGAACTATATTGGGTGCAGTTCCTTCACTGCCCCACCCCCTATGCCACTTCGTATCGCCCTGATCGCCCACGACAACAAGAAAAACACCATGGTTGAACTGGCCAGAGAATTCGCTCCGTTCCTCAGCCGTTGCGAACTGTGCGCCACGGGAACCACGGGCGGCAGGTTGGCCAACGAAGTTGGACTCCGTGTGGAGCGCATGCTCAGCGGCCCCATGGGAGGCGACTTGCAGATCGGCGCGCGCCTGGCGATAGGCGGGCTTGACGGCATCATCTTTCTGCGCGACCCCATGACGCCACAGCCGCACGAACCCGATATCAATGCACTGGTACGCGCAAGTGACGTACACGATGTGCCCTGCGCCACCAACCTGTCCACTGCACGGCTCATGCTGGCGCAATGGTGCGCACAGGAATCGGCTTAAGGCGTATTTCCCCACACCGTCCGTGGTTTATCCGGGCGCAAAATATGACGATCATCATATTTTGATACATTACAGCCATGCAAAGCAAACCCAGTCGCCGCGAAGCCACCCATGAACGCATTCTTGAAGTTGCGTCGTTGGCACTGCGCCGCAATGGGTACAACGGCGTGGGCGTGGCTGACGTAATGAAGCAGGCTGGTCTGACCCACGGCGGCTTCTACGCACACTTCCCTTCGCGTGACGCCTTGCTGGCGGAAGCGATTGCGCGTGCCGGACGAGACAACACTGAAGGCACGATGCAGCGCATCGCGCGCAAACAGGCAGGCGGCAAAAGCGCCCTACGTGTGCTAATTGAAGACTATCTCTCGGAAGCCCATTTGCGGGATGTCGAAGGCGGTTGTGTCGTGGCGGCGTTGAGTTCCGAAATGCCCCGGCAGTCGCCAGAGCTGCAGCAAGCCGCATCCGAGCGCGTACGCAGCCTGGTCAATCTGGTGTCACACGCCCTTCCCCCGGGTGGCACTGCCGATCAGGCCATGGCCATCGCCGGCAGCCTGGTGGGTAGCCTGCAATTGGCACGCACCCTGGGCTCCAACGCGCAGGGCAAGGCCATGCTGGCCGCTGCGCGCAATGCGCTGCTGGCGCAGTACGCCTCCGACTGAACAAATCCTCTCCATTTGTTTGCCGTTTCTTTGTCCAAAAAATATGATGATCATCATATATTCAACCCACCATCCAAGGAGTTTCCATGAAAGTAGCTGACGCAACCATTCTGATTACCGGTGCCAACCGCGGCCTGGGCCTGGCATTTGCACGGGAGGCGCTGGCGCGCGGTGCGCGCAAGGTGTATGCCGCTGCGCGTGATCCGTCCACGGTGACGCTGCCCGGCGTGATTCCGGTGAAGCTGGACGTGACCAATCCGGAAGACGTGGCTGCTGCCGCGAAAAATTTCCCGGATGTCACGCTGCTGATCAACAACGCCGGCATTGCCGCCACCGGCAGCGTGTTGGCACCGGACAGCATTGCCTCCGCACAGCGCCACTTTGATACCAATGTGTTCGGCCCTATCCGGCTGACGCAGGCTTTTGCGCCCATTCTGGGGGCCAATGGGGGCGGAGGTATTCTCAATGTGCTGTCCATTGCCAGCTGGATCAACGGGCCTTTGCTGGGCGTCTATGCCATGAGCAAGTCGGCAGCCTGGGCCATGACCAACGGCACGCGCATTGAGCTCAGTGCGCAGAAAACCCAGGTGCTGGGCCTGCACGTCGGCTTTATCGATACCGATCTGACGCATGGCTTCGATGTACCCAAAGTGTCACCCGAAGCAGTGGTGCGCACCGCGCTGGATGCGCTCGAGGCAGGTGCCAGCGAGGTACTGGCCGATGACGTGACGCGGCATGTCCATGCCGGCCTATCGGCCAACCCGGCGGTCTACCTGCACGCGCTGGAACGCTGAAGACGGGGCCCAACGGCCCGCGGCACTTCAGCCTTGCCAGGCCTGGATGAAATGCGCGGCCGTCTCCGCAACAGCCTGTGCGGTTTTGCCGGGTGTATAGAGCTGACTGCCAATGCCGAACCCGGTGGCCCCGGCCCGTTTCCAGGCCGCCATGTTGACCGGGTCAATGCCACCCACCGGCCACACCTCCGTGCCCGCGGGAAGCACGGACTTGAGCGCCTTGAGACCCGCAAGACCCAGGGTGTCGGCGGGAAATATCTTCAGCGCATGTGCGCCAGCCTGCAACGCGGTGAAGGCTTCGGTGGGCGTGACCACGCCGGGCGCACTCAGCATGCCCAGCGCAACCGCGCGGGCGATGACGCGGGCATCGCAGTTGGGCGCCACCATGAGGCGGCCACCGGCCGAATGCACGGCGTCAACGTCTGCCACCGTGAGCATGGTGCCGCCACCCACCAGGGCGTCGGCAGGCAGGGTGCGCACCAGCAGGTCGATGCACTCCAGTGCTTCGGGGCGGTTCAACGGCACTTCCAGCGCACGAAAGCCGCTGGCATACAAGGCCGCACCCACGGCCTCTGCGTCTTGCACGGTCAGCCCGCGCAGGATGGCAACCAGGGGGAGCTTGCGGGTTTGGACCAATAACTGGTGGGGAGTCGTCACGTGTTTTTCCAATGGGTTTGCAAATGGGACAGTGCCCCGATAAAGGCCTGCTCCGCATCAATCAGGTGGCAGTGCAGGCCGAGTTGTTCTGCACTGGCGCGGTACAAGGTGGCCAGTGCGGGCGAGCCGATCAGGTAAAAGTCCTGCACCGACGATGTGGCACCGGGGCGGCCCAGTACGTCATGCATTTCGTGCCCGATCAGCAGGCCGCTCAGATAGGCGCGCGCACTGCTGGATGCCATGTCGCCACACACCACCCGTGCACGGCAGCCAAACAGCAAGTGGCTGAGCGAACCTTGCGCGGACGCTTGCACACCGTCCGCAAAAGCGGCCTGGTCCCAGGATGCTTCATCCGCACCGATGGCCGCCGCAATGGTCCCCTGCTTGCTCAGCAGGTCAAACAATTCACCGGTCATGTAGGTGCGCAGCTGCTGAATACGCCCGGCCCGCAGCTCCACCCACTTGCTGTGGGTGCCGGGCAGCACAAACCAGCCGCTGTGGTGACCCAGCGTGACTGCGCCCAGCAGCTGCGTTTCTTCGCCGCGCATCACGTCCGGCTGACCGTGGCTGTCGCGCACACAGTAGCCCGGCACGACCACGGCTTGCAAGTCCAGACGCCCAGCGGACACGGGATACAGATGCTGCGCCAGGTCGGTCAGCAGCACGGATTCATCCACATAAGGGACCTGCACCCAGCCCAGCGCACTGCCCACCATGCCGGACATCACCACCTGGGTGGTGTCGGCATCCAGCGCCTGCAGTGCCTGGACCAGCGCCTGTTCAAAGCGACCCTTGCTGGCCAGCGCACCTTCGCCGTCTGCATGGGTGCGCACACATTGGCCCTGGTCATTGAGGGCATAGGCGCGACGATGGGTGGTGCCCCAGTCAACGCCTACCATGGCAAGCTGCTGCGGCATTTCGGAAACCGACACGCTCAAGCCAGCGTATAGGCCGTCTTGACCACGGTAAAGAACTCCTTGGCATAGGTGCCCTGCTCGCGCGAGCCATAGCTGGAGCCCTTGCGGCCACCGAACGGCACGTGGTAGTCCACCCCGGCCGTTGGCAGGTTGACCATCACCATGCCCGCTTGCGAGTGGCGCTTGAAATGCGTGGCGTATTTGAGCGAGGTAGTGGCAATGCCGGCTGACAGGCCAAACGGCGTGTCGTTGGCCACCGCCAATGCTTCGTCATAGTCCTTCACGCGGATGACGCTGGCCACCGGGCCAAAGATTTCTTCGCGGTTGATGCGCATCTGCGGCGTGCTGTCCACCAACAAGGCGGGAGCCATGTAGAAGCCCTCGGTGTCGCGTTGCAAGCGATCTCCGCCTGCGAGCAGCGTGGCGCCTTCGCTCTGGCCGATATCCACATAGGACATGTCCTGCTCGAGCTGGGCCAGCGAGGCAACCGGTCCGATGTCGGTCCCTGCGGCGCAGGCGTCGCCCACCTTGATGCTGGCCATGCGCTTTTGCATGGCGTCAATGAAGGCGGGGTAGATCTTGTCGGTCACGATCAGGCGGCTGGACGCTGTGCAGCGCTGGCCGGTGGAGTAGAACGCGCTCTGCACGCACAGCTCCACAGCCACACCCAGATCGGCGTCGTCCAGAACCACCTGCGGGTTCTTGCCGCCCATCTCGAGCTGCACCTTCTTCATGTTGGCAGCACAGGCGGCGGCAATGCGTTGCCCCACGCCAACCGAGCCGGTAAAGCTCACGGCAGCAATGCCGGGGTGGTTGACCAGCGCATCGCCAATGACACTGCCGCGCCCCATCACCAGGTTGAACACGCCTGCCGGAATGCCGCTGCGGTGGATGATGTCGGCCAGCGCCCAGGCGCAGCCCGGTACCAGGTCGGCCGGCTTGAGCACAACGCAATTGCCATAAGCCAGGGCAGGTGCAACCTTCCATGCGGGGATCGCCATCGGAAAATTCCAGGGCGTGATCAGGCCGATCACACCCAAAGGCTCGCGGGTGATTTCCACGCCAATGCCGGGGCGAACTGAAGGCAAAACCTCGCCGCCCAAGCGCAGGCATTCACCGGCGAAGAATTTGAAGATGTTGCCAGCACGCGCCACTTCGCCAATACCCTCGGCGCGGGTCTTGCCCTCTTCACGTGACAACAGGGTACCGAGTTCCTCGCGTCGGGCCAGAATTTCCGTTCCGATCTTGTCCAGCGCATCCGCACGCGCCTGCACGCCGGAGGTGGACCACGCAGGAAAAGCCTTTTGCGCGGCAGCCACGGCCATATCGAGCTGCGCCACATCGGCCTGGGCATAGTCGCCCAGGCTGTCCTGCAGGTTGGAGGGGTTGATGTTGGGCGCGTAGTTGGGCGCTGCCAGCCATTCGCCGGCAATGAGGTTGTGGTGTTGTGTCATGGTTTCTTTCAGTGTCCCCAGCGCAATACCAGGGGGTCCAGACGCCGTGCAACTTCCAGCAACCCCTTGCGGACTTCCGGATGCATGGCGGGAAAAGGATGGCGCGGCGCTTCGCAGGCGATCACGCCGCCCTCGTGCATCAGTGCCTTGGCGGTCAGTATGCCGCCCTGGCGGTTCTCATAGTTGATCAGTGGCAGCCATTGTTGGTAGAAGGCAGCCGCCGTATCGCGGTCACCGGCAGCATGCGCATCCACGATGCGGCGTATGCCATCCGGATAGGCACCGCCGGTCATCGCGCCGGTAGCGCCAGCATCCAGGTCCGGCATGAGCGTGATGGCTTCTTCGCCATCCCAGGGGCCTTCAATGGCAGCGCCGCCCAGACGAATCAACTCGCGCAGCTTGGAGGCCGCACCTGCCGTCTCGATCTTGAAGTAGCTGACATGCTCAATCTCCTGCGCCATGCGTGCCAGGAAGGGTGCAGACAAGGGCGTGCCGCTTACAGGCGCATCTTGGATCATGATGGGGATGTCGATGGCGTCCGACAGCCGTGCATAGAACTCGTAGATCTGCGCTTCCGACACGCGGATGGTGGCGCCGTGGTAGGGCGGCATCACCATGACCATGGAGGCGCCCTGCTGCTGCGCGCGCACGCTGCGATCCACACAGACCTGGGTGCTGAAGTGGGTGGTGGTGACGATTACCGGCACGCGCCCCTTCACATGGGCCAGGATGGTGGAAGTGAGCACTTCGCGCTCCGCATCCGACAGCACAAACTGCTCCGAAAAATTGGCCAAGATGCACAAGCCCGTGGAGCCGGCATCAATCATGAAATCCACGCAGCGCAGCTGGCTCTCCAGGTCGAGCGCGCCGTCTTCGGTAAACGTAGTGGGAACGACCGGAAATACGCCCTTGTAGCGGGCCGCCGTTGTTGTAGTCATGGAGGCCGCCTTATTTCTTCTTGTTGTACACGTCCACGCACACGGCTGCCAGCAACACCAGCCCCTTGATGACCTGCTGGTAGTCAATGCCAATGCCCATGATGGACATGCCGTTGTTCATCACACCCATGATGAAGGCGCCAATCACAGCGCCCAGCACCTTGCCCACACCGCCGGAAGCCGATGCACCTCCGATGAAGCAGGCCGCAATCACGTCCAGCTCAAAGCCCAGACCGGCCTTGGGTGTAGCGGTATTGAGTCGCGCTGCAAAGATCAGTCCGGCCAGGGCCGACAGCACGCCCATGTTGATGAAGGTGTAGAAGGTCAGCCGCTCGGTCTTGATGCCCGAGAGGCGCGCGGCCTTCTCGTTGCCGCCCAACGCATAGATGCGGCGGCCCAACGTGGTGCGGGAAGTGACAAAGTCGTACACCAGCATCAGCAGCAGCATGACGATGAGCACATTGGGCAGACCCTTGTAGGAAGCCAACAGGTAGCTGAAGGCAGCAATCATCCCGGCGAACACCAGGTTCTTGATCATGAAGAACACCACCGGCTCGCTTTCCATGCCATGGCGTACGCGTGCGGCGCGGCCGCGGATCTTGGTGACCAGCAGAATCAGCGCCATCAGCAAACCCGCAATCAGCGAGGTGATGCGCAGCCCTTCACCATGCAGGGGATCGGGAATGAAGCCGGTACTCAGGAGCTGGAATTGCTCCGGGAACGGGCCCACGGATGAGCCCTGCAACACCGCCAGCGCCAGCCCCTTGAACACCAGCATGCCAGCCAGCGTGACGATGAAGGACGGTATCTTGTAGAACGCCACCCAATACCCTTGCGCCGCACCGATGACGGCGCCCAGCACCAGGCAGATAAACCCTGCCAGCGCAAAGTTGACGTTGTGGTTAACCATCAGCACCGCAGCGCAGGCACCGACAAAGCCGCTGACCGAGCCCACCGAAAGGTCGATATGGCCGGCCACAATCACCAGCAGCATGCCCAGCGCCATCACGATGATGTAACTGTTCTGCAGGATCAGGTTGGTCAGGTTGAGTGGCTGGAACAGGGTGCCGTCGGTTTCGATCTGGAAGAACACCATGATGACCACCAGGGACATCAACAGCCCGTACTCGCGCACGTTGTTTTTCAGGAAGCTCAGACCGCTGATCTGCCCCTGCTCTTTGTTTTGTAGGGTTTGGGTTGCCATGTTCAGTTCACTCCGGATGTCACAATCGATCGCATGATTTTTTCCTGTGTCGCTTCGGCAGCCGAGAATTCGGCCACGAAAGCTCCCTCGTTGAGAACACAGATTCGGTCGCACATACCCAACAGTTCGGGCATCTCGCTGGAAATCATCAGCACGCATTTGCCCTCTGCGGCCAGCTGCGCGATGATGGTGTAGATCTCGTATTTGGCGCCCACGTCGATGCCGCGCGTGGGCTCATCGAGTATCAGCACCTCGGGGTTGGAGAACAGCCATTTGCTCAGCACCACCTTCTGCTGGTTTCCGCCCGACAGGTTGACGGTACGTGCGTACACATCGGGGCTGCGGATATTGAGCTTGCGCCGGTACTCTTCTGCCACCTTAAATTCCTGGCCTTCGTGGATCACGCTGTTGCTGGACACCGCCTCCAGATTGGCCAGCGTGGTGTTCCAGGCGATGGTTTCTTCCAGCACCAGGCCGTAGCCCTTGCGGTCTTCCGTCACATAGGCAATGCCGTTGTCGATGGCCTTCTGCACGGTGCTGGTATCCACGGGCTTGCCGTGCACGAACACCTGGCCACTGATGTCGCGCCCATAGGTGCGACCAAAAATGCTCATGGCCAGCTCGGTGCGGCCAGCGCCCATCAGTCCGGCGATGCCTACGATCTCGCCCTTGTTGACATGCAGGTCCACGCCCTTGATGACCACGCGATCCGGGTGCACATCGTGGTGGACCTTCCAGTTCTTCACCTCGAACACCTTGTCGCCGATCTGGGGCGTGCGCTTGGGATAGCGGTCGGCCATCTCACGCCCCACCATGTGGCGGATGACGACGTCTTCGCTGATCTTGCCGGCGCTGCAATCCAGCGAGGCTACGGTAGCACCATCGCGCAACACCGTGATGCTGTCGGCCACCTTGGAAATTTCGTTGAGCTTGTGCGAAATCAGAATGCAGGAAATGCCGTGACCCTTGAGGTCCAGCAACAGCTCCAGCAGCGCGTCGCTGTCGGTCTCGTTCAAACTGGCCGTGGGTTCGTCCAGGATCAGCAGTTTGACTTCCTTGGACAACGCCTTGGCGATTTCAATCAGTTGCTGCTTGCCCACACCCAGATTGGTGATGAGCGCATTGGGAGACTCGTTGAGCCCGACCTTTTTCAGCAGGGCCTGGGTCTTGACATAGGAAGCGCTCCAGTCAATCACGCCACCATGGGACTGCTCGTTGCCCAGAAAGATGTTTTCGGTAATCGAGAGCAGCGGTACCAGCGCCAGCTCCTGGTGGATGATGATGATGCCCTTGTGCTCGCTGTCGGCGATGCCACGGAACTGGCAATCCTCGCCCATGAACCGAATCTGGCCTTCAAAATCACCGTGCGGATAGACACCGCTGAGCACCTTCATCAACGTCGATTTGCCGGCGCCATTTTCTCCAACGATGGCATGGATTTCACCGGACCTGACGGTCAGGTTGACATCACTCAAAGCACGCAAGCCGTGGAACGACTTCTTGATTCCACGCATTTCAAGAATTGGGTCTGCCATTGCCTTGTCTGTCTCTCTTCTTGTACGAAATAAAAAGGCCCTGTGCGTTGCTGCACAGGGCCTTTGACTGTAGCCCTGAAACGCTTACTTGAGTTGTTCTTCCTTGATATAGCCGCTGCCGATCAGCACCTGCTTGTAGTTGGAAAGATCCACAGGGATGGGTTTGAGCAGGTAGGAAGGAACCACCTTGACCTTGTTGTTGTAGGTCTTGGTGTCGTTGATTTCCGGCTGCTTGCCGCTCAGCACCGCATCCACCAGGTTGGCCGTGACTTTGGCCAGCTCACGCGTGTCCTTGAAGATGGTGGAGTACTGCTCCTTGCGGATGATGGATTTCACCGAAGGCACTTCCGCATCCTGGCCGGTCACGTAGGGGTAGGGCTGCGATGCCGAGCCGTAGCCCACGCCTTTGAGGGAAGACAGGATACCGATGCTCAGACCGTCATAGGGGGACAGCACAGCGTCCACGCGCTTGTTGCCGTAGTAGGCGCTCAGCAGATTGTCCATACGGGCCTGGGCCACGGCACCGTCCCAGCGCAGGGTGGACACCTTGTTCATGCCCAGCTGCTTGCTCTGCACGACCAGCTTGCCTTTGTCGATGTACGGTTGCAGCACAGACATCGCGCCGTCATAGAAGAAGAAGGCGTTGTTGTCATCCGCAGAACCGCCGAACAGTTCGATGTTGAACGGGCCCTTGCCTTCTTTCAGGCCCAGCGCCTTTTCCAGGGACTGTGCCTGCAGCACGCCAACCTGGAAGTTGTCGAAGGTGGTGTAGTAGTCCACATTCTTGCTGCCCACGATCAGACGGTCATAGGCAACAACCTTGATGCCCTTGTCAGCAGCCTTTTGCAGGGCGTTGGACAGGGTGGTGCCGTCAATGGAAGCAATGACCAGCGCCTTCACACCCTTGGTGATCATGTTTTCGATCTGGGCCAGCTGGTTGGGGATGTCATCGTCGGCGTACTGCAGATCCGTCTTGTAGCCCTTGGCTGCCAGCGCTGCCACCATGCTGTTGCCGTCACTCACCCAACGGGTGGAAGTCTTGGTGGGCATTGCCACGCCGACTGTGCCTTTGTCCTGAGCCTGTGCAACGGGCGTTCCGATTGCAAAACCCAGCACCAAAGCGGCGGCCAAAGTCTTGAGAGTTGTTCTACGAGCAGTCACTGTGCGTCTCCTGTAATTGATTGGTGTCATTTCTAGCGTCTTTGCCTTCTGGCTCAGATGGCGAAATCATATGGACAAGTTCGATGCTTATCCAATATAGTTTGACCAATATCTAATACACAAATTGAGATTGGTGATAACCCTAATATGACAAATTACACCCATTGGTTCCTGAGGGCCCGCCTGAAGACGCGCCAGCTGCTGCTGCTGGTGGCTTTGTCGGAGGAAGGCAACATCCACCGCGCGGCCCAGGTGCTCAACATGACGCAGCCCGCCGCGTCCAAGCTGCTCAAGGATCTGGAGGATGTGCTGGAGGTGTCTCTGTTCGAGCGCCTGCCGCGGGGCATGCGCCCCACTTGGTATGGCGAAACCATGATCCGGCACGCCCGCGCCGCGCTGGCCACGCTCAACCAGGCCCATGACGAGCTGCAGGCGGCCAAGAACGGTCAGTTCGGGCAGGTCAACATCGGCTCCATCACCGCCCCGGGGCTGGCCCTGCTGCCGCCCACGGTCGCCTCGGTCAAGCAGGCACATCCCAATCTGCACATCACCATCCAGATCGAGCCCAGCAATCTGCTCATCGAGCGCCTGAACCGGGGCACGCTGGACATTCTGGTGGGGCGGCTTTCAGCTGAGCACGACCAAGGCGCACTGCGTTACGAAGTGGTTACCGACGAGCCGGTTTGCGCCGTGGCGCGTCCGGGCCATCCCTTGTTTTCGGTGAGCAAACTGACGGTGGAAGACATGTTGGGCTACGGCTGGATCGTGGCTCCCGCCGGCAGTGCGCTGCGGCATCGGTTTGACCTGATGTTCCAGGAGCTCAACCTGCCGCACCCCACCAACAGCGTGGAGACCAGCTCGCTGCTGTTCATCGCCAAGATGATGCAGCAAAGTGACATGGTCAGCGTGATGGCTACCGACGTGGCGCGCTATTACGCGGACCACGGGCTTTTTTCCATCCTGCCCATCACCCTGCCCTGCGACATGGAGCCCTTCGGCTTCATCACCCGGCGTGACCGCCTGCTTTCGCCGGCCGCTCAGGTGGTGCTGCGCAGCCTGAAGGCGTCGGCCATGGTGGTGTACGGCAAGCAGTTCGATCTGGAACTGCCTGCCTGAAGGCAGCGTATGCGCAGGCTAGTTCCAGCCAGCGTCGACCTTGAACTCCTGCGCGGTGCACATGGCTGCGTCGGCGGATGCCAGGAACAGCACCATGCGCGCCACGTCCGAAGGCTTGAGCTTGTCCGGCAGGCACTGATTGCGCTTGATTTCCGCCTCGCCCTCGGCATTGAGCCACAGGGCAATCTGGCGCTCGGTCATGACCCAGCCCGGCGACACGGTGTTGACCCGGATGCGGTCTGCGCCCAGACTGCCCGCCAGCCCGCGGGTGAGGCCATTGACCGACGACTTGGCAATGGCGTAGCAGGGATAGGCACTGCCTTTGGTCTGCCAGCCGGTGGAGCCCAGGTTGATGATGGAACCGCCGCCCAGACGGCGCATGCCCGGCACCACGGCCTGGATGGCAAAGAAGGCGGGGCGCTGGTTGACGGCCATGCGTTCGTCCCAGTACTCGGGCGTCACCGATTCCAGCGTATGGCGGTCGTCACGGGCCACGTTGTTCACCAGGGTGGAAAAGTCACCCAGTTCCTGCTGGGCTGCGGCAATGGCGGCCTGCAGCGCGGCCACGTCGCGCACGTCGCAGGCGCGCCACCACACCGGGGTATGACCACGTTGCGCCACGCGCTCGGCCAATGCTTGGCTTTCGGTGGCCGCCATGTCGACAAAAGCCACCTGTGCCCCCTGTTCGGCAAAGGCTTCCACCATGGAAGCACCGATGCCGGTCCCCCCTCCGGTGATGAACACCCGTTGGCCACGCAGGCTGGGAAATGTGGCCAAGGTTGATGCGGTCATAAAAGAGCTCCTATTGATGTATTGCAATTTAAATATGGATATCGACTATTAATTCATTTTCTATTATCACTATGCATGGTTAGCATCCAACTTGTCAAGAACCAAGGGGGTACTACCTCCGCCACAAAAGAGGCATACACATGGACACACCAAAACCCCCGTTCCGCCGCAGCCACGCCTGGTTTGGCAAGCAGGACCGGGATGGATTCGTTCACCGCAGCTGGCTCAAGAACCAGGGCTATCCGCACGACCTGCTGGATGGCCGCCCCATCATCGGCATCTGCAACACCTGGAGTGAACTCACTCCCTGCAACGGCCACTTCCGCGAGCTGGCCGAATTCGTCAAACGGGGCGTCTACGAGGCCGGCGGCTTTCCGCTGGAGTTCCCCGTCATGTCGCTGGGCGAAACCCAGTTGCGCCCCACCGCCATGCTGTTCCGCAACCTGGCCAGCATGGACGTGGAAGAAAGCATACGCGGCAACCCCATAGACGGCGTGGTGCTGCTGATGGGTTGCGACAAGACCACCCCTTCCCTGCTGATGGGCGCTGCAAGCTGCGATCTGCCCACCATCGGCCTGTCCGGCGGCCCTATGCTCAACGGCAAGTTCCGTGGCAAGGACGTAGGCTCCGGCACCGGCGTGTGGAAGATGTCCGAGATGGTTCGTGCCGGCGAAATGACCATGCAGGAATTCACCTCCTGCGAAAGTGACATGCACCGCTCCAAGGGCAGTTGCATGACCATGGGCACCGCCTCCACCATGGCCAGCATGGTTGAAGCACTGGGCATGTCCCTGCCCGAAAACGCCGCCCTGCCCGCCGCCGATACCCGCCGCAATCGCCTGGCACAGCTGACAGGCCGACGCATTGTGGAAATGGTCAAGCAGGACATCCGCATGTCGCAGATCCTGACCCGCGAAGCCTTTGAAAACGCCATCCGTACCAACGCTGCTATTGGCGGCTCCACCAATGCGGTGATCCACCTGCTGGCCGTGGCCGGACGCATGGGCATTCCCCTGACCCTGGACGACTGGGACAAGCTGGGTTCGGAGGTCAACTGTCTGCTGAACCTGCAGCCTTCTGGCCAGTACCTGATGGAAGACTTCTGCTACGCCGGTGGCCTGCCTGCCGTGTTGCGCGAAATTCTGCCCCTGCTGCACGGTGACGCGCTCACCGCCAACGGCAAGACCTTGCGTGAAAACGTGGAAGCAGCCCCCTGCTACAACCGCGAAGTCATCAAGACCATGGACGAGCCCTTCATCCCCGCTGCAGGCATTGCGGTGGTGCGCGGCAATCTGGCGCCGGACGGTGCCGTGATCAAGCCGTCCGCAGCTTCTCCGCACCTGCTGACACACCGTGGCCGTGCCGTGGTGTTCTCGTCCATTGAAGACTTCCATGCGCGCATCGACGACCCCGATCTGGACATCGACGAGAACTGCGTCATGGTGCTGCAGAATTGCGGCCCGCGCGGCTACCCCGGCATGGCCGAAGTCGGCAATATGCCACTGCCACCCAAGGTGCTGCAAAAGGGCATTACCGACATGGTGCGGATCTCGGACGCCCGCATGAGCGGTACCGCCTACGGCACCGTGGTGCTGCACACCAGCCCCGAAGCAGCAGCCGGTGGCCCGCTGGCCCTGGTGCGCAATGGCGACATGATTGAACTCAATGTGCCCGAGCGCAAGCTGCACCTGGACGTGTCCGATGAAGAGCTGGCCATTCGCCGTGCCGCCTGGGCTGCGCCCGAAAAACCGGCACGCGGCTATTACAAGCTGTATGTGGACCATGTGCAGCAGGCCCACCTGGGTGCCGACCTGGACTTCCTGGTGGGCAAGAGCGGTGCCGGCGTGCCACGCGACTCGCACTGAGCACCGTGGCTACTGCTGCATCCCGCGCACCCGTGCTCGGTCAGGCCCACGTGGTCTGGCCTGCCCAGGCCGAACTGGGCGAAGGCACGCTGTGGTCGGTACGTGAGCAGGCGCTGTACTGGGTGGATATCCTGGGTCGGCGCCTGTATCGCTACAAGGCAGCGCAACAAACGCGCGACAGCTGGTCCTTTGAAGAAGAAATCTCCGCCCTGGCCGAGCGACGCAATGGTCCGGGTCTGCTGGTCACCCTGCGCCACGACTTTGCCTATTTCGATCCGCAAACAGGCAACCTGCAGCGACTGCACCGCGCCGAAACGGACAAGCCGGGCAACCGCTTCAATGACGGCAAATGCGATGCACAGGGCCGCTTCTGGGGCGGCACCATCGACTTTGCCTGCGAGCAGGCCACGGGCGCCATCTACCGCTTCACGGTGTCCGGCGAATGCCAGACCATGCACCCCGGCTATGTGGTGAACAACGGCCCCACCTGGTCGCTGGACGGGCGCACCATGTATCTCAACGATACGGTGCAAGGACGTGTGCAAGCATTCGATTTCGACCCGGAAAACGGCACCCTGCACAACGAGCGCAACTGGCTGCAGTTGGCGCCTGTTGACGGCTATCCGGACGGCATGACCACGGACGCGCAAGGCCGTCTATGGATCGCGCACTGGGGTGGCGCCTGTGTCACCTGCCACGACCCGGTCACTGCGCAGGAACTGGCACGCGTTGCCTTGCCCACCAGCCACGTCACCAATTGCGTGTTTGGTGGCCCGGACCTGCGCACGCTCTATATTTCGAGTGCCCGTGTCGGACTCAGCCCCGAGCAACTCGCCGCCGAGCCGGACGCCGGCGCCCTGTTCAGCGTGGATACCGATTGCGTGGGCCTGCCCAGCCCCCTGTTCGGCTAAATCCACCAGGTATCACGCTGCGGTTGGGGTACCGTGCCACCCCCTAGGGAAAACACCGAGGCAGGTAGTAATGCATTACTACCCGTTCCTTGGGTGCACTCCTACACTGAAATCTCCCAACCAACCAGGAGACATTCATGTCCAAGAAGATTTTGATGCTGTGCGGCGATTACGGCGAAGACTACGAAACCATGGTCCCGTTCCAGACCATGCTGTCCATTGGTTACACGGTGCATGCGGTATGCCCGGACAAAAAAGCCGGCGACTACGTCATGACCGCTATCCACGACTTTGAAGGCGCCCAGACCTACAGTGAAAAACCCGGCCACCGCTTCACGCTCAACGCCAACTTTGCCGAGGTCAACACCGCCCACTACGACGGCCTGCTCATCCCCGGCGGCCGGGGTCCCGAATACATTCGCCTCAACCCGCGCGTGATTGCCATCACCAAGGAATTTGCCGATGCGGGCAAACCCATTGCCGCGGTCTGCCACGGCGCCCAGATACTGGCTGCCGTGCCCGGCATCATCCGTGGCAAGCGCATCAGTGCCTATCCGGCCTGCCGTCCGGAGGTGGAGCTGGCAGGTGCGACCTATGCGGAAATCGCCATTGACGCCGCGGTCACAGACGGCCAATATGTAACGGCGCCGGCTTGGCCCGCGCACCCGGCCTGGCTGTCACAGTTCTTCGCCCTGCTGGGCACCAAGATCAGCCATTAGCAACGCAAGGCGGCCCCGGCAGCTGTGCCCGGGGTTCGCTGCAGAAACACAGGATGCTCCGCATGTGCCAGATATTTGTGCAAGCCAACCCGATGAGCTACGAGGCTACGACCCGCAGCATCCGACTGCATGGCGTGGTCACCAGTGTGCGACTGGAAAACCTGTTCTGGGACACGCTGGAAGAAATTGCCACGCGCGACGGCATGAACGTGCCGCAGCTGCTCTCCAAGCTCTACGACGAGCTGCTGGCGCACCGCGGTGACATCCCCAACTATTCCAGTTTTTTGCGGGTCTGCTGCCAGCGCTATCTGGCACTGCAGGTGGACAACCGCATTCCCCGGGATTTGAGCATCCCCATCCGTTCGTTGAACCCGCACGCAGTGCTGCACGGCGCGCGTCCCAACTTGGTGGAAGTCAAGGCCAACGCCTGAACGGGGCCTAGCGGGAGAACCAGCGGGTGGACGCGGACATAAAGAGCCGCGAAGTCACAAACACATCAATGGGCGCGGTCAGGCAAAAGCTGATCACGTCCAGACGGGTCAGGCCGGAGTCATCCAACGCCATCAGCGAATACGACAACACCAGTAACAACAGGTACGCGGTTCTGGCCCAAACCCGCGCAGCGGCCACCTGAAGATAGACGATTACGGCAGACGAGATGATGAAGCTGGAGAACAGCAATGCGTGCCAGTCCATACCGTCCTCGCATACCAGGGCCTGATACACATTGAAAGACTGTCCGATGACCACGCTAAGCCACATGCCCACGATGGCGTAGCGCACGGCCTCGGGCATGCCGCTCCTCGTTGTCGGGGATGGGGAATGGGTTGGATCGGCGCTACGCATGGGTGCTTCAGGATGGAAGTCCAGTTTAACAAACACCGCTATTCGTCAAGTGGTGGCCTTGCTGCTGCGCCAGCACGCAGCAGGCCCCACGATCGCCAAGCCTGCGGGCAATCAGGCGGCGTCTGGAGCCACTTGGTGATTGCCCATGATCTCCAGTGCACGCACCAGACCGGAGTGATCCAGATTCTGCAAGCCATTGGCGCTGCACACCTGCATCAATTGGGCGGCACCTGCCGTTTGCGGCAAGGCCAGCCCCAGCTCGCGCGCGCCCTGCAACGCCAGCCCCAGGTCCTTCTGGTGCAAGCCGATGCGAAAGCCCGGGTTGAAGGTGCGTTTGATCATGCGCTCGCCGTGCACCTCCAGAATGCGGGAGGCCGCAAAGCCACCCATCAACGCCTGCCGCACCTTGGCTGGATCAGCGCCGGCTTTGCTGGCAAACAGCAAGGCTTCACCCACCGCAGCGATATTGAGTGCCACGATGATCTGGTTGGCCACCTTGCAGGTCTGGCCGTCGCCATTGCCACCCACCAGCGTGATGTTTTTGCCCATGTGCTGCAACAACGGCAGCAGACTGGCAAAGGTGGCTTCGGAGGCGCCCACCATGATGGTCAGGCTGGCCGCCTTGGCGCCCACTTCACCACCGGACACCGGGGCGTCCATGTACTCGCAGCCCAGCGCATTAATGCGTGCAGCGAAAGCCTTGGTCAGCACCGGCGAGATGGAACTCATGTCCACCACGGTCTTGCCCGGCGTGAGACCGGAAGCGACGCCGTTCTCGCCGAATAGAACGGTTTCAACGTCGGGCGTGTCGGGCAGCATCAGAAATACGATGTCCGCCTTCTGCGCCACTTCCTGCGCACTGCTGCAGGGCAGACCACCGGCTTTGAGCAGGTCTTCGGGAATCTGGTTGCGGGTGTGCAGGTGCACGGTGTGCCCGGCGGCGATCAGGTGCCCAGCCATGGGGGCTCCCATGATGCCCAGGCCGATGAATCCAAGAGTAGTCATTGCGTAAGTTCTATGCGGTGTTGAAAAAATCAGACGGTGTAGCGGTCACGCAGCGCCTGCGTTCCCTGCCGGAACACACCCAGGTCGCTGCCCACAGCTACAAAGGTCGCACCCATCTCCATGTAGCGCCGTGCATCGGCCTCTACCGGAGCCAGGATGCCGCAGGCCTTGCCCGCGTTGCGTGTGACCTCGAAGATCCGTGTAATGGCTGCCTGCACATCCGGGTGCCCTGCATTGCCAAGGTGCCCATACGTGGCGGCCAGATCGGATGGCCCCACGAATACACAGTCCACGCCTTCGGTGGCAGCGATATCGCCTACCGCGGCAACGCCCTGCGGACTTTCAATCTGCACGGCCACCATGATGTGGCGATTGATTTCCTGAAAGTAGTTGGGAACCGAGCCGTAGCGGTTGCTGCGCTGGGACACCGACACACCACGCACGCCTTCGGGTGGATAGCGCGTGGCCGCCACGGCACGCGCCGCATCGGCTGCACTGTGCACCATGGGAATGAGGAAATTGTAGAACCCTGCATCCAGCAGTCGCTTGATCTCCACCTCATTGTTGCTGGTGGGCCGGACAATCGGAGCGCTGCGGCTGTCTTTGAGCGCCATCAGTTGCGGCACAAAGGTAAGAACGTCATTGGGCGAGTGCTCACCGTCCAGAAGAATCCAGTCAAAGCCTGCAACGCCCAGCACCTCAGTGGTGATCGGACTGGCCAGCGAACACCAGCAGCCGATCAGGCGCTGGCCATTGTTCAAAGCCTGCTTGAAGGAGTTGGGAAATGATTGATAGGGTGTATGTTGTGTCATGGCAATGTGCTTCAAGTAATCGGTGCGGGATTGAACAGCACCAGCGCGTTATGCAGCTTCCAGTGCTCGGCCCAGGTCTTCTTGCGGCCGCTGGCGACCTCCAGCATCAGACGGAACAGCTCCCAGCCCACGTCGGCGATGGAGGCTTCGCCATCGGCAATGCGTCCGGCGTTGAGGTCCATGAGGTCGTGCCAGCGCGTGGCCAGCTCGGTGCGGGTGGCCACCTTGATGACCGGCACTTCGGCCAGTCCGTAAGGCGTCCCGCGTCCGGTAGTGAACACGTGCAGGTTCATGCCGGCTGCCAGTTGCAGGGTTCCGCAGATGAAGTCGCTGGCTGGTGTGGCAGCGTAGATCAGCCCCTTGGTGCTGGCCTTTTCGCCGGGCGAGAGCACGCCGCTGATGGGTGCCGTGCCGGACTTGATGATGGAGCCCATGGCCTTTTCCACGATGTTGGACAGACCACCGGCCTTGTTGCCCGGCGTGGTGTTGGCACTGCGGTCGGCGCTGCCTCGGCCCAGGTAGGCGTCATACCAAGCCATCTCGCGAGCCATGGCCTGCGCCACCTCGGGCGTGGTGGCGCGCGCCGTCATCTGCTCCACGGCGTCGCGCACTTCGGTGGTTTCCGAGAACATCACCGTGGCACCTGCGCGCACCAGCAAATCCGTGGCGAATCCGACGGCAGGGTTGGCGGTTACGCCCGAGAAGGCATCGCTGCCTCCGCACTGCACGCCCACCACCAGTTCGCTGGCGGGCACGGTTTCGCGGCGACGGGCATTGAGCCGCTCCAGATGCGTCGTGGCGGAATCCATGATGGAGTCCACCATGGACATGAAGCCCACATGCTTGTCGGCCTGCAGACAAACCACATCAAGAGCCTCGTCACTGCGCAAGGGAATGCTGCCAGCCGGCAGCAGGCGCTCGGGCTGCAGTTTTTCGCAGCCCAGGCTCACCACCATCACCTCGCCACCGAAGTTGGGGTTGCGACTGATATTGCGCAAGGTACGGATGGGGATGATGGCGTCCGGCGCGTCAATGGCGACGCCGCAGCCATAGCTATGCTCCAGCCCCACCACGTCGTCCACGTTGGGATAGCGCGGCAACAGTTCCTTCTTGATACGTTGCACCGCAAAAGCCAGCACACCTGCCACACATTGCACGGTTGTGGTGATGGCTAGGATGTTGCGCGTGCCCACCGATCCGTCGGCATTGCGGTAGCCTTCAAAGGTGTAACCCGACAGCGGCTCCTGCGCCACGGCCTTTGCCGTGGCCATGGGCAGGTCACTGAGACTGCGCGCTGCAGGCATGTGCAACAGGCGCTCGTGCACCCAGCTGCCGGCTGCAATGTCCTGCAGAGCGTAACCAATGGGCACGTTGTAGCGCAACACCGGCGCATCCTTGGCGATAGCGCGCAGCGCAACCTTGTGCCCCTGCGGCACGCGGTCACGCAACACCAGACCATCGGCCAGCACCGTACCTGCGGCCAGGCCGCCATCGTTGGCGACGATGGCGACGTTGTCATCCGCATGCATGCGGATGGTCAGCGGGGGTTTCTGCACGGTCATAGCACCAGATGCCCTGTGATTAGCGTGGGCAGCCAGGTCGAGAACGACGGCACGTAGGTCACCAGCGTGATGGCCACAAAGATGGCGAAGTAATAGGGCCAGGCTGTCTTGGTCGCTTCACCGATGGATATGTTGCCGATGGCACAGCCCACAAACTGCACCGTCCCCACCGGCGGATGCACCAGCCCCAGCGCGCAATTGAGCAGCAGCATCATGCCGAACTGCACCGGACCCACACCCATCTGGATGGCCAGCGGCAAGAACAGCGGCGTGGTGATCAGGATGTGCGCTGCCATGTCCAGAAAGATGCCCAGCACGATCTGGATGATGTTGATGTACAGCAGCATCAGCCAGGGCGATTGCGTGGCCGACAGCAGCGCGGCTTCAATGGCGTCCGGGATTTCCAGATAGGCCATCTGGTAGCGCAGCATGTTGGACACACCGATGAGCAGCAGGATCACGCCCGTGGTCTTGGACGCCTTGGCCAGCGACTTGAGCAGCTTTTCCTTGGACATGGTGCGGTAGATGAACACCGTGAGCAGCAGCGAATAACTCACCGCGATGGCCGCCGCTTCGGTGGCTGTGGCCACCCCTTTCATGATGCAGGCCAGAATGATCACCACCACCATCAGCCCCGGCATGGACGCGATGAAGGAGCGCAGCACGGCCGACCAGCCCGGAAACTTTTCCAGCAGCGTGGAGCCGTCAGGCCGCTTGGGGTAGCCATACTTGACCGCCTGCCAATAGGCTGTGATCAGCATGCAGACCATGATCCAGAACACCGGGACCAGGCCGGCAAACATCAAGTCGCCAATGGACACGCCCTTGATGACATGGCCGTCGATCATGCCGGTGGCCGCCTGCGCAGCAAAGGCATAGATGATCATGTTGTGCGAGGTGGGCATCAGCGCGCCCGACAACGATGCGTGCGTGGTCACATTGACCGCGTAGGCAGCGCTGTAGCCCTCGCGCTTCATGATGGGAATCATCACACCGCCCATGGCCGAGGTGTCGGCCACCGGCGAGCCGGACACACCACCAAAGAGCGTGGATGCCACCACATTGGCCAGCCCCAGTCCACCGCGCCAGTGCCCCACCAGACTGCGGGCAAAGTCCACGATCTTGTCGGCAATGCCCCCATGCAGCATGAGCTCGCCAGAGAAGATGAAGAAGGGAATGGCCAGGAACGAGAACACGTTCATGCCCGAAACCATCATCTGGATGGCGGTCTCGAACGGCAGGCCTTCCACCGCGAAGGTGGCCAGGCAACTCAGACCAATGGCAAAAGCCACCGGCACGCCCAGTAACAGGAAGGCAACAAAGGCCAGACAGAGTACGGTCAGTGCCATGAGGGAGCTACTTTCTTTCCGGTAAACAAAGCCACCAGATGCTCGATGGAAAACAGGGTGATCAACACACCGGACATCAGCACCGGCAGATAACGGTAGGCCTCGGACAGGCCCAGTGTGGGAATGGTGCTGGCGTGGGTGGACACGGCCATCAGGGTGCCCCCTGCCAGCAGCGCCATGGCAAACACGATGATGAAACCGTGCACCACCACCTTGCACCAGAACTGCGCGATATCAGGCAATGCCTTGACCAGCGAGTCCAGGCCGATGTGGCCGGCGTCACGCACACCGGCCGATGCGCCAAACATGGCAACCGAAATCACCAGCAACAAGGCGAGCTGCTCCACGTAGGCCGGTGCGTCATTGAAGACATAACGCATCACCACACCGTAGATCACCACACCCAGCAAACCCACCAGGCAGGCGCACGCCAGCGATAGCGTCCAGCGTGACAGCCTGGAGTTCAGAAAAGTCAGGACGCCCACGATTATTTGGCGTTGACGATTTCTTGCACCAGTGCCTTGAGCTCAGGCGTGTTGGCGAACTTGTCCCACACGGGGCGTTCCACGTCCACAAAGCTCTTGCGATCGATTTCCGAGGCGGGAACGATCTTGGCTCCACCCTTGATAACCGCTGCGCGGGCGTCCTTCTCCTTGGCTTCCCACAGGCCAACGTAGTACGGCACTGAGGCCTTGGCGGCCTTGCGAATGGCCGTCTGCTCTTCCGGTGTCAGCGTTTCCCAAATTTTCTTGGAGAACACCAACACTTCAGGCCCCATGGAGTGCATGGTTTCCGAATACACGGGTGCTGACTCGTAGTGCTTGGCCTCTTCATAAGAAGGGTAGTTGTTCTCGGCAGCGTCCAGCAGGCCAGTCTTCAAACCGGTGTAGACCTCGGCAAATGGCATAGGGGTTGCGGACGCACCCATGGCGCCAATGGTGCTGACCCACAGGTCCGAGGGTTGCACGCGGATCTTCATACCCTTGGTATCGGCAACGGATTTGATGGGCTTGTGGGCATAGATGGAGCGAGCTCCGCTTTCGTACAGTGCCAGACCGACAAAGCCAGCCTTGTCAAAGGCGGCCAGAATCTTGTCGCCTTGCGGACCGTAAATGGTCTTGCGGAAGTGTTCGATATCGCGGAACAGGAAGGGCAGCGAGGGAATCATGGACTCCGGCACGATGCCGTGGAAGGCAGCCGTGTTCACGCGCACCATGTCCAGCGCACCGATCTTGACTTGCTCCACCGTGTCTTTTTCGGAGCCCAGCGAGCTGTCGCCGAACACCTTGACGTTGTCCTTGCCGCCAGTGGCCTTGGACAGCTCGTCACCCATGAACTTCACCGCCATGTTGGTGGGGAATTCCTTGTTGTGAACGTCGGCCGAACGGAAGGTGCGGGCCATACCGGTCGTGGCGGACAGCGCCAGCACCGCAATGGCGATCTGGGTGGTCAAGGTTTTGAATGGGAAGCGCATGATTTCTCCTCTTTGGTTGAAATGGGAACGTGAACGGAACGCGAACTCAGAAGACCGTGCAGGCCGGCTCGGGCTGGCCTTGCACGTCACTCAGGTGAATGGCAAACAGCCCGCCGTCCAGGGCGTCAGGCTCGGTGGTGTTGGCTGGGCGGATGGAAGCCACATACAGGGTGCGTAGGTCGGCACCGCCGAAGGCGCACATGGTGGGTTTCTTCACCGGCACGGCAATCGAACGGTCCAGCCGACCTTGCGGCGTGTAACGGTGCACCAATCCGGCGTCGATACCGCAAATCCAGTAGCAACCATCCGTGTCCATGGCGGCGCCATCAGGTCGGCCCTCGAACGTCGCCATGTCGATGAAAGGGCGCGGGTTGCTGGGTAGCCCACGCTCCGTGTCGTAGTCGTAGGCCCAGACCTTGCGCACGGCGCTGTTGGAGTCGGACAGATACATGGTGCGACCATCCGGGCTGAACGCCATGCCATTCGGGGTGACAAAGCCGCCGAGCACCGGTGTCAGCGCACCTCCATGCCCCAGGCGGTAGATCTGGCCCAGTGGCTTGGCTGCCGCCATGTCCATCACCATGGTGCCCGCCAGAAAGCGCCCTTGCCGGTCGCAGCGACCATCGTTGAAGCGCATGCCGTCGTGCGCGTGCGGCACGCTTGCCACGCGCCGGAACCCGAGCGCATCTTCACTGCGGGTGTCTAGCTCAAACATGCCGGTTTGCGCACCGGCAAACCACTGGTGGCTGGAGGCACCACGGGTGATGCAGGCCAGCATCTCGGGCGCTGCCCATTGGTGCTGCCGGCCCGTTGCAGGGCTGTAGCGGTACAACGTCTTCTGCGGAATGTCGACCCAGTAGAGCGCCTGCTCCTGGGCATGCCAGACCGGGCACTCACCGGTCGCATTCCTTACGTCGAGCACCAGCTCGGCGCTCGCAAGAGTGGTAGGCATGGTGTTATTTGCCGCGCAGATGGGCCGTCATGGGAATGCCGGCCATCAGAAAGGTGCCGCCCTGGTACTGCACCGTGGGGTCGGTCAGATCCGGCTCCGGAGTGCGGGCGTAAATTTCCTCGCGGAAGCCATCCGAGCTGTCCTGCGGCACATAGCCTACATGGCGCACGCTGGCGTTGTCGTACCAAGATACGGCGTTGTTCGACATGCCGAAAATAATCGTGTGGCCCAGCACCGGGGTGGTCAGGCAGGCGGTGATCAGGCGATGCAAATCGTCAAAGCTCAACCAGCTCGCCAGCATGCGACGGTCCCTTGGCGCGGCAAAGGCCGAGCCGATGCGCGCGCAGGCGGTCTCTATGCCATAGCGGTCAAAGTACATGCGCGACAGGTCTTCGCCAAAGGCCTTGCTCACGCCATACAGGCTGTCGGGCCGGGGCGGATGCGCCGGGGTGATGGTTTCGCCCTGGCGATAAAAACCCGTCACATGGTTGGAGCTGGCAAACACCACGCGCTTGACGCCGTGTTGGCGCGCCGCTTCGTAGAGGTTGTAAACACCAATGATGTTGCCTTGCAGGATGGGATCAAACGGCCCTTCCAGCGATACGCCGCCCATATGCACGATGGCCTGGCACCCCTGCACCGCCGCATGGACGGCCGCCGCATCGGCCAGGTCGGCTTGTACGATTTCCTCGCCGTCCTGCGCCGGGCCCAGGTCCACCCGGTCCGACAGGCGCAACACGCTGCAATTGGCCTTGAGCCGCTGGCGCAGTGCGGTTCCGACGCCGCCTGCGGCACCGGTCAGCAGCAAAGTGTGGTGTACTTTAATCGTCATAAGATTTAAAATTCTTGTCTGTCATATGTTGTCTGATGTGTTAAATTGTCGAGACGCCCGATAGCCAAGTCAAGGACTTTTCCATGGACCTAGTACAAACCCCTAGCCCCGCCCCGTCCGGCCCCCCGGTGGACCAGACACCTCTCGCAGCTCGCCCGCGGCGTGTGAAAGGGTTGGTCAATGAAGTGATGGAAAGCCTGGCAGGCAGCATCCGCTCCGGCGCCATCAAGCCGGGCGAAAAGCTGCCCACCGAGTCCGAAATCGTGACCCGCTTTGACGTCAGCCGCACCGTGGTGCGCGAGGCGATATCCCGCCTGCAGGCCAACCGGCTAGTGGAGACGCGCCACGGCGTGGGCACATTTGCACTGCCGCCCGAAGACACCAAGAACTTCAAGATTGCCGACGTCGATTTCGCCACCGTTGCCGACGTCATCGCCCTGCTGGAGTTGCGTATCAGCCTGGAGACAGAGGCCGCCGGCCTGGCCGCGCAGCGCCGCACCGAACAGAATCTGCAGTCCATGCAGGCCATGCTGGATGCCTTTGTCATTGCCATCGAAGAAGATTCCGACGCGGTGCCGTCCGACTTCAATTTCCACATGGAAGTGGCGCGCGCCACCGGCAACCGCCATTTCGCCGATCTCATGACCTACCTGGGCACCATGATCATTCCGCGCACCCGGGTCAACACACCCAACAGCGCGCCGGAAGGGCGTCTGGCCTATTTGCGCCGTGTGCATAGCGAGCACGAAAGCATCTTCAGCGCCATCCGAAACCAGGATACCGACGCCGCCCGCGCCGCCATGCGAACCCACCTGGCCAACAGCAAAGACCGACTCAAGAATCGCAAGCCCAACTAATCAAGTTGTATGATGACTGATGAGAATACGCCATTTTCAAACCCTAGACATGCTCCGCTCGATTTCCTGAGCCATCTCTATGCTGTCGCCGTGCGGCGCGCCATGCCGCTGCACACCATTGGCGCATTTCTGCCTCCCCCATCGGGACGAACAGTGGTGGTAGGCGCGGGCAAGGCGGCTGGCGCCTTGGCCCATGCGGTGGAAGCCCTGTGGCCGCAGGATGCGCCGCTGTCGGGCCTGGTGGTGACGCGCTATGGGCACACGCCGCAGCGGCCTGCCGGGATACCGGCGCGTATCGAAATCGTGGAAGCGGCACATCCTGTGCCCGACGCCGCTGGACTGGCTGCCGCCGAACGCATGATGGAACTGCCGCCCAACCTCACCGCGGACGATCTGGTGCTGTGCCTGATTTCAGGCGGTGGGTCGTCCCTGCTCACCTTACCCGCCGACGGTCTGACCCTGGCCGACAAACAACGCATCAACCAGGCACTGCTGGACAGCGGCGCCAGCATTGGCGAAATGAATTGCGTGCGCAAGCACCTCTCGCGCATCAAGGGCGGGCGCCTGGCGGCCGCCTGTGCTCCGGCGCGCGTGTTGACCCTGCTCATCAGCGATGTGCCGGGCGATGACGCCAGCGTGATTGCCAGCGGCCCTACCGTGCCGGATGCCAGCACCTGCGCCGATGCCCTGGCCATCCTGAAGCGCTACAACATTGCGGTGCCGGAACAGGTCCTGGAGCATCTGCGCACGGGAGAACTGGAAACCCGCAAACCCGCCGATCCGGTCTTTGCCAACAGCCAGGTGCACCTGATCGCCACGCCCCAGCAATCGCTGGAGGCCGCTGCACAGGCTGCGCGGGATGCAGGCATCGCCGCCTACATATTGAGTGACGAAATCGAGGGCGAATCGCGCGAGGTCGGCAAGGTCCACGCCGCGCTGGCGCGCGCCGTGGCACAGAAGGGCCAGCCCTTCCAGAAGCCGTGTGTCATCCTGAGCGGCGGCGAGACCACAGTCACCATCCGTCCGCGTGCGCCGGGTGCCCCACGCGGACGCGGCGGGCGCGCCGGCGAATTCTGCATGGGACTGGCGCAGGCGCTGCAAGGTCAAGCGGGTGTGTATGCACTGGCTGCTGACACCGACGGCATTGATGGCGTGGAAGACAACGCCGGCGCCTTTGTCACACCCGACACACTGGCCCTGTCCACCCACAGGGGCATCAAGCTCAGCGATCACCTGGACCGCAACGACGCCTATGGTTTCTTTGAGACCCTGGACGCGCTGTTTGTCACCGGCCCCACCCACACCAACGTCAACGATTTCCGGGCGATTCTGGTCCTCTGAAAAACGCTTGGCGGCGGTTTTTCCTACCACAACCGCCGAAACGATCTGCATCCTTTTTAGGCATCGCAAGCCAGCCCAATAGGCATGCGGGTTTGGCATATCTGTCCCGGAGTTATCAACAGACCCATTCACACGAACTGGGGATGAATCCGGGGCCTAAAACCCAGTCCATGTTATCAATCGGCCCCATTGAGACAACCAATTGGGTTTCAAGCTTTTCTATGGATATGATTCACGCCAATGAGTCCCACTCATTCGATAGTTTTTACTAACCAGGCAGAAAAGGAACCCTATGTCTTTGATCAACACCCAAGTTCAACCCTTCAAGGCCCAAGCCTTCCACAACGGCAAGTTCATTGAAGTGACCGAAGCTTCCCTGAAGGGCAAGTGGTCCGTGCTGATTTTCATGCCCGCCGCTTTCACCTTCAACTGCCCCACTGAAATCGAAGACGCTGCCGACAACTACGCCGAGTTCCAGAAGGCTGGTGCAGAGGTCTACATCGTGACCACCGACACCCACTTCTCCCACAAGGTCTGGCACGAAACCTCTCCCGCCGTGGGCAAGGCCAAGTTCCCCCTGGTTGGCGACCCCACCCACACCCTGACCAACGCATTCGGCGTGCACATTCCTGAAGAAGGCCTGGCACTGCGCGGCACCTTCGTGATCAACCCCGAAGGCGTGATCAAGACGCTGGAAATCCACTCCAACGAAATCGCCCGCGACGTGTCGGAAACCCTGCGCAAGCTCAAGGCTGCCCAGTTCACCGCTTCCCACCCTGGCCAGGTCTGCCCTGCCAAGTGGAAGGAAGGCGCTGCCACCATCACTCCGTCCCTGGATCTAGTCGGCAAGATCTAAGCAGTATTTCTGCTGGAGGGGGTGCGCTTCGAGGGGCGCCCCTTCTGGCAGAGGTATTGCTTCCTCCACTCCCCCACCCCATTTGCAAGATATTCGTAACCAGACGAAGGAACCGCCATGCTCGACGCACAACTCAGCTCTCAACTCCAAGGCTATCTGCAGAACCTGCGCCAGCCTATCCGCCTGATCGCCTCGCTGGATGACAGCGCCAAGGCGCAGGAGCTGCGCGAGTTGCTGGTGGAGATAGCCGCCCTGTCCGACAAGGTCACGCTGGACGAATCCGGTACCGACGCGCGCCGCCCCTCGTTTGTCATCGCCAAGGAAGGCGAAACCCGCGGCGTACGCTTTGCCGCCATTCCCATGGGCCACGAGTTCACCTCCCTGGTTCTGGCCCTGCTGTGGACCGGCGGCCACCCGCCCAAGGTGAGTGCCGAGGTACTGGACCAGATCAAGAGCCTGGACGCCACGATGAACTTCGAGGTGTACATGTCCCTGACCTGCCACAACTGCCCGGACGTGGTGCAGGCCGCCACCCTGATGACCATCTTCAACCCCAAGATCAATACCACGGTGATTGATGGCGGCATGTACCAGAGCGAAGTGGATGCGCGCCAGGTGATGGCCGTGCCCATGGTGTTCATGAACGACGCCCTGTTCGGCTCCGGTCGCATGACGCTGGAAGAAATCGTGGGCAAGCTCGACAACCACTCGGCCAGCCGCGAAGCCGCCAAGCTCAGCGAGAAGGCACCCTACGACGTGCTGATCGTGGGCGGTGGCCCGGCCGGTGCCGCCGCTGCGGTGTATGCCGCACGCAAGGGCATCCGCGTGGGCGTGGCAGCCGAGCGCTTCGGCGGCCAGGTGAATGACACCATGGCCATCGAGAACTACATCTCGGTGCTGGAAACCGACGGCCCCAAGTTTGCCGCAGCCTTGGAAGCCCAGGTGCGCCACTACGACGTGGACATCATGAACTTGCAGACCGCCAGCCGCATTGTTCCCGCTGCCACGGCAGGTGGGTTGACCGAAGTCCACATGACCAACGGCGGCGTACTTAAGGCGCGCAGCCTGATCCTGTCCACCGGCGCACGCTGGCGCAATGTGAACGTGCCCGGTGAAGCCGAGTACAAGAACAAGGGCGTGGCCTACTGCCCGCACTGCGACGGTCCGCTGTTCAAAGGCAAGCGTGTGGCGGTGATTGGCGGGGGCAACTCCGGCGTGGAAGCGGCCATCGACCTGGCCGGTGTGGTGCAACACGTCACCCTGGTGGAATTTGCCGACGCGCTCAAGGCCGATGCGGTGCTGGTCAACAAGCTCAAGAGCCTGCCCAATGTGGACATCCACGTGAACGCACAGACCACCGAGATCACCGGCGACGGCTCCAAGGTCAACGGCCTGCACTACAAGGACCGCGCCACCGGTGAGCTGCACAAAGTTGCGCTCGAAGGCGTGTTCGTGCAGATCGGCCTGGTGCCCAACTCCGAGTTCCTCAAGGGCACGCTGGAGTTGAGCAAGTTTGGCGAAATCATCGTGGATGCCAAGGGCCACACCAGCCTGCCCGGCGTGTTCGCTGCGGGCGACGTGACCACCGTACCCTACAAGCAGATCGTGATTGCGGCCGGCGAAGGTGCCAAGGCAGCGCTCAGCGCCTTCGACTACCTGATCCGTCAGCCGGTGGTTGCACCTGCAACACCACAGGCGGAAGCCGTCGCCGCCTAGGACTTCATGGGGTGTAATGCCCTATGTAACCGGCCTCCAGCTGGGCCTTGCGGTCGGCACCCAGGACATGCTTGGCGATCAGGTCATGGGCCAGATAGTTCAGGAGTTCGCCGATAGGCAGATTGGTATTGCGGTAGCGTCCGATCAGATCGACCGCCTTGTCCATCAGATGCTGGTGCAGCTTGGCATGTTCCTGCAATCCGGGAAAGCCGATGGCGGCCAGTACCCGTTCCTCGCATTCGAAATGTTCGGCGACATGGCGCATCAGGTTGTCCACCAACGTGGCGACCTCGCTGCGGGGATGTTGCTCCCGGATGGCGGCGCAAACCTGGTTGACCTGCGCAAACAACTGCGCATGCTGTGTGTCGATTTCCGAATGGCCGGACTCATACGCTCGCTGCCACACCAGCTCCTCCATGTCTTCGGGAACAGAACCGACCGGGCTTGCATCTGCTGCCACCTCGGGCGCAGCCTGGACACGGTTTCGGCCACCCCATTTGGCGTAGTACAGCGCTTCGTCCGCGGCACGGATCAGGTGCTCTGCACTGGCCCGCTCCAGATGGGTGCTCACCGCCAATCCGATACTGACTGTCACCACCCCGTTGGAAGATCCATCATGGGCAATGCCCAGACGCTGGATGGCTGAGCGCAGCTCTTCTGCCATGCGCCGGGCCTGCACCGCGTCGGTATCCGGCAGTACCAGAGAAAACTCTTCTCCTCCGTAGCGCGCTGCCAGATCACTTGCACGCTTGGCACTGGACTGCAATGCCCGCGATACCGACTTGAGACACTCGTCCCCGGCCAGATGGCCGTAATGGTCGTTGAACTTCTTGAAGTGATCGATATCCACCATGATCAGCGCCAGGGGCTTGCCCTCGCGCACACAGCGGGCAATCTCCCGCTCCAGGGTGCTGTCCAGGTAGCGGCGGTTGAACAGATCGGTCAGCGGGTCCCGGATGGCCTGTTCGGCAAGGCCATTGCGCAGGCTTTCAATTTCCACCAGTGTTTCCTGCAGTTTCTGGTTTGCCTGCAGCAATTCAACCTCGCGTGTTTTCAGTTCCTCCCGCGCCAGCCTGAGCTGGGCATTGCGGGTATAGGCAAAGTTGCCCACGGCCAGGATGTATCCGGCCAGCCCCACGGTACAGACCAGGGTGGCGGACCAGACGGTTGCGGGAGAAAAATGGAATCCACCCATCGCCACCCCGGTGAGTGCGCCCACGGCCAATGCCAGCAAGGTACTGCCTATGCTTTTCCATCCCCGGTTGGCAGCGTTGTTGCTCAAGGTACCCAGGATCACGGAAAAACACAGCCAGTCGGAAAATTCGATGCAGGCGCAAAAGACGCCCAGCAGGACCGAGTCCAGAACCAAGCTGCGCATGGCAAACAGAATGGGCGTCTGGGACCTGCGCGCAAGCTGGTACTGGACATGGGGATAGACCAGCAGCAGCGCTATCAGGAAGGTCCAGGAGATCGGGCCATACCCCTTGCCGTTGATCTGAAAACAACTGGCTATGAATACCAGGGCGAGAGACACCATTCGCATGCGGTAGTGCGTGCGTATCAGCCACAACCCCTTTTTATGCGAATCTCCCATTCGTTCCTTTGTAGGTCTGATTCATTCTACGACCGGAAAATGACGGTCGGGGCCAAATCAGGAGGGAACTTCAAGGCAAGTGGGCGCTTCTCCAAGGCTGGAGAAAAGCCGGGCAAGGGCTGGTGTTACTTGGCCTGCCGGGCCATGAAAACCTGGTGCAAAGTGATCTTGCGCACCTCGGACTGGCTGGTCTCGATATGCGCCCGCAACAGCATGGCGGCTTGGTCCCCGCGCTTGCGCTGTATCAGCTTGAGAATCTTGGCGTGCTCGTCGTAGGTGGCATCGATGCGCGCCTGTTTGGTGAAGTCCAGCCGCCGGATGATCCGTATGCGGTCTGTCACCTCCCTGTGCACCCGGGCGATCTCCTGGTTGCCCGCGGCCTCCACCAGGGCGCAGTGGAACTCCTCGTCCCATTGGCTGACTTGTGCCGTGTCATGGCTGCGCTCGCTGGCGGGCACCAACCAAATCGCTGCCAACCCGTCTATCAGTTCCTGCCCTTTGCGGCTTCGCGCAACGCCCTCGTCGCACAGCCGCTTGACCGCATCGAACTCCAGCAGCATGCGCAAGTCGTAGAGCTGCTCGAACTTGTCGAAGTCAAAGGGCAGCACGCGCCAGCCACTGCGAAACAGCACCTCCACATAGCCTTCCTGCTGCAGCCGGTACAGGGCCTGGCGCACTGGAGTGCGTGACACCTTCAGGCGCAGGCACAACTCGTTTTCGGTAAACCGGTCGCCGGGAATCAGCCTGAATTCGGCAACATCCTTTTTGATCTTGTCGTAGACATCGTCGGCTACCGAGTAGCGTGCCGCTGGCACTGGTGCGGGTGAGGTTGGGCCGGTTTCTGTAGTCATCACCGCAAACTCTACCACTCGCAATGCATGGCAATTACTCCAACACGGCCAGCAACTGTGCACTGGCTGCCGTCCAACCCACAATGGCACTCTGCGCGTGGATCATGGCGACGGTGGAGGCCTTGAACTCCGGGAAGTAGCTCTCGGTGCAATCCGTCAGCAGCAGGCTGTCATACCCCCGGTCGTTGGCCTCACGCATGGAGGTCTGCACGCACACCTCGGTGGTCACGCCCATGAAGATCAGGTGGGTGATGTCCAGCTCCTGCAGCATCTCGTGCAAGCCCGTTCCGTAGAACATGCCCTTGCCGGGCTTGTCGATGACGATCTCGGAGTCCAGGGGCATGAGTTCATCGATGATCTGGTTACCCGGCTCGCCCGCCACCAGGATGCGGCCCATGGGCCCTTCGTCGCCGATGCGCAGCGTGGGGTTGCCCCGGTTGCGCTTGGCCGGTGGGCAGTCCGACAGATCTGGTAGATGGGCTTCGCGCGTGTGGATGACCTGCCCGCCGGCCGCACGCCAGGAGGTCAGCACTTCCTTGCAAGTGGGCACGATGGCGGTGAGCAAAGACACATCGTTGCCCAGCGTCTCACCAAAGCCGCCGGGTTCCACAAAGTCGCGCTGCATGTCGATGATGACCAGCGCTGTCTTCTGCAGGTCGAAGGGATACGCAAACGGCGTCGCGTTCACGCTGAGGAGTGTGTTTTCCATGGCTTGTTCCATATCGTTGTGACAGCTTGGGATGCGCAAGTGCACCCCCTAGTGGTGACCGCCGCCCATGTGCGCGCCCAACTGCTGGCGGTCGGCCTGTGCGGCGGTGGTCTCGAAGACCACACGCCCTTCGCTCATGACCACGATGCGGTCCGACAGTTCCAGCAGCTCGTCCAGGTCTTCGCTGATCAGCAGCACACCGGCGCCACGGTTCTTGACCTGCACGATGCGTTCATGGATGTCGCGCACGGCAGCAAAGTCCAGCCCGAACACCGGGTTGGCGGCAATGAGCACATTGATCTGCCCGGCCAGCTCACGCGCCAGCACGGCACGCTGCACATTGCCGCCCGAAAGGCTTCGGATGGGCGCGTTCTCGCCTTGGGTCTTCACGCCGTATTCGGCAATCCACTCGCGCGCGCGGCTGCGCCAGGTGGCGTAACTCAGGATGCCACCCAGAAAGCGTGAGCGGCTCAGGGACGGTTGGTCGAAGTCGCGCAGGGCCATGTTCTCGGCCACCGACAGATCGCCCACGCAGGCATTGCGCAAGGGCTCCTCGGGCAGGCTGCGCACCATGAAGCGGCGATTCTCTTCGCGCGTGGCGTTGTAGGCGTTGCCCGCGACCTGCACCATGCCTGCGCTGCGCGGGCGCTGGCCCACCAGCGCCTCCACCAGTTCGCGCTGTCCGTTGCCGGACACACCGGCCACGCCCAGTATCTCGCCCGGCTGCACCTGCAGGTCCACACCGTGCAAGGCCAGGGTGCCACGATCACCCAGAGCGGTCAGCCCTTGCACCGACAGCGCAGGCTGCGCACCAGCCGCAACAGGCGTGTCCGTGGGCGTGGCAACCGGCTTCTCGTTAGCCGCTTCGGGCTCGGTGGCACTCTCGCCCATCATGGCCTTGGCCAGCAGCGCGGGGTTGGAGTCAGCCACCAGGCAGTGGTGCACCGCGCGGCCTTTGCGCAAAACGGTCACCGCGTCGGCGTAGGCCATGACCTCGCGGAATTTGTGGGTGATGATGATCACCGAGCACTGACCGCTGCGGGCGAACGCGCGCACATGGCCCAGCACCTCGTCGGCTTCCTGCGGTGTGAGCACCGAGGTGGGTTCATCCAGGATCAGCAGACGCGGCTTGAGGTAGAGCTGCTTGAGCAGCTCCAGCTTCTGCTTTTCACCCGCCGCCAATTCCGACGGCCTGGCATCCAGATCCAGACTGAAGGGCGTGGTGGCCAGAAACGCCTTGAGTTCTTCGCGTTTGGTCTTCCAGTCGATCAGCGCAGGGACCTGGTCACCTGCCAGTAGCAGGTTTTCTGCCACGCTCATGCCAGGCGCCAGCGTGAAGTGCTGGTAGACCATGCCGATGCCCAGTTCGCGCGCCACCACCGGGTTGGCGATGTCCTGCTCGCGCCCGTCGATGAGGATGCTGCCCTCCTCGGCCCGCTGGAAGCCCGCCACGCATTTCACCAGCGTGCTCTTGCCCGCGCCGTTCTCGCCCAACAGGGCGTGCACGGTGCCGGGCTCCACCCGCATGGTGACGTGGTCCATGGCGGTGAAGCTACCAAAGCGTTTGGTCAGCTCGTAGGTCTCCAGCGCCAGCGCGCCACTGGGCGGCTTTTGCGGCGGAATCAGGTCACGCGTGCTCATGCCAGTGCCATCAGCAATTGCGCGGAGCTGGCGTGCGCGCCAAACACGCCGCCTTGCATGGTGATCATCTTCAGCGCTGCCAGATGGTTGCCGTGGTCGGTAGCCGCGGTGCAGTCCGACAGCAGCAGGCACTCAAAGCCACGGTCATTGGCATCACGCATGGTGGTGTGCACACACACATCGGTGGTAATGCCGGCCAGGATGATGTTGTGGATGCCGCGGTTGTGCAGCACCAATTCAAGATCGGTGGCGTAGAAGGAGCCCTTGCCGGGCTTGTCGATCACCACCTCGCCGGGCAGCGGTGCCAACTCGGGAATGATTTCCCAGCCCGGTTCGCCACGCACCAATATGCGTCCGCAGGGGCCAGGGTCACCAATGCCCACGCCGTTGGTGCCGATCTGGCGCGAGCGCCAACGCTTGTTGGCTGGCAGGTCCGACAGGTCGGGTCTATGGCCTTCGCGGGTATGCATCACCGTGTAGCCCAGCGCGCGCATGCGGGCCATGATCTGCTTGAGTGGCTCTATGGGCGCACGTGTCAGCGAGATGTCGTAGCCCATCTTGTCGACATAGCCGCCAGGGCCGCAAAAGTCGGTCTGCATGTCGATGACGATGAGCGCCGTGTTCTGCGGGCGCAGGTCGCCATTCCAGGGCCAGGCGTAGGGGTTGGCGTGGACAGTGGTGGTCACGTTGAAAACCTTTAGCGTGTGGAGGAGAGTTCGCCCGGGCTGCCCACGGCCACACTGCCGGGCTTGCAGGTGATGACCAGAATCAGCAGCGTGAGCACATAGGGCACGGTATTGAAGAGGTGGTAGCCCCAGCTGATGCCCACCGACTGGAATGCCGGGCCAATGGCGCCCGCACCGCCGAACAGGGCTGCCGCGCCCAGGCAGCGCAGCGGGCTCCAGCGCGCAAAGATCACCAGCGCCACCGCAATCAGGCCCTGGCCGCTGGAAATGCCTTCGTTCCAGCTGCCGGGGTAGAACAGGGTGAGCGACGCGCCGCCCAGCCCCGCGATCATGCCGCCCAGCGTGGTGGCCACCAGGCGGATGGTGTTGACCGAATAGCCCAGCGCACGCGCTGCATTGGCGGAGTCCCCCGCCAGGCGGATCAGCAGGCCGTAGCGTGTGCGGCTAAAGCCCCACCACAGCAGCACGGCAATGGCAATGCCCACGGGCAGCAGGGCGTTGATCTGCAGTGCGGCGCGCACCGAGGAAGAGTCGCTCCAGTTGCCCAGCTCGATGGCGGGAATCTGCGGCGCCTGCGGCTGGATCAGCGGCTTGCCCAGATAGAACGCCAAGCCTGTGCCGAGCAGCATCAGTGCAATGCCGGTAGCCACGTCATTGACCCGCGGCAGCGAACACAGGGCGCCGTGCAACGAGGCCAGCAGCCCGCCTGCCACCGCGCCAGCCAGCACGCCCACCCAGGCATTGCCACTCAGGTAGGCTCCACCAAAGGCGGCCATGGCCGCCAGCACCAGCACGCCTTCCAGCCCCAGGTTGATGCGGCCCGACTTTTCGGTCAGGCACTCCCCTAGGCTCACGAAGAGAAACGGCACGCCCACGCGCAGGGCGCCACCGCCAATGCCCGCCAGCAAGGAAATCCACATATCGGTGGTCATACGGTCTTGCCCTCGTTGCTGGTGCCCGTGGCCACTGCGGCGGCGGACCCGCTAAAGCGCGACAGGGGCGAGCTGATGATGGTTTTCCAGTCCATGTCGCGCAGCGCTTCGCTGGCTAAGATCAGCACAAAGGCAATGCCCTGCAGCACCTGCACCGACGCGTCCGGCAGACTCAGGCGACGCTGCAACAAGCTGCCAGCAGCACCAAAGCCACCAAACAGAATGGCCACCGGAATGACCGCGAACGGACTCTGCCGCGAGATGAAGGCGACCAGAATGCCCGCATAGCCATAACCGGCAATCAGCGAGGCATTGGCATTGGTATGCACTGCGGCTACTTCCACTGCGCCGGCAAGGCCTGCCGATGCGCCACCGACCGCGCATGCCACCAGCACCAGCTTGCTGGCAGGCAGGCCCACCAGTTGCGCGGTACGTGGATTGCCCCCGACTACGCGCACCGCAAAGCCTGATGCCGTCTGGCGCAACCACAGCCCGCAGGCCAGGCAGGCGATGACGCCCAGCACCAGGCCCCAGTGCACGTCCGAGCCGCCAATGCCGCCAATGCGTATGCCTTCGCTTAGAGCGTAGGTTGAGGGCTTGTTCAGGCTGGCGGGGTCACGCAGCACGCCTTCCACCAAGTGCTTGAACAGACCGATGGCGATATAGGCCAGCAGCAGGCTGCTGATGGTCTCGTTGATGCCGCGGTACTGGCGCAGCCACCCCACCAGCATGATCCACAGCGCACCGGCTACCGCACCCGCCATAAACACCATGCAGGTCCCGACAATGTTGTCGGGCACGGGCAGCGCGTAAGGCAATGCTGCACAGGCCAAACCACCCAACACCAACGCCCCCTCCCCGCCAATCACCACCAGCCCGGCCCGTGCCGGTATCACCACGCACAGCGCGGTGAGCATCAAGGGAGCCGCGCGCTGCAAGGTGTTCTGCCAGGAGAACCAGTCGCCAAACGCGCCCTTGAACAGGATCACCCACACATCGACCGGATTCACGCCCGACAGCGCGACAAAGCCACCAAACACCAGCAGTGCCGCGGCGATGGCCAGGATCGGCAACAGAATGTCCTTGAGGGTTTCGCGCACGGCGGCTCCAGTCGATGCAGGGTTGGTTGAACTAGATGGAGCCCACCACGCCTTCCACGAGGTAGTTCATCTTTTCCAGTTCCAGATCGGTCTGGACAAAGGTCTTGCCGGCAGGCACCACCACATTGCCCTTGTTGTCCTTGATGGGGCCCTTGAAGATGTCGAACTTGCCGGCAACCATCTTGGCCTTGACGTCGTCAGCCTGCTTCTTGGCCGCGTCGGTCACCATGGAGCCGTAGGGCGACATCTTCACGTAGCCTTCCTTGAGGCCGCCACGGATGAAGTTGGGATGCGGCTTGCCGGTCTGCGCGGCTTCCACCACGGCCTTGTAGGCGGTAAGCCAGTTCCACTCGGCACCGGTGAGGTAGGCATTGGGCGCCAGCTTGGCCTGCGAAGCGTGGTAGCCGCAAACGAACTTGCCGCGCTTGGCCGCCGTTTCCACGATGACCTTGGGGCCGTCCACGTGCATGGTGATGACGTCGGCGCCCTGGTCGCACAGGCTGTTGGTGGCTTCGGCTTCCTTCACGGCCATGGACCAGTCGCCGGTGAAGATCACGCTGCAGGTGATGCCGGGCTTGACCGAGCGCGCGCCCATCAGGAAGGAGTTGATGTTGCGCAGCACCTGCGGAATCGGCTTGGCCGCCACGAAGCCGATCTTGCCGCTCTTACTCATGTGGCCGGCAATCACGCCGTTGAGGTACTGGCACTCGTCGATGTAGCCGAAGTAGCTGCCCACGTTCTTGGGGTGCTTGCCCTCGGTCCACATGCCGCCGCAATGGGCAAAGCGCACATCGGGGTACTTGGCAGCCAATGCCAGGATGTGGGGATCAAAGTAGCCGAACGAGGTGGGGAACAACACCGAGGCGCCGTCCTGCGCAATCATGCCGGTCATGGTCTTTTGCACGGCGGCGGTTTCAGGCACGTTCTCTTCTTCCACCACTTTCACGCCGGGCAGCTTCTTGATTTCAGCGGCGGCCTGGGCCTGGGCCTGGTTGTAGCCGTAGTCATCCTTGGCACCCACGTAGATCACGCCGATGGTGATGGGCTTCTGGGCCAGTGCGCCGGTGCTCCACGATCCCAAAGTGCTTGCAGCGCCCAGGGCGGCAAGGGTCTTGAGTGATTCGCGGCGATTGGTGTTTTTCAGATCCATGTTCGTACATCCTTTGAAGAGTTGAAAGTTGTCCAAAAAGGTGCGTTGATGAGAAATGACTTCTTGGATACAAGATGGTGTGCAAATTCCATGCCGGGAACGCGCTACGCCTCCAGCAGGCTCACATGAGCGCTGACCACCTTCCAGCCTGCGCCTGTGCGCATCCAGGTCTGGCTCTGGCGTCCGCTACGGCTGGCACCGCTGCGCTGGAATTCGATATTCACCGTGGCAAAGTCGTGCCCGTAGGTGGTGATGACGGTGCGCAGATTGGCGCGCGCAAGACCCGCTGCCGGACGTGCCGCGCGAAAGGCCTGTATTGCCTGATAGCCATAGAGGTTCTCACCCACGCCGTAACGCAGGGTGTGCGGGCTGTCCCAGAACAGTTCGTCCAGCACCGCCACATCATTGCTGACCAGGGCTTGCTCGTAACGCGCGCTGACCTGTTCGACCTCACGCAGCACTTCGGGAATGTTGATGTCCATGTCAGAGCTTCACTTGTTTGAGATGGGCCACGCCAGCGTCCTGCAGCACCTGCGCGACGCGCAGGGCCAGGTCTTCACGCCAGGGCGCGGTGATGATCTGCACACCAATGGGCATGCCGCCGGTGCCGCCCGGCCACATCGGCGCCGTGACCACCGGGCAACCTGAAAACGAAATCGGCTGGGACAGCAGACCAATGGAGGGTCGGCAGGGGTACTGCTGTCCGTTGATCTCTATCCACTCGGCGCCCAGCAAGGGCGCGCTCAAGGGCGTGGCCGGTGCCAGCAGCACGTCCCAGTCGGCAAACAAGGCATTCACCCGGTCTCGGTAAACCCGGCGGAACTGCTGGGCGCGCAGGTACCAGGCAGCAGGCTGCAGGGCGCCAGCGATGAAGCGGTCCACCGACAGCGGCTCGAAGTCCGCCATCTGCTTTCTCAGATCCGCCAGATGCAGGCGTCCACCTTCGCTGGCGGTGGTGATGAAGGCCGCAGCGCGCGCCAGCGCCGGCTCCGGCCAGACCACGCCCGGCGTGGCACGCAGCACACTGGCGGCCAGGGCGGCAACCTGGCGCGCCGGCGCTGTCGCCAAGTCTTCAAAGTAACCGCCCAGGCTGCCAATGCGCAGCCCCTGCACACCTTGCCCCAGCGATGAGAACGTGGGCTGCACGCGCTCGGCCCGGCTGGCCGGGTCGCGCGGGTCGGGTCCCTGCAGGGCGTCATAGGACAGCGCCAGGCTTTCCACCGAATCGGCCAGCGGCCCCAGGTGGTCAATGCTTTGCACAAATGGATAGGTGCCATGGCGCGAGAGGCGCCCGAAGGTGGGCTTGAGCCCCCACACGCCGCAAAAGGACGAGGGCACGCGGATGGACCCGTTGGTGTCGGAAGCCAGCGCAATCGGCACCTGCCCTGCCGCCACGGCGGCACCCGAACCACCGGAGGAACCGCCGGCGGTGCGCTGCAGATCGTGCGGGTTGTGGGTTGCGCCGTAGTGGCTGTTCTCGGTGGTGAAGCCGTAGGCGTACTCGTCCATATTGAGCGCGCCCACCAGAATCGCACCGGCCTTGTGCATTTGCTGCACCAGAAATGCATCCTGCCGCGCAGGCGCGTGGCTACGGTTGACCTTGGAGCCAGCCAGTGTGACTTCACCCTGCACGTCGAACAGGTTTTTGACGGCATAGGGCACACCGGCCAGGGCCGGCAGAATCTCGCCAGCTGCACGCCGCGCGTCCACCGCGTCGGCTTCCTTTCTGGCGCGCTCCAGCGTGCGCAGCGTGAAGGCGTTGATACGGGCGTCCGTTGCCTCTATGCGCTGAACGCAGGTCTCCAGCAGTTCGCGTGCGCTGACATACCCCTGCGCAACGCTGCGCGCCATGCGGGCGGCATCCGGCCTTTGCAGCGTCATGGCGTCCCCTGGTCGGAGCCGTCCACGGCCATGGGAAACGGTGCGGGCGAGAAGATTTCGCAAATCTCGTCTTCCAAGGCCAGAGGAAAGTCCTCCAGTTGCCGGGTGAGCTGCGCCGTGCGGCTCAGGTGCTTGGCCACGGCGTAGGCGCGCGCATCATCCAGCGGCAGGGCCAGGAATTTGGCCGAGGCCTGCACATAGGCCACTACATCCCCGTCATTCATGGACATCTCCTTTCAGGGCTTCAAGGACGCAAGGTAGTTGCGCCAACCACCGAAAGCAGAAATATCTAACGCGCCTTCCAGCGCATACGGTTCGCAGATAAAGCCTTGTACCGTGCTGCCGTCTTCCAGACGCAGCGTTCCTATTCCCAGTGGCTCCGGTATCAAAGCAACAAAAGAGCCAAGGTTGGCCAGCGGCATTTCCCACACCTCCACGGCGATGCGGCTTCCCGCTCCGGCAGCAACCCGCAACAGGCCCGGCTTGGGCGGGACGGTGCCGGGCAAGGCGTACAGCTTGTAGTCGGCAGCGGTGCGTGTGGCTGCCAGCAGCCGGGCATTGCGCTGGGTCAGCTGGCCGTTGAGCGGCATGCCCGAGAGATGCGCACCGACAACGGCCACGCGCACCGAATCGGCCCCGCTGATACCGGCAATCTTCAGGGGCGGTGGCAGCGGGGTTTGCAAGGCTCCTTGCAGGAGGCCGGTGGCATGGTGGTAACGCTGCCCCAGTTCGGCCAGTTGCCAGTCGCTGGCGCACGGGCCCACCAGGGTGATGCCAAAGGGCAAACCATCCGGGCGCATTTCGCTGGGCACGGCCAGTGCCGCGTAGTCCAGCAAATTGACGAAGTTGGTATAGGCGCCCAGGTTGCGGTTCAGCACCACCGGATCGGCCAGCATCTGCGCAATGGTGTAGTGCGTGGGTGCGGTGGGCACCAGCAGCACATCGATGCGGTCCCACATGGCATCGGCCTGCTGGCCCAGCGCGCGCAGACGGGTTTGTGCAGCATAAACATCGGCCGCGTCATAACTGCGACCCTTGCCAATGATGCTGCGCACCGGCTCCACCACATGCTCCTCGTTCGCATCGAAAAAGCGGCGTATGGCGGCATAGCGCTCGGCCACCAGGGCACTCTCATAGAGCAAGGAAGCCGCCTGCGCCAACGGCGCAAAGGGGATGGTGACCGGCGTTCCGCCCAACTCCGTCATGCGTTGCACGGCACGGTCAAAGGCCTGCTCGGCCAGCGCGTCGCCGCAGAACTCCAGCACGTCCGGCACGCCAAACCGGAACGCCGCCGGCAGCGCGGTACTTTTGAGTTGGAGCTTGCGGGAATACGGGTCTTTTGCGTCGTAACCCATGGCGGCCTCCAGCACGCGCGCCGCCATTCCAACTGTTGTGGCAAAGATGGATATGCAGTCCACACTCTGCGCTGCAGGCACCAGACCAAAGGTGCTGATCAGGCCCTTGGTGGGTTTGAGGCCCACGATGTTGTTCAACCCGGCCGGAACCCGTCCCGACCCCGCCGTGTCGGTACCCAAAGAAAAGTCCACTTGGCCTGTGGCCACCACATAGGCCGAACCTGAGCTGGAACCGCCTGAAACATAGGCCGGGTCAAACGCATTGGGCACAGCACCGTAAGGCGAGCGGGTTCCGTTCAGGCCGCAGGCGAACTGGTCCAGATTGGTCTTGCCCGTAACTGTCGCCCCCGACCACAACAGCTTGGACACCACGGTGGCGTGTTCGGTTGGCAGATACGAGAACTCGGCGCAGGCCGCAGTGGTCGCAAGCCCCGCTACATCAATGTTGTCCTTGGCGGCAAAGCGCAGGCCCTGCAGGGGGCCCGATCCGCCAATTGCTATTTCGGGCGCCGCCCTGCGTATCCAGGCATTGCCCGCATCGTTTCGATTTTGTTGCACCATTTTGAAGCATCCAATCTTGTATCCAAAGATGCATCGCAAAACCTGTGCCACAAAAAAAGAGCGCCCTGAGGCGCTCCTTTGGTTCAGGTTCGCCTAGTTGGCAACGGTGAACCGCTTCTGGATATGTTGCGGCTTTTCCATCTCGTCCACGATGGCCACGGCAAGGTCCTGCACCGAAATGCCAGACGGTGCATCGCCAACTCCGGGCAGCGGGCTGTCGGCACCGACGCGGTACTTGCCGGTACGCTCGCCGGGCGTCAGCAGGATCGGGGGCGAAAGAAAGGTCCAGTCCAGGCTGGTTTCCTTTTGAATCAGGTTCAGCGCTTCGCGCGCTGCCAGTGCACCTTGCTTGTATTCCGCAGGGAACGGAGGCGTGTCCACCAGCTGCACACCGGGTGCAACAAACAGACTGCCCGCACCGCCCACGACCAGTAGCCGCTTGACGCCCGCCTGTTTGACGCCCGCAAAGATGGCCTGTGTGCCCTGCAGGAAGAGGTCATGGATGCGGGGCTCTGTCCAGCCCGGGTTGTAGGCGCTGATGACCGCGTCATGGCCTGCAACGGCTTGGGTGACTTGCGCTGGGTCCAGCACGTCCGCCTTCACCACGGTCACGCCGGGCTGCGCGGCGACCTTGGAGGGGGTGCGTGCCAGCACCGTGACCTGGTGGCCGCGGCTGCTGAGTTCCGCCAACAACGGGGTACCAACGTAGCCCGTACCAATCAATGCAATCTTCATGTGAATACTCCTGGTTGAATCAAGTCCATAGTGTGCGACCTTCATAAACTGCCGACTAGATCCCATAATCCGTTAACACAATGAAGTACAACTAAACAATTCAAGGCGTCTCATGGAGCAATACAAACGCATGGCCCTGTTTGCCGAAGTGGTGACGGCCGGGTCGCTGACCGCCGCCGCGCGCAAACTGGGCATGACACCTTCGGCGGTGAGCCAGCATTTGCGTGCACTGGAAGGGGCCCTGGGCCTGGCACTGCTGCACCGGACTACGCGCAAGCTCACCCTTACCGAGGCCGGCGCGCGCTATTTCGAAGGCTGTGCTGCCATGGTGAACGCAGCGCGCTCGGCCGAACAGGCCCTGGCACACCACCGTGATGAACCCGAAAGCGATTTGCGCATCACCGCCCCCATCGGGTTTGGCGGCCTGCTGGCGCGGGCCCTGTACCCCTTGCGCGACTACCCCAAGCTGAGCCTGAGCCTGCTGCTGGATGACACCGTGATGGATTTGGTCGAGGAGCGCATCGACATCGCATTGCGGGTGGGTAACCTTGCCGACTCCAGCCTGGTCGCGCGGCGGCTGGGCGCCATACCTGTACAGCTTTGCGCGGCGCCGTCCTACCTCGCGACCTATGGCTGGCCGCAACATCCGAAAGACCTGGAGCACCATGCCTGGCTTGGCGTGCGCCCCATGGGCGTTGCAAACACCACCCTGTTATGGACCGGCCCCCGCAACGAACATGTGAGCGTTAAGGTGAGCGGAAGGGTTCAGGCTTCACAAGTCACCACCCTGCATGCACTCTGCGTTGCCGGTTGGGGCATCAGCCTGATGGTCAGTGAAGATGAGCGTCGCGCCATTGCCGACGGCCGGCTGGTGCCCCTGTTGCCCGACTGGAAACTGCCGGACTTTGAGGTCCATGCCATCACGCCGCGACGTGGCGAACAGCCCGCCAAGGTGCGCCATGCCATGGGCCTGTTGGCCCACTACATCGGCAACCTGACACCGTTGCCTGCGGTTTGAAGCCGGTGGGCGCCTCAGCTCAGGCGCACGGCCAGCGCATCGGCGGCCTCGGCCCAGTCCGAATCGTCGGCCAGGGCCTGCGCCAGAAACTGGGCCTGTGCCGGACTCCAGAACGACGCCTTGCACAGGGAAACGCCTTTGGGCAGGCGATTGTGGGCGACAAAGGCATCAATTTCCGCGGGTGATGAGGGCAGGCCCAGTTGCTCGAACAGTTGGGCGATATGGTGTGTGCTGGTGTCCATGGGGATTCCTCCGGTTGGGTTTTCAAGTAACCCCAATGATCCCGCAAACCGCATGTGCACGCTCGCCACCAGGGCTTGGAGCAAAGTTGCATCAAAATCGCCGGGTGCCTTCTTCTACCTTCCCCCCCACCCCTTCCGACGCCTCAGCACCGGGAACGCCGCGTTTGCAGATCACCAACGTCAGCCTGACACGCGGCAACACGCAGGTGTTTTCCGGGCTGAACCTGCAACTCGACACTGAGCGCATAGGCCTGATCGGCGACAACGGTTCGGGCAAGAGCAGCCTGTTTCGCATGCTGTGCGGGCTGGACGTGCCGCAGTCGGGCAACGTGCTGGTGCGTGGGCTGGAGGCCAGCCAGGTAAGCAGCAAGCGCCCTGGCCTGGTGGGCATGATGTTCCAGAACCCGGACGAACAGATCATCTTCCCCACCGTGGAAGAAGAACTGGCGCTGGGCTTGAGCCCACGCGGCATTGCGCGGCGTGATGCCATTGCCCAGGCCCGGGTCTTTCTGCAGTCCCGCGGACTGGAGTCCTGGGCGGGCCGCACCATCGGCAGTCTGAGTCAGGGCCAGCGCCAGCATGTGTGCTGGCTGTCGCTGATGATTGCCTCGCCCGAACTGCTGCTGCTCGATGAGCCTTTTGCTAGCCTGGATCTGCCGGGCCAGGCGCTGTTGGAAGCGGACATTGCCCGCACACCCCAGCAGGTGATCGTCTCCACCCATCTGCTGGACCATGTGCGCGGCTTTGAGCGCGTGATCTGGCTGGACAAGGGCCAGGTCCGCGATGACGGGCCAGGCCAACAGGTGTGCGCCGCCTACGAAGCGGACGTGAAGCAACGCGTTGCGTCCCAAGCCGTCTCCATCCAGTAACCGAGCACGCCATGGGAAGCCTGTACAGCGAACACCGCACCTGGCTGCACAGCGTCCCCGCTGGCTGGAAGCTGTTTCTCTTCGCACTGCTGAGCACGCTGCAATACGGCGTGGACAGCCTTACCGTCCTGGGGTTGGGCACAGCATTGTGTGCCGTGATGTTCGCGTCATTGGGCCGTGCCGTGGCACCGGCGCGCAAGCTGCTGCTGTCCTTGTTGTTGGCCTGTGCACTGATCCTGGTGTTCCACAGCGTCATGCACCAGGTGCAGGTGGGTGTGGTGAGCACGCTGCGTCTGCTCAGCGCGTCCCTGCTGGGCATTGCGCTCACGCTCACCACCCGCAGTGGTGATTTGCTCCATGTGCTGGAACTGCTGCTGTCGCCACTGCAACGCCTGGGCGTCAAGACCGAACGGCTGGCCTTGCTGCTGGCCATGATGCTGCGCTTCACCGAACACTTCTTTGTGGTGTGGAAGCGCCTGGACGATGCGCACCGTGTGCGCACCGGCAAGGCCGGTGGTCTGCGGCTGCTGGCGCCTCTAACCATCCACATGCTGGTTTCAGCCCGACGCCTCGCGGATACACTCGAATTACGCTTGGGCGAGTGACGCCCTGTTCCTGAAACCACTACAACAAAGTCGTTTATGAAGTCATCCCGTTCCCTGGCCCTGGTGGCCCTGTTTGCCGCCCTGCTGGCCGTCTTTGGCCTGATTCCCAAGATCGATCTGCCGCTGGGCGTTCCCATCACCTTGCAGACGCTGGGTGTGATGCTGGCGGGCTGCATGCTCGGCCCCAAGCGCGCACTGCAGTCCATGCTGCTGTTCCTGCTTGCCGTCGCGCTGGGCCTGCCCCTGCTGTCGGGCGGGCGCGGTGGCCTGGGCGTGTTCATGGCGCCCTCTGCCGGTTTCCTGATCAGCTGGCCCATTGGTGCACTGGTCACCGGCTGGCTCATGTCCAACCTGCCACGCGGCACGCCCAACCGCACCGCTGGCAGCGCCTTCATTGCGTCGGCCCTGGGCGGGCTGCTGGTGGTGCATGCCTTTGGCGTGACGGGTCTGGTGATCATCGCCAAGCTGAGCTGGACGCAAGCGCTGCTGGGCACGCTGGTGTTCGTGCCCGGTGACCTGATCAAGTGCGCGGTGTGTGCCATCGTGGTCCATACCGTCGCACGCGGCGTGCCCGATTGGCAATTCGGGGGTCGTGCGCTGAAATGAATGCGGCGCAGGCCTCGGGACTGGTGCATGCGCCGCTGGAAGAATGGGCGCGCTCCCGTGGCGATGCGGTTGCCATTGCCAGCGGCACACAAGCCCTGAGCTTTGCCGCACTGCACGCCGCCGTCTCGCAGCGTGCACAGCATCTGATAGACACCCACGCACCGGCCACCGTCCTGGTGGACCCGGCGCAGGACTTGCCACAGCGGCTGGTGGACTTTTTGGGCATTGTGGCCAGCGGCCGCTGTGCCGCAGTGGCCGACCCGGACTGGACTGCCACCGTCCTGCACAACGTGCAGGCTGCCATCCCGCAACAAGGCTGCGACATGCCAAGCGCGCAGCCCGACTCCGCGTTCTACGTGGGTTTTACCTCCGGCAGCACTGGCGTCCCCAAGGGCTTCAGGCGCAACCACCGCTCCTGGGTGGAGAGCTTCCAGGTGTGTCTGCAGGACTTCGGGCCCGATGCGGGCACGCGCATCCTGGCACCGGGGCGCGACTCGCATTCGCTGTTTCTGTTTGGCATGTTGCTGGGCTTGTGGACGGGCGCTGGCGTGGTGGTGCAGGAGAAGTTTTCGGCAGCGGCTGCGCTGGACATCCTGCGCCAGGGCGACACACCCAGCATGATCACCGCGCCCAGCCAGCTCATCCTGATGCTGGACGTGGCGCGGCACCGCAAGCTCGCACCCATTGAAGCGGTGCGCCTCATCATGATCAGCGGCGCGCGCTGGATGCGCAGCCGCACGGACGAGTTGCGCGCGCTGTTTCCCCAGGCCCGCATCATCGAGTTCTATGGCGCGTCCGAGACCAGCTTCATCGCCTGGATGGACAGCGACGACAACGCACCGCCTTCCGTGGTGGGCCGCCCTTTCAGCAACGTGCAGCTGCAGATCCGTGAGGCGGACGACGACGGCGTGGGCATGATCTATGTGCAGAGCCCCATGGTGTTCATGGACTACTTCGGCACCGCCGACGACACCGCCGCGTTGCGCGATGGCGCATGGCTCTCGGTGCGCGACCTGGGCCGACTGGATGCGCAAGGTTTTCTCAGCCTGGCCGGTCGGCAGAACCGCATGATCGTCACGCAGGGCAAGAACCTGTTTGCCGAAGAGCTGGAAGCGGTGCTGGAATCGCACGCGGCCATTGCCGCGGCTTCGGTGCATGGCGTGGACGATGCGCGGCGCGGTGCGCTGGTGGTGGCCATCATCCGCTGGGCACCTGATGCGCCAAGCGTGTTGCCCACCGCACTGGACATCAGCGCCTGGTGCAAGCGCACGCTGGAGGCCTACAAGGCACCGCGCAAAGTCTTCGTCTGCACCGACTGGCCGTTGACCGCCGGCGGCAAGACGGACCACCGCAAGCTAGGCCACAGCCTGCAAGCGCATCTGCACAGCAACGCATCCACCACCCCACCACAAGGTCTGCCATGCCTACACACACTGCCCTGATTGCGGCCTGGGCCCGCAGCGCGGTGGCGCCGCATGGCGGAGCCTTTCGCACGCTGCAGCCGCATGAGATCGCAACCCCGGTATTGCGGGCACTGCTGCAGCGCGCAGGCGTAGGCCCGCAGGCCGTAGATGCTGTGGTGTTGGGCAATGCGCTGGGCGCGGGTGGCAACCCGGCACGCATGGTGGCATTGGCCGCCAGCCTGCCCGACCGTTGCGCGGCCTTGTCGGTAGACACGCAATGCTGCGCGGGTCTGGATGCAGTCGCCATGGCCGTGGGCCTGCTGGCCTCGGGTCAGGCACGCGTGGTCATCGCCGGGGGTGTGGAGGCCTGGAGCCGCGCACCGATACGGCAGACGCGCCCCCTACATGTGGGCGCGCCCGCCGTGCCCTATGAGCGCCCCGCCTTTGCGCCCGACCCGGCGCGCGACCCGGACCTGTTGGAGTCCGCCGCTGCCTATGCGCGACAGCATGGCTTCACCCGCGTGCAGCAAGACGCTTATGCAGTGCACAGCCACCAGCGCGCGCTGCATCACCAAGCATCCATGGCCGCAGAAATCGTGCCGGTGCTGGGCCTGGACCACGACGCCTACGTGCGCGCCATCACACCCGAGCGTGCCGCACGCATGCCGCTGGCCATCAAGGGCGATGCACCCGACGACTGGGCCATGAGCACGCTGGCGGTATCGGCCAAGGCCGATGGCGCGGCACTGGTGCTGCTGGCCACCGAAGATGCGTGCAAAGAGCTGGGCATCACGCCACACGCCACTTGGCTGGCATCGGCCTCCGTAGGGGGCGACCCCGCAACGCCGCTGCTGGCCGCGCAGGCTGCAGCAGAGATCGCCATGCAACGCGCAGGCGTGCACGCGGCCAGCGCGCTGCGCGTGGTGGAGTTGCACGATGCGTTTGCGGTACAGGGCTTGCGCTTTTGCCAAGGCCTGGGCCTGGACCCGCAGCTGATCAACCGGCGCGGCGGCGGCATTGCGCGCGGCCACCCCATTGGCGCGTCGGGCGCGATTGCGCTGGTGCGCCTGCTGGCCGACCTGCAGCAGGACGAAGCTGCGGGTGCGCTCGGGCTGGCTGCGGTGGCCGGTGCCGGTGGCATAGGTGCGGCCACCGTGGTGCAACGGCTGTAGGCCTTCGCAAACCTGCCCCTACCAAGGTTGCGCAGCGCTCTGCGCAATGGGCCGTTGAGAGCCGCCTCGTCCAGTGCTAGTTGAGTTTTGCGCGCCAGGACGGCGCCAGGCGGGAACAGGCTGTTTCAAGCACAAGCGCAACCAGCATTGCCATGCCCGCAAGCGGGAAAGCCATGCCCGTCAGGACCATGACGAGTACGCCACCTTTCCACAACCTAGGCTCCGGCAGTCGTGCGGGAGCACCCAAGCGTCCGGCACCCACGGGACGGCGCTTCCACCACAGCACTACTCCGCTGATACACAGAAACGCAATGGATGTTGTTGCCACGATGTTTACCCAAGCATTCCAGACCCCGATATCACCTTGGTGCAAGGCAATGCCCACAGCCATGGCCTTTGCCATCAGGGAGTAATCCGCGTACCCAATGTCTGCCAAAATTTTCCCGGTGTAGCGGTCCAGGTGCACGGTGCGGTCCTGCGTGGGGGCCTTCAAATCACCGCTCATGGTGTCTGCCGAAATCGTGTACACGCCTTTGTCGTCCTGAGGCAGAGCCACATGGAACTGCCCAGTAAAGCCAAGCGTTTTTGCCAGTTCGTACACGCTACCGAGGTCGACATTCTTGCCAGCGGAAATGCCCGGCGTTCCGGTCGGGCCGCCGGATTGCGGCAATGGCGTCTGTTCCAGGCCCCATGGGACTTCGCGCAGACCGGCGGTGTTCAGACTGGCATGGTCCCGATGGGACTTGGGCGCATCGTACTTTTCCGCCGGAAAACTGCCCCAAGGCTGAACAATCCTGGCCCCCCAGATTCCGGTCCACGCGTGGCCGGACAGCAGGAAAAATATCAGGACAATGCTGATGTAGAAGCCAACGGATGTGTGCAGTGCCTTCCACAATTTGCGGCCTCTGACAGATAGATCGGGGGCCAGGATTTCGCGCCAACGGGCGCCGTTGCGCGGCCAAAAGAGGTAGAACCCGGTGACGAGTTGAACAACAGCGAGCCCGGAGGCGATTTCCACGATTCTGTCACCCAAGGTTCCCAGCAGGAGCTTGCGGTGAATCCTGGCTGCCCACGCATAGACGGCGTTCTCCTTGTCGATTGCCTCTACCACCTGCGCCGTATACGGATTGACGGCCACGGCAAGTGTGGTGCCTTCATTCGCGATGACGAACCAGGCCGACAGATCATCGGCCTTGGGGTTGACATATTCGGTGATCGTCGCTTTGGGATAGTGGTGGAGTACGGCCTGGGCTTGCACACCTACCGGCATGGAGGGACCTTGGACCGCCACGTGCACGTTGTGCCCAAGCCTGTCCTGAAAGCCCGTGAAGTAGACCATGACGGTTCCCGTAATCGCCAGGATGAGCAGAAAGGGAACAACAAAGAGCCCGCTATAAAAGTGCCATCGCCAAGCCCGAAAGTACATGGCCGACAGCTTCGTGTTGTTGGGTAAGTTGGTGAGATGGTTCATTGTGTTCATGATTGGTTCACCTTATGCAAGCTGTACTTCGCCATACGACAATACGTGCGCGTCTGCGCTCGCAATGGGATGCAACATCGCGCGTACCTGTTGCGCGGTATGCCCCAAGGAGGTCCAGGAAATCTGGACTTGCGCGATCTCCTGCAACGCAGCAGGATTCAGGATGCGAACGCGTTGCCTGTCGATGGCCAGAATGGCAGCCAGAGCAAGCTTCGACAGCGTGCGGCTCAGCGTCTCGTGCTTAATACCCAAGTAGCTGGCCAGGTCCTGGCGCGACATCCGCAGCACCAGCTCCGTCGCCGACAGGCCTCTGAGCCTCAACCTGTCCGCCAAGTCCAACAGGAAGAAGGCAATGCGTTCCTCGGCACTTGCGCCGCCCAGCAAAAGTAAGGTGTCGCGTTGACGCAGCATTTCATGGCTCATGAGCCTATGCAGATGCTTTTGCAGAAGAGGGGACTGGTTCGCCAGTTGTTCCAGTCGCTGAAGCGGCAACGCACACACCTGTGCGTCCTCCAACGCTTCGCAGGCGACCAGATGTTGCGTGAGCCCCAGTCCCTCCAGACCTATCCATTCGCCCGCCATGTGGAAACCCGTCACCTGCTCTCGACCGTTGCTGGCAATAGCCACGGTCTTGAAAAAGCCGGTACGTACCACATACACATGTGCAAAGGACTGCCCCTGATGAGCCAGGGTATCGCCTCGTTTGACTTTGACGACGGCACCGATGGCGTCCTTGCCGAGCAAGCCTTCTGCGGAGCCCGGATGCTGCCGCCAGCACTGGGAATGGGATTGGCACCGTAAACAGAGGGTGGACTGCGGCATCTTCACGCCCCCGCAGCACGCTGTTTCACCAGCAGCGAACTCGATGTCATACCGGGCAGAAAGTTGAATTGCCGCAGATGGGGAATATTCAACTTGCCAGCATGCGCCCTGCGTTCGTGCAGCACGTCGAACTGCTTCAGACTTCCCAGCACCCGCGAGACCGTCTCCGCAGTGGAGCCAACCAGCGTTGCCATATCCCGCAAGCTGGGCAACGCATCACCCGGTGAGGAATGCATGGCGTGTTGGTGCTCTGCCAACAGCAGCAGCAAAAACCGGACGCGATTGGGGATCGATCCACTACGCAAGGTCATCATGTCGGCGCAGCGTTGGCGTACACCCAGATAGGCACGTTTCAAAATCTGAGGGACTTCTCCGTCAGCGATTTCGACCACGGACAAAGCAGAGGGGGTAATGGCATAACCGCCAATCGACTGCGACAGTCCGGCAAGACGCTCCACGCCAATCAAGTCACCTGGCAGTGCCAGACACAAAAGGGACGATGCAGCCCCGCGCTCGCTACTGTGCAGACGCAATGCGCCGCTGTCCAGGCGCCAGACGCATCCGGGCGCCGGGTCAGGCAAGCCTGCGCCACTTGCCAATAAAAGAGTTTCAACTTCTTGGATTTCGGTATTCATGGTCACTCCAGAAGGACCGCGCTTGTGCAGCTGATGTCCTATCGAATCGGGAATGGGCAAAGCGCAGTACCCCGTCACGGAGCACAGGCACTTTGGGAATAGCGCACGAAGCGCTAAGAAACCATCAGGCCAAGAAGGGAGGAGCGCGCAGGGCGGGTGTCGCCCAGAGGTGACGCAACGGCAGGAAGAAAACCGCCGTCGTTTGAATAGGCCCCAGCGAGCTGCTGTCGCGCACCGCCCCACCTTCGGCGGGCGGCACGAGTGCAAAAGAACCTGCGTGGGTCAAGCAATACTGGCACTTGGCGAAGTGCGTCAAGTCCTGGGGAGCATCTGCCGGACTGGCCGTGGACCGCTCCAGCAGGTGACCGCTTGCGTCCACCTTGACCCAAGTGCTGCCCTGCACGGAGCACACTTCCGTCCAGGTGGCTGAATTCTGCTGCTGGTCAACGGCTATGGCATGCGCAACCACCGGCATCAACGCATTCAACAGGATTGCCATGATGGCAATCCATGTGGTCCAGATGCGTCGGGTGTGGTGGTTCATGACGGAAGAAAGTATACGTGTGCCCGTATCGAAAGAGACAGCCTTCACTCGCCTTTGTTTCCTCTGGCAAATGGCTTGATCGCGATCAAACGCGTCAACGCGCTGGAAACTGCCCCCTAACCAATCACGCGGAAGTATTCGTCCAGCTCGCAGCGTGTGGTGACGGTGCGGTTCACCGGCGCATCTTCATCCGCATAGCCCAAGGCCATGCCACACACCACCACGCTCTTGTCGTCCAAGCCCAGGTGGCGGCGAATCAGGCCAGGGTAGGACGCCAGGGCACCCACCGCACACGTTGCCAGCCCACGCGCATGCGCCGCCAGCATCAGGCCGTACAGCATCATGCCCAGGTCCATGTAACCACCGCTGCCAAAGTCGCGGTCAATGGTCACCACCAGTGCCACCGGCGCATCGAAGAAACGGAAGTTGCGCTCAAACTGCTGGTCGCGCCCGGCCCTGTCATCCCGCTCGATCTGCAACGCCCCATACAGTGCACGCGCCGCCGCCACCTGTCGGCGCCTGAGCACCGAAGGCATGGGCCGGGGAAAGTACGCATAGTCCTCCACCTCCTGCTGCCCCGCACGGAAGGCCTGCACTAGGTCATCACACAGCGCGGCACGCACCGCGCCCTGCACCGCGTAGAACATGCCGGGCTGCAGGTTCGCGCCACTGGGCGCTTGACGCGCGCTCTGCAACACGTCGCGCAGTACGTCATCTGCCACGGCGGTGGGCCGGAAGGCGCGGATGGAGCAGCGGGTGTTGATGAGGGTGTGGAATGGGGCAGGCAGCGTCACAAAGTGTCGAAAAGGAAGATGGGGCAACCCCCATTATCTGCCCCACCGACACGCCTAATCGTCTCTGTCCCATGCCTGCATCAGATCGGGAGGAATCATGGTTGCAACCTCTGAGAAGCGTTTGCCCCACATACGGTCCGCTTGTTTGATGAGAATGGCGACGGGGCTGCTCGGTTCGTGGTGTTCAATCCACGCGCGCACTTGCCGCAGGAGCACACGAATTTGCTCCCGCTCTTGGGCAACACAGCCCTGTGTCTGCATGGGCAGGGTCATGGCGACGGATCGCGTGTCACGTTCTGATGCACCATGTTCGCTGAGCAGCAAGGCTGCATCTTGAGCACCGGACATTCCCGACCCCGCAAGCGTATGTGCGTCCTCTTGTCGGACTTCGTCTGCGTATGTCTTGACACTGCGCTTTGGCACTTCGGCAAAGGAAGCCAACGAAGATAGCAGTCGTAGCAACGGCCCTAGATCAGGTGCATCTTCATGCAAAGAAGCTTTGCTCCATCGATCAATGCCCTGCACACATTGGCCACAATGCAGTAAGGCATGCAGGCTGGCGTCACCGCGCTCGAACAAGTCCGCTAGTTGACGTTTGACGCCCTCCGGGTCCAGCGCATAGGGTGGACGCGGAAAGGCAAAGGCACGCTCCACATCACGCACACTCAGGCGAAAGGCCGTACTGCTGCTGACAACCACATCACGTACGTCACCCAGCAAACCGTCCGGGTCGCACAAGGCGGCCAGGGCGTTGGCTCGCACTGCGGGGTCGTGCTGACCATCCAGAATAAGTTGAGGATGCACCTGTTCCGGATAGGCGTGCAGAACAGCCAGAAGTGCATTCAGCCCTGCCAGCAAACCACTGGCACCGGCCATGCGGCAGCGCGCACGGGTAAACCACACCAGAATGGAAATATCCTTGCTACGAAGGTACAGCCGTCGTGCGTCGCGCTCTATTTCCAGCCATTCGGGTGCCTCAGATTTGGCCTGAAACTTGCCATATTGCACATCCGCCTTGGGTTCCAGTCGGGCTCGCAATACGGCGTATTCAGCGTCGTACTCCAGGTTTTCTCCGCAGGGTTGCGCTTCACTGACAGGAGCAGTCCATTCCGGCGCGACCATGGGCAGTTCAGGAACCGCGGTAGCTTGCGCGCCGCCGGTAAACACGGAGAACAGTTGTTTCAGAGGGTTCATGCGTTATAACTTTCCGGTTCGAACAGCATGCCGCTAACGGGTTTTGCTTTGGCCTCTGTGGCGTTGGAGCCCATCCATGTTGACCAGCCCAATTGGGTCTCATCGCCCAAGCGGCTCTGTGGGGCTGATGCACTGTCAATAAGCAGTTCAACTTCCCAAACATATTCAAAGCCAATGAAAGAACGCACGAGCTCAATCAGCGCAGGTAGATCTTTGCCAGTGGCTGAACCCTGTGGCGTCAAGCGCAGGTACCCGTCCATGCTCAGCGGTCCAATGACTAGCCGGAAACGGGACTGCCGATCAGGAACAACCTCCCCCGCCATGGCACCTTCCCCCAGAATGCTGGAACGCCGCGGTTGCCCCAGAACACACCGGTCCTGGGATTCGATAGGCATCCACTGCAACATGTACTCACACAATTGAACGGGAACACCGAAGAAGCGGGATAGCGTACTGACCAGCCCGTCTGGGTTACGCGCCGCACGCACGCGGTGGGCGCTGCTGGCCCAGCGGGCATGGGAGGCCAGCGCACTGTCCCGCACTTCGGTTGGTTCGTCACCGGCCAAGCGGGCAACGTAGGGCGTGAAAGTCTCCTGATCCGCCCTATCCAGCCCCACGGCACTTTGGCTTTGTGACCAGGCGCGGTAAATGTGGGTGAAGGCACGATGGTGAAACAGATCAATAAAGTCGGCCAGCGTGTTGTCGCGCTTGGCTTCTACACGCTCACGCACCAGCTCGGTGAAGTGGATGGGCAATGCGCCGTTGGGCCCCAGGGAACCCAAACCAAACAGTTTGATGTGGGCACGTGAGCGACCGTCGCTACCCGGCTTGACTTCGATCTTGGCCAGCTCCCGCGGCGCAAAGGCCAAGCTGGCTTGCTGCCCGAGTCGAAAAGACTCCTGTTGTGGACGTTGCGCTTTTCCGATGGCGGGCATTGACGGATCCGTTGCAGCCAGCTTGCGCAAGAGAGGCAAAAATCCGTGTGCCCAAGGTCGCACTTGCGCGTCGTTCAAAGTGGCATTGGCCTGGGGGGAGATGGCGCCCCGCATCACACAATACCTCGCGTGCCCATGCGAACTGGCCAGCTTGCAATTTGGCCACGTTGCATGGACTCCAGCCGCGTTTGGGTGAACACGTTGATACTCACGTGGCGGGCAAGGTAGTGCTCAAGCACCAGGCCCATCAAATAGGGGCTGACGCCGCTGAAGGCATCTTCATCGACCGTGATGTCACACTGCACGCCTCGGCCATATACCAATGGACCGCTACCCGGCAATCGCCGGGTGACCGGTGTTACACGGCTGCCAATCAACCCTTCCACCTGTTTGGATGCTATGAGATCGTCTGTCCACACAAACAATCGCAGCATGTCCCGCAGCGCCTGCGCGCCCTGGCGGGTATCCATGTCCACCAAAGGCAGGTAGTTGAAGTTGAGTTGCCGAATCAGCCGCCATGCCATTTCGCTCTGCGCAAACGGTGAACGCGGCTGACTGGGTGGCCGCACCAGCCCCACCGCGCTCACAGGTACAGAGTCCTTCACGCTCAAGTCGGAGTAGCCGTTGCGGGGAACCAGACGGGGAAGGTCACGGTTGGTCAACAAGGCCTGTACGCTCAGGTACCGCAAAGGCTCGGCGTAAGGTGCCTCATGCTGATCCACCAGGCTGACGAATACTTCGGTCCCCACGTATGGGGTGCGTGTTCCGTACTTGCGCGCATTGTCCGACGCCAAACGACCTTCACGCCGCAAACTGAAGTAGCGGCCATGGTTGCCCTCATCCTGGTTCAGCGTTTGGTACATAGGGCGAAAAACCTGCTCCTGTGTGGTTTCCGACTTCTGCGCACTCATCTCATGGACGCTAAATACCTCAAAATCCATGGGGCGTGAACGGTCTGGCACCATGTGGAACTCGGTCTGACCGGGATTCAACTCCAGACGATCCATGCGCTTGTCAAACAAGTTCACAACGGGCGTGCAGAACAACGCAAACTGGTCTTTATCCACCAAACCACTCAGCTTGGCCGTGTCTTGAGTTAGCAGCACAACCACTTCAGCCACTTTGCCCTGGATACGTGAAAGACCAGGGGCCAACCCCTGCAGTGCAAAGAAATAGAACCGACTCGGGCAGGAAAAATATTCGTGCAACAGGTTGTGGCCGTGCCAGACATTCCACGCAAGCGGTAGCAGACTTTGCCCAGGCTCCAGCCCCTCATGGACCAAGGCGTCCTGAGTCACTACATGCGGTTGGTCCGCCATGCTGCCCGGAACGCCAACCAGCAAGGCCACCCCACTGGCGTGCAACAACTCGAACAGATGGGACGCTATGCCTGTCCAATCAGCGACGATGGATGCCACGACACCTTCATTGACTTCCACGTGAATCGAAGGTTTGTCACCTTGCAGACATTCCAGCTCAAGCTCCAGGCGCTGTACCTCCTGCGTCTGCTCCAGCTTGTTGTCCATACCCTCAGGCGATTGCAATAGCCCACGTATTGACAGGATGGCAGTAGTCAGGGAACGAATGCGTTCACTCTGGGCAAGATGCCAATCGCGTTGCCCCTCCAGCGCTGCTACGCGCGTTTGCAATTCATCCAACGCTCGCTCGCGCGACTTGCCTATAGAAGCCTCTTGCAGCAACAAACATTGCTCACCCTTGAGTGCATCCAACTCGGCATCTACCTGCTGCAGCGCCTGCGAAGGCGTATGGAGGGACATGGCAACGCGAGCACAGGCTGTATCCAACAGACTGATGGCCTTGTCTGGTAGCTGCCGCGCGGGTATGTATCGATGCGATAACGTAACCGCAGCCCTTACTGCCTCTTCCAGAATCGTTACACCGTGGTGTCTGGAAAAGACTGGAACCAGACCACGCACCATGTTGATGGCAGCCACCTCTTGCGGCTCCGGGACTTGCAACACTTGAAAGCGGCGCGTAAGTGCAGGGTCCTTTTCGACGTGCTTTTTGTATTCGGACCAAGTAGTTGCACCGATGACGCGTAAAACGCCTCGAGCCAGTGCTGGCTTGAGCAGGTTGGCAGCATCACCCGTCCCGGACTGCCCCCCAGCACCTACAAGAGTGTGCACTTCGTCGACAAAAAGAATGATCGGAGCTGGAGCGCCGCAAGCCTCATTGATCACCGACTTCAGGCGGGACTCGAACTCCCCCCGCATGCTGGCGCCTGCCAGCAAGGCGCCCACATCCAAACTAAGGATTCGTACCGACTGAAGGCTGGGAGGAACCTTCTTGGAGGCAATGGCCAAAGCCAGCCCCTCCACAACCGCCGTCTTGCCTACACCCGCCTCGCCAGTGAGCAAGGGGTTGTTCTGTCTGCGACGTAGGAGAATGTCGGCCATCGTGCGAATCTCTTGTTCGCGCCCTACAACCGGGTCAATGGCGCCTTCCCTGGCCAGCGCAGTGAGGTCAGTGCAATAAAGGGAGAGTGGTGATTTGCTGTCCACCGCATGCCCCCAAGCGTTGCTTGCATCTCCCGGAACGGCGCTCTTCAGGTTTGTAGCGTCGTATGCCTCTTGCTGGTCTTCACGGGAACCCGAAATAATGCTCGGGAAGTCCTCGGTAATTTGCGCAGTCGGAATTTGCTGGAAAGTAGGCGATATTCCTATCATCAACCGCCGCAGTTCAGGCGTTTGAAGCATGGCAGCGATCAGCCATCCCGACCGTATGCGCTTATCACCAATGGTCAGACTTGCGAATACCCATGCACGTTCAATTGCCAATTCAATCGTATGGCTAAAGTCGTTGAGGCCAGACGCCCCATTTGGAAGCTGCGCCAACGCAACTGTGAGATCTTTCTCCAACTGAGCGGCGTCGATTCCATAATGGATAGTCAGTCGCTGGAAATCTCCACCAGGTGTCTGCCATATCTGGTGCAGCCAGTGCACCACTTCCACATACGGGTTGCCCCGCAATTTCGCAAAAGCAGTAGCGGATTCAATAGCGCGGAACAACTCTACGCTCAACTTTCCAAATAACGCACGGCGAGGAATGTTCATGCGTGCGCTCTCAGATACTTCGCTACATGCGAGCACTCACTTTGAAAGTAAAACCTGAGCTTCTTTCGCTTCTCTTGAACGATCCCCAGCCAACGGGAAATAACTCCAATACTTGCACTCATACCTGCAAACTTCCCTATTGCTAGACATTTTTAAACTGACCGGCAGGCACTTGCCTGTGCGCGGAGCAAATGTGAGCAACGAGAAATTTCGGCTTCAGGAAAGCACCCTAGCACTTGATCGAGATCCAACGATCTCGTCTTCAGAAACCGAATACATGCGACGATCGGATCACCCTGGTACTCTTGACGCTATCGCGAGTTTTATTTACGTAACATCATTCGACACGCAGTCTTGCGGGAGCAAACAATCGAGCCTTTTATGCGCTGAAATTTCTTGTTGCGCAGCGACTATTGCTTGTTTTGAGGAAATGCTCGACCAACTTTGTCTTTTGGCGAACAAATTTTGAAAATTGATTTTGGAAGTGACGCAGCCGACTGTCCGCGCGTCCGACCGCTGCTACGGATTGTGTGTTGTGTCCGCCAATAACTCCAACGAGTCATCAATCAACTGATGTAACGCATTGACCCGCTGCGCACCCAACACCTGATTGATCCCCTCCTGCGCCACCTTCCATCTGCGCTGTGCCTCCGTGCGCTTGGCTTGGCCTTCGGGCGTGGCGGATAGCAGCAGGCTGCGGGCATCGGCGCCCGGGCCTGTGGTGAGCCAGCCGGCGTCCACCAGCGGCTTGAGGTTGCGTGAGAGTGTGGAGGTGCTGACCTTCATCTCGGCGGCCAGGTCCACTGCGCGTATGGGGCCGAGCTTGACCACGTACGACAGCAGGGAATATTGCGTGCCCTTGAGGCCTACCTTGCCCATTTCGTCGTCGTAGTGCTGCGCGATGCGGCGCATGAGTTGGCGCAGCTTGAGGTTGGTGCAACCCTGGGGTTTTGGTTCTGCCGGTTTGACAGTGGTTCGCATAGCATTTATTGTATATACATCTGTTGCATATGCAACATATTAGTCAACAAACACCAAGAGGAAACACACAGCATGGCGCATTCATCCACCATCGACGCATGGCTCGCGCAGGAGCAGGAAGTCTTGGCCCGCATGCACGCGGGCGCCGGGCCTGGCGCGCTGCAGGCGCAGCATGTGAGCGGCAAGAACGGTCTGGAGATGATGCAGGCCATGTTGCTTGGCGAAGTGCCCTACCCGCCCATCGCGCAGACGCTGGACTTCACCCTGTTGGAGGTGGAAGAAGGCCGCGCCGTCTTTCAGGGCACGCCGGGCGAAAAGCACCTCAACCCCATGGGCACCATCCACGGCGGCTGGTATGCCACGCTGCTGGACTCGGCCCTGGGCTGCGCGGTGCACACCATGATGCCGGTGGGGCGTGGCTACACCACGGCGGAGCTGAGCGTCAACCTAGTGCGCGCCATTGGGCCGAACGTGCAGCGCGTACGCGCTGAGGGGCGCATCATCCACTGCGGCCGCCAGTTGGCCACTGCCGATGCACGCATCGTCGGGCCCGACGGCACGCTGTATGCGCATGGCACCACAACCTGCCTGGTGTTTGAGATGCGCCCGCAGAAAGCCGCTTGAGCGCCGGCGCTATCTATTTCGGCGCCACGGTGGCGTAGCCGTAGATTCTTTCAGGTGGGATGCGTGCAATATTCGGCGGCAGAGGTGCCTTGCCAGCAATAGCGTGCTCGGGCAGCGCGGTGTCGTAATGCAGGGTGTGGGTAATGGACGCGCCCTTGGCGTCAATGATGCAAGCCACTTTGGGGCAACGGGGGTTCTCAGCCCTGCGCATGACCAACGCGGTTTCGCCGGACACCAGCTTGACAACCTCGCCCGGCGGATAGATTCCAAACTCCTTGATGACGGCGTTGGATAGGGGGCCGCCTTTGTCTTCTTCATACAGCTGTTTGGCAGCTTCCCGTATGGACAGGGCCGAGCGAAGAATGCGGGGGCTGATCTTTGCCATGAAGACGTCCGCCACACGCAGCGCCACAGCTATCTCGGCCACCTCTTTCAGGCCCTGGGGATAGCCACTGCCGTCGGTGCGCTCGTGGTGTTGCAACACGGCGGTCAGCCACTCGGGGTCAGTGACTCCGGCCTTTTGCAGCCACTCATGCGCCTCGCCTGGATGGCGGCGGATCTGGTTCTTCTGGCTCTCACGCATGGGCACGTCCTGCTTGGCCATTTGGCCTTGCAGTGTCAGCACCGGGATGTTCATGGAAATGGCTGCGCACATCAGGCTGTTCACGCGCGGTTGCGGCCAGTTCATGCGACGGGCGATGAGCAGGCACAACACAGCCGTCTGAATGGAGTGGCTGAAACCGTAGAAATAGAGGTCCGCGTTTTCTTGCCGAACAGCGTGATACAGCGCGATATCTACGTCCTTGTCGACCAGGTCAACCAACGACCGGACAAAGCCCTGAATGCGCTCGGCGGCATCGATTGGCTCTCTCAATGCCTCAACCAGAAGGCGCATCTCGTTGGGCAGATCGTCCCAAATGGAAAACAGATTGACCGGGCGCTTGGGACTGCTTATTGCTGATTGCGAGACAAGCAGACTCTCTGCGGCCTTTGCCTCTTCAAAGTCAACGAAGGCGCCGCGCTCCAGCAGGGCGTCGAGCTGCACTTGGCTATCAACTACCTGCCCCTTGGATAGAAGAAGGCGTTCATCGGCATCCCGGACATTCCAAGGCAACGGGACGCCCAACTTGACTTTTGCAGCAGGCAGTCTCAATAGCTTCATTTGGTGTCACATGTCGGGGTGGCCAATGATGCCACCCTTTAATGTGAACTATTACCACCTTTCTCCCAAATGCCACTAGGGTTTTCACGTAAGCCGTGCGCTTCAGACTGGAGCGTCGTTGCCCAGGGCAAGAAGCTATTTTTCTGGCGGAACAATGATGACGGTACTGCCACTGGCTCCTGTATTTCCCGTATTCCCTTTGGCTCCGGTATTGCCTGTATCGCCCATGGCGCCAGTGTCTCCAGTGGACCCCGTTGCACCTTGAACGCCGGCATTGCCCGTATTGCCTTTGTCCCCTGTGCTCCCGGTACTGCCAACACTGCCGGTATTGCCCGTGTTACCCGTTGCTCCCTGCCCGCCAGCATTGCCCGTGTTGCCTGTATTCCCGGTATTGCCGGTCGCACCTTGAGGTCCCGGGGGGCCATTACATGCTCCTAAGCCCAGCAGCAAAATGAGAGCTGCCGATGGAATTGCGTATTTCATAAAAAAGGTCCTTCAGTTACAAGCGGTCACATTGATTCGCTGCTTGAACTTTGGACCGAAGGACACAAGGAGTCTGTTTGCCAGCGCACTGCGTGCGCAGACGCACGTGCCTTGAATACCCTGCCACGCTCTTGTCTTAAGATACCTTTGATTCCACCCACTTCCTTGCGTTGCTATTGGTTTCGCAGGTTTCTCCATGCTGCAATACCAAACGATTCCCGTCACGCCCTTTCAACAGAACTGCTCGCTGGTCTGGTGCGACCAGACCCGCTCTGCAGCGGTCATAGACCCCGGTGGCGATTTGCCGCGCATCCTGGCCGAGGTAAAGCGCCTGGACCTTAAGCTGGAGCAGATCTGGCTCACGCACGCCCACATCGACCATGCCGGTGGCACGGCAGAGCTGGCGCGTCAGTTGTCCCTGCCCATCATCGGGCCGCACCAGGGCGACCAGTTCTGGATAGACGGGCTGGCGCAGCAGGGAAAGATGTTCGGCTTTCCGCATGCCGAGGTATTCACGCCCACGCGCTGGCTGGTGGATGGCGACACGGTCACCATTGGCAACAGCACGCTGCAGGTGCGGCACTGTCCGGGCCACACGCCGGGGCATGTGGTGTTCTACTCAGCCGAGGCCAAGCGCGCGTTTGTGGGTGACGTGCTGTTTGCGGGCTCCATAGGCCGTACCGACTTTCCGCAAGGCGATCACGATGCGCTGATTGCCAGCATCCGCGAGCGCCTCTGGCCCATGGGCAGCGACACGGTGTTCATCCCCGGCCACGGACCGGAGAGCACCTTTGGCCGCGAGCGCCGCAGCAACCCTTATGTTGCTGACGGGGTTTGAATCGGGAAGATGCCGCGCTCGGTCACCACGTAGTCCATGGGCAGGTCAAAGTCCTGCGGGTGGATGGTGTCCAGGCGTGAGAGCTCGTAGGCCACGCCGATGGTGAGCGGCCTGGGTTGGATGCTGGCCAGCGTGCGGTCATAAAAACCACCGCCGTAACCCAGGCGGTAGCCCGCCGCATCAAAGCCCACCGGCGGCATGATGAGCGCCTGCGGGGTCACCACGTCGGTGCCATCGGGCACGGGAATGTCGTACACACCAGTAGTCATGGCCACACCGGGCCACCAGGCGCGAAAGCGCAGCGGCTCGGCCTTGCGCACCACCTCGGGCAGCGCGGCAGTGGCGCCCAGGTCGCGGAAGTGGTGTACCGCAAACCGCGGGTCAAACTCCCCCTGGTAGGGCCAATACAGGCCTATGGTCATGCCGGTGAGCTGGGGGAAGCCGTCGATCAGATGCTGGGTGATGGCGGCGTTCCAGGCCTTGCGATCCGCGTCCGACACGGCCATGCGCCTGGCAATCAGCTCCTTGCGCGTGGCGGCCTTCCAAGCCTTGATGTCTTCGGGCGCCATGGTCACAGCAGAGGCAGTTCGCCATCGCGCTGAGGTGCGGCCACGCCCAGATGGCGGTAGGCTGCCAGCGTGGCAATGCGTCCACGCGGCGTGCGCTGCAAAAAGCCTTGCTGGATCAGGTAAGGCTCGATCACGTCTTCAATGGTTTCGCGCTCTTCACCGATGCTGGCGGCAATGTTGTCCAGCCCCACCGGGCCGCCGTCAAAGCGGTGGATCACCGCCTCCAGCAGCTTGCGGTCCATCAGGTCAAAGCCCTGCGGGTCCACGTCCAACATGGCCAGCGCGCGGTTGGCAATGTCCAGCGTGATAGTGCCCTTGCCCTTGACGTCGGCATAGTCACGCACGCGGCGCAGCAGGCGGTTGGCAATACGGGGCGTGCCGCGCGAGCGGCGAGCGATCTCGAAGCCGCCCTCTTCGTCCATGGGCACGTTCAGCAAACCGGCGCTGCGCGTCACGATGCGCTGCAGCTCCTGCGAGGTGTAGAACTCCAGCCGCGCCACGATGCCGAAGCGGTCACGCAGCGGGTTGGTCAGCATGCCGGCACGGGTGGTGGCGCCCACCAGGGTGAAGGGCTGCAGATCGAGCTTGATGGAGCGGGCAGCAGGGCCTTCGCCGATCATGATGTCGATCTTGTAGTCTTCCAGCGCGGGGTAGAGGATTTCCTCCACCACGGGCGAGAGGCGGTGGATTTCATCGATGAACAGTACGTCGTTCTTTTCCAGGTTGGTCAGCAGCGCGGCCAGGTCTTTGGGCTTTTCCAGCACGGGGCCGCTGGTCTGGCGCAGGTTGACGCCCAGCTCGTGGGCAATGATGTGCGACAGCGTGGTCTTGCCCAGGCCCGGTGGGCCGAACAGCAGCACATGGTCCAGCGCTTCGGAGCGCATCTTGGCCGCGCCTATGAAGATTTCCAACTGTTCGCGCACCTTGGCTTGCCCCACGTACTCGTCCAGCAGCTTGGGGCGCAGGGCGCGTTCAATCGCCTCTTCCTGGGGCGAAGTCGGGGCGGCCGACACCATGCGCAAAGGCGGTGCGGCAGAAAAATCGTCGGTCTGGATACTCACAGGATCATTCGCAAAAAAGGGGGGACGGGCGTCGGGACCCACTATAGCGCGTGGCGCCCTACCCGGTAGGCAAACTCAAGTTGGACAGGATTTGCGCCGATACTGTGGACAAACGCCTCCAGAAGTTGGACCTGTACGGTACATGTCCATGCGGCTCCAAAGACCACAATGAATACAAAGACCCGTCCTGCCATTGCCCAACGCCTTGCGCTGAACCTGCTGTTCGCTAGCGGTTTGTTGCTGGGCCTGTGGTCTGCCGGCCTTGTCCACGCCGAGGAGAAGGTTGAGAAGATAGAAAAGATTGAGCTGATCGAGCTGCCGCTCAACAAGAACCGGAAGGTCGAAAAGCCGGTAGCCAAGGAAGCGGCAGCAGCATCCTCTGCCCCAGCAGTCAGCGGCAAACTCACGCCGGCCGCACCGACCACAGAGCATGCGGCCCCAGCCGAACCCGAAGCGCCCGCCGGAAGCGAGTCGGTCCGCCAGCTCAAGCAGGCGCTCTCAGCCATTGGCACGCCCAGCAAGAAGCCCGAGGATGCCAACAAGCGCATCACCCTGACCAACACCGGCACCAAGCGAAGCTCCTCCACAAAATCAGCGGCAGAACCCAGCGGCGACAGCCGCCAGTACATCCGGGCGCGGGCCATGGCGCTGGCCAATGGCGAACAGCCAGTTGCCCACGGCGCAGCGGCAGAAGGCCATGGCGGCGAGGTGCACTGGTCCTACGAAGGTGAAAACGGCCCGCAGAACTGGGGCAAGCTCAAGCCCGAGTTCAACCTGTGTGCCATCGGCAAGCGCCAATCCCCCATCGCCATTCGCGATGACGCCACCCTGCTCGGCCCGGCCGAGCCCATCCGCTTCATCTACACACCCAGCCGCGGTACCGTGGTCAACAACGGGCACACCATCCAGGTGGATGTGGAGGGCGAAAACTCCATCACCGTGCGCGGCTCCACCTACAAGCTGCTGCAGTTCCACTTCCACACGCCGTCGGAAGAGATGATCAACGCCAAGCGCTATGCCATGGTGGCGCACCTGGTGCATAAGAATGACGCCGGGCAATTGGCCGTGGTTGCCGTACTGCTGGAGCAAGGCGAACCCAACCCGCTGATCGACACCGTCTGGACCTATTTGCCGCTGGACACCAATGACCGGGTGGGCGTTCCGGAGGGTCTGATCGATATGAACAAGCTGCTGCCCACCGACCAGCGCTACTACCAGTTCATCGGCTCACTGACTACGCCACCCTGCACCGAGGGCGTGCTGTGGATGGTTTTGAAGCAGCCGCTGCGCCTGAGCCCGGCGCAGTTCCGGGTGTTCAGCCAGCTGTTCCCGCTCAATGCCCGGCCGGTGCAACCGCTCAACGGTCGCCCGGTGCGCGAAGCCAAATAGTCTATTTGGCCAGCGCGCGAAGCGCCAGCTTGATGCCGTCGCTCACGCCCACATCGGCCGGCAGTGCCTTGAGGGCCGCTGCTGCTTCCTTGTCGCTGTAGCCCAGTGCCAGCAATGCCTGCAGGATGTCGCCCTGCGCGCCGCTGGAGCCGCCCGCCGGTGCACCGATGTCGGCGCCCAGCTTGCCCTTGAGCTCCAGCAACAGGCGCTCTGCGGTCTTCTTGCCGATGCCGGGCACCTTGATCAGGCGCCCTACTTCCTGCAGGGTCACGGCCTGTGCCAGATCGGCCACGCCCATGCCCGAGAGGACCGACAGCGCCGTGCGCGGGCCGACACCGGAAATCTTGATGAGTTCACGAAATGCCTCGCGCTCGGTGCTGGAGCCAAAGCCATAGAGGATTTGCGCATCCTCGCGCACCACGAAGTGGGTCAGCAAGCTGACTTTTTCGCCAGCTGCGGGCAGGTTGTAGAACGTGCTCATGGGTACTTGCACCTCGTAGCCCACGCCGCCGCAGTCCACGATGACCTGGGGCGGATTCTTGTCGCTGAGGATGCCGGTGAGCTTGCCAATCATTTTGTGCCTATCATGGGGTTACTTGGTTCTATTGCCTTCAGGAATTATCAGCTTGATTCTCAGACACCTGTTCACCCCGCTGAACAACACCCGCCTGTCGCACTTGTGCGGCCCCACCGACGAACACCTGCGCACCATTGAGATTGCCCTGGACGTGCGCATTGCGCACCGCCATGAGCAATTCAAGGTGGAGGGCGCCAAGGCCAAAGCCCAGCGCGCCATGGACATGCTGCAGGCGCTGTACGAAATCGCCTCGCGTCCGATTGCCCCGGCCACGGTGCAGCTCATGCTGGCGGGCGACGGTTCGGCGGAAGCGGCGGCAGGCCCTACCCTGTCCACGCGCCGTGCCGACCTCAAGCCGCGTACGCAAAACCAGGCCTTGTACCTGGACAACATTGCCGAGTTCGACATCACCTTCGGCATTGGCCCGGCAGGTACCGGCAAGACCTATCTCGCCGTGGCCGCGGCTGTGGATGCACTGCAGCGCAGTGCGGTGCAGCGCATTGTGCTGACGCGCCCGGCTGTTGAGGCGGGTGAGAGGCTGGGCTTTCTGCCCGGAGACTTGAACCAGAAGGTAGACCCCTACCTGCGCCCGCTCTATGACGCGCTCTATGACTTGATGGGCTATGACCAGGTGCACAAGGCCTTTGAACGCCAGGCGCTGGAAATTGCACCCTTGGCCTTCATGCGCGGGCGCACCCTCAACAACGCCTTTGTGATCCTGGACGAGGCGCAGAACACCACGCCCGAGCAGATGAAGATGTTTCTGACGCGGGTAGGCTTTGGCACCAAGACCGTCATCACCGGTGATCTGACCCAGATCGATCTGCCCAAGGCGCAGCTGAGTGGGTTGGTGGAAGCGGAGCGCATCTTGCGCCGTGTGCCTGGCATTGCCATTACCCGTCTCACCAGTGCTGACATCGTGCGCCACCCGCTGGTTGCGCGCATCGTGGACGCCTACGACGCTGCGCGGCTGAGCGACCTGCCGCCCATCGCCGTGCCGGAGCCCGTGCCTGAGGCGCCTCGCGTCGGCCTGCCCAAAACCCGTTCGCCCAAGGTGCGTTGATGTTGCATTCGCTTTCACTCTCGCTGCAGTTCGGCGATATCGCCTACGCCGCACGCCACCGCGCCGCACTGCCGCGCCACAAGGTCATACGCTGGATCCGCCATGCGCTGGATGCTGACGCCGAGATCACGGTGCGCATCGTCGATGCTGAAGAAGGCCAGGCCTTGAACCGCGATTTCCGCAAGAAAGACTACGCCACCAACGTGCTGACCTTTGACTACACCCAGGCGCCCCTGGTCACTGCCGATCTGGTGCTGTGTGCGCCGGTGGTCGCCAAGGAGGCCAAGGAGCAAGGCAAGACATTGCAGGCCCACTATGCCCACCTGATCGTGCACGGCACCTTGCACGCCCAGGGCTGGGACCACGAGACCTCCAAGGCCGATGCGGAAGCGATGGAAGCCCGCGAAATCGACATACTGAGCGGACTGGGGTTCAAGAACCCGTATTGACACCATGCGCATGCATACCCGCATCTGGGTGTGGCTCCTTGTTCTGGGCTGGGGCAGCGCCGTGTGTGCAGCGTCACCAGACAGCGACGCCACGCAATTGCCGCCTGCAGTCGCCCTGCTCCTTCAAAAGGCGCAGGAGGACGAGCAAAACCCGGCTACCTATGAAGGCATGTGGCAGGCAGCCAATCGCTATTGCACGGCGTCCCGGATGGGGAGCACCGAGGCCCAGTTCCGCCTGGGCATGCTGTTCGCCTTCGGTCGCGGCGTACCCGAGAGCCAGGAATTGGCTGCGTCACTGTTCTCGCTAGCCGCCAATCAGGGGCATGCACAGGCCCTCGCCATGCTCGACACCATCCGCATGACCAGCAACACCCTGCCCGACTGCGTGATGCAGGCTTCTGCACCGCCCAGGGGCTCCAGACCTGGCGCCACGGATGCACTCGTCGCTGGCATTGACAAGCACCTGGACGATCTGCCCAGGAACCGACGCTGGATCATCGATCTGGTGGGCACCCAGGCGCGCTGGAACGCGGTGGACCCGCGCCTGATCCTGAGCATCATCGCCGCCGAGTCCAACTTCGAGACGACGGCCACCTCACCCAAATCGGCCATGGGTCTGATGCAGCTGATTCCGGCCACGGCCGAGCGCTTCAATGTGCAGAGCGCCTACAACGCGACGCAGAACATCCGGGCCGGCCTGAGCTATGTGCGCTGGCTGCTGTCGTACTACCAGGGGGACCTGAAGCTGGCACTGGCGGCCTACAACTCCGGCGAAGGTGTGGTGGACCGGTACAAGGGCATTCCGCCCTTCAAGGAAACCAGGGCCTATGTGCAGAAGGTGATCGCCCTGTATGGCAAGGCCACACATCCATTCGACGACAAGGCTGGCAAGGTCTCGCCCATTCTGGGCAAGCTCATCCGTTACTGAGGAGTGGCTGCGGGCTCTATCCGCATGGGGATGGTGATAGGGCCGTCATTCACCAGCTCGACAGCCATCTCGGTTGCAAAGCGGCCGGTCTGCACGATGGGATGCGCCGACCGTGCCTGAGCCACAAAGTGGTCAAACAGCTGGCGCCCCAGTTCAGGTGCCGCCGCGTTGGTAAAGCTCGGGCGGTTGCCGCCGCGCAGGTCGGCCGCCAGGGTGAACTGGCTCACGATCAGCAAGCCGCCCTGGGTGCCCTGGCCGTCGATGTTCTGGATGCTCAGGTTCATCTTGCCCTGGGCGTCGCTGAACACGCGCAACTTCAGCAGCTTGGCCAGCAGCTTGTCCGCCTCCGTGGGCGTGTCACCTTGCTCGGCGCACACCAGCACCAGAAAGCCGCGGCCGATCTCGCCGACGATTTCGCCTTCCACGGTGACCTTGGCGCGACTGACGCGCTGTACCAGAGCCAGCATGCAGTGTGTTAGGACAGCGTGACGCGGGCGAACTTGCGCTTGCCCACCTGCAGCACATAGGTGCCGGCAGAGAGCTTGAGGCCCTTGTCGCTCACCACATTGCTGTCAATACGCACACCGCCTCCGTCTATTAGGCGATTGCCTTCACCGCTGGAGGCCGCAAGCCCCGCGGACTTGAGCAGCGCACCGATGCCCACGGCAGCACCGCCCTCGCCCAATGGCAGGCTGATTTCCTGAATCTCGTCCGGAATGCCGCCCTTGCTGCGGTTGATGAAGTCCTGCTCGGCGGCTTCGGCCGCGGATGCCGAGTGAAAGCGCGCGGTGATTTCCTTGGCCAGCGCCACCTTGGCGTCCTTGGGGTTGCGGCCCGCTTCCACCTCGGCCTTGAGCGCGGAAATGGCCGCTTCGGACTGGAAGCTCAACAGCGTGTACCACTTCCACATCAGCACGTCGGAAATACTCAGCACCTTGGCAAACATGGTGTTGGGCTCTTCGGAAATGCCGATGTAGTTGTTCTTGCTCTTGGACATTTTGTCCACGCCGTCCGTTCCCTCCAGCAGCGGCATGGTCAGAATGCACTGCGGCTCCTGACCGTACTCGGCCTGCAGATGGCGGCCCATCAGCAGGTTGAATTTCTGGTCGGTGCCACCCAGCTCCAGGTCGCTCTTGAGCGCCACGCTGTCGTAACCTTGCATCAACGGGTACAGGAACTCATGCACGGCGATGGGCGTACCGGCGGTGTAGCGCTGGTGGAAGTCATTGCGCTCCATCATGCGCGCCACGGTGTAGCGCGATGCCAGCTGGATCATGCCGCGGGCACCCAGCGGATCGCTCCACTCACTGTTGTAGCGGATCTCGGTCTTGCTGGGGTCCAGCACCAGGCTGGCCTGCTTGTAGTAGGTCTCGGCGTTGACCTTGATCTGTTCGACTGTGAGTGGCGGGCGCGTGCTGTTGCGGCCTGAAGGATCGCCAATCATGCTGGTGAAGTCACCAATCAGGAAAATGACCGTGTGGCCCAGATCCTGCAACTGACGCATCTTGTTGAGCACCACCGTGTGTCCGATATGGATGTCCGGCGCAGTGGGGTCCAGCCCCAGCTTGATGCGCAGCGGCCTGCCCGTCGACTCGGATCTGATCAGCTTCTTGACCCAATCATCCTGGGGAATGAGCTCTTCGCAACCACGCAGCGTCACCGCCAGGGCCGCTCGAACACGGTCAGATATCACAATATGGGAGTTTGAGGCTTGATTCATAAGGGTTTTCAGGCGGGCCGGTCGGCCGGTGGCCGCTATACTGCGGAGTAAGTCCTGCAACGTGCAAGGGACTTGCGGCTGGATTTTAGTCGCCCTTGCCATGCCCCCCTGGAGCACCTAACTTGATACGCGCCACCGAACGCACTGTGAAAGAGCTGTGGGCCGACGCTGCTGCACTGCTGTCACGCCACCCCAAACGAATCGCTGCCGTCTTCACCGCCTTTCTGCTGACTGGAACCGGATTGACATATGCCGTAGCCAATCTGGCTCCAGACGCATCGGATCTCCCCGTTCACAACATCACCGAATCGCTGGTTACGCCGCTGCTGGACCAGCAGATTGACGCCATTCAGAACCAGGCGCTAAAGCTGTACCGCTCGGACTTCACCCGCTCCACCGACACGGCCGAAACGCTGCTCAAGCGTGTGGGGATTTTTGACCCCCAGGCGGCCGCCTTTTTGCGCACCAATCCGTTGGTGCAGAAGAATCTGTTGGGCCGCGTAGGCCGTGCGGTGACGGCAGAGGCGAGCGGAAGCAACGGCCTGCTCAAGCTGCAAGCCCGCTGGAGTCCGGATGAGGATGGCACTTTCAAACGCCTTACGGTGGAAAAGACAGACACTGGCTTCACCTCCCGCCTGGAAACCCTGCCCCTGGTCGCCTCTTCGCGCATGGCCAGCGGCGTCATCTCTACCAACCTGTTTGCAGCCACGGACGAAGCCCGGATCCCCGATTCCGTGGCCAACCAGCTGGCCGACATCTTCTCCGGCGACATCGACTTCCACCGCGCCCTGCGCAAGGGCGACCGGTTTTCCGTCGTGTACGAGACGCTTGAAGGCGATGGCGAACCGCTGCGCGCCGGACGGGTGCTCAGTACCGAGTTCGTCAACGGAGGCAAGTCCTACCAAGCCATGTGGTTTGAAGACCCCGAATCCGCCGTTCGTGGCGTGCACAAAGGCGGCTACTACACCTTGGCCGGCGAAAGCCTGAAGCGCGCGTTCCTGGCTTCGCCCATGGAGTTCTCACGCATTACCAGCGGCTTCAAGATGCGTTTTCATCCCATTCTGCAGGTCTGGAAGGCCCATCTGGGCGTGGACTACGCCGCTGCCGTTGGTACGCCCGTGCGCAGCGTCGGCGACGGCGTCGTGGAGTTTGCCGGCGTGCAGAACGGTTACGGCAATGTGGTGAAGATCAAGCACCAGGGCCAGATCAGCACGGTCTACGCCCATTTGAGTCGCATCAATGTGCGAGTGGGTCAGTCCGTTGCGCAGAGTCAGACCATTGGTCTGGTGGGCATGACGGGCTGGGCAACTGGACCTCATTTGCACTTCGAGTACCGGGTGAACGGCGCGTACCAAGACCCGCAAACCATCGCTCGACGCAACGACACCCAGCCATTGGCCACTGCCTTGAGGCCCCTGTTCGACAAGGCGGCCGCCCAAGCGCGTGACGCCCTGGCCGCAGCCCGTCAGACGCAGCTGACCAGCATCGAATAGGTCTGCGCAAGCGCAAGATGGTCATGTCCGACCTCTACATCGGCCTGATGTCGGGCACTTCGCTGGATGGCGTGGACGGTGTTTTGGTGGATTTTTCTTCGGTGCAGCCGCGCGTCCTGAGCCACGCCACCCAAGGTTTTGATGACCGGTTCCGGGCAGAACTGTTGCAGCTCAACACCTCCGGGAGGGATGAGTTGCACCGCGCCGCATTGGCCGCCAACGAATTGGCTCGGGTCTATGCCTTGGTTGTGAAACGGCTTCTGGAAACCACCGGAACCCAACCTGCGCAGGTGCGCGCCGTAGGTGCGCATGGGCAGACCGTGCGCCACCGACCACAGCAGTTCGATGGCACCGGCTATACCTTGCAACTGAACCAGCCCGGTCTTTTGGCCGAACTGTGCGGCATGGATGTGGTCGCCGATTTCCGCAGCCGGGACGTGGCCGCCGGTGGCCAGGGGGCGCCGCTGGTTCCGCCGTTTCATCAAGCGCTATTTGGCCAGCTTCCAGGCGTAACGGCGGTACTCAACATTGGTGGCATCTCCAACCTCTCGTTGCTCAATGCCAGCGGCGCCGGAAGTCTCATCGGTTTTGATTGCGGCCCCGGAAATGCGCTGATGGACGCCTGGAGCCAAACCCACACCGGACAGGCTTTTGACGCAGAGGGCCGCTGGGCGGCAGCCGGTACGGTGCATGCCGGATTGCTGCAGAGTCTGTTGAGCGAGCCCTTTCTTGCATTGCCGGCGCCCAAGAGCACGGGGCGCGATTTGTTCAACGGCCCTTGGCTGCAAGCGCATTTGCAGTCATTTGCCCACGTGTCTGCCCAGGATGTACAAGCAACCCTGACGGAACTGACCGCGCAGGCGTGTGCCGACAGCCTGCTGAAGCAGGCACCAGACTGCAAGCGGCTGATTGTTTGCGGTGGCGGCGCCCTCAATACCCACCTCATGTCCAGGCTGCGGGCTCTGCTTCCCGGTTGTGACGTAGCCAGTTCTGCCGTGCACGGGCTGCCACCGTCGCAGGTTGAGGCAACCGCCTTTGCCTGGTTGGCCCACCAGTGCTTGGAGCGCCAGACTGGGAGCGTCCAAAGTGTTACGGGCGCCAGAGGCGCCCGCATCCTGGGTGCAATCTACCCCGCCTGACAGGCGAGGTGTAACTTTCAGGTCGAGAAGGAAGAGCCGCAACCACACGTTGTGGTGGCATTGGGGTTCTTGATGACGAACTGGGCACCCTGCAAGTCTTCCTTGTAGTCGATCTCGGCACCCACCAGGTACTGGTAGCTCATGGCGTCAATCAGCAAGGACACACCATTCTTTGTCATGGTGGTGTCGTCTTCGTTGGTGATTTCGTCAAAGGTGAAGCCGTACTGGAAGCCGGAACAGCCACCACCCTGCACGAATACGCGCAATTTCAGTTCGGGGTTGCCCTCCTCGGCAATCAGGTCAGCAACCTTGGCCGCCGCGCTATCCGTAAAGAGAATGGGGGCGGGCATTTCGGTCTGTACATTTTCGGCAACGGCGCTCATGGGGGACTCCTGTCAGTTCTGCAATACCGCAATACTACACAAAAAAGCTCGGGAATTCTTTCAAGGGTTATTTGCCGCTAGTTTCAGTGCGGGCTTTTCCTCGCCTTCGAGCAGCGGACACAGCTGACCCGCGATCAGGGCGCCCAGATGCATTTCCAGCGCAGCATAGTGCACGTCACCTTCGATACGGGATTTGGGCTGCAGTTCAAGCAATTGGCGGGCATGGACCGGTCCGCAGACCGTGCCGTTCAGGATGATGTGGTCGGCGGTGACGGCCCCTTCAATCCTGGCCATCTCCGATATCACCAGCAGGCTGGGCTGGCCGGTGTCGGCCTGGACGTCTCCGCTGACCTCGCCGTCAATGCGAAGCCCTTCGCTGAAGAAAATATTGCCCGCAATGCGGCTTCCCTCGGCGATCAGGCTTTTGATAGGGGGCTGCTTCTTCTTGTTGAACATGGTTCACCTTGTGGGGCATCTACATCTTCAGAGTCTGCGTGGCACGCAGCGCATTGCCTTCCAGCACCCGCGCCATCACACTCTTGACAACGACTTGTGCAGGCACTTCCAGAGCGCCCTGCAGGCGCCCGTATTGTCGGACGGTAAAGCTTTGCGAACCACCGGGCAGATTGGTTACCCAAGGCTTGCCACCCAGGGTGCCACTAAAGGTCAGCTCCAGACGGCCACTGAACTCCGCAACATTCTTGCCGGACTGAATGACCAGCGCCTGCCATTTCAGGTCCTTGCCATTTTGGATTTCCGCCTGAAGCCCCCGGATGGCCACGCCTTCCGCGCCAGTGGAAGGAATGAGTTTCTCGAAAAAACCCAGGTCGTCGCGCAAGGACTGGTTTTCAGTCTGCATCTGCTTGACCTGCTCCAGCAGCTTCTCCTCGGAAGCTTTGCCCACGGTTACCAGCGTGCCCGCGGTGTTGGCAATCAGTTGGGCTTTGTCTCGCTCCTCCTGCAGCCTGGCCAGCTCTTCGCGCAACCTCGCCATTTGAGAGCGCAGGACGACCAGTTCCGCTTTGGCGCCATGGTCCAGTCCCGCAATGTCCTTGCCAAACTCGAACGCCCAAAGCCCGATCGCAGCACAGAACCCCAGAACAATCGCTGCCACCGCCCAGCGGAAAGGCCAAGGCAAGGCGCTTCGCACTGCCATGCGAGGCGCGCTGATGGTGAGTCGGCGAAGAAACAGGCGCAGTTTCATGGAGGCCGCAGTCTAGCAGGCACCATGAAAAAAGCCGCTGAAACTTGCATTCCAGCGGCTTTGGCAATTGCCAGCAATAAGCGAGTGCTTAGCGCTTGGAGAACTGCTTGCGACGGCGAGCGCCGTGGAAACCGACCTTCTTACGTTCGACTTCACGTGCATCGCGGGTCACGAAGCCAGCCTGGCTCAGGACGGGCTTGAGGGTAGCGTCGTAATCGATCAGAGCACGGGTAATGCCATGGCGAGTTGCACCAGCCTGACCGGACTCACCACCACCAGCCACATTGACCATGATGTCAAAGGTTTCAGCGTGGTTGGTCAACAGCAGGGGCTGCTTGCAGATCATGATGGAAGTAGCGCGACCGAAGAATTTTTCGATGGCCTTGCCGTTCACCACGATTTGGCCGGAGCCTTTTTTCAGAAACACGCGGGCGACGCTGGACTTGCGACGGCCGGTGCCATTGTTCCATTCACCGATCATTTGGCGGCCTCTCTCTTCACTGCGTTGGCAGAAATACCGGGGATTTCCAGAACCTTGGGTTGCTGGGCGGTATGGGGATGCTCTGCACCACCGTAGACCTTGAGCTTCTTGATCATGGCGTAGCCCAGGGGTCCCTTGGGCAGCATGCCCTTGACGGCTTTTTCCAAAGCGCGGCCGGGGTGCTTGGCTTGCATGTCGCGGAAGTTGGTGGCAGTGATGCCGCCGGGGTAACCAGAGTGACGGTAGTACACCTTGTCGATCGGCTTGGCGCCGGTGACACGCAACTGGGATGCGTTGATGATGACGATGAAGTCACCGGTATCTACGTGAGGCGTGTAAATGGCCTTGTGTTTGCCGCGCAAACGGAGAGCAACTTCGCTGGCTACTCGTCCGAGGACCTTGTCGGTCGCGTCAATCACAAACCACTCGTGCACGACCTCAGCGGGTTTTGCGCTGAAAGTTGACATGAGAATCTCTTTAGAAAAGTTGGTTTGGCGGGCTCTTTTCCACGGTCGGTGTTCCTTCTTGTACCGTCCGCCTTGCGGCATCCAGCGGGGAATCTCTTAGGTGGGTTTTGCCAGGATCAGCCTTGCAGCAGGGCCATGACACCTTCGCCGCGGAACCACAAATTCGCTGCGAAGCCCGCCATTATATGAAAGTTGATCAGCTTTTGGGGAACTTTTATGCGGGAAGCGTTACCATCAGGCCATGTTCAGCTACCGCCACGCCTTCCACGCAGGAAACCACGCCGATGTGCTCAAACACATTGTTTTGCTGGCCGTCATGCGTTACATGACCCAGAAAGACACGGCACTCAATGTGTTCGACACCCATGCCGGGGCGGGTTTGTATCGCTTGGACGGGGATTTCGCCAAGACCAGCGCCGAGGCAGCCGAGGGTTTCCTGAAGCTAGTGGCCAGCAAGCCGGAGCAACCCTTTGCCCCTGCCATCCAGGATTACATCGAGATGGTTGCCGGCTTCAACGCTGGCGGCACCTGGAGCGTGTATCCGGGCTCACCGTTCATCATCCAAAGCCTGTTGCATGGGCGCGACAAGCTCAAACTGTTTGAGCTGCACCCCACCGATACCAAGACGTTGACGGCAAATATTGCCCAGTTGGAGGCCGGACGCCAGGTCACCATCCTGCGCGAAGATGGCTTTGAAGGCCTGAAGAAGTTCCTGCCACCCCCATCGCGCCGGGCGCTGGTTCTGTGTGACCCTAGCTACGAGCTCAAGAACGACTACGCCCGGGTGCAGGCCATGGTGGTGGATGCCATGCAACGCTTCCCCACGGGCACCTATGCGGTCTGGTATCCCATCATTCCGCGCCCGGAAGCGCATGACGTTCCCAAGAAGCTCAAGACCCTGGCCAACAAATATGGCAAGAGCTGGCTGGGCGCCACCCTGACGGTCAAGAACAGCAAACTGACGCAGGATGCCGAAGGCGAAGTGGTACGCCCAGGCCTGCCGGCCAGTGGCATGTTCCTGATCAACCCGCCGCACACCCTCAAAGCTTTGCTCAAGGACGCCTTGCCCCAACTGGTCAAGGCACTGGGGCAGGACCAGCACGCCGCCTTCACGCTGGAAAGCGGCGGCTAAGCGCCCTTCTCAGGCTGCAGCGCGGACGGAAGCAGCCTGGGCTGGCGCCAACCCCAGACAAGAGCACAAGGCCAGCACCGGCGCACTCTGGTTCATGGTGTAGAAGTGCAGTGCGGACACGCCACCGTCCAGCAGGCGACTGCACAGGTCGGCCACCACATCCAGCCCGAAGGCGCGTATGGATGCCAGATCCTCCCCGTAGCTTTGCAGCCGCATGCGGATCCAGCGAGGTATCTCCGCTCCACAGCCGTCCGAGAAACGCATGAGCTGCGTGGCATTGGTGATCGGCATGATGCCCGGGATCAGTGGAATTTCCACGCCTCTGGCGCTGACCTCGTCGCGGAAACGAAAGTACGCATCGGCATTGAAGAAGTACTGCGTGATGGCCGAATTGGCACCGGCCTGGGCCTTGATCACGAACGCTTCCAGGTCGGCGGCGGGTGATTTTGCCTGGGGATGCACCTCCGGATAGGCTGCCACCTCCACCGAGAAGAAGTCGCCCGTTTCCTCGCGGATAAAGCGCACCAGGTCGCTGCCATGGCGAAAGTCTCCGGCAATGCCGTAACCACTGGGCAGGTCGCCACGCAAGGCCACGATGCGCTTCACGCCCATGGCCTTGAGCTGGGCCAGCTGTTCGCGAACGGACGCCTTGCTGGCACCAATGCAGGACAGATGCGACGCAGCGGCCATGCCTTCGGACACCATTTCGCGCAGCGTGCTGAACGTGCCTTCCTGCGTGGTGCCACCGGCACCAAAGGTCACAGAGCAGAACTCGGGATTCAAAACATACAAGTCCTTGCGGATGCCGGCCATCTTGGCCGCCACTTCGGGACTCTTGGCCGGGAAGAACTCCAGGCTCAGGGGAACGCGCTTGTTCGCGGTCATAACCATCTCCTACCTCACCGGGCACAGCATGCTGCCGTGCCGGGTTTCATTCAGCCACGTGGGTGGCGCAAATAAAAAACTCGCGGTTGCCGTCGCCGCCTTCAATGGGCGAGTCGAACCACGCGGTAACAGTCAAACCCAGAGCGGCGCACGCTTCACGCAAACGCTGCTCCACGATGACGTACATGGCTGGATCTTTGACAATGCCGCCCTTGCCGACTTGGCCGGGCTGCAACTCAAACTGGGGTTTCACCAGGGTCAACAAAGTACCACCGGGCTTGAGCAGAGGCACGATGGCTGGCAGGACCAGGGTTTGGGAAATAAAGGACAGATCGGCCACGATCAGGTCGAACTCCGGCGCAAATTCCGACGCGGTTTCACCCGCGTCCTCGGCGTCTTCGTCCTCTTCAAACTGGCCGTCTTCGCCCGTGCTGTCCTCGTAGGCCTGGATCAAATCCTCGGCCGTGAGCGCACGCGCATTCACCTTTTCCACACACAGCACACGGGGGTCGGTACGCAGCGCGGGATGCAACTGGGCACTGCCCACATCCACACCAACCACCGACTTGGCACCCTGCTGCAGCAGACAATCCGTAAATCCCCCGGTCGATTGACCGACATCCAGGCAGGCAAACCCTTGAACCGATAGACCGACCTTTTTCAGCGCGGCTTCCAGCTTGAGCCCGCCACGCGACACGTAGCGCGCCTCGGAGTCGTCTAGCAGACGCACTTCGGCGCCCTCAGGCAACTCGTCACCGTTCTTGACGACGCGCTTCCAGCTCTCACCCTGACGCCATTCGACGCCATTGGCAATCAGCCGTTGTGCCTGTGAGCGGGTGCTGGCCAGCCCCCGCTGCACCAGCAGTTGGTCTATTCGCATAAGGTTTGCTAAGAAGACCTGCGCTTAATAGCGGTAGGTTTCTTTCTTGTACGGACCGGACTTGCTCACGCCAATATAGGCGGCTTGCGCGTCGGTCAGCTCGGTCAGCATGGCGCCCACCTTCTTCAGATGCAAACGGGCGACCTTCTCGTCCAGATGCTTGGGCAACACATAGACCTTGCCAACCTTGTATTCCTTGGGCTTGGTGAAGAGTTCGATCTGCGCAATGGTCTGGTTGGCGAAGCTGGACGACATCACGAAGCTGGGGTGACCGGTGCCGCAGCCCAGGTTCACCAAGCGGCCCTTGGCCAACAGGATGATGCGCTTTTCAGGCTTGCCGTTCTTGCCCTTGGTAGCAGGGAAAATCACATGATCCACCTGGGGCTTGATCTCTTCCCACTTGAGCTTTTCCAGGGAGGCGACGTCGATTTCGTTGTCGAAGTGACCGATGTTGCAGACGATGGCCTGGTCCTTCATGGCCGCCATGTGCTTGTAGGTGATGACGTCCTTGTTGCCGGTGCAGGTCACAAAGATGTCGGCCTTGTCGGCAGCGTATTCCATGGTCACGACCTTGTAGCCTTCCATGGCGGCTTGCAGGGCGTTGATGGGGTCGATTTCGGTCACCCACACCTGGGCAGACAAGGCGCGCAGGGCCTGGGCGGAGCCCTTGCCCACGTCACCGTATCCCACGACGCAGGCTACCTTGCCGGCAATCATCACGTCGGTCGCGCGCTTGATGGCATCCACCAGCGATTCACGGCAGCCGTACAGGTTGTCGAACTTGCTCTTGGTCACCGAGTCGTTCACGTTGATGGCGCGGAATGCCAGGGAGCCCTTGGCGGCCATTTCTTCCAAGCGCATCACGCCGGTGGTGGTTTCTTCGGTGACACCGATGATGTTCTTCAGGCGACGGCTGTACCAGGTGGGGTCCACCTTCAGCTTGGCCTTGATGGCGTTGAACAGGCAGATCTCTTCTTCGCTGCCGGGCTTGGCCAGGACCTTGATGTCCTTCTCGGCCTTGGCGCCCAGGTGCATCAGCAGGGTTGCATCGCCACCGTCGTCCAGAATCATGTTCGGGCCTTCGGTCTTGGAACCCTTGGGGCCGAATTCAAAAATGCGGTGGGTGTAATCCCAGTAGTCGGCCAGGGTTTCACCCTTGTAGGCGAACACCGGGGTGCCCTTGGCAACCAGTGCGGCAGCTGCGTGGTCTTGGGTAGAGAAGATATTGCAGGAAGCCCAGCGCACTTCGGCGCCCAGGGCTTGCAGTGTTTCCACCAGCACGCCGGTCTGGATGGTCATGTGCAGGGAGCCGGTGATGCGCGCGCCCTTGAGCGGTTGCGACTTGGAGAACTCCTCACGGATGGCCATCAGGCCTGGCATTTCGGTCTCGGCAATGGTCAGCTCTTTGCGACCCCACTGAGCCAGGCTCAGGTCGGCAATCTTGAAATCTTCGGTCTTGGCAGGCTTGGTAACGCTCATGGTTCACTCCAAAAGTTAATTTGAAAGCCACTGAACGCAGGGAAAACTCTGGGAGGGAGCTCACCCGGCAAATGCAGTGGGTGAGCGCCGTTGAGACAGCAGCCAGAAGGGCCGCCGGGTCCGAGCCTCATTCACTGTGCGTGAACTGCAACGCTCCTCGGAAGCCGCAATTATAGGCGCATGCGGCGCGGCGCGGCCCAACCAGCAGTTTTCAGTCTCTGGGGCCGGTTGTCTGACCCACCACCAGCTCGGGCTGGCGCAGAACCTGATAAGGCCCGGAGAGAGGGTCACGCAACACCTGCAGCACCATTTCGGCCATGGTCGTTCCGGTGTTGTGCGCGGTAGGCTGGGTCACCATGGTGGCGTCCAGCCCAGCCAGTAGCGAATCGGCAGGAATCACGCCGTGCACCACCACAGACACTTCCTTGCCCAGGGTGACCCCCATGTCCATCAGGCCCCGCATCACGCCGATGCCGCCCAGGTTGTTGTCCACCACGATGGCTGTAGGCGGATGGGCCAGCCCCATCAGCGCCTGCACAGCAGCCCGTCCACCGCGGCGATCCACGGCAGGCCCTGAGAGCCAGGCGGGGTCGAAAGACAAGCCAGCTTGTGCCATGCCCCGCATGAAGCCGGTATGGCGCTGCATCGCAAAATTCAATTCCAAGGGCGAATGCACATAGGCGATGTCGGTATGCCCCAGGCCGTTCAGATGCTGCACTGCCTGCCTGCTGCCTTCTTCATTGTCGAAGTCGAACCAGGAAAAGTCGCCGCAATCCCCCGTACGGCCATAGGCCAGAAAAGGATAGCCCTGCTTGCGCAGGTAGGTCACCCGCGGGTCCTGCACGCGGGTGTTGGGCAACACCACCGCATCTACGCGCCCGCCGCGAAACAGGCGATCGTAAATATCCAGATCCTGCTCATCTCCGGCCACCGCCAGTATCAGGTCATAGTGGTCGGTATGCAGCCGCTCGGCCAAACCACCGGCCATGTCCAGAAACTGCGGATTGCCCAGGTACTCCACGCCGGCGGAATACACAATGCCCACAGCCTCGGTGCTACCGCGCACCAGCCTGCGTGCGCCCGCATTGGCGCGGTAGCCCATGGCCTTGGCGGCCTCTTCCACGCGTTGCCGGGTCTGGGCGTTGACGTCCTGGTAGCCGTTCAGGGCACGGCTAACGGTGGACGTGGAAAGCCCCAGTTCCTTGGCAAGGCTTTTGATGTTCATGCGGGTATGTAGGTTATCCAATGCTCATTCCAGTTGCGCAAACAGGCCACCCCACGGTGCCAACTCCAGCTTGGGCGCATTCCATGTTGCGCCGCCCAGTTTGCTGTCTTGCAGTATCCGGGCAATTTTGCAGCCTTCGGGCAATGCATAGCTTGCGGGCTTGTCGCTGAAGTTGAACACGCACAGCAGACGCTGCGTGTCGGTGGAGCGCACAAAGGCGAACACCTGCGGATGCACGTCCAGCAACTGCATGTCGCCATCCAACAGTGCAGGCTGGGTCTTGCGCCAGCGCAGCAGGTGGCGATAGAAATGCAGCAATGAACCCGAGGCCGCATCCTGCTTGTCCACGGCCAGATTGCGATGGGTCTCTGCCACCGGCAGCCATGGCTTCGCTGTAGCCTTGCCGGCAGGCGAAAAGCCCAGGTCGGCTGCCGCACTGTTCCAGGGCATGGGTGTGCGACAACCGTCACGCCCCTTGAACTCGGGCCACATGGTGATGCCATAGGGGTCCTGCAGATCTTCGAAGGCAATCTGCGCCTCGGGCAATCCCAGCTCGTCTCCCTGGTAGATGCAGGATGATCCGCGCAAGCTGGTCTGCATGGCCACTGCGAGTTTCAGCAGGGCCACGTCCGGCGTGGCTCCACCCCAGCGCGTGGCGTAACGCGGCACATCGTGGTTGGACAGCGCCCAGCAGGGCCAGCCCCCTTCCGAGATGCGTCCGAAGCGGCTGAGAAAGGTATGGAGAAAGCTGGAGGAGTGCTCCGTTCCCAAGAGATCAAAGCAATACGCCATATGCAACTTGTCGCCACCACGCGTGTACTCGGCCAGACGGGCTAGGCCATCGTCGTCGCCGATTTCACCCACCATGGTGGTGTTGGGGTATTGGTCCAGCAGAGTGCGCAACTTGCGCAGGAACTCCAGGTTCTCGGGCTGGCTCTTGTCATACTTGTGCCACTGCCAGCCGTAGGGATTGACAGCACTCACCGCAGCGTCTTCACTCACCGGGCGACCGCGTGGCGGGTTGTTGCGCAACTGGGCGTCGTGCACATAGAAGTTCACGGTATCCAGCCGGTAACCATCAACACCCAGATCCAGCCAGAACTTCACGGTTTCCAACAGCGCGCTCTGCACCTCGGGGTTGTGGAAGTTCAGGTCCGGCTGGCTGGTCAGGAAGTTGTGCATGTAGTACTGGCAGCGGCGCGTGTCCCATTGCCATGCACTGCCGCCGAAAATGGACAGCCAGTTGTTGGGCGGGTTGCCATCGTCCTTGGCATCGGCCCAGATGTACCAGTCGGCCTTGGAGTTGGTCTTGCTGGAGCGGCTTTCCACAAACCAGGGGTGCTGGTCCGAGCTGTGCGAGAGCACCTGGTCGATCATGACCTTCAGGCCCAGAGCATGGGCACGGTCCACCAGCGCCTTGAAGTCGGCCAGGCTACCAAACATGGGATCTACCGCGCAGTAGTCGCTGATGTCATAGCCAAAGTCCTTCATGGGGCTTTTGAAGAATGGCGACAGCCAGATGCCATCCACACCCAGACTGGCCACATAGTCCAGATGCGCGGTGATGCCCGGCAGGTCACCGATTCCGTCGCCATTGCTGTCCGCGAAGCTGCGTGGGTATATCTGGTAAATCACGCCACCGCGCCACCAGTTGTCGTTGGGAGCTTTTTGTAACTGCATTGTTACTACACCTTTGAAAAATGAAATTTGATTGAGGAGAATTCACAGGACAATGAAGCCCGCAAACCTTGAGGACGAATCGAATGACTTTGGACCCGCTGCTGTCGCCTGCACGTTTTGAATGGGGCTGCGCCACCTCGGCCTTCCAGATCGAGGGGGCGAGCACGGTTGATGGCAAAGTGCCCAGCATCTGGGATACCTTCTGCGCGCAGCCCGGCCGCATCCTGGACGCGAGTGACGGCAGTGTCGCCTGCGACCACTACCACCGCTTGGCCGAAGACGTGCAGTTGATCGCCGACCTGGGTTTCAAGCACTACCGCTTTTCGATTGCATGGACGCGCATCACGCGCCAGGACAACAGCCTGAACCCGGCCGGCCTGAACTTCTACAAACGTCTGCTCGATGCGCTGGAGAAGCACCAGATCACGCCCAACGCCACGCTGTTCCATTGGGACTTGCCGGCCCATTTGGAAGGTGGCTGGCTGAACCGCGACACGGCATACCGCTTTGCCGAATATGCCGACCTGGTGGCACGCCACCTGGGTGACCGCCTGCCCCGCGTGGCCACGCTCAACGAGCCCTGGTGCAGCGCCTTTCTGGGACACGACCTGGGCGTGTTTGCACCGGGCGTACAAGACCGGGCGCAGTCGCTGGTGGCAGCCCACCATCTGATGCTGGCCCATGGTCTGGGCCTGCAGGCCTGGCGCGCGGTACGCACCGACACCTCGCTGGGCATCGTGCTCAACCCGGAGTTGAGCGACCCTGCCAGCAGCCGCCCCGAAGACGTACAGGCCGCGCGCCTGGCCGAGCTGGAACGCAACGACTGCTTTCTGAATCCGCTCTTTGGCCGTGAATGGCCGCAAGAACTCTTGCAGCAGATTGGCGCGCTGAATGCCACGCGCAAGGAAGGCGATCTGGCCATCTGCGCGCAACCCATGGACTTCATGGGCCTGAACTACTACACCCGCACCATTGCCCAGGCGCCAGCGGGTGGTCGCGATGTCGAGCGCGGCTACGCGTTTGTTACGCCGACCGCACCCAAGCCACTGACCGACATCGGCTGGGAAATCTATCCGGAGGGTTTGACCCGCGTCGTGCAGAACCTGCTGCGCCAATGGCCGCTGCCCGCGCTGTGGATCACCGAGAACGGTGCTGCAGACAACACCGGTGTGACCGATGGTGCTGTGAACGACACCATGCGCTGCGACTATCTGCAGACCCATCTGGAGCATGTGGCCGGGCTGATCCGCAACGGCGCCGATATCCGCGGCTACTACGTGTGGAGCCTGATGGACAACTTCGAATGGGCGCATGGTTACAGCCAGCGCTTTGGCATCGTGCATGTTGACTTCCAAACCCAAAAACGTACACCGAAGCGCAGTGCGCTGATGTTGCAGCGCCTGCTTCAGGCCTGACTCTCCCTGCTTGCCCAAATCCCTAGCCGCCCTTCACCGAGCCGGACAACAAGCCCCGCACAAAGAAGCGTTGCAACGAGAAGAACACCGCCACCGGCACAGCGATGGACACGAAGGCACTGGCGGTCAGGATTTCCCAACTCTCACCACGAGAACCCAGCAAATCGTTGAGCTTGATGGTCAGCACCACATGATCGGGTGACTTGCCCAGAAACACCAGCGCCACCAGAAAGTCGTTCCACACCCACAGGAACTGGAAGATGGCAAAACTGGCCAGCGCGGGCAGCGAGAGGGGCAGCACGATGCTGGTAAATATTTGGTAGTGCGAGGCACCATCCATGCGCGCGCTCTCGATGATGTCGCGCGGCAGCGCTGCGATGTAGTTGCGCAGCAGGTAGATGGCCAGCGGCAAGCCAAAGGCAGAGTGCGCCAACCACACACCCAGGAAGGACTTGGACTCAATGCCCAGCGCCGCACCCAGCTCGTTGTACAGGCGCAGCAGGGGAATGAGCGACATCTGCAGCGGCACCACCAGCAGACCGACCACCACGATGAACAGCCATTTGCGCCCGGGAAATTCCATCCAGCTGAAGGCGTAAGCAGCAAAGGCTGCGATCAGGATGGGAATGAACGTGGCCGGAATGGTCACCTCAAACGTGTTCAGGAACGCCTGGCCCACGCCCTCGGATGCCACCACGCGGGAGTAGTTCTGGGTGCTGAAAGTGGGCGGCGTCTCGGCCACATAGAAGATGCGAACGCCCTTGTCCTTGTCGTAAGGGGCGGTGAGCTCCAGCCGGTAGCTGCTGTCTGCGGCCACCGTCAATGTGCCGTCGGGTTTGCCGTCCTCCTCGTCAAATATCTGGCCGTCTGCCACTTCGACCGTGCTGCCTGCATCGTAGCGGTCGGGTTTGGAGGATTGCAGGGAGAACTTGCGGATGTGCACATGGGCACCCTCGGCAAACAGGCGGCCGGTGATGATGAACTTGTCGCCATCCTGCACCACGCTCTGTGCGCCCCCGGTGCGGCGCATGTCGGCGCGCTTCTGTGTGGACATTGCAGTCCACCAGCCGCTGGAAATCAGTTGATCCTTCTCACGGAAACTCGACACCAACAGACCGAAGGTGGGCATGACCCAGAGCGCAACAATCACCAGCAACAACAGCTGCGCCAGGATAGATGGCAGGGAGAAGTACTTTTTCATCGCTGCGCCTCCTCGGTGCGGAAGCGCCGGATGTTGAAGGCCATCACCGGGATCACAGCAAACATCAACACCATGGCCAAGGTAGAACTGCGACCATAGTCACCGCCCCCACGGAACATCCAGTCGTACATGAGGTTGGCCAGCACACTGGTATCCCACTGGCCGCCGGTCATGGCCATCACCACATCAAACACCTTGAGCACGGTGATGGTGATGGTGGTCCACACCACCACAATGGTGGACATCACCTGCGGCACCATGATTTCAAAAAATATCTGCAACCCGCTGGCGCCGTCGATGCGGGCGGCCTCTATGGTGTCGGTAGGCACGCCACGCAAGGCCGCCGACAGAATTACCATGGCAAACCCAGTCTGTATCCAGATCAGGATGGCCATGAGGAAGAAGTTGTTCCAGAACGGCAACGTGACCCAGGCTTGCGGCTTCATGCCCAACCCCATGACGATGGCGTTGAGTATCCCGATCTGGTCGGCGTCCGGGCCTTTGAAGTCGAACACGAACTTCCAGATCACACTGGCGCCCACAAAGCTGATCGCCATGGGCATGAACACCATGGACTTGGCAAAGTTACCCCACCACACGCGGTCCGCCAGAACCGCCACGATCAGACCCAGCGCGGTGGCGGTAGCCGGCACCACCAGCAGCCACATGAAGTTGTTGCGGATGGTGATCAGGAAGTTCTGGTCGACAAACACCCACTGGTAGTTGGACAGACCCACAAAGGTCTCGCCCGTGGCATCAAAGAAGCTCAGGCGAAAGGTCTCAAACAACGGATAGAAAAGATAGACACCCAGGAGCAGCAAGGCAGGCGCTAGAAACAGCCAGGGCCGTATGCCGGACTTGAGCCCTTCCTTGCGATTCCTGCTGGCAGACGTTGCGTCCACCAGCTTGTCAAGCAACAGGTTGCTACCTGCAAAGTACAGCAGGCAGAACGCGATGCTGACCACCACGGCGGTAAGCGTTTGAACTAGGGATTCATTCATGGCAGTCAGCTCGCGTTGACGGACTCGTTACTTGATGGCGTCCCAGCTCTTCTGGATTTCGTCGGCCACTTCCTTGGCGGAGGCACCTCCGGAGTAATTGACCATGCCCTTCCAGAAGCTCCCTGCGCCCACGGCGCCGGGCATCAGGTCGGAGCCATCAAAGCGGAACGTCGTGGCACCCAGCAGGATCTCGCCCTGCTTCTTGAGCGCCTTGGTCTTGTACTTGTTCATGTCCACACCCTTGAACGGCGTGAGGAAGCCGCCTTCGGCCATCCAGATTTCATGGGCCTGCGGATGTTGCAGGTATTCCATGAAGGCACGCGCACCCTTGCTGTCCTTGGTGATGGTCATGATGGTGCCGCCACCTTCCACCGGGTTGCCCAACTTCTTGCTAGCAAACGAGGGGAAGTAGAAGAAGTCCGCCTCATCGGCCTTGCCATCGGGGAAGAAGGCCGGAATGAAGCTGGCCTGGCGGTGCATATAGCACTTGGGTGGCGAACCAAACAGACCCTTGGGGCTGTCCTTGAAGCTCACCGTGGCCACGGCCTTGGCGCCGCCATCCACGTAGGCATCGTTCTTGGCGAACCAGCCATAGGCCTCGATGGCCTCAATCACGCGCGGGTCGTTGAACTTCATCTTGTTGCTGACCCAGTCGTCATAGACCTCTGGCGGGTGCAGGCGCAGCATCATGTCCTCCACCCAGTCGGTGGCAGGCCAGCCGGTAGCGGCGTCGCTGCCCAGGCCGATACACCAGGGCTTGGCACCGCCGTCAGCAGCCATCTTCTTGGTCAGGGCCTGCAACTCCTCCATGGTCTTGGGCACTTTGTAGCCCCTTTCCTTGAAGTTTTCCGGGATGTACCAGACCAGGCTCTTGACGTTCACGTTGTAGAAAAAGCCATAGAACTCCGGCTTGCCGGCCTTGTTCTTGTAGGTACCCAGATCGGCCCAGGACTGACCCGCGGCGTAGTTCTTCTTGACCCACTCCTGCACCTTGGGACCCAGCGGCGTCAGTCCACCGATGGCAGCCATGTTGGCGGCCAGCCCGGGTTGTGGGAACACCGAGATATTGGTAGGTGAGCCCGCCTTGATGTCGATGACGATCTGCTGCTCCGAGCTTTGCGAACAGGAGTGCTTTACCGTGGCGCCGGTGGCCTTTTCGAAATTGGCAACAACTTTCTTGAACATGCCTTCTTCGGCTCCGGTCCAAGGACAGGTAATGGTGATCACTTCCCCCTTGAGGTCCGGCCCCTTGTAGTCCGCCGCCACAGAGGGCGTGACCACGGAGCACAGTGCCAACAGCGAGCCTGCGGCGATTGCGGTTTTCTTGAACATACCTGTCGTCTCCTGAAAGTGCTTGGCGGCCAATCCGCAAAGCAAAAAAATTACATGCTTTTTCCGTCCGCACCAAAGCGGTAGAGATGTTCCGGTGCAAAGGCCAGCGCAATGGACTGCCCTGGCTCGTGCGCCAGCGTTCCATCCATGCGTGCGGTGATTTCGCCCAGTGCACCGGCCTGCACATAGGCAAAGGTTTCATTACCCAGTTTTTCCGAATGCAGCAGCGTGCCCTGGATCGGTCCGCCCTCCTGCACCTTGAGGTGTTCGGGGCGTAGGCCCACGGTGGTGGCGCCCAGGCGGGCAGCGAAGTCACCGCTGATGAAGTTCATCTGGGGTGAACCGATGAAGCCTGCTACGAACTGGCTCGCGGGTTTGTTGTAGAGCTCCAGTGGGCGGCCCACCTGCTCCACCCGGCCCTTGTTGAGCACCACAATCTTGTCGGCCAGGGTCATGGCCTCGACCTGGTCATGTGTCACATAGATCATGGTGGCGCCCAGGCTGCGGTGCAGCGTGGCCAGCTCCACGCGCATCTTGGTACGCAAGGCCGCATCCAGGTTGGACAGCGGCTCGTCAAACAGGAACACCTTGGGATTTCTTACGATGGCGCGCCCAATGGCCACGCGCTGGCGCTGGCCGCCAGAGAGTGCCTTGGGCAGGCGCTGCAGGTACTCGCGCAACTGCAGGATGTCAGCCGCGGCGTTCACCCGCTTCGCAATCTCTTCCTTGGGCACCTTGGCAATCTTGAGTGCAAAGGCCATGTTGTCGAACACCGTCTTGTGCGGATACAGCGCGTAGCTCTGGAACACCATGGCCACGCCGCGGTCGCTGGGTGGCAGGTCGTTGACCGATTCGCCACCTATGGTCAGGGTGCCGCTGGAGATTTCTTCCAGCCCGGCAATCATGCGCAGCAAGGTGGTCTTGCCGCAGCCCGACGGGCCGACGAATACAGCGAATTCGCCCGGCTCAATGTCCAGATCCACACCGTGGATGACGTGTACTTTGCCGTAGCTCTTCTGGATTCCGCGCAGGCGGACGTCTGACTGACTCATGTAGGGCGCTCCTGTAGTGGACGCCAGAGAGTGGCCTCCAAAAACGTTTTTGATTTTGCCAAAAACGTTTTTGGAAGGTACTAGTGCTTTCCCTAGTGGCCTTTGTAAAGATCGGTCGGTGGGCGGCGTTTACGCCGGAAGTTGCAGTCGCGCGAAGCGGGTGCGGCCGCTGACGGCCGTGATGCGGGCGAGCCGCTCAGCGTGCTCGGGACGCACCCAATCCCAACGGAAGCGCCAGGTCCAGCAGCCCATGGTGCCGGGTGTGTTCATCCGGTGGTAGCCGTCCAGCCCCAGCACATCCTGGAACTGGCACAGCGCGTGGTTGGCCACCGACAAGGCGCAGGCGCGGATCATGGCCCAGTGCACGTCGTGACCGTCGGTACCCAGGTATTCGGCGGCAAAGGCCCGCTCACGCGGGCTGCAACATACCCACCAGCCCAGTGCCATGTCGTTGTCGTGGGTGCCGCAGTACACCACCGTGTTGGCCACATAGTTGTGCGGCAAGTGGCTGCTGGTGGCATCCTCTGAAAAACCAAACTGCAGCACCCGCATGCCCGGGAACCCGGTGCTCAGCCGCAAGGCATCCACCTCGGGCGTGATCAGCCCCAAATCCTCTGCAATGATGGGCGGCTTGCCCAGGGCGCGCTCCACCGCCTCAAACAGGGCAATGCCCGGCCCCTTGACCCAGCGGCCATGGATGGCGGTTGGTTCGGTGACTGGTATTTCCCAGCAGGCTTCAAAGCCCCGGAAGTGGTCGATGCGGATCAGGTTGGCCAGCTGCAGCTGACGCCGGATGCGCTCCACCCACCATTGGTAGCCATCGGCCGCCATGGCCTCCCAGTCGTACAGCGGGTTGCCCCAGCGCTGGCCTTCCACCGCAAAGTAGTCGGGCGGCACACCGGCCACCACGCTGGGCTGGCCTTCGTCATCCAGCAGGTAGAGGTCCGGGCGTGCCCAGCAGTCGCAGGAGTGGTGGGCAATGAAGATGGGCAGATCACCCACCAGGTAGACCCCCTTGGCATTGGCATAGGCCTTGAGGGCTTGCAGTTGCACGTCGAACTGCCATTGCACAAAGGCCCAGAAAGCAATTTCCTGCGCATGGACGTTGCGCGCTTGAGCCAGCGCAGCGGCGTTTCGCCGGGCCAACGGCGCAGGCCAGTCGGTCCAGAGGTCGGTGGCGTAGTGCGCATCCAGCGCCATGAACAGGACGTAGTCGTCCAGCCAGGCGGCGTTGTCCTGCTGCCATTGCGCAAACTGTGCTTGCGTGGGTGCGTCAGCCTTCTCGCAGAAGCCTGCAAAGGCCAGGCGCAAGCGCTCCATGCGCCAGGGCAGCACTTCCTCGAACCGCACGTGTTCCGCGATGAAGCTGTTGTGTAGCGCGGCGCCATCCAGCCAGCCCTGCTGCACCAGGGGCTCCAAGGCCACCAGATACGGGTTGCCCGCCATGGCCGAACGGCCCATATACGGCGAATTGGCCAGGCCGATGGGGCCTAGCGGCAGGGTCTGCCACAGGGTTTGACCGGCGGTGTGCAGCCAATCCACAAAGTAATAGGCGTTGGGTCCCAGGTCCCCGCTCCCATGGGGCCCCGGCAAACTGGTCGGATGCAAGACAATGCCCGCACTGCGTTGGTTCAAGAGATCGTGGTGCAAAAAGTTAGCTCCTTCCGGTTGGGGGCTGCAGCAAGAATAGCGCCAATCCGACCTGTCTCACCCAGCCGGTAAAATTCCGCCTCCCACCCCTCGATCTGGAACCCCCTTGTCTTTTGCCAACGAAACCCGGCGTCGCCGCACCTTTGCCATCATTTCCCACCCGGACGCGGGTAAAACCACGCTGACCGAAAAGCTGCTGCTGTTCTCCGGCGCAATCCAGATCGCCGGCTCGGTGAAGGCGCGCAAGGCCAGCCGCCATGCCACCTCCGACTGGATGGAAATCGAAAAGCAGCGCGGAATCTCGGTGGCATCGAGCGTGATGCAGATGATGTACCGCGACCACGTCATCAACCTGCTGGACACCCCTGGACACAAGGACTTCAGCGAAGACACCTACCGTGTGCTGACCGCGGTGGACTCGGCGCTGATGGTGATTGACGCGGCCAACGGCGTGGAGTCGCAAACCCGTCGCCTGATCGAGGTCTGCCGCCAACGCGACACACCCATCATCACCTTCGTCAACAAGATGGACCGCGAAGTGCGTGAGCCGTTGGACATCCTGGACGAAATCGAACGCGAGCTGGGCATGCCCTGCGTGCCCATGACCTGGCCGGTGGGCCAGGGCAAGGCCTTTGGCGGCATCATCAACCTGCGCACCAAGGCCATGACCGTGTTCGAGAGCGGCAGTGAACGCCGCCCGCAGGACTTTGACACGGTGCCGCTGGACAACGCCGACTCGCTGGCCCAGCGTTTTGGCCATGAGTGGACCTCGGCCATCGAAAGCATGGAACTGGCCACGGGCGCATCGCCCGCATGGGACCATGAAGCCTTTCTGGCCGGCAAGCAGACGCCGGTGTTCTTTGGCTCCGGTGTGAACAACTTCGGTGTGATGGAGGTGCTGGACGCGCTGGTGGACCTGGCACCTGCACCCGGCCCGCGTACCAGCTCCTTCGTTGTCAACAAGCAGCCGGTCATCAAGCAAGTGCAGCCCGAAGACGAGGCTTTCAGCGGCGTTGTGTTCAAGGTGCAGGCCAATATGGATGCCAACCACCGCGACCGCATTGCCTTTGTGCGCATGGCCTCCGGCAAGTACACCCCGGGCATGAAGCTCAAGGTGATGCGCACCGCCAAGGAACTGCGCCCCACCAGCGTGGTGACCTTCATGAGCCAGCGCCGCGAGGCGGTGGAAGAGGCCTACGCCGGTGACATCGTTGGCTTCACCACCCATGGCGGCGTGCAGCTGGGCGACACCATCACCGACGGCAGTGTGAACCTGATGTACACCGGCCTGCCCTTCTTCGCCCCCGAAATGTTCATGACCGTGGTGCTGCGCAATCCGCTGCGCACCAAGCAGCTCCAGCAAGGTCTGGCGCAACTGGGTGAAGAAGGCGCGATCCAGGTGTTCCGCCCGGAAATGGGCGGCAACATGCTGCTGGGCGCCGTGGGGCAGTTGCAGTTTGAAGTGGTGCAGCACCGCCTCAAGGGCGAATACGACGCCGACATCCGCCTGGAAGGTAGCCAGTACACCGGCGCGCGCTGGATCACTGCCGACACACCCAAGGAGCTGCAGGAGTTCATCAACGCCTACCCGCAGCGCATGGCGCGTGATGCGGCCGACACGTTGGCCTATCTGTGCACCAGCCCGTACGACGTGCGGCTGGCGCAGGAGCGCTTCCCCAAGATCCACTTCCATCCGCTGCGCGAACACGCGGGTCTGGCATTGCAGTCCGCCGGCTGATGCAGCGCATGCGGCCCCTGCACGACTGGCCCGTATCCGAGCGCCAGGCCATCGTCGGTGTGTTCACCGACATTGACGACACGCTCACCACGCACGGCCACATCACCCCGGACGCCTTGCAGGCACTGGAGCGGCTCAAGGCTGCCGGGCTGCATGTAATTGCCATCACCGGCCGCCCCATTGGTTGGTGCGAGCGACTCGCCCGCGGCGATGCAGACACGGGACACGCGCCCTGGCCGCTGGATGCGGTGGTCGCCGAGAACGGTGCCGTGGCCTGGGTCGGACCTGCGTCCAACCGCAGCAAGATCTACCAGCAGGAAGCCGCAGTGCGGGCGCGCAACCGGGCGCGCATGCGCTCCGTGGCAAGCCGCATCACCAGCCAGGTACCGGCGGCGCAGATCACGCGCGACAGCGATGGCCGGGAGACCGACCTGGCCATAGACGCAGCCGAATTCGCCCAGCTGACCCCGCAGGAAATTGCCCAGGTCGTTGCGATCATGGAGGCTGAGGGCCTGCACACCACCGTCAGCAGCATCCACATCCACGGCTGCTACGGTGTCTTCAACAAGTGGCGTGGTGCCTGCTGGATCGCTCAGCAACTGCTGGGCCGTCGTCTGGAAGATGAAATCGGGCAGTGGGTCTTCGTCGGAGATTCCGGCAACGACGTGGCCATGTTCGAGCACTTCGTCCATAGCGCCGGGGTTGCCAATATCCGCACGGTGGCCGATCGCCTGTCGCACCTGCCGCGCTACGTGGCACCGTCCGAGCGTGGCGCCGGCTTTGCCGAGGTGGCCGCAGCCGTCCTGCAGGCGCGCCAGCCATGAACAACACCGAAGCCCCCGCCGGCAGCCGCCTCGGGCTGGCAGCCATTTTCGGCTCTACCTTTTTTGCGCTGGTGGGTTACTTCATCCTCACACCTCTTTTGTTGCTGCGGCTCAAAGGGGCAGACGTCAGCAGCACCGTGGCAGGGCTGTTCGTTGCCACCGGGTGGCTGGGTATCTTCGTGATGACACCGTTTGCATCCACCGTGGCCAATCGCATGGGCCGGCGGCAATGCATGTGGCTGGCCTCTGCGGTGCTGATGCTGTGCGCCCTGCTGTTCACCCTGACACAGCAACTGGTGCTATGGTTTGCGCTCAACCTGCTGTCGGGCATCGCCATGTCCTTGCGCTGGGTGCTGGCAGAGGCTCTGATTGCCGAGTTCTGCCCGCCGCAAAAGCGGGGACGCTATGTCGGGCTGTTCCAGACGCTGGTCAGCGCGACCTTCATCATCGGCCCCACGCTCATGGTCTGGCTGGGCCCGCAGAGCAGCATCACACTGTGGGTGGTCAACGGGCTCAACCTGCTGGGCCTGCTGTGGACCGCGCTGATTCCCCCTGTCCCCTCGGCAGCCGATGCCGGCATCGCCCACGTGGGCGTGCGCGGCTTGTGGCACGCCCTGATGGAGCACCCCATCATCATGTTGGCCGGCTTCGTGGGCGGCTTCTTTGAGACGGGGGTGACCTCCATACTGCCCCTGTACGGTCTGGCCCTGGGTCTGAGCGGTGCTGCCGCTGCCGTCATGGTGTCCATCAGCGGCCTAGGTGGTGTGGCGCTGACCATTCCCGCAGGCTACATTTCCGACCGTTTTATCAATCAGGCACGGGGCCGTCGCACACTGATGGTGTGGTCAGCCTCCATCATGCTGCTGGCCACGCTGGCGCTACCTTGGGTGGCACACACACCCGCGCTGGCCTGGCCGATCGTGTTCGTCTGGGGCGGCGCCGGTGGCGTGCTGTATTCCATGTCCATGACCGACATCGGCGCGCGTGAGAAAGGCATCACCCTGGTCAATAGCACGGCGGTGCTGGTGCTCACCTATACGCTGGGTGGTCTGGTGGCCTCGGGCGTGTCGGGCGCGCTCATCGACTGGTCACCCACCCTGGGCTTTCCGGCGTTGCTGGTACTGGTAGCGGCCACCGGGCTGGTGGCACTGATCCGCTCACACAGAAACTGACTGCCAGCAATCGCGTACACGAGCCAGGCCTACTGCTGGCCTGCGCGTTCCTTTTCGTATTCCTCGTAGCTCTGCTTGTTCACACCTTTGAGGCACTGGTCCACATCGCCCGGCGGCAGGTGATTGCAGTAATTCACGGCACTCATCTTGTTGCCTTCGTACCAGCTACGTGCCGTGCATCCGGTGATGGCACCCATGCCCAGCAACAGCGCCATGCAAGCCATGGTTTGTATCGACTTCATAAGCTACTCCTCATACAGTTCCAAGGGCAGACCATCCGGGTCGGCAAAGAATACAAAACGCCTGCCCGTGTACGCATCCACCCGGATGTCTTCCACGACCAATCCCTTGGACTCCAGCTCCACCTTGCACTGCGCCACATCCGCAACGGCAAAAGCCAGATGCCGCAGACCACACGCCTCCGGGTACGACGGGCGCGGTGGTGCGGCAGGAAATGAGAACAGCTCGATCTGCGAACCGTCGGGCAAGACCAGATCCAGCTTGTAGGACTGACGCTCCGCACGGTAGTGCTCGGCCAGCACGCGCAAGCCCAGCGTCTCGGTGTAGAAGCGCTTGGACGTGGCGTAGTCAGAGCAGATGATGGCGGCGTGGTGTATGCGCAGCAACATGTGTGTATGAAGATGGTGTGCTGGCGGCAACCCAGCTAGTGAGGGTTGCAGCGCACGAACTGCTGCTCCGTCACCACGGAACCCCATTGGTTACCCGGACTCTGGTGCACCAGTTCAAACCCATACGACTCGTACAGGTGACGCGCCGCGTCCAACCCGGCAAAGGTCCATAGCTGCGTGCTGCGATAGCCGCAGGCGTCCACGAAGTCTATGGCCTGCTGCAACAGGCGTCGGCCCATGCCCTGGCCCTTGATGGCGTCCGACGTGATGAACCAGCGCAAGTGGGCGTGATCCGTGTCTGCGTGCGAACCGTCGATGATGACGGAGCCCTCCACGTTGCCGCCCTGCTCCACCAGCCACAGGCCATCGCGCCCCGGCTGGTAATAGGTGCAGAAATCCGCCAGCTCGCGCGCCACCTTGGCCTCGAAGGCCACACCAAAACCGTGGGTGGCTGCGTAGTACGTGGCGTGCAATTGCGCAATGCGGCCTATGCAGCCAGGGCGGTAGCCTTCATGCAACTCGGCTTGCATCAGGCAGACAGACCCACAAGGGCCAGCCCCACGGCAGCAGGCAAGGCCTGCACAAACAGGATCTTGCGGCTGACCGTAACGGCACCAAACACACCCGCCACCAGCACGCAGGCCAGGAAGAAGACCTTGATGGAACTGTCCGCAGAGACGATGCCCCAGAACAGGCCCGCCGCCAGAAAGCCGTTGTACAGCCCCTGGTTGGCTGCCAATACCTTGGTGGACTGCGCCCGTTCCGCCGTGAGGCCGAAGGCTCTGCGGCCAGCGGGCTTGTCCCACAGGAACATCTCGAGCACGAGGAAATAGGCGTGGAGCAGGCCGACCAGACCTGTGACGATGTTTGCTGCAATGGCCATAGGGGTAAGGGTTCGAAAACAACAAGCGTTGCATGGTAACCGCTGGGGCCAGAACCGAGGTGCTTTGCCTCCTCAAAAATATTCAACCAAATGGTTGACAATTGTTTGGGCGGCACATATATTCAACTTCATGGTTGAATATGAAACACCTCAACTCGATGCCGTCTTCCATGCACTGGGAGACGCCACCCGCCGCAGCATGCTGCGCAGCCTGGCCCAGGGCGAGCGCACCGTGAGCCAACTGGCGGAGCCCTTCTCCATATCGCTGGCCGCGGCCTCCAAGCACATCAAGGCGCTGGAAAACGCTGGGCTCATCCAGCGCGAAGTGCATGGCCGCACGCACTTCTGCCGTCTGGACCCCGGCCCCCTGGCCAGTGCCAACCAATGGCTTCTCTACTACCAGGACTTCTGGAACAGCCGCCTCAATGTGCTGGAGCGGCTGCTCACTGAAGAGGCAAACACTTCACCCAAACCCGCACCCAAGAAAGGAAAAGCCAAATGACTGCCACCCTCGTACCCGACGCCTATGGCGTATTGACCGATCCCGTGACGCTGAAGATGCAAAGGCTGTTGCCCGGCCCCATCGAACGCGTCTGGGCCTACCTGACCGACAGCGACCTGCGCCGCCAGTGGCTGGCATCGGGTCTGATGGAGTTGAAAGTACAGGCGCCTTTCGAGCTGGTCTGGCGCAACGACGAAGTGACCGACCCGCCCGGCGAGCGCCCCGAAGGATTTGGTGAAGAGCACCGCATGCAGTGCCGCATCCTGGAGCTGGACCCCTTGCGCAAGCTGGTGTTCACCTGGGGCGTGAACTCCGAAGTGCGCTTCGAGCTGGAACCGCAGGGAGAAAAAGTGCGCCTCACCGTCACCCACCTGCGCGCACCGGACCGCGGCGTTCTGCTCAACGTCAGCGCGGGCTGGCACACCCACCTCAATATCCTGCAGGCGCGTCTGGCTGGCGAGAAGCCGCAGCCGCTATGGGACATGTGGCGCAGCCTGCGCGCAGAGTACGACCAGCGCCTGCCGCAGTAAGGGAGACAAGGCACGCACACCGCGTGCCTTGCACTAGCGGTTGTTCGCCGCCAGCTTGATGCCAAAGCCGATAAGTGCCAGACCCGCCAGACGGGTGGCCAACCGGCGCGCGGACGGGATGTTGCGCAAGGCACTGGCCACTTTGTTACCCACCAGCACCAGCGCCCACTGATACAGCAGGCTGATGACGGTGACGTGCACCATCATCACGGTCAGCGTCACCGTGGACGCTTGGGGCTTGAGGAACAACGGGAAGAAAGACACAAAAAACAGGATCACCTTGGGGTTGGTCAGGCTCACGGTAAACGCCTGGCGGAAATGCGACCAGGGCGAACGTGTCGGTTCCGGAGCTCCTTCTGCTGTATTGATCTTGGTACGGATGAGCCCCACTCCCATCCAGATCAGATAGGCCGCGCCAAAACATTGCAACGCCTGAAACAGCACAGGGTTGGCGCGCATGATGGCCGCTAGTCCGGCTGCAGCGGCCACCATGAACACAAAGTCGCCACACAAGGTGCCAACCACCGCCGCCATGCCGGCACGCGCACCATTGCGCGCAGTAGCGTTCAGGATCGCGATGGTGCCAGCGCCGGGAATGAGCTGGAAGACCAGGATGGCGAGTACGAAACTGGTGTAGTTCTGGATATCAAACATGGCTGTTCACTTCACGAACGGGATTCAACGTATCTGGCAAAGTTGTCCAGGATGGCTTGCCAGCCCTGGCGTTGCTGATCCGGCGAATGCTCGGTCTCTGCATCGAATGTGACACGCACGGTGACACCATCGGTGCCCGGCACAAACTCAACGAGGCCAGCGCGTTCTCCAAACGCATAGGCAATCAGCGCATGCGGCACGACCTTGGTATAGGTTCCGGCAAAGTCGAAACCAAAACTGCCGTCCTTGGCCTCCATGCGTGATGAGAATGCACCGCCTGCGCGCAGGTCGACCGTGGCCCGAACCGTGTGCCAATCGGGAGAGGCCGTGTTCCACTGCACGATGTCATCTGGCGTGGTGTACGCACTCCAGACCTTGGCGATCGGGGCTTTGACAAAAGCTTCAACCGTGATTTGCATGGCATGTCTCCTTTTCTGATCGACCGATGGTCGCACTACGTTACTTGAGTTCGATCTCCACAAACGAGAACTCATAGTCATTGATGTTGATGACATTGTGGGCAACGCCCGTGAGCTTGGCGTAAGAGCCACCCGCCACCAACTCAACATCACGAACACCGTCAGGCTCGACCAATCGGAGTTTGCCCGTCGTCAACGGCACCACCACGTAATCGTGCCCATGCACGTGGTCACCGGTATCCGCGCCTGGGGGAAAAGTCCACTTGGTCACGATGACGCGTTCGTTTTCAACCTGAAGTGTGGGAATTGCGTGCATGGTTTTCTGTGTTGCGGTGATACAAGTTCACCTGGGTGGAAGGTGCAAATATTATGCCGCCGCGCTCTTGCCCATCGCTACCCCAGGGCAACAAACTCGCCCTTGAAACGACCAGCTATTTGGCCCTCGTACACAAGATCCGAACGCACGGAGACACGGCCTTTGCCCTTGCGACGCAGCATGATCTTGAACCTCTCCCAGCCTTGCGGATCGTCAAGCTGCGAGACGGCGAGGAACTCACCTGCTATGGGTTTGTCATAGCTCATGGTGTTCTCCTGAATCACCAACCGCGCGGCAATACCCTCAGCGCTCAAACGGGTCTGTATCAGACACCACGCAGCCAATATCGCCAGCGCCGAAGCACTGCCACCGAAGACCGTCTCCCTATGATTGATATTGGGTTGGAGTGGTGCGCTCAAGGTTACGGACTCCGGCTCCACTGAGACGACGGAAACCGACATGGCCTTGGATAGCGGGATATGTGCGTGCAGGTATTGCTGTAGTGCGGGTGGCGTCATATGTGTCAATTGGTACTACCGTAGAGCAGCATATGAGACTTCACCGATTAGTTCTCCAACGACACGCAAAACCGTAGCGGAGCGGAGGCTTTGCGTGGTGTCGGGTGCAACGCCCAGTTAGCGCTATGCTTTTTTAACAAATTCTGATTTCAATTGCATGGCTCCAACGCCATCTATTTTGCAATCGATATCATGATCACCTTCAATGATTCGTATATTCTTTGCTTTTGTGCCAACCTTGATTACAAGCGATGAGCCTTTTACTTTAAGGTCTTTGATTAAAGTTACGGTATCACCGTCAGCGAGAATATTTCCGTTCGCATCGCGGACGATTTTCTCTTTTTCGGAATTCTCCTCTACAGATTCAGTTGTCCATTCGTGAGCGCATTCTGGACAAATAAAAATACCGCCATCTTCATATCCGTATTCGGAGCCACATTGGGGGCATTTTGGAATATTGCTCATTGCGTATACCAGTCAAAGCAAAAATATAATATCCAGCCACAAAGCGCGGAGCGTTGGTTCGTGACCGGGTTTGTCAGTATACAAAATTTTGAAAACTCCAACCTGCCAAGCGACTGTTCAATTTCTTATTTTTCCGACTCGGGCAAGTTTTTTGCAGCTCCTAGAGTGCAAAAATTCAAAGAGAGTAATGCAATAAATATTTTTGCATTAGTCAGCGTGTGATTATCGGGGTATAGACGCCAACATTGAGCTGAGCGGCGACTTGAAATAGGCAGGAGACACCCTAGCTGCGGACGCTACAAGGTGCAAACGGCCTCTTTCAGTGCGAGTCTGCCAGATCCAGCGCGTGGCCTCTGGCCCCGCAGTGGTAGGTTCCGTGGTTGATCAGGTTCCCGCGAAGGCAGCTCCTGCGTGTTCGTGAAATCATGCGTCTCGGCCCCACCGCTGAGCAGCGAGCGAAATTGAACTGGACTGCGTGTGCATCAGGGTTGATCTGCGCCACCGCCGAGCCTTCAATGCTCCACGTGTCCCAGGGGTCCCATTCGCACTTGAGTTTGACGCCGTTTCGCTTCAGGCGGACGCAGTCGTAGTCGATACCCGCATCGACACCACCATAGCGGGCATAGACCTTCCACCCCATGGATTCCAGGCGAGACAGGACAACTGAAAACTCTTCGTTCCCGAGGTTGTCAATCTTGGACAGGCTGCACGGTGTAGCGATGGAACCCATCGAAATCCTGCTTACCTAACGGGACGCCTTGGTGGCGAAGCACAGCGTAAGCCGCTGTGAAGTGAAAGAAAAAATTGGGAAGTGCGTACTGAAACAAAAACTCTGGGGCAGACAACCGGACCAACGCTTCGCCAGCCCGACTCTCAGTGACGCGAGTCCCAGCGGTAACGAACTGACTGGGCTCCAACGCTCCCAGAAGTAGCGCAGCCCGATCAATCCGGGCATGAAGACCTTCAAAGGTTTCGGGAAATGTCCCTTCAGTTGGTACCGCTTCACCTGCAAGCGGAAACGCGGCGCGCAAAGTAAAGTTGGCAGCAATCGCCACCTGACGCTCGAAGGACAACATATCGGGCGCCAGCTTGGCCGCGAGTAGATCTGACGGACGAACACCTCGCTCCGTAGCAAAGCGTTCTGCTTTGGATACGAGGTCCCGCAGTTGGGCGAGGTAGCGGAGGAAGACGGGAACGGATGCGTCGTGTAGCGAGAGGGACATGGGATTCAAGGCTTCTTTGACGCCATAACGTGGGCAACGATGGCATTGGCATGACCGTGCCCCAACCCATGCTCAGACTTAAGAAGCGCAACAATTTCCATGTGCTTCTTGTCTTTGTTTTTGCGAACCAGATCGAGCCAATGGTCGATTGGTTTTCCGTACTTTTGCTCGATAGACGGAAAGTACGATGCAGGGCCTTTGACCTTCTCAGTTGCCATGTGGGACTCCGGTTATGGGTAGTGACTTGAAATACGAGACAGGAAGAATGCCACGGATGCGGCATTGTTTCTACAGCTTGCTCCGCTTGCTGGCGCACACCCCGAAAGCGCCAAACCCAACAGGAGCGAACACGGCGCTTGAAAGAGTGGCAATCGCCTGAATCCTCATGGTCGCAACTTCTGCCGCTACGTCGCCTCACCAACCGAACGGAGATCGACATGCCTACACATCATGCAAAGTGGGTTGGGTACGGGCGCTGTTGAAGACAGCAAACTGCGCCGCAAACGCGCGTTGGAAGGCAGGCCTAGCTTCGGCGCGCGCAATGTAAGCGCAGAGGCTTGGGTACTCTGAAAGCAAGTTCGAACTCCCCAGCCTGCGCAACACCTGCACCACGAGTAAATCACCTGCACTGAATGTGCCGTCTAGCCAATCAAAGGTCCCCAGCCTTTCAGAAAGTTCCCCAAGCCGAATGCGAATCAGGTCTTTCACGAGGGGCAGGCGCTCGAAAAACCAAGGTTTGTCCCGTTCCATGTATACGGTGTTTTCCAGCTGAGTGATCACCGGCTCCACAGTCGACACGGCAGCAAACATCCAGGTGATGGCACGCGCACGCGCGTCGGGATCATCCGGCAGAAGCCCTGTGTGGTTCTGTGCAATATGAAGGACGATGGCTCCTGACTCGAACAGTGCAAGACCGCCGCACTCGTAGGTTGGAATTTGTCCGAATGGCTGTAGCGTGCGATGGGCTGTTTGCTTCATCTCCGCAAACGATAGAAGTCGAACGTCGTAAGGTTGCCCAACCTCCTCGAACGCCCAGCGAACCGGCATATCCCTCGCCAAACCACGCCCTCTATCTGGCGATGCTGCAAACGCAGTAATTACAGGATGCATGGATGAATCTCCATTGGGTGCGTACTTCCAGACTCACTAAGGGCCTAGTCTCTCTCAACCCTGCGACGAATAGGCTGAACTTGCTTGTGCCGCCTATTGCACCGAAAGGGGCTGCTCTTTATACTGTATATACAAACAGTATAAAGATATCAAGACCCCATGTCCACCCACCCCCTGCACTTCTTCAAAGGCCGCGGCTCGGGCTCCAACCCGGGTTCGCGCTTTGACGCGTTTCAGCGCGAGGCGCTGGCGCCGGAGTTGCAGGACTGGCCGGGGGACGAGGAGCCGGATGCGGAAGACGCGCCTTCTGCCAAGACCATCGTCGTGCAGCAGCAGGCGCGCTCCATCATCAGCCGCAACCAGTCGCCCGATATTGGTTTTGACCAGAGCATCAACCCCTACCAGGGGTGCGAGCACGGCTGTGTGTATTGCTATGCGCGGCCCACGCATGCATATCTGGGCTTGTCGCCGGGCTTGGACTTTGAGACGCAGATATTTGCCAAGGTCAACGCCGCCGCGCTGCTGCGTGCCGAATTGTGCAAGCCGAGCTATGTGCCAGGGCTGATCGTGGTGGGGTCCAATACCGATCCGTACCAGCCCACGGAACGCAAGCTGGGCATCACCCGCTCTGTGCTGGAGGTGCTGGCCGAGGCGCAAGTGCCGGTGGGCATCATCACCAAGAACGCGCTGGTCACGCGCGACCTGGACATTCTCAGCGGCATGGCGCGCAAGGGTCTGGTGCAGGTGAATGTGTCGGTGACCACGCTGGACCACGCGCTGGCGCGCAAGCTGGACCCGCGTGCCAGCTCACCAACGAGCCGCTTGCAGGCCATAGAGATGCTGGCAAGTGCGGGCATTCCGGTGGCGGTGTTCAGCTCGCCCATGATTCCTGCCATCAACGATGTGGAGTTGGAGAAGATCATGCAGGCCGCAGCACAGGCCGGTGCGCGCTATGCCACGTATGTGCTGCTGCGTTTGCCGCTGGAAGTGCGCGAGCTGTTTGTGCAGTGGCTGCAGCAGCACTACCCGCTGCGCGCCGAGCATGTGATGCACCGCGTGCAGCAGATGCGCGGAGGCAAGGATTACGACCCCGACTTTGCCACCCGCATGAAGGGCAGCGGCCTGTTTGCCAGCCTGCTGGCGCAGCGCTTTCAGATTGCGCTCAAGCGCTACGGGCTACGGAAGCCGCCGCCGTTGGCGGATGTGTCGCAGTTCATACCGCCCCGGTTGCCCAGCGCGCAAAGCAGCCTGTTCTAGCGCGTATGCAATTCAGGCAAAAGCCTGCACTACGTTGACCGCGTTGATGCCCACCTCGGCCACGGCATAGCCGCCCTCGAACACCAGCACGGTGGGCAGGCCCGCACGGCGCAGTCGTTCGCCCACGCGCAGGTAGTCATCGCTCTGTAGCTTGAAGCCTGATATCGGGTCACCCGCAAAGGTGTCTACGCCCAGCGACACTACCAGCGCCTGCGCGCCAAATTTCTGAATGTCTGCCAGCGCCGTCTCCAGCGCGGCAAACCATTCGGCAAAGCCGGTGCCGCGCGGCAGCGGCAGGTTGAGGTTGTAGCCCTCGCCTGCGCCCGCGCCCTTTTCATCAGCATAGCCCAGAAAGAACGGGTACTCGGTGCGCGGGTCGCCGTGGATACTGGCGAAGAACACATCGGGGCGTTTATAGAAGATGGCCTGCGTGCCATTGCCATGGTGGTAGTCCACATCCAGCACCGCCACGCGCTCCAGGCCTGAGGCACGCAGGTGTTCTGCCGCAAGCGCGGCGTTGTTCAGAAAGCAGTAACCACCAAAGAAGTCCACGCCTGCATGGTGGCCTGGCGGGCGGCTCAGCGCAAAGGCCGCTTGCTCGCCTTGTGCCACTGCCTGCGCGGCACTCAGCGCACACTCGGCACCGGCACGCGCGGCGACCCAGGTGCCACCCGTGAGAGGCGTGCCCGCGTCATACGAGAACAGCCCCATGCGCGCCGCAAAGTTGTCGGGCAGCACATCGCTGCGCAGGGTACGTGTGGGCCAGACCGAAGGCAGCGCATCACGCGTGGCATTGGCCGGGTCCAGCGCCACCCACTCGCTCCAGGCGTGTTCCAGAAAGTGGAGATAGCGTGCACTGTGCACACGCTCCAGCGCCCCAGCATCGAAGGCCGTCGGTGCCAGCACTTCACCCAGCTTGCGCCGCTGCAGTTCCGCCAGCACATGGTCGGCACGCGCGGGCACTTCGTGACATGGCACCAGCGCACCGCGGAACATTTCGTACTGGCCCTGGTGCTGGGCGTGGAGGTGGTTGTAAAAGGTTTTCATGCTGCCAATCCTAACCAGCGCTTGAACGCCGCACTCACCGCATCCGGTTGCTCCAGCGTCGCCATATGACCGCACTGCTCCACGATGCACAGCTCCGCATGGGCAATGGCGGCAGCCATGCGCTCATGCGCGTCGGGCGGGCTCCACAGGTCTTCGCGGCCGGTAAGTACCAGGGTGGGGCAGTTGATGGTGGGCAGCACCGGAGTGGCGTCGGGGCGGGTCAGCAGCGCGTTGATCTGGGCTGCGTACTGCTCAGCACTGCTGCGCTCCAGCATGTCGAGCACAGCGGCAAACACTGGCGTGCCGTGGCGCGAGGGATGCACCATGGGTTTGGCCCACAGCTCGGCCATGGCGCGCATGCCTTTGCGCTCGGCGGTCTGCAGCAGGCCCATGCGGCCGGCACGTTCCTTGGCGCCTGCATCGCCCTCGGCCAATGGGTGGGTGCCCGTATCCAGCAGGGCCAGGTGGTGCACACGGTGTGGCGCACGGCGAAACACTTCCAGCGCCACGCGGCCACCCATGGAGTGACCGGCCAACGCAAAGGTCTGCACGGGCGCGGTGTCCAGCACATGCTGGGCCATGGCGCCCATGGAATCGAGCAGGCCGTGATCCACCACATGGCAATGCGCATGGGACGACAGGGCTTGCACTTGCGGCGCCCAGACGGCGCTGTCACACACCAGGCCGGGCAGAAGAATGAGCGTGGGTTTCATCAGGATGCGTTTGCAGAAGAAGGCGGGAGCGTTACTGTAATCTCCAGCCCCGGCTCTGCATTGGCAATGCGGAATTCACCGCCATGTGCCAGCGCCACCAACTTGCACAGGTAGAGCCCCAGCCCCACACCGCCGTCTTCACGGGTGCGGGCGGCATCCGGCCGGTAGAAAGCCTGTGCCAGGTGCGGCAACTGCTCCGGCGGCACGCCCGCGCCAAAGTCACGCACGCTCAGCACCACACCCCCCTGCTCTGATGCATGCGCCCGCAGAACCGGCGCTTGCGCTGCATTCGCACTGTGGCGCAAGGCGTTGTCCAGCAGGTTGCGCACCAGCAGGCGGATGCGGGCCGGGTCCAGCATCAGGGTGGGTAGCTCCTGCGCGATGTCTTGTTGCACGGGTTGGCTCATGCCCTGCACCACTTCCTGCAGCAACGCCTGTACGTCCACAGGCTCCAGATGCAGTGCAGCGTGGCGGGTGGAGAGGCGTTCACTCTCCAGCAGGTCGGTGACCAAGTCGCGCATCAAGGCCAGATCGCGCAGCAGGGCTTCGCGACTAGCCTGGAGTTCGGAGGTTTCGGGCAGCAGCTCGGTGTTGAGTCGCGCCCGTGTCAGCGGGCTGCGCAGCTCGTGGCTGATGGCCAGCAACAGGCTACGCTTGGCGTCCAGCATCTGCTGGATGTCGGTGGCCATGGTGTTGATGGTGGTGGCCAACTCGCCCAGTTCGTCGGGTTTGCGGGCACGGCGCACGGGAATAGGCTTGGCAAAGTCGCCTGCGCCATAGCGCAAGGCGCCGGCACGGATATCGTCCAGTGGATGCAGCAGGCGACGCACGCGACGGTACGCCAACGCCGTAAAGAACAGCAGCAGGGCCAGCGTGAACCAGCCCACCAGCCGCGGGCGGTCTTCCCAGGCGGCAACATTCAGGGCGAATTCCAGCCGGTGACCATCTGCAGTATTGCGCTCCAGCAAATGCTCCCGTTGATTCCAGCGGCTGCTATCGCGCCAGCGCGCGCTGCGGTCCGGCAATTGCGGATGGCTGTTCCAGTTCACCACCGGTCCGGTGATGATGATGTGCAAGGGCAGTCTGTCCACAATGGCCTGCGCGCGCTCCACGCTGGGCGGGCTTCCGATGTCCGCGGCCAGCCGGTCCACATAGTCCACCACCAGGGGACGGGCCGCGTCGCGCCAGCCTATGCCCAGCGCGTACTGCATGCCACCTATGAACACCGCCGCCATGGCCAGCGCCAGCACTACAAACAGGGCCATGAGGCGCATGCGCAGCGAATGCGAGAAGGCGTGGCGCGCCCGCCTGTGCCACCTCATGCCGGGGCCCGGCTGACGGCCAGCGTATAGCCGGCGTTTCGCAATGTCTTGATGCAGTCCAGTGGTTCCAGCTTCTTACGCAGGCGGCTGACCACAATGTCCACCGCACGGGTGAGCATGTCCACCTCGTGGCCGCGCAGGTGGTTGAGGATGTCGTCACGGCTGAACACCTTGCCCGGCTCCAGCGCCAGCAGATGCAGCAAGTCGAATTCAGTGCTGGTGAGGTTGAGCACTTCGCCCTGGCGCATCACCGTGCGCGTCACCGGGTCAATGCGCAAGCCATCAAACACCAAGGCACCGTCGGCGCGGGCCGTGGGCTGCGCGGGTGGCTGCACGCGCCTGCGCAACACGGTTTGCAGCCGTGCCACCAGCTCGCGTGGCTCAAAGGGTTTGGGCACATAATCGTCCGCGCCCAGCTCCAGCCCGACCACGCGGTCCATCACCTCGCCACGGGCGGTGAGCATGATGATGGGCATGTCGCTCTCTTTGCGGATGGCGCGGCACAACGCAAAGCCATCCATCTCGGGCAGCATCACATCCAGGATGGCGGCGTCATAGCGCTCACGCTGCAAGCGCGCCAGCCCCTCGCTGGGCTTGAGTGCGCAGTCGAGCTTGAAATCAAAACGCGCAAAGTAGGCCGTCAGGGGCGGGCCCAATTGCGCGTCATCGTCGATCAACAGGATGCGAGGCATGGGACTATTGTCACACCGGGCAGCCCAGCGGGTCGCCCGGTGCTCCGTGCCTTAGCCGCGGTGGAACCAGCCGTGGCGGCCTTCCATGAAGTCCCGCACCTTTTGCTGCTGGGTGGGGTTCAGGCTGTCGTAAAACGCTGCCAGTGCAGCCACCACCTCGGGGCTCTTGCTTTGCAGTGCGGCCGTCTTGTCGTTGATCAGGGCCTGGGCCTTGGCGGCATCAAATTTGGGGCCAGCTACCAGCGACTTGATTTCTGCACGCGGGTCGGTGCCTTGGCCCATCAATGCCTTGCGCTGCTCGAACAGCTTGTCGCCCACCACGGCCAGCAGCTTCTTCTGCTCGTCGTTGAGGTCCAACTTGCTGGCGGCACGGTCCACCATCTTGTCGCGGCGCTGGGCGTATTGCTCGGGCGATACATCGGCGCCCCAACGGTCACCGTGGTGGCCGCAGGCCGACAGGCTTCCGACCACCAGCGTGGCCCCAAATAGACCAAACAGGGTGCGGCGGAAATTGCGTTTGAAAAAACTACGCATTGCGATCTTTCTTACTCTTGTGGAGTGGTTGAACATGACCGCAATGGTGCCGGTTCAAAGCGCGCAGCGGGTGTCGCTGCGGTATCGCTTTGTTTCGGTTTATGTCAACGCGCCAGCAGTGCCTGCAAGGCCACTCCGGTGTGGGTGCCCAGGCGCACCACCTGCTCCGGCGTGGCAGCCGCCACCACAAAGCCGCCGCCGCTGCCGCCTTCGGGCCCCAGGTCCAGCACCCAGTCGGCCTCGGCGATCACGTCCAGATCGTGCTCGATGACCACCACGCTGTGGCCCGAGCGCACCAGACGGTGCAGCACGTGGATCAGCTTCTCCACGTCGGCCATGTGCAGGCCCACGGTAGGCTCGTCCAGCACGTACAGCGTATGCGGCGCCTTGTTGCCGCGCTTGCCGATGTCGTCACGCACCTTGCTGAGTTCAGTCACCAGCTTGATACGCTGCGCCTCGCCGCCGCTGAGCGTGGGCGATGGTTGGCCGAGCGTGAGGTAACCCAGGCCCACGTCTTTCAGCAATTGCAGCGGATGGCTGATGTTGGGCATGGCGGCAAAGAAATCCACCGCCTCGTCCACTTCCATCTGCAGCACGTCGCCAATGCTTTTGCCGCGCCAGGTGACGGCCAGGGTCTCGGGGTTGAAGCGTGCGCCCTTGCAGGTTTCGCACAGCACTTTCACATCGGGCAGGAAGCTCATGCCGATGGTGCGTATGCCTTGCCCTTCGCAGCTGGGGCAGCGGCCTTCGCCGGTGTTGAAGCTGAAGCGGTTGGCAGCGTAGCCGCGGGCCTTGGCTTCGAGCGTGTCGGCAAAGAGTTTGCGGATGGTGTCCCAGAAGCCAATGTAGGTGGCGGGGCAACTGCGCGGTGTCTTGCCAATGGGGGTCTGGTCGACTTCGAGCACGCGGTCTACGGTCTCGTAGCCGGACACGGCTGTGCAGCCGGTCCAGTCGATTTTTTCGCCGGCGTCCAGTGCGTCGCGGCCAGCTTTGGTGCTGCGCTTTTGCACTGCCGTCTGCACGTTGGCGAGCAGCACGTCCCGGGCGAGTGTGGACTTGCCGGAGCCGCTGACGCCGGTGATGGCGACCAGGCGTTTGAGCGGGATGTGGGCGGTGACGTTTTGCAGGTTGTGCAGGGTGGCGTTGTGGACGGTTAGCCAGTTGATTTTTTCGTGCTGTCTTGGTTGCGTTGGTAGCGTAGTCGCTGGGCCCGCATCGGCAAGGGGTAGGTCGGGCTCCTCATACGGCAAGCCCAAATCGTCACCCGCCCTACCCCTTGCCGCTGCTGCGGCTGAGACTGTTGGCGCACCCGTGGCTCCAGTGGCTGCAGCAAATGCTGCAGCGCTTTGGGCGGACGTTGCTGCTGCTTGTGCGGCAGCGTTGCTTGCCAAGTAATCCGCCGTTTCCTTTTCGCGCGCGGCAAATTCCGCATTCACCGCCACACTCGCCGCAGCTTGCGTAGCAGCGACGGCAGCGGCCTTGGCGGCTTTACCCCGCAACTTCTTCCCGTTAGCGTCCACGAACCCGGAGGCGGGAGCCGGTGTGCCGGGCGCCGATTTGGGCTTGCCGTATGAGGCGCCCGGCACACCGGCTCCCGCCCCCGAGAGCGCCACAAGAGAGGCATCCAACGTCAACGAGTCCAGATAAGAAACTACGTAGCGCCTATCCACCAAGGGATGCCGAATCGCATGCAACAGATACCGCCCCGTCTGAGACTCCGCCACAGCCTGCACATCCGCAACCGACCCCTGCGCCACCAACCGACCACCGCGTTTGCCAGCGCTCGGACCGATGTCGATGATGTGGTCAGCATGGCGGATGGTGTCTTCGTCGTGTTCCACCACCACCAAAGTGTTGCCCTTGTCGCTAAGCTGCTGCAAGGCGCCCAGCAGGATCTTGTTGTCACGCGCATGCAAGCCGATGGTCGGCTCGTCCAGCACATAACACACGCCCTGCAAGTTGCTGCCCAGTTGAGCAGCCAGTCGGATCCGCTGTGCCTCGCCGCCGCTGAGCGTGGGTGCGCCACGGTCCAGCGTCAGGTAGCCCAGGCCCACTTCTTCCATGAACTCCAGCCGGCTCTTGATTTCGGGAATCAGGTCGCGCGCGATGTCGGTCTCGCGCTGGGTCAGACCACCCAGTTGCTGCAGGGTCTCCACCCATTTGCGTACGTCGGTGACCGACAGGCGCGCCACATCGGCAATGCCGACACCTGCGAACTTCACCGCGCGAGCAGTGGCGTTCAGGCGCGTGCCCTGGCAGGTGGGGCAGGCGGTGTCGTGCAGGTCTTCCACATCGGCTTCGGCAAAAGTCTGCTCGCGGCCCTGGTTGTCATCGGCCTTGACCGAATCGTCGAACACCTTGCGCTGCTCCTTGGTGAGCGCAACGCCGGTGCCCACGCAGTCTGGGCACCAACCGTGCTTGCTGTTGTAGCTGAACAGGCGCGGGTCCAGCTCCGCGTAGGACGTGGAGCACACCGGGCAGGCGCGCTTGGTGGAGAACGCATGCAAGGTGCCTATGCCGGCAGCAGGTGTGCCCGCCAGCATGGCCTCGCGCAGGCCGTGCAGGTCGCTGAGCACCTGCACCATGCCCTTGCCATGCGTGAGCGCATCGGCCAAGGCCTTGCGCAGCGCCGTCTCGTTGGCAGGGTTCACATCCAGACTGGCCACGGGCAGTTCGATGTTGTGTTCCTTGAAGCGGTCTATGCGCGGGAAGTGGGTGGTCGGCAGGAAGTTGCCGTCCACCCGCAGGTGCGTGTAGCCACGCAGTCGCGCCCAGTCGGCCAGCTCGGTGTACACGCCCTTGCGGCCCGACACCAGCGGCGCCAACAGGCCAATGTGCTGGCCACGGTAGGTCTTGAGCAGTTGCGCGGCAATGCTGTCCGCCGACTGTGGCTGCACCGCGGCGCCGTCCTTGTAGCAGTGCTGCGTGCCCAGCTTGACGTAGAGCAGGCGCAAGTAATGCCAGACCTCGGTGGTGGTGCCCACGGTGGATTTGCGGCCGCCCCGGCTGAGGCGCTGCTCAATGGCCACGGTGGGCGGGATGCCGTATACGGCATCCACTTCGGGACGCCCCGCCGGTTGCACGATGGAGCGTGCGTAGGCGTTGAGGGATTCGAGGTAGCGGCGCTGGCCTTCGTTGAAGAGTATGTCGAACGCAAGTGTGGATTTGCCCGAGCCCGAGACCCCGGTGACCACGCTGAACTTGCCACGCGGGATGTCGACGCTCAGGGACTTGAGGTTGTGTTCCTTGGCGTTGACGATACGGATGGAATTGTTGTTATCTGTGCCCGCCACCACTCCGTAGGAGGCCGGGGGTACGCCGGTCGCCGATTTGGGCTTGCCGTATGAGGTGACCGGCGCACCCCCGGCCTCCGGAGAGCGAGCAGCTGCCACATAAGCATCTGCAGCAGAAAACTCCCGAACCTCGTGCACCACCCCCATGGCCGCCGCGTACTCCCGTAGCGCCTTGCCAGTGTGCGAGGTAGCGTGCAGCAGCATATCTTCCGGCGTGCCCACACCTACCACCTCACCACCGCCCTCGCCGCCTTCCGGCCCCAGGTCAATGACCCAATCGGAGGCGCGGATCACGTCCAGGTTGTGCTCGATCACCAGCAGCGAATGCCCCGCATCCAGCAGCTTGCGCAGGGCGCGCATCAGCTTGGCGATGTCGTCAAAATGCAGGCCGGTGGTCGGCTCGTCCAGCATGAACAGCGAACCACGCCGCGCCGTGGCCTGGCGGCTGGCGGTGTTGCTCTTGGCGGCTTCGGCCAAGAAGCCGGCGAGTTTGAGGCGTTGCGCCTCGCCGCCGGACAGCGTGGGCACGGGTTGACCCAGCTTCACGTATTCCAGCCCCACATCCACGATGGGCTGCAACACGCGTATCACGTCACGGTCTGCGCTGAACAGATCGGCGGCCTCGCTCACCGTCAGGTCCAGCACATCGGCCACGTTGAGCGCACGACCCTTGCGTTCGATGGTGACTTCAAGGATTTCGGGGCGGTAGCGCTTGCCGTCACAGTCCGGGCAACGCAGGTACACGTCGCTGAGGAACTGCATCTCGATGTGCTCGAAGCCCGAACCGCCGCACGTGGGGCAGCGGCCATCGCCGCTGTTGAAACTGAACTTGGAGCCGGTGTAGCTGCGCTCGCGCGACAGCGGCGCAATGGCAAACAGTTCGCGGATGGCGTCCCACGCGCCCACATAGCTAACCGGGTTGGAACGCGCCGTCTTGCCGATGGGCGACTGGTCCACGAACACCACTTCACTCAGCAGCTCGGCGCCCAGCAGCCGCGCATGGGCACCCGGGGTTTCGGTGGCCTTGCCGAAGTGGCGCAGCAATGCCGGTGCCAGCACGTCCTGGATCAACGTGGACTTGCCCGAGCCGCTGACGCCGGTGACGCACACCAGGCGCTGCAGCGGAATCTCGACATCGATGTTCTTGAGGTTGTGCTCGGTCACGCCTTCCAGAATCAGGCGCGGCGTGTTGGGTGCCACCATGCGCTTGAAGCCCATGCCGACCTGCTTGCGTCCACCCAGGTAAGCACCGGTCAATGTGTCGGCGCCGCGCAGTGCTTCGGTACTGCCGTCAAACACGATTTGCCCGCCCCGCTCACCGGGGCCGGGGCCCATGTCGATCATGCGGTCTGCAGCGAGCATGACAGCCGGGTCGTGCTCCACCACCACCAGCGTGTTGCCCGCATCGCGCAGGCGCTGCATGGCCACGATGATGCGGTGCATGTCACGCGGGTGCAGACCGATGCTGGGCTCGTCCAGCACGAACAGTGTGTTGACCAGCGAAGTTCCCAGTGCGGTGGTGAGGTTGATCCGCTGCACCTCGCCGCCGCTGAGTGTGCGGCTCTGACGGTCCAGGGTGAGGTAGCCGATGCCTACGTCGCACAGGTATTTCAGACGCGTGCCGACTTCTTCGAACAGGAGCTTGAGTGTTTTGGCTTCGGCCTCGCTCGTTGTGTTTGCCTGCTTCGGTGGGGTGGTGCCAGGGGGAGTGGCCGTCGCCTCATGCGCGAGCGCAAAATCGGCGGCATCCACTCCCCCTGTCACCACGTCGTGATTCGGAACATCGCGCGCCGATAACAGTGCGGTGTTCTGTAGCGCGTCCGGCGCGGAGCCTTCCGATCGCGAAGCGGAGGAAGGGGTATCGGGGGGTGACGATTTGGGCTTGCCGTATGAGGAGCCCCCCGATACCCCTTCCTCCGCCCCGCCCCGCAAAGAAGAAGAGTCCAACTGCAACTGCAACGAATCAAAAAACCGCCGCAACCGATCCAGCGGCATCAACATCATGTCGTGCAAACACAGCCCCGGCAGCGCCTCCAGCTGCGCACGGGTCCAGGATACACCTTGCGGCATGAACCGTTTGGAAGGCGGCAACACCGCGTCCGCCTGCTCCTTGGTGCCAATACGCCAGAGCAAACTCTCGGTCTTCAGCCGCGCGCCACCGCACGTACCGCACGGCGTGTAGCTGCGGTATTTGGACAGCAGCACCCGGATGTGCATCTTGTAGGCCTTGGACTCCAGGTATTCGAAGAACCGGTCCACACCAAACCAGTGCTGGTTCCACTTGCCGTTCCAGTTGGGCGAACCCTTGAGCACCCAGTGCTGCTGCTCTGCGGTGAGCTTGTACCAGGGTGTGTCGCGCGGTATGCCGGCGGCTTCGGCGTGGCGCATCAGGTCGTCCTGGCACTCCTGCCACGCGGGCGTCTGCATCGGCTTGATGGCGCCGGCACGCAGGGTGAGTTTGTCATTGGGAATGACCAAGCCGTAGTCCACCCCCACCACCCGGCCAAAGCCGCGGCACTTCTCGCAGGCGCCCACGGCCGAGTTGAACGAGAACATGGAGGCAATCGGGTCGGTGTAGCGCAGATCGCTTTGCGGGCAATGCAGGCCGGTGGAGAAGCGCCAGGTGGGTGCGGGCGTTGCGCCTTCGGCCGTGGCGGCATCGTCCAGCACATACACGTTCAGGCGGCCGCTGCCGCGTTTGAGGGCGGTTTCTATCGCTTCCAGGGCTCGGGCCTTTTCGGCACCTTCAATACGGAAGCGGTCGGCCACGACGTCCAGAATCTTGCGCGAGCCGCTGATGGTGTTTACCTCACGCTCGGCCTGCACGCGGGTAAAACCGCTGGCGCTAAGCCACTGCGTGACTTCTTCTGCCGAAGTGTCGGCAGGCAGCTCCACCGGAAACGTCAGCACCAGCCTGGGATTGGCCGCCTCGGCTGCGCGGCGCATCAGCTCGGCATAAATGGTCTCGGGCGTGTCGTGCTGCACCGGCAATGCGGTCTGCTTGTCAAACAGGTTGCCCGCGCGTGAAAACAGCAGCTTGAGGTGGTCGTTGAGCTCGGTCATGGTGCCGACCGTGGATCGGCTGGAGCGCACCGGGTTGGTCTGGTCGATGGCAATGGCCGGGGGCACGCCTTCGACGCGGTCCACGGCGGGCTTGTCCATGCGGTCCAGAAACTGGCGCGCATAGGCGGAGAAGGTCTCCACATAGCGGCGCTGACCTTCGGCGTACAGCGTGTCGAACACCAGGCTGGATTTGCCTGATCCGCTGGGGCCGGTCACCACCGTCAATTCACCCGTTCGTATATCCAGGTCGAGGTTTTTGAGGTTGTGTTGTCGTGCGCCGCGGATGCGGATGGTGCCCTGGGACATAGTCGATGCTCTTTCGAATGAGGACACACATTCTAGGAGTTCGATATGACCTTCGTATGTGGGCGTGATTGATCAAAAACAAAAAAAGGCCCTCCAATGGAGGGCCTTGAAAACTAGCCCGGCAAGGAACTGCCGGGTGTCGTTAGCTCACTTAGAACAAATCAGTCGTTGGCGTAGATATCCACGTCCTTGGTTTCCTTGATGAAGATGCCGCCAATGATCACGGTAGCACCCGCGATGATGATGGGGTACCAGAGGCCGTTGTACATATTGCCGGTCTGGGCCACGATGGCAAACGCCGTGGTGGGCAGCAGGCCGCCGAACCAGCCATTGCCGATGTGGTACGGCAGGCTCATGGACGTGTAGCGGATGCGCGTGGGGAACATTTCCACCAGCATGGCGGCAATGGGGCCGTACACCATGGTCACCAGAATCACCAGATAGGTGAGCAGGATCACCACCATGACCTTGTCAAACTTGGCCATGTCCGCCTTGGCTGGGTAGCCTGCAGCCTTCAGGGCAGCGCCCAGGTTGGAGCTCAGCAAGGTAGCGCCAGCAGTCTTTTCATTGCCCAGGTCCTTGGCAGCCTTGGCGGCAGCTTCGATGGCCTTGGCATCCGGTGGCTGTGCGGCCTGCAGCTCAGCCAGCTTGGCGTCCGCCTTGGCCTTGGCAGCGGCAATGTCTTCCGGTGTGTACTTGACCTTGATCTCGGTCTCACCCACCTTGATGACAGCCGGTGTGCCAGCAGGTGCGGCCACGTTGTCATAGCTCACCGAAGCGCCAGCCAGGCGTTGCTTGGCAATATCGCAGCTGGATGTGAACTTCTTGGTGCCTGTGGGGTTGAACTGGAACGAGCACTCGGCGGGGTCAGCCGTCACCGTCACCTTGCTTGTAGCCTGGGCTGCAGCCAGATCGGGGTTGGCAGCCTTGGTCAGCGCGGTAAACACGGGGAAATAGGTCACCACCGCCAGCAGGCAGCCTGCCAGGATGATGGGCTTGCGGCCGATCCTGTCGGACAGTGCACCAAACACGATGAAGAACGGTGTGCCGATGATCAGCGATACGGCGATCATGATGTTGGCCGTGGGGCCGTCCACCTTGAGCGACTGCGTCAGGAAGAACAGTGCGTAGAACTGGCCGGTGTACCACACCACGGCCTGACCGGCTGTCAGACCAACCAGTGCCAGGATCACGATCTTGAGGTTCTTCCACTGACCGAAGGATTCGGACAACGGAGCCTTGGAGGTCTTGCCTTCGGCCTTCATCTTGGCGAAAGCGGGTGACTCATTCATGGAGAGGCGGATGTACACCGACACGCCAAGCAACAGAATGGACACCACGAATGGCACACGCCAGCCCCAATCGGCAAAGGCGTCTTCACCGATGCTGGTACGCGTGACCAGAATCACAATCAGTGACAGGAACAGACCCAGGGTCGCTGTGGTCTGGATCCAGGAGGTGTAGGCACCACGCTTGCCGTTGGGCGCATGCTCAGCCACATAGGTGGCAGCACCACCGTACTCGCCACCCAGTGCCAAGCCTTGCAACAGACGCAGGCCGATCAGGATCACAGGTGCGGCCACGCCAATGGATGCGTAGCTGGGCAAGATACCCACGATGAAGGTGGACAAGCCCATGATGAGGATGGTCACCAGGAAGGTGTACTTGCGGCCGATCATGTCGCCCAGACGGCCAAACACTAGTGCGCCGAACGGTCGCACGATGAAGCCCGCGGCAAACGCCAGCAAGGCAAAGATGAAGGCCGAGCCTTCATCGAGTCCGCTGAAGAATTGCTTGGCAATGATGGCTGCCAGCGAACCGTATAGATAAAAGTCGTACCACTCAAAAACCGTGCCCAGCGAGGAGGCGAAGATGACCTTCTTTTCCTCTGCTGACATGGGCCGTGCCACTGTTGTCGCCATATATATGTCTCCTCGTTTATTTAAGTTCACCATTGCCCATGCTCCAGGCAATGGGGGGCACTATCAAGTGATTGACTGACGGCAATCTGACAACGGTCTTTCAAAACCTTACGCGGTACTGAGCGCAGGCTTACGACCCCGTACTTACCCTAGGCGCGGATGAATAGCTCTGATACGTAAGCACTTGGTCAGGCCCCCTCAACAGAATCGCGCCGTGTGTTGACAAGGCACATTCATTCCAACCCATTTCCATTAACCAAGAGGAGACCCACATGAGTGATCCGGTGGTCGACAAAATTCAAAAGAATCCGAAGTACCAAGAGCTTCGACGCAAACGTTCCGGCTTCGGCTGGACACTCACCTTGCTGATGATGGTGGTGTACTACGGCTACATCGCGCTGATCGCGTTCAACAAGCCCTTCCTGGCACAACCCATTGGCGCTGGTGTCACCACCCTGGGCATCCCGATTGGCATGGGCGTGATTGTGTTCACGGTCTTGATTACCGCCATCTACGTACGCCGTGCGAACAGCGAGTTCGACGCACTGACCGCAGAAATTCTGAAAGACGCATCCAAATGAGCAAGGTCCAAAAAACTCTCGCCTCGCTGCTGATGCTGGCAGTTGCCGGTTCGGCGTTTGCAGCCGGTGGCGATCTCGGTCAGGTCGACAAACAGCCCACCAACTGGGTCGCGATCACCATGTTTGCCGTGTTCGTCGTGGGCACGCTCTTCATCACCAAATGGGCAGCAGCCAAGACCAAGTCCGCCGCTGACTTCTATACCGGTGGCGGTGGCATCACCGGCTTCCAGAATGGTTTGGCGATTGCAGGCGACTACATGTCTGCCGCTTCCTTCCTGGGTATTTCCGCTGCCGTGATGGCCACCGGCTATGACGGCCTGATCTACTCCATCGGCTTCCTGGTGGGCTGGCCTGTAGTCACCTTCCTGATGGCAGAGCGCCTGCGCAACCTGGGCAAGTTCACCTTTGCCGACGTGGCCGGTTACCGCTTTCAGGCAACACCCATCCGCGCCTTTGCCGCCTCGGGCACGCTGGTGGTGGTGGCCTTCTACCTGATCGCCCAGATGGTGGGTGCTGGTGCGCTGATCAAGCTGTTGTTTGGTCTGGAGTACTGGATGGCGGTGGTGATCGTCGGCGCGCTGATGATGATTTACGTGCTGTTCGGTGGCATGACTGCCACTACGTGGGTGCAGATCATCAAGGCCTGCATGCTGTTGGCCGGTGTGACCTTCATGGCATTCATGGTCATGGCGCAATTTGGCTTCAGCCCGGAAGCTCTGTTTGCCAAGGGCGTAGAAGTGCGTACCCTGATTGCCGGACACGCCAAGGACGCCGCTGTGGCCGCCGCCGCAGCTGCAACCGCCTCTGCGGCCACACCGGAAGCCGTCAAGGCCGCCGGCGAAGCCGCTGCCAAGGCGGTCGCCATGGACCCCGCCAAGATCGGTCTGGCCATCATGGGCCCAGGCGGTTTTGTGAAAGACCCGATCTCTGCCATCTCCTTCGGTATGGCGCTGATGTTTGGTACCGCCGGTCTGCCCCACATCCTGATGCGCTTCTTCACCGTGCCCGATGCCAAGCAGGCACGCAAGTCCGTGTTGTGGGCCACCACCTGGATCGGTTACTTCTACGTGCTGATCTTCATCATCGGCTTTGGTGCCATCACCCTGGTGCTGACCAACCCTGAATTTTCCAACGTCGTCACCGGTGTCATCAAGGGCGGCGGCGGCTCGGCCAACATGGCTGCGGTGCTGGTGGCCAAGGCGGTGGGCGGCAATGTGTTCTTCGGCTTCATCTCCGCCGTGGCCTTTGCGACCATTCTGGCCGTGGTGGCCGGCCTGACCTTGTCCGGCGCATCGGCGGTGTCCCACGACATCTACGCCACGCTGATCAAGAAGGGCAAGGCCGACAGCGCCTCCGAGCTGCGCGTGTCCCGCGTGACGACCGTGGTGCTGGGCATTGTGGCGGTGGCTCTGGGCATTGCCTTCGAGAAGCAGAACATCGCGTTCATGGTGTCGCTGGCCTTCGCCATCGCCGCATCGGCCAACTTCCCGGTGCTGTTCATGGCTGTGCTGTGGAAAGACTGCACTACCAAGGGCGCAGTGATCGGCGGCTTCATGGGACTGATCTCCTCGGTCGCACTGACCGTGGTTTCCCCTTCCGTGTGGGAAGCCACCCTGGGCAACCCCAAGGGCTCGGCCTGGTTCCCCTACACCTCGCCTGCGCTGTTCTCCATGGCCATCGCGTTCGTAGGTATCTGGCTGTTCTCCATCATGGACCGCAGCGCCAACGCCGCCAAGGAACGCGCTGCGTTCCCCGCGCAGCAAGTGCGCTCCGAAACCGGACTGGGTGCATCCGGAGCTTCCGGTCACTAAGCCGTTGTCTGGCGCGACCTGCGGGTTGCGCCCCGCATGAAAAAGCCGGGCTTCATGCCCGGTTTTTTTATGGGCGTGATTTACCCGCCATTTCTTCGCTTAGAACCGCCATTTGTAACAAGCGCCTTACAAGAACGATATACGGGGGCAACATTGCAGACGAATAATGGAACGGTGAAAAAAGTTCCACCATCACCGTAAGACCATGGATATCAGCCACGTCGAAAAATGCATCCGTGTCCTGGGTGAGGTATCGCGGGCGATTGCTGTTCAACAGAACGCTTCGGCGCGCGCCCTGGAAGATGGCCTGTCCTGCATCAAGGCACAGGGTGTGTTGATTGAATATGCCTCCGCCATGGCGGCACAGCATCGTGCCGAAAAGCACCCCGCGCACCACGACGCCAGCCACAAGCCGGAGTCGCACTCCTTCAAGGACTATGTATTCCGTGGCTCCCGCTCGGCGATGGAACATTTCTACAGCGGCAACCACCATATGGAGTGCCAGGAATACGCAGACGCCATCGGCAGCTACGACGCAGCCATAGAGCAGAACCCATCCATCCCGGAGTTCCACTTCAACAAAGGCAATGCACTGGCCAAGACGCAAAGCTATTCGCAAGCCATCCTGTGCTACGACCTGGCAATTGCTCTGCGCCCCGACTATGCGGTGGCCTATGCCAACCGCGGCAACTGTCTGTATGAAGCCCAGCGCTTTGAAGAGGCCGTCGAGAGTTTCAATGCGGCGGCCATTCTCAACCCCGGCTTGGCCAACGCCTACCTGGGCAAGGGCAACGCGCTGGTGCGTCTACAGCAGTTCGAGGCTGCGGTGCAAGCCTACGACCTGGCAAAAGCGCAGGACCCGATGCTCATTGAGGCCACGTACAACAAAAGCATAGTCCTGGAGCTGATGCTCCTGGAAAGCCAGCCCAAGCAGGCTTAGGCGACTTCATTTTTCCAAAAAGACCAACACCCTTGCATAGAACCTTTTCTCTGCCCGTCATCGCACGGGCACTGTTTGCAGCCATGGCGCTGCAGACCATTCCAGCCATTGCACAAGTCCGGGACGGACTTCCCGACGTTGCCGGCATCGCCGCCAAATACGGTCCGGCCGTGGTCAACATCAGTGTGAGCGGCACGCGCCAGATCTCCACCTCACCCCCATCGCCCGGCGAAGACAGCAAGGGCGAATCCGATGACACCGCCGCGGCGCAGGAGTTCTTCAGGCAGTTCCAGCAGCAGTACGGCAACCTGCCGGCGCAGATTCCCGTACCGGTTCAAAGCGCAGGTTCGGGCTTCATCATGTCTTCCGATGGTCTCATTTTGACCAACGCACACGTGGTCAAGAATGCGCAGGAAGTCACGGTCAAGCTCACCGACCGGCGCGAATTCATTGCGACCGTGGTGGGTGCCGACGCAGTATCCGACGTGGCCGTGCTGAAGATACCGGCACACGATCTCCCCACCATCAATGCCCAGAACACCCGCCCCACCAATGTGGGCGACTGGGTCATGGCCATAGGATCACCCTTTGGCTTTGAGAACACCGTCACGGCAGGTGTGGTCAGCGCCACCAAGAGGCAGGTCCGCAGCGAGAGCAACGCGCCCTATATCCAGACAGATGTGGCCATCAACCCTGGCAACTCCGGTGGACCGCTCATCAACATGAGTGGCGAAGTCATCGGCATGAACGCCATGATCTATTCAAGAACCGGCGGATTCCAAGGTCTGTCCTTCGCCATACCCATTGATGTGGTGCGCAACATTGCCCAACAGATCATCAGCACCGGCTCGGCCCAGCATGCCCGTCTGGGCATGGGCGTGCAGGAAGTCAACCAGCTGCTGGCGGAGGCCTTCAAGCTGCCCCGCCCGATGGGTGTGCTGGTGGATGACATTGAGTTTGGCGCGCCTGCATTCACAGCCGGGCTGCGCACAGGCGATATTGTCCTGAACGTCAATGGCAGACCGATTGAAGCCTCGGTAGACCTGCTGGAAGCACTGGAACTTGCCAAGCCTGGGGATCGCGTGGAAATCGCCTACTGGCGGGATGGACAGACCAAGAAAGGCTTTGCCAATCTGGCAGGCGCCAAACCAGCGCCCAAGCCAGTGGAAAACGCGCTTGCAATGGTCACACTGCCCCGTCTGGGTCTGACACTCAGACCGCAACGCCCAGACGAAAAAGGAAAAGACAATGCCGACTTCGGGTGGGTGATCGAAAAGGTCGATGCATCGGCCTCCAGGGCCGGTTTCCTGGTCGGTGATCTGCTGCTCGCCATCGGAGGCCGCCCGGTCATCTCGGCGGAGCAGATGAAGGCATCCGCACAGGACGGAAGCAAACCGGTTGCACTGCTGATTTCGCGCGCGGGAACCAAGATGTTCCTGGCCATGCACCTGATTTGAATCAAGGCTTCTGTACCAAGAAAGAGATTTTTTACTTAACAATCTGACTTGCATGCCGATACATCAGACATGCAAGTCACCAGTTCAACCTCCTCCACGACGTCCACTGCTTCTGGCTCGAGTGCCAGCAACAGCCAGATCGCTCAGCTACAGAGGAAGCTGAAAGATCTGACCCAGCAGCTCAAAGACCTTGCGACGTCCAACATGGACGCAAAAGCCAAGCAGAAGAAGGCGGAGCTGTTGCAGGCACAGATCGAGGCGATTCAAGCCCAGATTACGGCCATCCAGAACCAGAAGCAGCAAGAGCAGATTGAAAAGGCCAACAAGGCAAAAGCCGAAAAAGACAAGGACAATGACAAGTCCAAGTCAAAAAACACCGGCGCTGCCGCCACAGCTACTTCCGGCTCCCACATCGACGTATTTGTCTGACAGTGACCTAACCGTTGCTGGCGTGTATGGAGTCCCTGACGCGGGGATAGATCTGCTGGTTCCACTTCTTGCCGCTGAACACCCCGTAATGCCCCACGCCGGTCTGCACATGGTGGTTTTTCAAATACGGCCGGATGCCGCTGCACAGGTCCTGCGCCGCCACGGTCTGCCCGACGGAGCAGATGTCATCGCGTTCGCCCTCCACCGTCATGAGCGCCGTGCGCCGTATCGCCCGCGTATTGACCAGGCGACCACGGTAGATCAGCTTGCCCAATGCCAGGTCATAGGTCTGGAACACCTTTTCGATGGTCTCCAGATAGAACTCGGCGGGCAGGTCGTTGACTGCCAGGTATTCGTCGTAAAAGGTCTTGATGGACAGCGCCTTGTCATGATCCCCGTCCACCGTGTGCTTGTACATGTCGATGAAGGCCTGCTTGTGGCGCTCCAGATTCATGCTCATGAAAGCGCTGAGCTGCACAAAACCGGGATACACGCGGCGCATGAAACCGGCATGCGGCAGCGGCACATGGCTGATGAGGTTCTTCTCGAACCACTCGATGGGTTTGCTGGTGGCCAGGGTGTTCACACCGGTGGGGTTAACGCGGCAATCCACCGGGCCGGCCATCAGCGTCAGGCTACGCGGCTGTTTGGGGTTGTCATCCTCCGCCATGATGGCGGTGGCGGCCAGTGCGGCTACGCAGGGCTGGCACACGGCCACCACGTGGGTTCCGACGCCCACTTCCTCTATGAAGCGGATCATGTGGTCGATGTAATCGTCCAGACCGAAACCGCCTTGGGATAGCGGCACGTCGCGCGCATTGTTCCAGTCGGTAATGAACACATCATGGTCCTGCAGCAGGGTGCGCACTGTCTCCCGCAGCAGGGTCGCAAAGTGACCGGACAAGGGCGCTACCAGCAGCACCTTGGGCTGGTCGTCTGGCTGGGCACCCGCTTCTTTGCGAAAGTGCAGCAAACGACCGAAGGGCATTTCCAGCACCGCTTCCTCCTGCACCGCAACGGCCTCTTCCTTGATCCAGACGGTGGATATGCCGTAGTCCGGGCGGCTGTGGGTGAGCCGCATGCGCGAATACACCTCCAGGGCTGCGGAGACACGGCGCGCCAGTCCGGAGCCTGCGCCCGCGAAACCAATGAATGAGCTTCCGATCTGCGACATCAGGCGCAACGGCGAGGTTGCATCGGTCTGGAACTGATAAGCCTGGTACAGCATGAATATCCTGGTCTCTTTTCCAACACAAAAGGTGCATCTGGAGATGGACAGGCAAGTTGCGGGCCAGAATTGCCGCCAGGCTGGCATAAGGCTTGCGGGTGGGCAACCGTCGCAAGTTGCAAGGAGACGTCATGGCCAAGGCAGTATTAACCATCAGCAGCAAGAACTACGGCGCCTGGGCGCTGCGCGGCTGGCTGATGGCCAAGCTGGCCGGGCTGGAATTTACCGAGAAGGTCATCTCGCCGGACGATCCGGCCATGAAGGCGGAGATGCTGCTGCTGTCCTCCAGCATGCTGGTGCCATCACTGCTGCACGACGGCATCAAGGTCTGGGACACCCTGGCCATTGGCGAGTACCTCAACGAGATCAAGCCCAAGGCCCAGTTGCTCCCCGCAGATGCCAAGGCGCGCGCGCATTGCCGCGCCATCTGCGGCGAGATGCATTCCGGCTTTGCTTCGCTGCGGGGCTCCTTGCCAATGAACATCAAGGGCAAGTTTCCGAACTTCAAGGTCTGGTCGCGCGCGCAGGCCGATATCGACCGGGTCAAGGAAATCTGGACCGAGTGTCTGTCCACCTATAAAGGCCCCTTTCTGTTTGGCAAGCAGCCCACGCTGGCCGACGCCATGTACGCGCCCGTGGTGACCCGCTTCCTGAGCTATGACATTCCCATGGACAAGGTGTGCGCGGCGTACGCCAAGCACATCATGGCGCTGCCCGCCATGCAGGAGTGGGTGACTGCGGCATTGGCCGAGCCCGACGAAATCGACGAGCTCGATGCCGAGTTCTGAACCGCGCGCCTACTTCCAGGGTGTGGGCGCAGGGATCTCACAGACCGGTTCCACATCCACCGTCTTGAAGTCTGCTGGCGACACGATCTCCAGGTACTCCATGTCGGGTGAATAGTCGAACAGGTAGTGCCGTATGCCCGGGCGCTGGTGCACCACGTCACCGGCTTTGACCAGCGTTTCCTTGTCCTCGTACATGAAGCGGGCCCAGCCCTTGGTCATGATGACGATCTGAAAATCTGCTTCATGGCGGTGCCAGCCGGTGCCCACTTCTGGTGCCAGGTTGGCTTTTACCAAGTGCGCAATCACTTTGCCGTTGGTTGCGTCGGCAATGCCCAGGTCCCGATACAGAAAGAAGTCGCGCAGACCACCCGACACAAACTCCGTGTCCGTCGGGTGCACATGGGAAAACTTGGTAGCGGTCTTGTCCAGCATGGTGAGCTCCTTGGGTGACAACAGCAAAAATGCTGCGTCGCACCAAGCACAATGTGTTCCACCCGCCGGGAGCTTATTCGCGCACTGTCGCCATCACCGCAGCAAAGCCGACAAAGATGCCTCCGGTCACCCGGTTGAACACGCGCATCACCCGGGCCTGGCGCAGGTAGTGCGAGAGCTTGTGCCCGCTGACGGCGTAGACCAGATACCAGGCCACTTCCACCACAGCAAAGGTACTCAGCAGGATCGCAAACTGGCCGAGCTGTGGCAGCGCCGGGTTGAGAAACTGGGGGAAGAACGCCGCTGCGAACAGAATGGCCTTTGGATTGCTGGCAGCCACCAGTACGCCCTGGCGATACAGGTGTGCCGGGGGTTGCGCCGGCGCCGCGGTGGCTCCTGGCTCTGCCGCATCCGCAACCGGTGCGCGCCAACCCTGCACGCCCAGATAGGCGAGATAGGCCGCACCGGCCAGACGCATGGCATCAAACACGGCCGGAAAGGCATGCAGCAGCACGCCCATGCCAGCAGCCGAGATGCTCATCATCGCCAGCAACGAAGTCATGCAGCCACACATGGTGGCCACTGCGGCGCGCAGCCCGAACCGTGCACTGTGGCTCATCACCAGCAACATGTTGGGGCCGGGCGTGGCAGACACCACAAAGGTCATGGCCACAAACAGCCACCAAGTATGCAAAGTCATTTCACGCCACCCGGAATCGGGCGATTTCCTCAGTCAGTTTGTCGGCCTGGTTTTTCAGGGATTCGGCAGAAGCACTGGTCTCTTCGACCAAGGCTGCATTTTGCTGGGTATGCGAGTCCAGCTCGGTAATGGCACCGACCACTTCGTCCACCTTGGCAGTCTGGGTCCGTGTGGCCACTGCGATTTCGCTCAACAAAAGATTGATCTGCTTGGCATTGGCCATCATCTGGGACATGTTACGCCCTGCCCCTTCGACGACCTCGGCACCGGCAGTCACCTTGTCCACGCTGTTGGTGATGAGATCCTTGATTTCCTGCGCTGCCGTAGCGCTACGGCCAGCCAGGGCCCGCACCTCTGACGCCACCACCGCAAAGCCACGGCCCGACTCACCCGCGCGCGCGGCCTCCACTGCCGCATTGAGCGCCAGGATATTGGTCTGGAAGGCGATGCCATCGATGACGCTGATGATGTCCGCAATACGCTTGGAAGACTCCTGAATGTCGTGCATGGTGGCGTTCACCGAGGTGATGATCTTGCCGCCATTCTCCGCCACCTGGGCATTTTCCTGGGCCATGCTGGCGGCTTCCTGCGTGCGCTGAGCCGAGTGCCTGGTCTGTTCTCCGATCAGCGCCACGGCACCCGCCTGCTGCCCCAGGTTGGATGCGGCGGCCTCGGTACGCTGGGACAGGTCCAGGCTGGCGCGCGACACTTCGGCACTGGTGATGGCCAGCTCGCGCGCCGAGTGGCGCACCCGGCGGATCAGCTCACGCATGGAGTCATACACCTGGTGCAAACCGTGGATCAACTCGGCGGGCTCGTCCCGGCCCAGCGGGTTGATGGGGCGGTTGCGCAAATCGCCACTGGCCAGATCACTCAGGTGCTCGCCCACCAGGGTCAGACCACCTTGCATCACCTTGTAGAAAGAGAGCATCAGGTAGAACGTCAAAAATAGGAACAGCGCCGGAAAAGCCAGCTCCAGCCGCATGGTCCTCCAGGTGCCGTCTATGCGCTCCTGCAGGCGAGATTCCAAGCGTTTTGCGACTTGCTGGTTCAACACCAGCTGTTTGTCCAGCGGGGGCGCCGCAACCGCTTGGAAGGCCTGCGCCTCACCCTGCACCGTTTCACCCATGATCTGCTTGTTGACTGCTGCCATGAAGGCCTCACGGGTACTGTCCACCCCCTTCATGTCCATGGTGCTTGCCACTTCCGGATAGGTCTCTATGCCTTTGTGGTACGAGTTCTCGTAGATGGGGTCCACGTAGTCGATCAAAGTCAGGTAGCGCTCCATCATGCGGCGACGCTCAGGTGACAACGGCTTGCCTGCATCTTGCGACAGAGCCAGAGATCCCATCACCTTGAGTCGGGTCAGATATTCCAGGTACTGCGGCCCCACGACCACCGCCAGATTCATCGCGTGATAGGTGTCCAGTTGCGGGTCCAACGCCAGTTGCGAGTCATCGCCCACGCTTACCAGCAGATCCAGACACGCATCCAGCGCAGCGGTGTAGGCCAGGAATGTAGCGTCCGCCGTATCCAATGTGGGCTTTTGCAGCAGCGGCTGGAGCGCCTTGTCGACCTTGTCGTAGGAACCTTTGGTCTCTTCACCCACCACAGCACCCGACTCACTATGCGCCGCCTTGACCTTGTCCAAAGATGCTTTCACGCGGTTTTGCTTGCCGCTGAGATCCGTGCCCTTGAGTACGGCCTCGGTTCGCATGTCGGACAAATCCTGCGCCAGGAGGTTGACCGCATTGACGTACGCCATACCCTGTAGTTCGGATTTGGCAACATCCACGTTGTCGACGTTGGCACGATAGAGCAGAAACAGAAGCCCGCTGATCGGAATGATCAGGGTAGCCAGTAGCCACGCGGCCTTGGCGGGGAAAGTCAGCCGACGAAAAAGCCGAACCCCTGGGGCCAGCCAGCCGTGGTATGTGAAATAACCTGCCGATTGTGATTTATTGTTGTATGTCAACTCTTCCATTGGTGCCCTGCGCAAAAAAATGCCGTCTTCCCTGAATGCTTGTACGGCGCTCTTTGACGCCAGTCAACCTCGGATCGTAGCGGCTTTCCTCCACGGCACCGGCTTTGTCCCGTGTAGCCACTGCAAAATTCTTGCTACCCCTTGAGCTGCCGCAACTTCACAAAAGCCAGTGCCGCCATGACCGCATCGTTGAGCGCATCGTGGGCTTCGCGCACCGGAAGCCCCAGGTCACACATCATGGTGTCAAAGCGCAGGTCGATCTGCGGCATGTCCTGTCGTGTATGGGCTGGCTGCTGGCGGAACTTGTAGTCGTAGTACAGGCCCGACACCTCGATTTTGGGTTGTGGCAAACCCTGGCCCAGCATGGGGAACAAGGCCTTGTTGATCATGGCCACGTCAAATTCCAGAAAGTAGCCCACCAGGGGGCGGCTGCCGATGAAGCGCAGCAGCTGCTTCATGGCCTCGTCAATCGACAGCCCCTGGGCCACGTCCTGCTCGCGCAGGCGGTGGATCTTCACGCTCTCGGCCGACACGCCACGCTCGGGCCGCACCAGCAACTCCAGCCGCTCGCTGGTCATGATGCGGTTGCCCACGATGCGCACCGCACCGATGGAAATGATCTCATCCTTGCCCACGTTCAGCCCGGTGGTCTCGCAGTCCAGCGACACCCATTCGTTTTCGGGCGGCGGATCGAACATGAAGCGAAACTCCGGATGCCCCAGGTGGTAGATCAGCCACTCGCGCTTGAGCGCCGGCCACCAGCGTTGCGGCTGCAACAGGAGATTCATCACACGGCTTCCAGATGAAAGCGCAAACGCAGCAGACTCTTGAAGCGCTTGACCACACCCAGCGTGTCCTTGAGCAGGTCACGATCCAGGCTACTCAACTGATCTACCTGGATGGCACCGGTCACCGGTCTGCCGGTATCCAGCTCTGCCAGACCGGCCTTGAGCTTGAGGCCCATAAAGAAGTGCAGGCTGTCTGTCAGGTCCGCCCCCATTTCGGCGGTGAGCACTTCCTGCGACACCAGCACGGCAATGCGTGCCGTGGTGCCGGTTTCCTTGACGCGCTGCGCCATGGCCAGGCTGCGCACGCCGTGCACCAGCGGGAAGATGCCTTCCTTCTTGATGTTGAGATGGTTCGCCCCATCGCCCAGGCCCAGCAGTCGGTTCCACCAACCGGTGCCGCTACCAAAGGCATCAATGGCCGAGGCAAAGCGGTTCAACATGGCGTCGTTGTCGGTGGCCAGCGCGCTCAGCGCCTCCTGCACGGCATCCAGCAGATGGGCATCGCCACAGACGGCGTGGGCATCCATGAAGATGGCCAGCTTCATCAGGCTGTCGCCATCGGGCATGATCAGCCACTGGCGTGCCAGACGTGAAAAGTCGGCCACGGTGTGGCGCCAGTCCGCATTGCTCACCATGATGTTGCCCGGGCATGGCGGATAGCCAAAGCTGGCCAGCGCTTGCGAAAACCGGTCACACAGATCAGCGAGGTTGTCCGGCGCCACGTAACCGTCGCGCAGCACCAGACCATTGTCCTGGTCGGTCTTGAGCAACTGCTCGCCACGGCCTTCGCTGCCCATGACAAACAGACAGCTGTTGCTGACCAGCTCTGTCGGCGCTATCAATTGCCAGGCACGCTCAAACAGGCGCGCGTTGAGCTGCTGCACCAGCTTGGCAATCAGGTTTACCCGCGAGCCGCTACGGTGCAGCAAGGTGATCATGCGGGTGATCTGCGCGGCGGCCAGACTCAGGCCTTGCAGGTCCTTGGCCTCCTCGATCTTTTCGGTGATCAGGTGCGACTGGTTGGAGAGAAAACTGAACAGGTCCAGCGCTTCCAGGATTCCGACAATCGCACCGCTGTCATTCACCACCACCACGCGGTGCACCCGGTTGCGCAGCATCACGGCCATGGCGTCGCCCAACTGGTCGGATGACTTGACTTCGATCAGCCTGAAGTTGGCCAGATCCCCCACCGGCAATTTGTCCAGCGGACGCCCATCCAGAATCGCGCGCTGTATGGCCGTGGCGGTAAAAATGCCCAGCCGCTCGGGCTGGCTGCGGCTGTCACGCACCAGCACGTTGGAGCTGCGATGCTCATGAAAGTGCCGCACGATGGACAAGATGTCGGTATCCACATCCACAAAATGCGCAGGCCGCAAAAAGGCCTCATCCACGCGCGACATGGTGAGGCTTTGCAACTCATGCTGGCTTTGCCGGGCGGAGAGTGCGCTGAGCTTGTTGCTGAGGTCGGAAAACAGCAGCGCGCCAAAGGTGGCGTTCGCCGCAATCAGATCGCTGACGGCCTGCTTGGCCAGCTGGTAGGCCACCACTTCTTCTGCCGCCACAAAACGGCTGCTGACCTTGCCGGCAACCAGCCCGCGCCCGTCGAAGCAGTCTTCCGGTCCGTAGCTGGTCATGACCTCGCTGCCATCCATCTGGCTCACATAGCCCTTGATGATGACAAACAGATGGGTAGGCGCAATGCCCACTTCGAGAATGGCGGCCCCCTTGGGGAAGTACACCACGTCCACACTGTCGCGCACTAGGCGCTGCTCTTCCTGCGTCAGGCAATCAAAGGGCGACGCATTGAAGTTGAATGCATTGGGCATAGGACACCTGCTGCGCGTCAGGGCGTGCGTGGCGGCAAGGCAGAAGGCACGGCGTGGGAGGCATTCCAGTTCACGTCACTGAACCAGGCATCGCCTTCCAGATAGCTGCGCAGCATGGGTAGAGCGTCCAGTCCCCAGAACACCTTGCCATCGACCTCGAAGGCAGGCACACCAAACACATCGAGGGCAATGGCCTGATCGGTGTGTTGCTTGAGCTGGGCCTTGACCGATTCGTCCGCCGCGTCGCGTTGCGGCGCCAACGTATCGGCCACTTCTTTCAGGCGGGCCAGATCCGTGGGGTCGGCACCGCCCACCCAGACGTGGCGGAACAGGGTCTCGCACACATAGCGGTTGGGCTCACCCCGTGGGTCGGTGGCTACCGCCAGGCGCAGCAGGGCCATGGGGTTGAAGGGGTGCAGCAGCGGCATGTCCAGCGCGACGCCTCGGTTGTGCGCCAGCCACATCACATGGCGGTAGGTCCAGTCGCGCTTGGCCGGTATCTCGGCCGGCCCCAGGCTGCCGTGGTGGCGCAGCACAAAACCCAGGCCCACCGGCACATAGTGCACTGCATAGCTCAGCCCTTGCAAAGCCCGAGGCAGCTCCTCGAACGCCAAGTAGGCGTAGGGCGATACGAAGTCAAGAAAAAAACGGATCTGTTTCACGTGATTCGACCTTGCAAACGCTGCGCAATCGCAGTCCACACCACGAACTTGCCGTCCTCATCCAAAGTAGACCAGGCCCGCAGTTCGTCCCGTGTGCGCAGGCAGCCCAGACACATGTCCTTGACCTCTTCCATGCGACACACCGACACGCAGGGTGACATAGAACTCTTTCCCGCAGCTTGCACCGAAGCAGATCGGTCAGACAATACCTTGCGCGCACCGGCTGGCATATCGGCAAACGGCCACTCCACCACGTCCGACTCCATGACGCCGGTCATGTCGCACAGCTGGTTGGGAGTCAGTTGGAACACCGCATGCGGGTGACCGGCCGCGGCCCAGATGTCGTCAAAGCGGAACAAGTCCTCATCCATCAGCGTGATGCAGGGCTTGGCATGCGCAATGGGCGCCACGCCGCCAATGCTGAAGCCGGTGCTGGCCTTGACGAAGGCCGCATCAGCGCGCCCCAGCGGCCCCACGATGGCCTCCACCTTCTTCTGGTCGACCCGGCGGTCGCCCGAAGTGATCACCAGCACAGCCGCATCGTCCGACAAGCGCCGGAAGATGATGCTCTTGGCAATCTGGCCGAGCGCCACACCCAGACCGTCTGCGGCCTGCTGCGCGGTGCGCGCAGCCTGGTCCAGCATGACCGGCATATGCGGGTGCTCATGCGACTGCAAAACCGCAGCCACGCGCTGTACACCTTCGGGAAGACTCAGCAATTCAGAACCACACATACATTTTTCCAACGTCAAACGGAATGAATATTGAAACGCCGGGCTTCAGCCCAGTCGTTTGGTCAGCAAGGCATTGGCGGCGCGCGAATGGGGTTTGCGCCCCAGCGCGTCGCTGATGAACTTGCCGGCGTCAATCAGCAAGTCCAGATCGATACCGGTTGCTATGCCCATGCCGTGCAGCATATAGACCACGTCTTCCGTGGCCACGTTGCCGGTGGCGCCCTTGGCATAGGGGCAACCGCCCAGCCCCGCCACCGAGGCGTCGAACTGCCAGATGCCCATTTCCAGGCTCGCCAGAGTGTTGGCCAGCGCCTGCCCGTAGGTGTCGTGGAAGTGGCCGGAGACATCGTTGATGTCGTAGTACTTGAGCGCCGCGTCCAGCGCACGCTGCACCTTGCGCGGCGTGCCCACGCCGATGGTGTCAGCCACGCCCACGTGCTGCACACCGATCTCCTTCATCAGGCGCGCCACCAATTCCACTCGCTCCGGCGCAACCTCGCCCTCATACGGGCAACCCACGGTGCAGGAGATGGCGCCGCGCACGTGGATGCCTGCGGCGCGCGCGGCCTGCGTCACCGGGCGGAAGCGCTCGATGCTCTCGGCAATGGAGCAGTTGATGTTCTTCTGGCTGAACGCCTCGCTGGCGGCGGCAAACACCACGATCTCGTCGGGCCCGGTCTTGGCCGCGGCTTCATAGCCCTGCATATTGGGCGTGAGCACCGAGTAGCGCACACCCGGCTTGCGCTGGATGCCCGCCATCACTTCGGCGTTGTCGGCCATCTGCGGCACCCACTTGGGCGACACGAAGCTGGTGACCTCGATCTCGGTCAGACCCGCGGCCTGCAGCCGGTGCACCAGCTCGATCTTGACCGCAGCCGGCACCGCCTGCTTTTCATTTTGCAGACCGTCGCGGGGGCCGACGTCCACCAGCTTCACACGGGAGGGGTAGTCCATACTGCGCACTCACTTTTCCAATGGCGTTGTTACAACAGGCACCTAGTATCCGCGCTGGCGATCAACCAGACCGGCAACAGGTCTTCCAGCTTCCAGGGCGGCAATCTTGGCGCTGATCTGCGCAATCGATTCGGACCGCAAGGTCAGCGCCGCAACATGCGGTGTGATGCGGATGCGCGGATGGTTCCAGAACGGGTGCGTGGGCGGCAGCGGCTCGGTGCGGAACACATCGAGCGCGGCACCGGCCAAATGGCCTTCGTCGATCAGCGCCAGCAGGTCTTCTTCCACCACCTGCACGCCACGTGCCACATTGATCAGGTAGCCGCCCTCCTGCAGTTGGGACAGCGTGCCGCGGTTGAGCAGGTCGCGTGTCTGCGGGGTGGAGGGCAACACCGACACCAGCACCTTGCTGGCCGCCAGAAAATCGTTCAAGCCCTGCTCGCCATGGAAGCAGCGCACGCCGGGAATGTCCTTGGCGCTGCGGCTCCAGCCGTTGACGGGAAAGTCGAACTGCGCCACGGCACGCGCCACGCGCTCACCGAGCACGCCCAGCCCCATGATGCCCACCGGCACGGCAGAACGCGGCAGCACCTCGTGCTGCTCCCATGCCGTGCTGCCCTTTTGCTGGTCGTAGCGGTCAAAGCCGCGGTAGTGGCGGATCAGCGCGTGGCAGACGTATTCGGCCATCTGCGCACCCATACCAGCGTCGTCCAGCCGCACCAGGCGGGTGGAGGGCGCAACGTTCAGACGCAACAGCGCATCCACACCGGCGCCGATATTGAAGGCTGCACGCAGCTGCGGCTGCTCATCGAAGAAAGCCTGCGGCGGCATCCACACCACACCGTAGTCTGCTGCAGCGGCACCGGGCTGCCACAGGCTGATGTCTGCGCCCGGCAACGCCGCGCGCAGGTCGTTCAGCCAGGGTTCGGCCGGGGTATCGGTACAACAAAAACTGATGCGCATGGGTTCTCCTTACAGTGTCCGGCCTGCATTGTGGCCGGACTTGGCCGCCCCGTGCGCTACGCGGCCACGGTCTCTGGAACCTCCAGGCGCAGCAACTCCGCCCCTTCGGCCACCTGATCACCCGGTGCAAACAAAAGTTCGGCCACCGTGCCATCGGCGGGCGCGGCAATGGTGTGTTCCATCTTCATGGCCTCCATCACCGCCAGGGCTTGGCCTTTCTTGACCCGATCTCCGGCCTTGACGGCGAAGGACACCACCTTGCCCGGCATGGGTGCGGTCAGACGCCCACCTTCGGACTGCGTGTCGCCCGCGTGGGCCAACGCATCCACGCGGGTGATGGTGGTGGCACCCAGCGGGGTGAACACATGCAGCACCTCGCCATGGTCAAACACCTGCGCCTTGATGCGCTGCGCACCCAGCGTGATGTCCAGCGCGCCATTGGACAGGCGCTGGTACTGCAGGTTCTCGCAGACACCGGCCACCTCGATCTGCAGCGCACCGCCATGCAGGCGGGTAAACAGAATCTGCTGTGGTTCGTCATGAAAGACGGCTGCAAAGCGGCGTAGCGAAGGCCCGTGCGAACGCCAGCCATCGCGCTGGGCCCAGGGGTCTATCCAACCGTTCACATCGGCCACGCGCACGGCTTGCGCCTCCTGGTCCAGCGTGTGCGCGACCAGCGCGGCTGCGGCCAACGGCAGGCCGACCTTCTCCTGGTTGAACAGCACGGCAGCTTCACGCGGTATCAGCGCGGTATCCAGCTTCGCTTCGGCAAACGCCGCACTGCGCGCCACATGGCGCAGGAACTGCACATTGGTGGCCAGCCCCACGATATGGGTCTGCATGAGCGCCGCATCCAGCCGCGCCAATGCCTCTTCGCGGGTGCTACCGTGCACGATCAGCTTGGCCACCATGGAGTCGTAGAACGGGCTGATGGTGTCGCCCGCACGCACACCAGAGTCCACCCGCACGCCCAGGTCGGCGCGGGCAAAGCCGCTGCAGGCCGGCAGGCCATACACATGCAAGGTGCCGGTGGCGGGCAGAAAGTTGTTGTCCGGCGTCTCGGCACAGATGCGTGCTTCGATGGCATGGCCGTGAATCTGCAGATCGCTTTGCTGCAGCGGCAGCGGCTCACCACTGGCCACGCGCAGTTGCCACTCCACCAGGTCCAACCCGGTGATGGCTTCAGTCACGGGATGCTCCACCTGCAGCCGCGTATTCATTTCCATAAAGTAGAACTTCATGGCCTCAGGATGCTCGTAGCCCAGCGGTTGCTCCACAATGAATTCCACCGTGCCGGCCCCCACGTAATTCACGGCCCGCGCGGCTTCTACCGCAGCCTGGCCCATGCGCGCACGCAGCTCCGGCGTCATGCCGGGCGCAGGCGCCTCTTCCAGCACCTTCTGGTGGCGGCGCTGCACCGAGCAGTCGCGCTCGAACAGGTACACATAGTTGCCCAGCATGTCGCCAAACACCTGGATCTCGATATGGCGCGGGCGCTGCACATACTTCTCGATCAGCACCGCATCGTCGCCAAAGCTGTTGATGGCTTCACGCTTGCAACTGGCCAGCGCATCGGCAAAGTCCGCGCTCTTGTCCACCGCGCGCATGCCCTTGCCGCCACCACCGGCGCTGGCCTTGATCAGCACCGGGTACCCGATGCGGTCGGCCTCGCGCTGCAGCAGCGCCGGGTCCTGGTCGGCCGCGTGGTAGCCCGGCACCAGCGGCACACCGGCCTTTTCCATCAACTGCTTGGACTCGGCCTTGAGGCCCATGGCCTGGATGGCCGAGGGCGGCGGGCCGATGAAGACCAGCCCGGCATCGGCGCAGGCCTGGGCAAAGGCTTCGTTCTCGCTCAGAAAGCCGTAGCCGGGGTGAATGGCCTCTGCACCGGTGGCCTTGGCGACCTCGATGATCTTTTCCCAGCGCAGATAGCTGTCCTTGGGCGCACTGCCGCCTATGTGCACCGCCTCGTCACAGGCCTGCACATGCTTGGCGCCCGCGTCGGCATCGGAATACACCGCCACGGTCTGTATGGCCATGCGGGCTGCGGTGGCCGCCACGCGGCAGGCGATTTCACCACGGTTGGCAATCAGGATCTTCTTAAACATGGTGGGCTCCCGGGGTGAAATCGCCTGCGCACGCTGCGCGTGCCATGCAATGTGGCTTCGCCACTGCGCGACTTTGTCGCTGGTCGCCCCGGTTGGCAATGAGTATCTTGGTAAACATGGTGGCTCCCGATCACATGCGAAAGACACCGAACTTGGTGTCGGGTATGGGTGCGTTCAGCGCGGCCGACAGGCCCAGCGCCAGCACGCGGCGCGTGTCGGCGGGGTCGATGATGCCGTCGTCCCACAGACGCGCGGTGGCGTAGTAGGGGTGGCCCTGCACCTCGTACTGCTGGCGAATGGGGGCCTTGAAGGCGTTCTCTTCTTCCGCGCTCCAGCTGGCACCCTTGGCTTCGATGCCGTCGCGCTTGACGGTGGCCAGCACGCTGGCGGCCTGCTCGCCGCCCATGACGCTGATGCGCGCATTCGGCCACATCCACAAAAAGCGTGGGCTGTAAGCACGGCCGCACATTCCGTAGTTGCCCGCGCCAAAGCTGCCGCCGATGATGATGGTGAACTTGGGCACAGCGGCCGTGGCCACGGCCGTCACCATCTTGGCGCCGTTGCGGGCAATGCCTTCGTTCTCGTACTTGCGGCCCACCATGAAGCCGGTGATGTTCTGCAGGAACACCAGCGGGATCTTGCGCTGGCAGCACAGCTCGATGAAATGCGCGCCCTTGAGGGCCGACTCGCTGAACAGGATGCCGTTATTGGCGATGATGCCCACGGGCATACCCTCGATGTGGGCAAAGCCGCAGACCAGCGTGGTGCCAAAGCGCGGCTTGAATTCGTGCAGCTCCGAACCGTCGACGATGCGGGCAATGATCTCGCGCACGTCAAACGGTTTGCGCGTGTCGGTAGGGATCACGCCGTACAGCTCCTCGGCGGCAAAGCGCGGTGCAACGGACGGTTGGGTGCTGGTGGGCACGGCCTTGTTCTTGTTGAGGTTGGCAATGGCTTCGCGTGCCAGCGAGAGCGCATGCAGGTCGTTCTGCGCCAGGTGGTCGGCCACACCGGAGAGGCGGGTATGCACATCGCCGCCGCCCAGGTCCTCGGCACTCACCACCTCGCCGGTGGCCGCCTTCACCAGCGGCGGGCCACCCAGGAAGATGGTGCCCTGGTTCTTGACGATGATGGTCTCGTCGCTCATGGCCGGCACATAGGCGCCGCCCGCGGTGCAACTGCCCATCACCACCGCGATCTGGGCAATGCCCTGGGCGCTCATGTTGGCCTGGTTGAAGAAGATGCGGCCGAAGTGGTCGCGGTCGGGAAACACCTCGTCCTGGTTGGGCAGGTTGGCGCCGCCCGAGTCCACCAAGTACACGCAGGTGAGGTTGTTTTGCGCCGCCACTTCCTGCGCGCGCAGGTGCTTCTTCACCGTCAGTGGGTAGTAGGTGCCGCCCTTCACGGTGGCGTCGTTGCAGACGATCATGCAGTCCACGCCGCTGATGCGGCCTATGCCGGCAATCACCCCGGCGCTGGGCGCACTGTCTGTGCCATCGCGGTCGGGGTACATGCCCAGAGCCGCCAGGGGCGAGAGTTCCAGAAACGGTGTACCGGGGTCCAGCAGCATGGCCACGCGGTCGCGCGGCAGCAGCTTGCCGCGTGCCGTGTGCTTGGCGCGGGCCGCTTCGCCGCCGCCCATGGCGGCCTTGTCGATCTGGCGGTTGAGGTCGTCCACCAGGGCGCGCATGGCTGCGGCATTGACCTGGAAGTCGGCCGAACGCGGGTTGAGTTTGGATTCCAGTACGGGCATGGGGCAGCCTTTCAAATCGGTCCCACAGCATAGGGCTGTGGCCGACCAAAAGCTTGCCAGTACGGTTGCAAATCCTGCCACAATGCCTTGGATGTCTGAGCGCCCCGCAAGCAATGCTGCCCCCGGCCCCAACCTTGGGCGTGCCGAAACACCCGTGGCTTTTGTGAATGCCATTGTGCAGACCTACGCCCGCCGCGAGCTGGACCCGTCCGACATGCTGAAGCAGGCACAAATTACGCCAACCATTTTGAAAAAGCCGCAGGCGCGCGTAACCGCCCTGCAGTTCGAGCTGGCCTCTGCCGCTGCCATGCGCGAACTGGACGACGAGGCCCTGGGCTGGTTCGAGCGCCGCCTGCCTTGGGGCAGCTACGGCATGCTGGTGCGCGCCTCGCTCACCGCCCCCACCTTGGGCGTGGCACTCAAGCGCTGGTGCCGCCACCACAATCTGCTGACAGGCAGCATCCAGCTCAGCATCAGCGAGAAAGACGGCGTGGCCAGCCTGAACCTGAAGGAGCTGACCGATCTGGGCGTACTGCGCGAGTTCTGCATTGTTTCGGTTCTGCGCAATGCGCTGGGCGTGGCCTGCTGGCTGAGCGACTCGCGCATAGCCCTGCAACACACCACGCTGCGCTATGCGCCCCCTCTGCACAAGGACAGCTACCGCGTGCTGTTTGATGGCCCCTGCAGCTTCGACGCCGAAGCCAACAGCCTGCAGTTCGACGCGCTCTACCTTGGACTGCCGGTGCGCCGCGACGAAGCCGCCCTGCAGCGCATGCTGGAGCGCGCCCTGCTGCTCACCGTGCGTCCCTACCGGCGCGACCGGCTGCTGGTGGAAAAAACCCGTCAACTGCTGCGGCAGGATGCCGCCGTCCTGCGCAGCGCCGATGCCCTGGCCGAGCGGCTGAACCTGTCGGTGCGCAGCCTGCACCGCCAACTGCACGAGGAAGGCAGCAGCCTGCAGGCCATCAAGGACGCGGTACGCCGCGAGCTGGCGCTGGAACTGCTGCTGCGCAGCCAGCGCCCGATCAAGCAGATCGCCGAACGCGTGGGGTTTCAGAACGAGAAGAGTTTCCTGCGCGCCTTCAAGGGCTGGACCGGGCAGACGGCCGATGCCGTGCGCCAGGCATCCTCTCAGGCCGAGTCCCGGCCTTTGCGCCCTGCCCCCAGGCGCCGGTAGGTCCCGGGAGTGCTGCCGGTCCAGAGCTTGAAGGCGCGGTTGAAGACGCTGAGGTTGTCGATGCCGATGGCGGCGGCAACGGCGGTGATGGGCATGCGGGTCTTCAGCAGCTTCTGGATGGCCATGTCCCGGCGCAGCTCGTCCTTGATGGCCTGGAATGTCGTGCCCTCGTCGGCCAGGCGGCGTGACAGCGAGCGCTCGGAAAAATGCAGCGCACTGGCGGTGGATTCCAGTGTGGGCTTGTGGGCCAGTTGCGCCTCCAGATAGTCGCGCACCCGGTGCGTCTGCATTTTTTCGCTGAACGAGACGAAGAGCCAGTCGGCCGGCGCGTTGCGCAAGAAGGTGCCGAGAGCCTTCATGTCCTGACGGATGGGCGCCCGCAGGTATTCCGAGTCCACGTACAGCGCGGTCTGCGCCTGGTCGAACTGCACCGGCCCGGGAAACAGGTACACGTAGTCGGCAGCACGCTGTGGCCGAGGGTAGGCAAACTCCACCCGCGCCAGCGCGATCTTGCGGTCAATCATCCAGGACGCCACGCCGTGAACCAGCTTGAGCATGATCTCGTGCACCAACACGCGGGAGCGCCGGGGTGGCGCATGCTCGACAAGCGCGATGCGAGTGAGCGCTTCGTTGACCGTCACCTCGAAGCCCATGTCATCGAGCAGCAGACGGAAGTAGCTGCGAAACCGGTGCAGAGCAATCTCCAGACTGGGCGCGCCATACATGCCCAGGCACAGGAACTTCAGCGTGCCCTGGCGTAGCGGACGCGAGAAGAAGCCCGGCGTCTCATCATCCAGCAGGGCGACCAACTGGCGGTAGATGCGCGAGAACTGCTCCACCGAAATGCGCGCCCCGGCCTCCTGCAACAGCTCGGGCGCAATGCCGGCGCGGTCTATCGCCTTGTCTACCCAGGACGGGTCCAGCCCCAGATCGGCCAGCAGTTCCGTGACCATGGCCATGGAGACGGTGGGCGAGAGGGTGTGGATGGAGCTGGGCAGCATGGAAAACGAATGGATTTTGGCGAGATATGCAAATTCAAAGGCTGATTTTGTCCTATCCATCTCCCTATGCCAATCCTAGAATCGACGACGACCTTGGAAGTTGCAGTCCGCCTGACTGGCGACATTTGCAACTCCAACCTACAAGAATGCGCCGCCGCAGGCGCTGCAACGCAGGAGACATGCATGCACTTTCAGCTCACCAGTGAGCAACTGCAGATCAAGGAACTGGCGCGCCAGTTTGCCGACCGGGAGATCCTGCCGCTGGCAGCCGAAGCGGATGTCAAAAGGGAGTTTCCCATGCAGGTGCAGGCCAAGGCGGTCGAGCTGGGCCTGGTGAACCTGACCCTGCCCGAGAGCGTGGGTGGCGCCGGGTTGGGTTGCGTGGAGCTGGTGCTGGTGACCGAGGAGTTCTGCCGTGCCTGCCTGGGCATAGGCACGGCCCTGTGCGTCAACGCATTGGCCTATGAGCCCATCCTGCTGGGCGGTAGCGAGGCACAGCAGCAACGCTACCTCGCGCCGCTGGCCCAGGGCCGCTTTGCCAGCTTCGGCATGACCGAACCAGGTGCGGGCTCCGACGTGGCAGGCATTCGCACCCGTGCCACCCGCACCGAGGGCGGTTACCGGCTGCAGGGCAGCAAGATCTGGATTTCCAACGCCCCGCTTGCCGACTACTTTGTGGTGTTTGCCAAGACCGATCTGTCCGCCGGGCACAAGGGCATGACGGCTTTCATTGTGGAAGCGGGCACCCCGGGCGTGACCGTGGGCCCGGCCATGGGCAAGCTGGGCCAGCGCGCGGCGCCCACTGCCGAGATCTTTCTGGACGACGCCTTTGTGCCGGAGGACCGTCGCCTGGGCGCAGAGGGCAGCGGCTTTGCCCTGGCCATGGCCGTGTTCGACCATTCGCGCCCCATGGTGGCCGCCTTTGGCGTGGGCCTGATCCAGCGCTGCGTGGACGAGTCGCTGGCCTATGCTCGCAGCCGCAGCAGCATGGGCAAGCCCTTGATCGAACACCAGGCCGTGGCCCACAAGCTGGCCGAAATGCAGATGCGCCTGGAAGCCGCACGCCTGCTCACCTACCAGGCTGCCTGGCTGGTGGACCAAGGCCAACGCGGCACCATGCAGGCATCCATTGCCAAGGCGTTTGCGGCGGACGCGGCCATGTGGTGCGCCACCGAAGCCATCCAGATTTTTGGTGGCATGGGCTACAGCACCGAATACCCGGTGGAGAAACTCTTCCGCGACGCCAAGGTGCTGCAGATCTACGAAGGCACCAGCGAGATCCAGCGCAACATCATCGCCCGCGAAATGGCACGCATCTAACCTAGGAACACCAGACCATGACCAACCCAGCCAACGAACCCTTGATCCTGTCTGCCGTGCGCACGCCCTTTGGCCGCCGCAACGGCGCTTTGCGCGACACCCGGCCTGACGTGCTGCTTTCCAGCGCCATCACGGCGGCACTGGAGCGCGCCAAGCTCCCCGGCGAAGCGGTTGGCGACGTGATTGCCGGCTGCGTCAGCCAGGCGGGCGAACAGGGCGCCAACATCGCGCGCCAGGCTGCCCTGCTGGCGCGCCTGCCGCAGGAAGTGCCGGGTGTCAGCCTGAACCGCATGTGCGGCTCCAGCCAGTTTGCGGTGCACGCTGCAGCACAGGTGGTGGCCGCGGGCGACCTGGACTTTGCCATCGGCTGCGGTGTGGAGAGCATGAGCCGTGTGCCCATGTTCCTGGACCTGACCCTGGGCCAGCGCGCCTTTACCGGCTTTGACATGCTGCACCCCGAAACCCTGGCGCGCTACCCCATACCGCACCAGGTGGAGAGCGCCGAACGCGTTGCCGAGCAATGGAAGCTCTCGCGTAGCGACGTGGACAGCTTCGCCGTGGAAAGCCACAGCCGTGCCCATGCCGCACGTCTGGCGGGCCGGCACACCGAAATCGCACCCATGACGGGCGTGGACAAGGACGGCGCCAGCTTCCTGCTGGACCACGACGAAGGCGTGCGCGCAGTCATCGACCACGACAAGATGCAGTCCATGCCACCCGTGTTCCGCACACCCGAAACCGGCGTGGTGACTGCTGCCAACTCCAGCCAGATTTCCGACGGTGCCAGTGCCGTGGTGGTGGGCAGCCGCGCGGCAGCAGAGCGCCATGGCCTACAAGCCAGGGCGCGTTTCCGCGCCCGCGTAGTCACCGGATCGGACCCGGTGATGCAGCTCACCGGCGTGATCCCCGCTACCCACATGGCGCTGAAGAAGGCGGGCCTGTCCATCGCCGACCTGGACTGGATTGAGGTCAACGAGGCCTTCGCCTCGGTCGCACTGTGCTGGGCGCGCGAGTTCCAGCCGGACATGGACAAGCTCAACCCCTGGGGCGGCGCCATTGCGCACGGCCACCCGCTGGGCGGCACCGGTGCGGCGCTGATGGCCAAGATGCTGGCCGGTCTGGAGCAGACCGGCGGCCAGTTCGGCCTGCAGGTCATGTGCATAGGCCACGGCATGGCCACCGCCACGGTGCTGGAACGCTTGAACTAAAAGGTTGACTCCAACCTGCCCGCATATTTGAAATCAATAAAGAGGAGACACCCATGAACCCCGCAATCCGCCGACAAACCCTGGCCGACGTGCTGCGCCGCACCGCCAGGCGCCTGCCCAACAAGACCGCCATCATCTGCGGCAACACGCAATGGACCTATGCGGAATTTGACGCGCTGGTCACGCGCCTGGCCGCCGGCCTGCAGCAGCTCGGCGTGAAGCAGGGTGAGCGCGTGGCCATGCTGGCGCGCAACTCGCACGGCTTTGCCGCCATGCGCTTTGCGCTGGCACGCCTGGGTGCGGTGCTGGTGCCCATCAACTTCATGCTCAAGGCCGAAGAGGTGGCCTACATCCTGCGCCACGCCGGAACCCGTGTGCTGGCCACCGACAGCGGTCTGGCCGAGCTGGCCCGCGCCGGCGCCGCGCTGGACACGCAGGTGCGCGAGTTCGTCTGGATTCCCGCCGAGGAGGACAGCGCGCCCGTGCCCGGCATGCACAGCTTCCCCGACCTGGCCGCATGTGAATCGGAATTGGCCGAGAGCACCCTGGGCAGCAACGACCTGCTGCAGATCGTCTACACCAGCGGGACCGAGTCCTCACCCAAGGGCGCCATGCTTTCGCATGATGCGGTGCTGTGGCAGTACGTGAGCTGCGTGGGCAGTGCCGGCATGGCCGAGCAGGATGTCATGCTGCATGCGCTGCCGCTCTACCACTGCGCGCAGCTCGACGTGTTCTTCGGGCCCGGCATCTTCATGGGCACCACCAACATCATCACGTCCAAGCCGGTGCCCGACAACCTGTTGGCACTGATGGAGCGCTTTTCCATCAGCAGCTTCTTTGCCGCGCCCACGGTGTGGATTGCACTGCTGCGCTCACCCCAGCTCGATCCGGGCAAGCTCACCAACCTGGCCAAGGGCTACTACGGCGCATCCATCATGCCGGTGGAAGTGCTGCGCGAGCTCACCACCCGCCTGCCCCAGGTGCGCCTGTGGAACATGTATGGACAGACCGAGATCGCACCGCTGGCCACCATGCTGCCGCCGGAAGACCAGCTGCGCAAACCCGGCTCCTGCGGCCGCCCGGTGCTGAATGTGGAAACGCGTGTCGTGAACGATGCCATGCAAGACGTGCCCCCCGGTGAAGTCGGCGAAATCGTGCACCGCTCACCGCACCTGATGCTGGGCTATCTGAACGACGAGGAGCGCACCCGCGCTGCGTTCGAGGGCGACTGGTTCCACAGTGGCGACCTGGGCGTGATCGATGACGAGGGCTACATCAGCGTGGTGGACCGCAAGAAGGACATGATCAAGACCGGCGGCGAAAACGTGGCCAGCCGCGAGGTGGAGGAAATGATCTACCGCCTGCCCGAAGTCAGCGAAGTGGCGGTAGTCGGATTGCCCGATCCGCAATGGGTGGAGGCGGTGACGGCGGTGATCGTGCTCAAGGCTGGCAAGACCCTGACCGAAGATGCCGTGATGGCGTTCTGCCGCGAACACATGGCCGGCTTCAAGGCGCCCAAGCGGGTGGTGTTTGTCGATGCCCTGCCCAAGAACCCCACCGGCAAACTGCTCAAGCGCGAACTGCGCCAGATGCACCGCTGAGTGGCGGCGCTGGCGCAGCCCTTACGCCAACACAGCGGCCAAATGCGCCATGTCGGTGAACACCGCATGCGCACCTACATCGCGTAGCGCCTGCCCGTCACCCAAAGGCGCATAGGCAAACACGGTGGCCCCGGCGGCCACACCGGCGCGCACGCCCACCGTAGTGTCTTCCACCACGGCGCAGCGGGCCGGCGCCACGCCCAGGTGCGCAGCCGCAGCCAGATAGACGTCGGGGAAAGGCTTGGAGCGCGGCATTTCATGTCCGCTGAAGATGCGCCCTTCAAAATGCGGCAGCAGCCCTACGCGGGACAGCATGAGTTCGATCTTGGGCCGGTCCGCACCCGAGGCGCAGGCGATGCGCCCTTGTGTGGCGGCATGCAGGTGCTGCACGGCGGCGTGCACATTCGGTATCGCCACGATGTTGGCATCCAGCGTCTCGTTGCGGCGCTGGCGAAACGCCGCCAGCCACTCCTGGGTAAACGGCTTGCCGGTCTCGGCCTCGATGCGCACGCGCTCGTCGGCCACCATCTTGCCGATGAAGATGTCCATGCACTGCTGCAGCGTCAGGGTCCAGCCCAGGTCCTGCAGCATGTCGCGCAGCACGCCGCAGGTGAGGGACTCGGAATCCACCAACACCCCATCGCAATCAAACAGCACAGCATCAAATCTCACAAGGCATCTCCATCCACATACAACCAGCGCCCGTCCTGGCGCACAAACCGGCTGCGCTCGTGCAGCCGCACCGCAGGCCCGCCCATGGGCTTTTGCCGGGCCACGAATTCCACCTCGGCAGTATCCGCCCCGGTCTGGCGGTGCGCACGCACCTCCAGCCCCAGCCATTTGACACCCGCATCAAAGTCAATGTTGGCAGGGCGGTGTTGCGCGGCCCAACTCTGCAGCAGATAGGCCTCTCGCTCCAGCACAAAGGCGCTGTAACGCGAGCGCATCAGGCTCTCGGCGTCGGGCGGAAATGCGCTTGCGGTTTGCGGCTCCAGCCAGCGGCCGCAACAGCTGCCATAGGTGAGCGGCTTGCCGCCCTTGCCTGCGGCAAGCCGCCCGCAGGGGCAAGGCTGGTGTGCGTCCAGCGTCTTCATGCCTTGGCTGCGCGCCGTGCCTTTTGCTGCTCCAGCGTCTCGGTGGGTGCGCCCTGCTTGACCCACTCGGCGTAGCCGCCATCGATATGGGCCACGTTGGTCATGCCCATGTCCTGCAGCGTCTTGGCCGCCAATGCACTGCGCCAGCCGGCGCCACAGAACAGGATGAACTCACGCCCCTCGTCGGCAAAAATCTTCTTGTGGTAGGGCGAGTCCGGATCCACCCAGAACTCCAGCATGCAGCGCGGCGCATGGAAGGCGCCCACCACGGTGCCGTCTGCCAGCTCGCGTACGTCGCGGATGTCGACGATCTGCACTTGGGGGTCATCCAGGCGCGCGCGCACGTCTGGCACCGAATAGGTGGTGACCTGGGCCATGGCTTCATCCACCAGTGCACGGAATCCTTTGGTAATGGGCATGGGTGTCTCCTTATGGGTTGTGGGTATGGATTGCTGCGATCAGGCGTTGTGCACCCACTCGCCTTGCACGTGGGCAGCGCCGGCGCGCACCAGATCATGCACCAGCGCGGACACGGCGTCTGCGCTGGCAGTGCCCGGGAACAGCTGCATGAACAGTGAACGGAAATACGGCGTCGCATCCGACCAGGCCAGCAGATCGGCCATGCGGCTGCGCTGCAACTCCAGCAACTTGAATTTCAGCAACACCTTGGCAGCATGCTGCAAGTGGCGCACCGGGTCGCTCTGAAAACCTTCCAGCCTTGGCGCGCGCGCGCCAAGGCATCGGCCACATCGCTGAACAGGGAACCGTGGCCGGGTATCACCAGCAACGGCTGCAGGCGCTCGATCAGGTCCAGTGTGTCGGCGACTTCGTCAAAGGCACGTGCACCATCCAGCTCGGGAAAGATCACGCCAAAGCCGCGCTCCCACAGCGCATCCGCCGACACCAGCACGCGGCGCTCAGGCGCAAACAGGATGACCGAATGCGGGTCATGCCCTGGCGCTGCATGCACCTGCCACTGCATGTCGCCCAGGCGCAGTTCGGTGCCGGGCTGCAAGGTGCCGCTGAGCGTGAACCGCGGGCAGTTCTGCCCGGTGGGTGTGTAGCTCAGTGCCTGCGGGTCCCACTGCGCCACAAACGGCGCATGGCCGGGCGGCACCAGCGTCTGCAGCTGCGGGTAGCGTGCCTGCAGTGCTGCGTTGCCACCGCAGTGGTCGCTGTGCAGATGCGTGTTGACCAGCACATCCAGCGCCTTGCCCTGCAGTACCGCGTCCACCAGCGAGAGCGTCTGCTCGGCATGGATGCAGTAGCCGCTGTCGATGAGGGCGCTGCTGTCCTTGCCCGTGATGAGGATGTTGTTGCTCGACAGCCAACCACGCTCGAAGATGTGGATGTCGCGCAGCATGTGCGTGCGGTCCAGGCTTGCCGACATGGGCTCAGGCCAGCGCACGCTGGATGATGATCTTCTGCACGTCGCTGGTGCCTTCATAGATCTGGCAGACCCGCACGTCGCGGTAGATGCGCTCCAGCGGAAAGTCGCTCACATAGCCGTAGCCGCCCAGCGTCTGGATGGCAGCACTGCACACGCGCTCGGCCATTTCGCTGGCAAACAACTTGGCCATGGCGGCCTCTTTCAGGCAGGGCCGACCCGCGTCGCGCAGGGAGGCGGCATGCCAGATCAGCTGGCGTGCCGCCTCGATCTGGGTGGCGCAATCGGCCAGCCGGAAGCCTACCGCCTGGTGGTTGAAGATGCTGGTGCCGAAGCTCTGGCGGTCCTTGGCATAGGCCACGGCCACTTCCAGCGCGGAACGTGCCATGCCCACGCTCTGCGCCGCAATGCCGATGCGCCCTCCCTCCAGCCCGCCCAGCGCAATGCCATAACCCTCGCCCTCCTTGCCGATCAGGTTCTCGGCGGGGATGCGGCAGTTGTCGAAGTTGATCTGCGCGGTGTCGCTGCTGTGCTGGCCGAGCTTGTCTTCCAGACGTGCCACCACATAACCCGGTGTGTTGATGGGCACCAGAAAGGCACTCATGCCCTTCTTGCCAGCGCCCTTGTCGGTCACCGCAATGACGATGGCCACGTCGCCGTTCTTGCCGCTGGTGATGAATTGCTTTACGCCATTGATGATGTAGCTATCCCCATCGCGCGTAGCAGTGGTGCGCAGCGATGACGCGTCCGAGCCCACATGCGGCTCGGTCAGGCAGAACGCCCCCAGCATCTGCCCCTGGGCCAGCGGCTCCAGCCATTGTTTCTTCTGCTGAGCGTTTCCGAACTTCATAAGGATGGCATTGACCGGGCAGTTGGTCACACTGATGACGGTGCTGGTGCCGCCGTCGCCCGCGGCAATTTCTTCCAGCACCAGCGCCAGGGTCAGGTAGTCCAGCCCCGCGCCGCCCAGCTCCTCGGGCACGCAGATGCCGTAGGCACCCAGCGCCGCCAGGCCCTTGTGCACGTCCTTGGGAAAGGTGTGCTCCTTGTCCCACTGGGCAGCGTGAGGCCAGAGCTCGGTCTGGGCAAAGTCGCGCACGGCGTCGCGGATCATTTCCTGGTCTTGTGTCAGCAGCATGTTGTCTTGTCTCCGTCTTTGTTTTACCAGGACGCGTAAGGGCGTCCGTCGTGGTGTAGAAATTTGGCTTTGTCTTTGGGGGTGATTGCGCTAAGCGTCTGGCGCATGGCGCCCACGCTGGCTTCCACCGTCAGCGGTGCGCCCGTTCCGCCCATGTCGGTCTGTACCCAGCCGGGGCACAGCGCGATGAAGGTGGCCTTGGGATAGTCGGGCTGCGCCGCCACCACCGCCATGTTGAGCGCGGCCTTGCTCACGCGGTAGGTCCAGCCAAAGCTGGACTCCACCGTGCTGATCTGGCCCATGCCGCTGGTGATGAAGGCGAAGATGCCTTTGGCCTCTTCCACCCAGGGTGCGACCTGGGGAATCGCCTGCATGGCGCCCAGCACATTGGTGTGCATGACCTGGTCGAACTGTTGTTGCGTGGGCGGGCTGAGGGCGCCGCCTGTGGTGTAGACGCCGGCCACGTAGAGGGCGATGTCGATCTTCTCGCCGTCGAGCTGCCAGCTCAGGCCGCTGATGCTGGCGGGGTTGCTGACGTCGAGCTTGAGGGCTTGCGCGCCCACATCGGTGAGGCGTTGCATGCCTGCCGCATCGCGTGCAGTGGCGATGACGCGTTCGCCGGCTTCCAGGTACTGGCGGGTGAACTCCAGGCCTATGCCTCTGGAGGCGCCCAGGATGAGGATGGTCACTTTGTGCTCCTGTTGATGTGCCGGCTTGGTTGGTACGCGGGAAGGGGCAGAGCGACTGGCCTCATCTGTCCTTCGGCCAGAAAATCGGCTAGCCGCTCCGCCCCTTCCCGCTTGGACGAAGTTAACGCACGCAAGAGGTGAAGTCCGTTTGCATTTATCGCACGCACGCGCCCAGCGCGGCGACCGGGTATGCCGGTCGCCGATTTTCTGACCGCAGGGCAGATGAGGCCACCGGCATACCCGGTCGCCGCGCGTGAGAACATCACCAATGCAGGCATGAAAACTCAGAACAGCTCCAAAGCCACCGCCGTAGCCTCACCACCACCAATGCACAAGGTCGCCACCCCACGCTTCAACCCACGTGCCTTCAAAGCATGAATCAGCGTCACCATGATGCGCGCACCCGATGCGCCAATCGGGTGGCCCAGCGCGCAAGCGCCGCCGTTCACATTGACCTTCTCGTGCGGGATCGACAGCTCCGTCATCAAGGCCATGGGCACCACGGCGAAGGCTTCGTTCACTTCCCACAGATCCACATCGGCCACCGACCAGCCGGCCTTGGCCAGCACCTTCTGTACCGCGCCCACGGGCGCCGTGGCAAACCAGTTGGGTTCCTGCGCATGTACCGAGTGGGCCACGACGCGTGCCAGCGGTTTGCAGCCCAGACTGGAGGCGGTACCGGCGCGCATCATCACCATGGCGGCAGCGCCATCGTTGATGGAGCTGCTGCTGGCGGCGGTGATGGTGCCGTCTTTCTTGAAGGCGGTGCGCAGCGTGGGAATCTTGTCGAGCTTGATCTTGCCCGGGCCTTCGTCCGCCGACACCACCACCTCGCCAGTGCGAGTCTTCACCGTGACGGGCGTGATCTCGGTGGCGAATGCGCCGGACTGGATGGCGTTCTGCGCGCGTTGCACGCTGGCAGTTGCAAAGGCGTCCTGCTGTTCGCGGGTGAAGCTGTACTTGGCGGCGCAGTCTTCGCCGAAGGTGCCCATGGAACGGCCTGCCTCGTAAGCGTCTTCCAGACCGTCGAGCATCATGTGGTCGAAGATGCGGTCGTGGCCCATGCGGTAGCCGCTGCGGCCCTTGAGCATGAGGTATGGCGCGTTGGTCATGCTCTCCATGCCGCCCGCCACCAGCACGTCATGGCTGCCGGCCACCAGCATGTCGTGCGCGAACATGGCCGCGCGCATGCCGGAGCCGCACATCTTGGACAGCGTGACGGCGCCTGCGCTCTTGGGCAGCCCGCCCTTGAATGCGGCCTGGCGTGCCGGAGCCTGGCCCTGGCCGGCCATGAGGCAGTTGCCGAAGATGACTTCGGTCACCAGCTCTGGTGCAATGCCTGCGCGCTGCACTGCAGCCGCGATGGCTGCGCCGCCCAGGTCGTGCGCGGCAAGCGACGCAAAGTCGCCCTGGAACGCGCCCATGGGCGTACGGGCTGCACTGACGATGACAACGGATTCGGACATAGGGATCTCCTGTAGTTGGTAAAAAGATGAAACTCAAGCGGCAAGGGTGCCGCGGTACTGGTGGACAAAGCGCTTGCTGCGCTCGTAGGGAAATACGTCGTGCACATGGCCCGCAGCAATGCGGTCCTTGCAGCTCTGCCAGAACTCCACATCCAGCAGGTCGGCATGGTGCTGCATGAACACTTCGCGCACTGCCGGGTTGCCCAGCAGAAACGGGGCAAAGGTTTCGGGGAAGACATCGTGCGGACCCACGGCGTACCAGACTTCGCTGGACATCTCTTCCTCTTCGGTACGGGGTTCGGGCACGCGGCGAAAGTTGCAGTCGGTGATGTATTCGATCTCGTCGTAGTCGTAGAACACCACCTTGCTGCTGCGGGTGATGCCGAAGTTCTTCCACAGCATGTCGCCAGGGAAGATGTTGGCGGCCACCAGGTCCTTGATGGCGTTGCCGTATTCAATGACGGCGCGCGTGATCTGCTCGCGCGCGCGACGGGCCGCAGGGCTGGTGTCATCGGCGCGAGCACCACCGGCATCGAAAGCTTCCTGCAGATAGATGTTGAGCGGGATCATGCGCCGCTCGATGTAGACGTGCTTGAGCACCACCTCCAGCGTGCCGTCACCATCGCGGTCGCTGATCTCGATCTGGCTGGGGGCGAACTTCTGCAGCTCGGCAATCAGGTCGTCTTCAAAGCGGTCGCGCGGAAAGCCTACGTCGCTGTACTCCAGCGTATCGGCCATACGGCCCACGCGGTCGTGCTGCTTGACCAGCTGGTACTTGGCCTTAACCTGCTCGCGCGTGGTGTCCTTCTGCGGCGGAAAGTAATCCTTGATGATCTTGAACACATAGGGGTAGCTGGGCTGGTCGAACACCAGCATGACCATGCCCTTGATGCCGGGTGCTATGCGGAACTTGTCCGTGCTGTGGCGCTGGTGGTGCAGCAGGTCGCGGTAGAACAGGGTCTTGCCCTGCTTGGCCAGCCCCAGCGCGTTGTAGATCTCGTTGCTGGGTTTGCGCGGCATCATGCTGCGCAGGAACTGCACATAGGCCGAGGGAATCTCCATGTCGACCATGAAGTAAGCCCGCGCAAAGCTGAACAGCATGAGCAGGTCGTCTTCGCCGAACAGCGCGGTGTCGATGATCAGCTTGCCGGCCTTGTTGTGCAGCACCGGCAGGGCAAAGCCAAAGGCGTTGAAGCCGTTGATCAGCTTGCCAATGATGTAGCAGCCCTTGTTACGAAAGAACAGGCCGGAGAGCGCCTGGATCTGGAAGTTGGCGCGCAGGGTGACCTCGCCCTGGCGCTCGTGCATGGCCTGTGCCACCCAGGCAATGTCGCGCTCCAAGTCATCAAACGGTGTGCGAAAGGCGTAATCCTCCACCAACTGGCGCAGGCTGTTGTGCAGGCCCGCCGTGCCAGGGTAGTAGGCATGGTAGGTAGGCGCGTTGTGCGGGTCGCTGCTTTCGATGTACTCGGTGCTGACGGCGGGCCGCACGAAGATGAAGTCGTTCTGGAAGTAGCTGCGGTGCAGGATCTTGGTGGTGACCGAGTTGAAAAACGTCTCGGCCAGTTCGGGCTGGTGGTGATCCACCAGCAACCCGATGTAGTGCAGCTTGATCTGCTGCCAGACTTCCATGGGCTGCTCGCTGGCCTTGAACTCGCGCTCCAACCGCTTGGTCGCTTCCTTCACCCGCAGCGCGTAGAACTCGATGCGCTCGCGCTGGGCACGCTGCTGGCCGTGCCAGTCGGAGGTCTCAAAGCGATGCTTGGCACGCGCCGACTCCTTGCGGAACAGCAGGTAGTGGCGGTTGAACCCGTCGAGCATGGCCTTGGCGATGTCATAGGCCAGCGGCGAATCCAGACGCGTGGGAAACATGCCGGTCGCCGCGTGCTTGGTCTTACTTCGGCAGGCGCGGCATCAGGCGCACACCGGAGACGGCTTCGCGGTAGAGCGCATCCAGATCATCTTCACCGGTGACCGTTATGTGCAGGTCGTGCAGCAGGCCGTCGGTAACGCCATAGACCCAGCCGTGCAGGGTGATGTTCTGCTTGCGCGCCCAGGCGTCCTGCAGCACCGTGCTCTGTGCCACGTTGACCACCTGCTCGATCACATTGAGCTCGCACAGCGCCTGGGCCCGACCATGTTCGGGCAGCACGTCCAGCACGTCGCGGTGGCGGTCGCGCACATCCTGGATGTGGCGCAGCCAGTTGTCGGCCAGACCGATGCGTGCGCCTTCCAGCGCAGCCTGCACGCCCGAGCAGCCATAGTGGCCCACCACCATCACGTGCTCCACGTTGATCCGCTCCACAGCGAACTGGATGGTGGACAGGGCATTCAAATCGGAATGCACCACCACATTGGCGATGTTCCGGTGCACAAACACTTCACCAGGGTCCAGGCCGGTGATTTCGTTGGCCGGCACGCGGCTGTCGGAGCAGCCGATCCACATGTACTTGGGGCGCTGCTGGTTGGCCAGGCCGGTAAAAAAACCGGGGCGCTTGCGCTCCATGTCGCTCGCCCAGGACCGGTTGTTGTCAAACAGGTGTGAGAGGTTCTTCATGTCTTGTTACTTTCTCAGGGAGATGCGCACATTCCAGTCCAGCAGACCGTAACGCGCGCGCTCCTGTTGGTCGTCCTTGGCATTGAATGCACATTGGGGATCAGGCTTGGCCGAGGTGCACACGAAGCTGCCGGGATTGCCCAGTTGCCACATGCCCTGGGCGTTGCGCGCTTCGCCGGTAAAGAACATGGCGCGCGGCGCATTGATCGGGTCCGTCGGCTCTTTCAAAGGCTGCAGCAGGTTACGGCCCGCATTGATGTAGGGCCCTTCGATGCCGGCCAGCGGGAACAGGGTGTTGAACATGTCGCGGTGGCTCGCGGGCTGCTCCAGCTGATTGCCACACTGCAGGCCTTCACCCCAGATCACGAAGGGCACCTGGCGGATCAGGTAGCGCCGGCTGTTCTCCGCATACACACCGAAAGAACGCACATTGTGGTCGCCGGTGGCGCCAATGATGGTGTCGGACTTGTGCGGGCCGTTCTGGATGTCCTGCACAAAGCCGCCCAGCAGATCGGCGGCGTAATGGTAGGTGTCCAGGTTGAGCAGCAGCGTGTCGGCACTGGTCTCACCCTTCCACAACGACATGTCGCGCGGCACGCGCTTGTACTCGGGCGGCAGATCGTAGGGTGGGTGGTTGGTGGAGGTCAGCACGAACACGAACAGGGGTTTATCGGAGGGCTGGGACATGCGCTTCTTGAGGTATTTGAAGACGTAGTCGTCCCACACGCCCCACAGACCCAAGGTGGCTTCGGGGTAGGCTTCCTTGAGGGAGTTGGCATCGATGATTTCGTCAAAACCCTGCGCCTGCAGCACCCGGTCCAGGCTGCGCCAGCCGGCGCGTACCGAGGACACGAACAGCGTGCGGTAACCCGCATCGCGCGCGATCTTGGCAGTCGCCCACGGGATAGGTTTGCGCCCCACGTCACCCAGCGTCAGTGGTGTGATGGGCGTGGAAAACAGAATGGCTTCCATGCTGGGATGGGTGCCGGCGTGGGCCGAGTCGAAATTGCTGAAGTGACAGGCCTTGTCCAGTGTGGGCGCCAAGCGGCCCAGCACATCGAACTTGGGACTGTTGTAGAGCATGGGCTCGGCACTCCAGGATTCCATCAGGAAGAACAACAGGTTCTTCTTGGGCGTTCCGGGTGGCAGGGGTGGATGTGCCGTGAGCGCGGCCTTGACCTCGGCATCGCTGTCATGGGGCAGGCCCAGCACCTCGGCTGCGGCGCGCGCGGAATCAAAGCCCATGGCCCTGAGGCCCACCAGAGGGTCCTGCAGGTTTTGCGATTGGCCGCGGCTGTCCCAGGCGTACTTCAACGCAATGACGCCATTGGGCACCATGTCGTTGAGGAACTGCGAGGTGGTGACCGTGAGGTGCTGGCGCTGCAATGCCATCTCGCGCAGCGTGCCCTTGCCAGCAAACACCAGCGCCCAGAACGCCACGAAGATGAACACGCCACGCAGCCAGGCACTGCGCCCGCGCAACGCGGTATCGGGCACGGCACGCACCACGATGCGCTGGTGCAGCCATACCGCAGCCCAACTCAGCAGCACGACGGCCAACAGCGAGGTGACCACCGGGAAGTCGTGCCACACGGTTTTGAGTACGGCGGAGGTGTCGTCTTCCACCAGCCCAAACACCAGCGAGTCGATCGGTGTCTTGTAAAAACCGAAGTAGTGTAAGTTGATCATGGAGAGCAACACAAACACCAGCGCCAGCACCGCCGCAATGGCGCGATACGCCCGGGCGTGGACCCAGGGCAGCAGCACCAGCAGCAAGATGCCGGCAATGGCGCTGACCTTCAGGTCGAAGCGGAAACCCTGAAACGCCACCGTCATCACCTCGGACGGCGGTGCGGTGAAGCCCGCGGGCCAGAAGTGCCAAATCTGTACCCAACGGATCAGGGACAGGGCCAGCACCAGGGGAATGACCAACAGCCAGGCGCGAATCAGACCGCGCATGAAGCCGTTGAAGAAGACGGAGAGGATGCGTTTCAGTGTGGTGAGCATTTACATGGTTTCGGCGAACAATTCGCGGCCGATAAGCATACGGCGGATTTCGCTGGTACCTGCGCCGATTTCGTAAAGCTTGGCATCGCGCCATAGTCTTCCCAGCGGGTACTCATTGATGTAACCGTTGCCGCCGAAAATCTGCACGCCCTCGCCCGCCATCCAGGTGGCCTTCTCGGCACACCACAGAATCACCGAGGCGCAGTCCTTGCGCACCTGGCGAACGTGTTCGGTGCCCAGCATGTCCAGGTTCTTGGCCACGGTGTAGGCAAACGAGCGCCCGGCCTGCAGCACGGTGTACATGTCGGCGACCTTGCCCTGGATGAGCTGAAACTCGCCGATGCTCTGCCCGAACTGCTTGCGGTCGTGGATGTAGGGAATCACGTTGTCCATCACCGATTGCATGATGCCCAGTGGGCCGCCGGTCAGCACGGCGCGCTCATAGTCCAGGCCGCTCATCAGCACCTTGGCGCCCTGGTTCAGGCCGCCCAGGATGTTCTGCGCCGGCACTTCCACGTTGTTGAACACCAGCTCGCCTGTATGGCTGCCGCGCATGCCCAGCTTATCGAGCTTTTGCGCAATGCTGAAGCCCTTCATGCCCTTCTCGATCAGGAAAGCGGTGACGCCGCGCGCCCCCAGCTCGGGTTCGCTCTTGGCATAGACCACCAGGGTGTCGGCGTCCGGGCCATTGGTGATCCACATCTTGTTGCCGTTGAGCAGGTAGTAGCCTCCCTTGTCCTCGGCCTTGAGCTTCATGCTGATGACGTCGCTGCCGGCGCCGGGCTCACTCATGGCCAGTGCGCCCACATGCTCGCCACTGATGAGCTTGGGCAGGTACTTGGCGCGCTGCTCGGGCGTGCCGTTGCGCTTGATCTGGTTGACGCACAAGTTGCTGTGCGCGCCGTACGACAGGCCGACCGAAGCGGAAGCGCGCGAGATTTCCTCCATGGCAATCATGTGCGCCAGGTAGCCCATGTTGGCACCGCCGTACTCTTCGCCCACGGTGATGCCCAGCACGCCTAAAGAGCCCATCTTCTGCCACAGGTCCATGGGGAACTGGTCGTTGCGGTCGATCTCGGCAGCGCGGGGAGCGATTTCTTCCTCGGCAAATGCGCGCACGGCATCGCGCAAGGCATCAATATCCTCTCCGAGTTGGAAATTCAGTCCGGGCATGTTCATGGTGGTCTCCTTCTTTGTAATGTCTGTGTGTGAACGGGATGTGAAATCAGTAAGTCTTGGGTACCGGCACCAGGGTTTGCTGCATCACGGCGCAGGCGCTCTGCTTGCCGGCCGGGTCCACATGCATGACTTCGGCGCTGGTGACGATCAGGCGCTTGCCGCCCTTGATGACGCGCCCGGTGGCGCGCAGCTCGCCCGCCTTGAAGCCCGCCAGGAAATTGATCTTGTACTCGGCCGTTGTGACTTCCATGCCTTCGGCCGCCACCGTGAGGCCTGCATAGCCACCGGCAATATCGGCCAGCGCGCCCATGGCGCCACCATGGAAACCGTCCTGCTGCTGCGAGACTTTGTCGGAATACGGCAATGCAATCTCCACCAGACCGGGCTCCACCCGCAGCAGGCGTGCGCCCAGGTGGCGCATCATGCCCTGGCGGTCCAGGCTGTCCTGCACGCGTTGCCAGAGTGCGTTATTGGGCATTGCTTTTCCCCTTCCCTGCAGCTTTTGTGGCGGACTTGGCCTCGGCCTTGGCGTTCTGCTTGGCCAACAGCGCACGGGCCTCGCGCTGGTGCTCCTTGATCTCGTCGAGATTGGCCTGCAGGTCAGCCATCTGCTCTTCCACCTGGCTGCGGTGCACTGCCAGCACGTCCAGAAACTTGACCAGCTGCGCCCCGGTGTCGCGCGGGCTGTCGTACATGTCGATGATCTCCTTGGCCTCGGTCAGGCTCAGGCCCAGCCGCTTGGCACGCAGCGTGAGCTTCAGGCGGGTACGATCACGGTGGCTGTAGATCCGATTGCGCCCGCCCGGGCCGCTGCGCTCGGGCTGCAGCAAACCCAGATCTTCGTAAAACCGGATGGCCCGGGTGGTGAGGTCGAACTCACGTGCAAGATCGCTGATGGTGTAGGTTGTCGTCATGTGTAATAGGGCCGCAACGTGGGAGACAGCACGCTTCACGTGCACTGCATACAATGGCCTACGCAGTTGACGTTTACGTAAACGTCAATTATGAAGCATAAAACACCCCATGAACGAACTCGAAAAACAACTCCACTATCCCCTGGGCGAGGCCTTGCCTGAACCGGGCCACTGCATCACAGTCGCGCCCGGTGTGAAATGGATTCGCATGGCACTACCCTTTGTGCTCAACCACATCAACCTGTGGCTGCTGCGCGACGCGATCGATGGCGTAGAGGGCTGGAGCATTGTGGACTGCTGCATCCACCGGCAAGAGGCCAAGGCGCAGTGGGAATCGCTGTTTGCCAACGAGCTGGATGGCCTGCCGGTGCTGCGGGTGATCGTGACCCACATGCACCCGGACCATATCGGCCTGGCGCATTGGCTGTGCGAACGCTGGGACGCCCCCCTGTATATCAGCGCCACCGACTTTCTGGTGGCGCACATGGCCTGCTCGGGCCAGGACACCTTCAGCGGCGAGCGCACTGCAGCGTTCTATGCCGCGCATGGGCTCAACGACGCACAGACCCGCGCCAAGGTGATGGACCGCACCTCGTATTTCTCGTCGCTGGTGCCGTCAGTGCCTGACCGCCACCACCGGCTGCTGGACGGGCTCACGCTGCGCATCGGCGGGCATGCCTGGACCTGCATCAGCGGCTATGGCCATGCCCCAGAACACATGGCGCTGCACTGTCAGGACCTCGGTTTGCTGATTGGTGGCGACATGATGTTGCCGCGCATCTCCACCAATGTGAGCGTGTACGAGCAGGAGCCCGAGGCCGATGCACTCAAGCTGTTCCTGCATTCCATAGACCGCTTCAAGGCGCTGCCCGCGTCCACGCTGGTGCTGCCCTCGCATGGCAAGCCGTTCACCGGTCTGCATATCCGCATCCAGCAACTGCACGACCACCATGATGAACGACTGCAGGAAGTCATGGAAGCCTGCACCCGCACACCCTGCAGCGCCGCCGACGCGCTGCCAGTCCTGTTCAAGCGACCGCTGGATTTTCACCAGACCACGTTTGCCATTGGCGAAGCCGTGGCCCACCTGCATACGCTGTGGCATCGCGGTGATCTGGTTCGCCAGCGCTCCCCGGACGGGGTGTACCGCTTCACCACTTCGGAATCGCGTCGTCCTTGAGCTGCGAGCGCAGCTGCTGGTAGTCGGGGACTACGGTGGCTACGGTGTTCCAGAATTGGGCGCTGTGGTCCATGACCCGCAGGTGGCTGAGTTCATGCGCCACCACGTAGTCGATCACCGGCTGACGGTAATGAATCAGGCGCCAGTTGAGCCGGATGGAGCCGTCCGCACTGGCACTGCCCCAGCGGGTGCCAGCGCTGCTCAGCCGCAGTTTCTTCCACTGCACGCCCAGTAGCGGCGCAAAGTGGTCCATGCGTTCCTTGAAGTTGGCCTGGGCCTGGCGCATCAGCCAGGCCTGCACCGCATCGCGGATCTGGTCGGCCGTGGCGGCCTTGGGCAGGCCCACATGCAGGGTTTGCGATGCACCGCCTTCTCCCCCCGGCTTGAGTTGCGCGCCTCTGCCGCTGAAGCCGTGCGCAGGGTCCAGCAGCACGGTGATGTCTTCCCCCATGAACGGGATGGCGACACCGTCGCGCCACTGCACGCGCGCACTGTGCGCACGCTGCTGGCGCTCCCGCGACTCCTGTAGCTTGCGCAGAATCCAACTGCCCTTCTCCTGTAACGCGGCATCCACTTCATGCAAAGGCGTCCAGCGCGGCGCACGCACCACCAATCCATCAGGGCCCACAACAAAACCAATGGTTCTGCGCTTGGCCCGGGCAAAGGCGTAGGCAATGACGGCATCCTGTATGCGTACTTCGCGGTTGGCCTGCGGATGTGCAAATTGGGCTGGCGCGATGACACCTTGCAGGGGCACGCCGGGAATGTGAGCGCCTTCGCGCCGCCTGGGGGGCGCTGCAGATACAGGAGGCTCCTGCGGCTTGACCACAGGCTCGGTGGAAAACAGGTCCAGTGTGTAGCGCAGCAGGGGGAGCATGGTGGGTACCGTCAGCGCGGGGCCGTGCAGCACGTCATGGTGGTGGCTACCGATTCACCAGATAGTGGGCAAACGCAGGCAGGTCTTCATGCACCATGGTGCCCTGGGGCAGCCCTTCGGGCAGCGCACGCCCTCTGTACCCGGCCGACTTGCCGGTCAGCACCAGGTGTGGTGCGCAGCCTACGGTGGTTCCAGCCACCAGATCACGCACCGAGTCACCCACGGTCGGCATGCCCTTGAGATCCACGCCATAGCGATCGGCAATCTGCTCGTACAAGCCTGGTGCTGGCTTGCGGCAGTGGCAGTTGTCTTCTGGTGCGTGGGGGCAGTAGAAGATCGCATCCACGCGCCCCCCCACTGCTGACAGCATGTCGTGCATCTTGGCGTGCATGGCGTTGAGCGCGCTCACATCAAATAGGCCACGCCCCAGACCCGACTGGTTGGTCACTACCACCACATGCCAGCCAGCGTGGTTGATGCGGGCGATGGCCTCCAGAGCCCCCGGCAGCGGCAACCACTCAGCGGGCGATTTGACGTAGTCTGCACTGTCTTCGTTGATGGTGCCGTCGCGGTCGAGAATGCAGAGCTTCATGGTGTGGTCCCCAGTTTTCAGCTGGCCAGCTTGGAGAGGTCGGCAACGCGGTTCATCGCCACGTGCAGACTCTTGAGCAGGCCCAGGCGGTTCAAGCGCAGATCAAGCTGCTCGGCGTTGACCATGACGTCTTCAAAGAATACGTCCACCGGCGTGCGCAACTCGGCCAGCGATTGCAGCGAGGCGGTGTAGTCACCCGCCTCCCAGCGCGCCTGTGCCACCGGCAACACCGTCTTCATGGCGTCAAACAGATTCTTCTCGGCGGACTCCACCAGCAGCACCGGGCTGACGTGGGCATCCACGTCGTCGGCCTTCTTAAGGATATTTCCGATGCGCTTGTTCGCAGCAGCCAGCGCGGCGCTCTCCGGCAGTTCGGCAAAAGCGCGCACCGCAAGCAGACGCTTGGGAATGTCGCCCAGACGCTGGGGCCGCAGGGCCAGCACGGCATCCACTTCCTGCGCGCTGTAACCTTGCTCACGCAAGGAGCCGGCCAGGCGGTCGTAGATGAAGTCGGCCAGTGCGGGCGTGGCATCGGTGATGCGATCGCCAAAAGCAGGAACGGCGCTTTGCAGCAGCGTCAGCAAGTCCAGCGGCAGGTCTTTTTCAACCAGCATGCGGATCACACCCAGCGCGTGGCGGCGCAGGGCAAAGGGGTCCTTGTCGCCCGTGGGCAGATTGCCGATGCCGAACATGCCGACCAGGGTCTCCAGCTTGTCGGCCAGTGCGACCACCAGACCCGCGTCATTGCGGGGCAAATCGTCGCCGGCAAAGCGGGGCTTGTAGTGGTCCTCGATGGCAAATGCGATGTCCTCGCCCAATCCATCGTGGCGTGCGTAGTAGCCACCCATGATGCCTTGCAGCTCGGGGAATTCGCCCACCATGTCGGTGACCAGATCGGTCTTGGCCAGACGCGCTGCGGTATCAGCCTGTGCAGAGAGTGCGCCCGTGTTGGCATATCCGCCTTGCTCCAGCAGTGCGGCAATGGCAGTGGCGATGGCACGCACCCGCTCGCTGCGCTCACCTTGAGTGCCGAGCTTGTTGTGGTACACGACCTTGCCCAGACCTTCGACGCGCGACTCCAGCGTTTTCTTGCGGTCCTGGTCAAAGAAGAACTTGGCATCCGCCAGCCGTGGACGCACTACGCGTTCGTTGCCGCCGATGACGGCACTGGCGTCCTCCGGGCTGATGTTGCTCACCACCAGAAACTGGTTGGTGAGCCTGCCTGCGGCGTCCAGTAGCGGGAAGTATTTCTGATTCGCCTTCATGGTGAGGATCAGGCACTCCTGGGGCACTTCCAGGAACTGGTACTCAAAGCTGCACACCAGCACATTGGGGCGCTCGACCAGAGCGGTGACTTCGTCCAGCAAGGCTTCATCTTCAATGGCACGCGCGCCATTGCCTACCTTGGCTGCTGCCGCAGCGAGCTGGCGCACGATGTCGGCACGGCGCTCGGCAAAGCTGGCGATCACGGCGCCTTGCTCGCGCAAAGTGTGGGCATAGCTGTCGGCATCCGCAATCACTACAGGCGAGACCTTGGCTTCAAAGCGGTGGCCTGTCGTGGCGTTGCCGGCTTTGAGTCCCAGTACCTGGATGGGCACAACATCCGCACCGTGCAAAGCGACCAGGCCATGGGCCGGACGCACAAAGCTCACACTGCTCCATCCGGGCAACTCGCAACCGCTGGATGCGTCCAACTGGTAGGTCATGACCTTGGGAATGGGCAGCTTGGACAGAGACTCTTCCAGCGCTTTCTGCAAGCCGTCACGCAGTGTGATACCGGTCACCATGCTCTCGAAGAACAGCGCTTCGGCCTTGCCATCCATGGCACGCTTGAGGCCTGCGACCGCCGAGGCATCGGCACCCAGGGAGGCCAGCTTCTTCAGCAAGGCGGGAGTAGCCTGGCCTTCTGCATTCAGGCCCACGGTCACGGGCATGAGCTTGGCAGAGACCGCCTTGTCGGCCGCCTGCGCAGCAACATCCGTCACATGCACGCCCAGGCGGCGCGGCGAGGCAAAGTGTGTCACAACAGCATCTGCTGCGGCCAAACCCTGTGACTTGAGCGAGTCCGCTAGTACGGAAGCAAACGCTTCGCCCAATTTCTTGAGCGCCTTGGGCGGCAGCTCTTCCACAAACAGTTCAACCAGAAGGTTTTTTGTCGTCATCTCATGCAGCCTTCTTGGCAATTTGCTCAATCCATTCGCGTGGCGCCATGGGGAATCCCAGGCGCTCACGGCTCTCGTAGTAACTCTGTGCGACGGCACGCGCCAAGTTGCGAATGCGGCCGATATAGGCGGCGCGCTCGGTCACACTGATCGCACCGCGCGCATCCAGCAGGTTGAAGCTGTGCGCCGCCTTGAGGACCTGCTCATAGGCCGGCAGCGCGAGCTGGACTTCGATCAGATGCTTGGCCTGTTTTTCATGCGCTGTGAAGGCAGTGAACAGGAAGTCGGCGTCGCTGTGCTCGAAGTTGTAGGTGGATTGCTCCACTTCGTTTTGCTTGTAGACATCGCCGTACGACATGCCTTCGGTCCACTTCAGGTTGTAGACGTTGTCCACGCCCTGCAGGTACATGGCCAGGCGCTCCAGACCATAGGTGATCTCACCCGTTGCGGGTTTGCAGTCAATGCCGCCCACCTGTTGGAAGTAGGTGAACTGTGTGACTTCCATACCGTTGAGCCAGACTTCCCAGCCCAGGCCCCAGGCACCCAGCGTCGGGTTTTCCCAATCGTCTTCCACAAAGCGGATGTCGTTCTTCTTCAGATCAAAGCCCAGGGCTTCGAGTGAACCCAGATACAGCTCCAGGATGTTGGCAGGCGCAGGCTTGAGCACCACCTGATACTGGTAGTAGTGCTGCAAACGGTTGGGGTTTTCGCCGTAGCGGCCGTCCTTGGGGCGGCGGCTGGGCTGCACGTAGGCAGCCTTCCAAGGCTCGGGACCAATGGCTCTCAAGAACGTGGCGGTGTGTGAGGTGCCCGCGCCGACTTCCATGTCATAGGGTTGCAGCAGTGCGCAACCCTGGCGGTCCCAATAGTCCTGCAGTCTAAGGATGATTTGCTGAAAGGTAAGCATAGGTGTGGGGGCCAAACCGGACGGCCCTCGTGTAAACCCCCAATTCTACGGGGCGGGGCTTGGCAATCTGGCAGAAGGTGCGGTGCGCCATGCCAGCAGCAGCACGGCAATGGCCACGATCCACAGCGGCCACAAGCCCCAGCGCGATACCCACCAGGCAAACGGTGTGGTGCCGGTACGGCCCTCCACGGTACCTTCGAGCACACCCTGCGTAAGGCGTGTCAGGCTGTTGGTGACATGGCCGCGATAGTCCATGACGACAGTCGCGCCTGTGTTGGTGGCTCTCAGAAAGGGCCGCTGAAATTCCAGTGCCCGCATGCGGGAAATCTGCAAATGCTGGTCTATCGCGACGGTGTCGCCAAACCAGCCCAGGTTGCTGACGTTGGCAAAGACCGTAGGTGCCAGCGCTGGGTCGATAAAGCGGGCACCGAGTTCTTCGCCAAAGAGATCTTCGTAACAGATGTTGGGCGCGATGCGCTGCCCTTTCCAGGCAAAGGAAGGTTGTCCTATGCCTCCGCGCTGGAAGTCGCCCAGCGGTATGTTCATCATGCGCGTGAACCACTTGAACAGCGGCGGGATGAATTCTCCGAATGGAACCAGATGGTGTTTGTCGTAGCGCCAGGCCTTTGGCGCTCCCGGTTGCAGCGCAATGACCGAGTTGGTGTAGCCGCGCTGGTAGTCGCCCAGCGGTATGCCGGTCAGCAGCGCACTTTGTCCCTGGTCGACCTGCCTACGCAACGCATCCCAGTAGCCCTCGGGCAGCTCCTGAGGTAGCAAGGGGATGGCAGTTTCGGGTGCCAGTACCAAGTCCGCCTGGCGTTGCTGCATGTGGTCTGCATACCAGCGCAATGCCAGCGGAACTCCGGTGCCGGCGTCGAATTTTTCATCCTGGGGAATATTGCCTTGCAGCAAGGCGACCCGGATAGGTCCTGTGGAGGAGGTGTGATCCGCTTGAATGGGAAGCCAGCCGGCTGCCAGCAATAGCACCATGGTGACGCGTTGCCACCAGCCTGCTTCTCTCAGCAGCGCAAGTGAAGCTGCCACCCAGGCGGCCAGCGCACCGACACCGTATGCACCCACCACCGGTATCCAGCGGGACAGCGGACCGCCGGTGTGGGCATAGGCCATGGCTCCCCAGCCGAAGCCGGTCAGCCACGTTCCGCGAGCCATTTCGGCCATGGTCCAGAGGGCGGCGAATAGCAGGGCCATCACGGCGGGGCGTCCTTGCCCCAGCTTCCAGCACAGCGCCATAGCTGCACCGTAGTACAGACTTAGCGCCCCTGCCAATGCCAGTACCGCGACAAGTGCCAGCGCCGATGGCAACCCTCCGTAGGTGTGCATGGCCACAAAAAGCCACCAGAACGTGGCACAAAGCCAGGCGACGGTGTAGAGGAAGCTCCATCCAAACGCTTGTTTGGCTGTGGTGCAACGCCCCACAGCCCGTGACAGGCAGGCCAGGGAAAGCAACTGCAGCCACCATATGGTTTCGCCAACCTGGCCCACGTTTGCAAATGGCCAGCAAACCGCCAGGGAGGCAGCAGCGGCAGCCAATACCAGCAGGGCGGCCTGCAAGGCGTGTGCCGAACGTTGGGCTACGCCGGGTGAATCTACCATCCGGCTCAAGACAGGGGCGTCTTGGAGGGTGCGACTTTGAACCACTTCACCGCTCCACCTTTGGTATGCAGGACTGCAAAGTCAAGCCCACCCATGGAGTGCCGTTCGCCGCGTTTGGGCACATGGCCCATTTCATGCGCAATCAGACCGCCGATGGTCTCAAAGTGGTCGTCCGGATCGCTGCTGGTCAAGGTGACGTCGAAAGCATCATTCACACGTTCAATCGGTGTATCTCCACTCACTCTATAGCTTCTATCCGGCAGGCCAAAGATGTCACCTTCATCATCGGGCATGTCGAATTCGTCTTCGATTTCGCCCACGATTTGCTCCAGCACGTCTTCAATAGTGATGAGACCAGCTACGCGTCCGAATTCGTCGATGACGATGGCGAGGTGATTCCGATTACCCCGAAAGTCGCGCAACAGATCGTTGAGTCCCTTGGACTCCGGTACAAAGACCGCGGGTCGTATAAGTGCGCGGATGTTGAGTTCCGGCGCGCGTTGCAGCTTGAGTAGATCCTTGGCCATCAGTATGCCCAGGATGTTTTCGCGTTCATTTTCAAAGACCGGAAAGCGTGAGTGGCCGGTATCTATCACCTGGTGCAGCAGCTCATCCATCGTTGAGCCTATGTCCAGAAAATCCATCCGCGTCGCGGGCACCATGACGTCACCTGCTGTCATGTCCGCCATGCGAATGACCCCTTCAAGCATCAGACGCGAGTCTGCGCCAATGATGTTGTTGTCCTGTGCTTCGGCCAGCGTTTCAATCAGTTCATCCGTGGAATCGGGTCCAGGGTGAATGAACTCAGCCAGCTTTTGGAGAAAGGTGCGTTTATCTTCCTTTTCATTGGTCCGCGCGGGATGGGGGTCTGACACTTCGGAAAGGGCAGTAAAGCCGTTGTTGCGTTGTCGCAAGGATAGCGGATTTGTAAGACGGGCGAATTCGCCGCGCATCTTGGCCCGTATTGAGGCCGTCGAAGCTACTGCGAAATTCAGCTTACTTCACTCGGCGAATTAATCAATGAGCGGATCTGATACGCGCGCACTTTGAGCCGGAAGTCTGCTTTTGCAATTCGCTCTTGTAGCAATTCGCCAAAGCGGCTGTACACAGTGGATGCTGGCAGTTGAAGATAGGCCTGCGATTCGGATCCGTCTCTCTGCACATGGGCGCCTGCAGCCCGTGCTATCTTCAGCATAGCGGCGTTTTCACTCAAGGCGTGTATGAACATGGTCCGCACGCCTAAATTGCTCGCATGCGTGGCGGCCCTAGCGAACAGTCTTGCCCCATATCCCAGGCCGCGAACTTCCTTCAAAACGGACACGCCAAATTCAACGCGCTGTTCTGAAGCCTCTTCTCCGTATGCGAGATGCGCGACCGCAACGAGTTTCAGCTGTCGATCATAGATCCCAAGCACTTCGTCGCGCAGAAAGTCCAGTCCTTGTACGTAGCGCAATATCTGTGCATCTTGCGCCGGATAACCAAAGCGCAGATAGCGATCCTGTGCGCTCAGTGCCAGCAAGTGGGCGGCAATACGCTCTCTGTGATGTGCTCCCAGCGTACGTATGAGAGTGCCACTCGGCATCAACCGACGAAGCCAAGAAAAAGCCACTTTGGCAATCGCGCTGAATTTGTAGGCAAGTTGAATCATGAATGCAACTATAAGGGTTTACCCTAGATTCTGCACTTCACAGGAGAAAGACCCTGCTACGTATCAGCCATGTGAGCCGATTTCGCTGGGCAAAAAAAAACGCCCCAGGGATACCTGAGGCGTTTTTGGCTGTAAATAGCCTGACGATGACCTACTTTCACACGGGAACCCGCACTATCATCGGCGCTGACTCGTTTCACTGTCCTGTTCGGGATGGGAAGGAGTGGTACCAAGTCGCTATGGTCGTCAGGCATAACTTTTTTGTCTGATTGACTGAAGTCAACCGGACCAATTTATAGAGCTAATCAGCTTGTCTGTTACGACACCACTTGTGGTGGATTTTGAATGCGTCAACTTGGCATAACTTCCTTGAGTACATGGTGTACATCAAAGTTATAGGGTCAAGCCGCACGAGCAATTAGTATCGGTTAGCTTAACGCATTACTGCGCTTCCACACCCGACCTATCAACGTCCTGGTCTTGAACGACTCTTCAGGGGGCTCAAGGCCCCGGCAGATCTCATCTTGAAACGAGTTTCCCGCTTAGATGCTTTCAGCGGTTATCTCTTCCACACTTAGCTACTCGGCAATGCCACTGGCGTGACAACCGATACACCAGAGGTGTGTCCACTCCGGTCCTCTCGTACTAGGAGCAGGCTTCCTCAAATCTGCAGCGCCCACGGAAGATAGGGACCAAACTGTCTCACGACGTTTTAAACCCAGCTCACGTACCTCTTTAAATGGCGAACAGCCATACCCTTGGGACCGGCTACAGCCCCAGGATGAGATGAGCCGACATCGAGGTGCCAAACACCGCCGTCGATATGAACTCTTGGGCGGTATCAGCCTGTTATCCCCAGAGTACCTTTTATCCGTTGAGCGATGGCCCTTCCATACAGAACCACCGGATCACTATGTCCTGCTTTCGCATCTGCTCGACTTGTCAGTCTCGCAGTTAAGCACGCTTATGCCATTGCACTATTAGCACGATGTCCGACCGTACCTAGCGTACCTTCGAACTCCTCCGTTACGCTTTGGGAGGAGACCGCCCCAGTCAAACTGCCTACCATGCACTGTCCCCGATCCAGATAATGGACCTAGGTTAGAACCTCAAACACACCAGGGTGGTATTTCAACGTTGGCTCCACAAGATCTAGCGACCCTGCTTCAAAGCCTCCCACCTATCCTACACAGATCTGTTCAAAGTCCAATACAAAGCTACAGTAAAGGTTCATGGGGTCTTTCCGTCTTTCCGCGGGGAGATTGCATCATCACAAACATTTCAACTTCGCTGAGTCTCGGGAGGAGACAGTGTGGCCATCGTTACGCCATTCGTGCAGGTCGGAACTTACCCGACAAGGAATTTCGCTACCTTAGGACCGTTATAGTTACGGCCGCCGTTTACTGGGACTTCAATCAAGAGCTTGCACCCCATCATTTAATCTTCCAGCACCGGGCAGGCGTCACACCCTATACGTCCACTTTCGTGTTTGCAGAGTGCTGTGTTTTTAATAAACAGTCGCAGCCACCGATTTTTTGCAACCTCATTGGGCTCCCCAAGTAAATGGTTCACCTACTAAAGGCACACCTTCTTCCGAAGTTACGGTGTCAATTTGCCGAGTTCCTTCTCCCGAGTTCTCTCAAGCGCCTTAGAATACTCATCTCGCGCACCAGTGTCGGTTTGCGGTACGGTCGTGTGTAGCTGAAGCTTAGTGGCTTTTCCTGGAAGCAGGGTATCACTCACTTCGGCTGCAAGCAGCCTCGTTATCACCCCTCATCTAAGCCCGGCGGATTTACCTACCAGGCACGACTACAGGCTTGAACCAACATATCCAACAGTTGGCTGAGCTAACCTTCTCCGTCCCCACATCGCACTACACATCGGTACAGGAATATTGACCTGTTTCCCATCAGCTACGCATCTCTGCCTCGCCTTAGGGGCCGACTCACTCTACGCCGATGAACGTTGCGTAGAAAACCTTGCGCTTACGGCGAGGGGGCTTTTCACCCCCTTTAACGCTACTCATGTCAGCATTCGCACTTCTGATACCTCCAGCACGCTTTACAACGCACCTTCACAGGCTTACAGAACGCTCTCCTACCACTTGCAATAAATTGCAAATCCGCAGCTTCGGTAACTGGCTTAGCCCCGTTACATCTTCCGCGCAGGACGACTCGATCAGTGAGCTATTACGCTTTCTTTAAATGATGGCTGCTTCTAAGCCAACATCCTGACTGTTTTAGCCTTCCCACTTCGTTTCCCACTTAGCCAATTTTAGGGACCTTAGCTGGCGGTCTGGGTTGTTTCCCTCTTGAGTCCGGACGTTAGCACCCGGTGCTCTGTCTCCCAAGCTGTACTCTGCGGTATTCGGAGTTTGCATTGGTTTGGTAAGTCGCCATGACCCCCTAGCCAAAACAGTGCTCTACCCCCGCAGGTAATACTTGAGGCACTACCTAAATAGTTTTCGGAGAGAACCAGCTATTTCCAAGTTTGTTTAGCCTTTCACCCCTATCCACAGCTCATCCGCTAGTTTTGCAACACTAGTCGGTTCGGACCTCCAGTACCTGTTACGGCACCTTCATCCTGGCCATGGATAGATCACTTGGTTTCGGGTCTACACCCAGCGACTTGACGCCCTATTCGGACTCGATTTCTCTACGGCTTCCCTATTCGGTTAACCTTGCCACTGAATGTAAGTCGCTGACCCATTATACAAAAGGTACGCAGTCACCCTTGCGGGCTCCTACTTTTTGTAAGCATACGGTTTCAGGATCTATTTCACTCCCCTCCCGGGGTTCTTTTCGCCTTTCCCTCACGGTACTAGTTCACTATCGGTCAATGATGAGTATTTAGCCTTGGAGGATGGTCCCCCCATATTCAGACAGGATTTCTCGTGTCCCGCCCTACTTGTCGCAAGCTCAGTACCACACAGGTCATTTCACGTACGGGACTATCACCCTCTATAGTCGACCTTTCCAGATCGTTCCGTTATGTCTTGTGCTATCACTTGCAGGCTTCTCCGATTTCGCTCGCCACTACTTTCGGAATCTCGGTTGATGTCTTTTCCTCGAGCTACTGAGATGTTTCAGTTCACCCGGTTCGCCTCGCATGACTATGTATTCATCATGCGATACCTTTGCAGGTGGGTTTCCCCATTCGGAAATCTCCGGATCAAAGCTAATTTGCCAGCTCCCCGAAGCTTATCGCAGGCTATCACGTCCTTCGTCGCCTATCATTGCCAAGGCATCCACCATATGCTCTTATTCACTTGACCCTATAACTTTGATGATTCTTGCGAATCAACCAGTTATCTTCAAGGAATGTTTGACAGGTCTCTCACCTGTCGCGTTATGCCGTATTCAATTAACTTGAATAACTCGAATTTCAAACGTGAAGTTTGATATTCATTTTGACGCAATCAAAATTATGTCGCTAGCGGCACGGTCTGCACTAAACCTTTACGAATGTGCAGTTTCCGCTAGCAACGCTGATTAAACTCTATAAATTGTTAAAGAACAGCCGATTGATCAAGTAATCTCGATCAACAACAAAGTAGCCTTAAATCATAATAAATCTAAAGCAACTTTGGTGTTGAATAACTACCAAAGGATAAGTTTTGAAAGGTTGGTGGAGGATGACGGGATCGAACCGACGACCCCCTGCTTGCAAAGCAGGTGCTCTCCCAGCTGAGCTAATCCCCCGTGTACCCGAATATCTGTATATTGGACGACGATGGTGGGTCTGGTTGGTCTCGAACCAACGACCCCCGCCTTATCAAGACGGTGCTCTAACCAACTGAGCTACAGACCCAAGCCGGTCACTTGTGACCAGGCCATAAGCCAGAGTCGTCAGCGACAACCTTCCAACAACCGATAAGTGTGAGCGTTCAAATTAAATTGCAGTTTCCAGAAAGGAGGTGATCCAGCCGCACCTTCCGATACGGCTACCTTGTTACGACTTCACCCCAGTCACGAACCCTGCCGTGGTAATCGCCCTCCTTGCGGTTAGGCTAACTACTTCTGGCAGAACCCGCTCCCATGGTGTGACGGGCGGTGTGTACAAGACCCGGGAACGTATTCACCGTGACATTCTGATCCACGATTACTAGCGATTCCGACTTCACGCAGTCGAGTTGCAGACTGCGATCCGGACTACGACTGGCTTTATGGGATTAGCTCCCCCTCGCGGGTTGGCAACCCTTTGTACCAGCCATTGTATGACGTGTGTAGCCCCACCTATAAGGGCCATGAGGACTTGACGTCATCCCCACCTTCCTCCGGTTTGTCACCGGCAGTCTCATTAGAGTGCCCAACTAAATGTAGCAACTAATGACAAGGGTTGCGCTCGTTGCGGGACTTAACCCAACATCTCACGACACGAGCTGACGACAGCCATGCAGCACCTGTGTTACGGTTCTCTTTCGAGCACTAAGCCATCTCTGGCAAATTCCGTACATGTCAAAGGTGGGTAAGGTTTTTCGCGTTGCATCGAATTAAACCACATCATCCACCGCTTGTGCGGGTCCCCGTCAATTCCTTTGAGTTTCAACCTTGCGGCCGTACTCCCCAGGCGGTCAACTTCACGCGTTAGCTTCGTTACTGAGTCAGTGAAGACCCAACAACCAGTTGACATCGTTTAGGGCGTGGACTACCAGGGTATCTAATCCTGTTTGCTCCCCACGCTTTCGTGCATGAGCGTCAGTACAGGTCCAGGGGATTGCCTTCGCCATCGGTGTTCCTCCGCATATCTACGCATTTCACTGCTACACGCGGAATTCCATCCCCCTCTACCGTACTCTAGCTATACAGTCACAAATGCAGGTCCCAGGTTGAGCCCGGGGATTTCACATCTGTCTTATATAACCGCCTGCGCACGCTTTACGCCCAGTAATTCCGATTAACGCTCGCACCCTACGTATTACCGCGGCTGCTGGCACGTAGTTAGCCGGTGCTTATTCTTACGGTACCGTCATTAGCCCCTTGTATTAGAAAGGGCCGTTTCGTTCCGTACAAAAGCAGTTTACAACCCGAAGGCCTTCATCCTGCACGCGGCATTGCTGGATCAGGCTTGCGCCCATTGTCCAAAATTCCCCACTGCTGCCTCCCGTAGGAGTCTGGACCGTGTCTCAGTTCCAGTGTGGCTGGTCGTCCTCTCAGACCAGCTACAGATCGTCGCCTTGGTGAGCCTTTACCTCACCAACTAGCTAATCTGATATCGGCCGCTCCAATCGCGCGAGGTCTTGCGATCCCCCGCTTTCATCCATAGATCGTATGCGGTATTAGCACAGCTTTCGCTGCGTTATCCCCCACGACTGGGCACGTTCCGATATATTACTCACCCGTTCGCCACTCGCCACCAGGATTGCTCCCGTGCTGCCGTTCGACTTGCATGTGTAAGGCATGCCGCCAGCGTTCAATCTGAGCCAGGATCAAACTCTATAGTTCGATCTTGAATTTTTTCGCTCTTTCGAGCAACTCATAAATTGGAATCGACGTGAATATCATCTCTGACTTTCACATCTTTTTTACTTCATGAGCGTTTGTAGGTCAGTTAAGACCTAGTTCCGAAGAACTTGGCAATCGCCTTCAAACGCCCACGCTTATCGGCTGTAAATTTTTAAAGATCACAAAGAACTTTTTACTTCTCTTTGCTTGCTTCACTGTGATCAGCGAAGCCTTGAATTATGACACAGTTTTTAGCTGCTGGTCAACAAAAACGAACTTTTTTCGTTTTCATCAGCATCTTTCTTATCTGAAGACGCTGATGAAAACGCCCCAGGGATACCTGAGGCGTTTTTGGCTGTAAATAGCCTGACGATGACCTACTTTCACACGGGAACCCGCACTATCATCGGCGCTGACTCGTTTCACTGTCCTGTTCGGGATGGGAAGGAGTGGTACCAAGTCGCTATGGTCGTCAGGCATAACTTTTTTGTCTGATTGACTGAAGTCAACCGGACCAATTTATAGAGCTAATCAGCTTGTCTGTTACGACACCACTTGTGGTGGATTTTGAATGCGTCAACTTGGCATAACTTCCTTGAGTACATGGTGTACATCAAAGTTATAGGGTCAAGCCGCACGAGCAATTAGTATCGGTTAGCTTAACGCATTACTGCGCTTCCACACCCGACCTATCAACGTCCTGGTCTTGAACGACTCTTCAGGGGGCTCAAGGCCCCGGCAGATCTCATCTTGAAACGAGTTTCCCGCTTAGATGCTTTCAGCGGTTATCTCTTCCACACTTAGCTACTCGGCAATGCCACTGGCGTGACAACCGATACACCAGAGGTGTGTCCACTCCGGTCCTCTCGTACTAGGAGCAGGCTTCCTCAAATCTGCAGCGCCCACGGAAGATAGGGACCAAACTGTCTCACGACGTTTTAAACCCAGCTCACGTACCTCTTTAAATGGCGAACAGCCATACCCTTGGGACCGGCTACAGCCCCAGGATGAGATGAGCCGACATCGAGGTGCCAAACACCGCCGTCGATATGAACTCTTGGGCGGTATCAGCCTGTTATCCCCAGAGTACCTTTTATCCGTTGAGCGATGGCCCTTCCATACAGAACCACCGGATCACTATGTCCTGCTTTCGCATCTGCTCGACTTGTCAGTCTCGCAGTTAAGCACGCTTATGCCATTGCACTATTAGCACGATGTCCGACCGTACCTAGCGTACCTTCGAACTCCTCCGTTACGCTTTGGGAGGAGACCGCCCCAGTCAAACTGCCTACCATGCACTGTCCCCGATCCAGATAATGGACCTAGGTTAGAACCTCAAACACACCAGGGTGGTATTTCAACGTTGGCTCCACAAGATCTAGCGACCCTGCTTCAAAGCCTCCCACCTATCCTACACAGATCTGTTCAAAGTCCAATACAAAGCTACAGTAAAGGTTCATGGGGTCTTTCCGTCTTTCCGCGGGGAGATTGCATCATCACAAACATTTCAACTTCGCTGAGTCTCGGGAGGAGACAGTGTGGCCATCGTTACGCCATTCGTGCAGGTCGGAACTTACCCGACAAGGAATTTCGCTACCTTAGGACCGTTATAGTTACGGCCGCCGTTTACTGGGACTTCAATCAAGAGCTTGCACCCCATCATTTAATCTTCCAGCACCGGGCAGGCGTCACACCCTATACGTCCACTTTCGTGTTTGCAGAGTGCTGTGTTTTTAATAAACAGTCGCAGCCACCGATTTTTTGCAACCTCATTGGGCTCCCCAAGTAAATGGTTCACCTACTAAAGGCACACCTTCTTCCGAAGTTACGGTGTCAATTTGCCGAGTTCCTTCTCCCGAGTTCTCTCAAGCGCCTTAGAATACTCATCTCGCGCACCAGTGTCGGTTTGCGGTACGGTCGTGTGTAGCTGAAGCTTAGTGGCTTTTCCTGGAAGCAGGGTATCACTCACTTCGGCTGCAAGCAGCCTCGTTATCACCCCTCATCTAAGCCCGGCGGATTTACCTACCAGGCACGACTACAGGCTTGAACCAACATATCCAACAGTTGGCTGAGCTAACCTTCTCCGTCCCCACATCGCACTACACATCGGTACAGGAATATTGACCTGTTTCCCATCAGCTACGCATCTCTGCCTCGCCTTAGGGGCCGACTCACTCTACGCCGATGAACGTTGCGTAGAAAACCTTGCGCTTACGGCGAGGGGGCTTTTCACCCCCTTTAACGCTACTCATGTCAGCATTCGCACTTCTGATACCTCCAGCACGCTTTACAACGCACCTTCACAGGCTTACAGAACGCTCTCCTACCACTTGCAATAAATTGCAAATCCGCAGCTTCGGTAACTGGCTTAGCCCCGTTACATCTTCCGCGCAGGACGACTCGATCAGTGAGCTATTACGCTTTCTTTAAATGATGGCTGCTTCTAAGCCAACATCCTGACTGTTTTAGCCTTCCCACTTCGTTTCCCACTTAGCCAATTTTAGGGACCTTAGCTGGCGGTCTGGGTTGTTTCCCTCTTGAGTCCGGACGTTAGCACCCGGTGCTCTGTCTCCCAAGCTGTACTCTGCGGTATTCGGAGTTTGCATTGGTTTGGTAAGTCGCCATGACCCCCTAGCCAAAACAGTGCTCTACCCCCGCAGGTAATACTTGAGGCACTACCTAAATAGTTTTCGGAGAGAACCAGCTATTTCCAAGTTTGTTTAGCCTTTCACCCCTATCCACAGCTCATCCGCTAGTTTTGCAACACTAGTCGGTTCGGACCTCCAGTACCTGTTACGGCACCTTCATCCTGGCCATGGATAGATCACTTGGTTTCGGGTCTACACCCAGCGACTTGACGCCCTATTCGGACTCGATTTCTCTACGGCTTCCCTATTCGGTTAACCTTGCCACTGAATGTAAGTCGCTGACCCATTATACAAAAGGTACGCAGTCACCCTTGCGGGCTCCTACTTTTTGTAAGCATACGGTTTCAGGATCTATTTCACTCCCCTCCCGGGGTTCTTTTCGCCTTTCCCTCACGGTACTAGTTCACTATCGGTCAATGATGAGTATTTAGCCTTGGAGGATGGTCCCCCCATATTCAGACAGGATTTCTCGTGTCCCGCCCTACTTGTCGCAAGCTCAGTACCACACAGGTCATTTCACGTACGGGACTATCACCCTCTATAGTCGACCTTTCCAGATCGTTCCGTTATGTCTTGTGCTATCACTTGCAGGCTTCTCCGATTTCGCTCGCCACTACTTTCGGAATCTCGGTTGATGTCTTTTCCTCGAGCTACTGAGATGTTTCAGTTCACCCGGTTCGCCTCGCATGACTATGTATTCATCATGCGATACCTTTGCAGGTGGGTTTCCCCATTCGGAAATCTCCGGATCAAAGCTAATTTGCCAGCTCCCCGAAGCTTATCGCAGGCTATCACGTCCTTCGTCGCCTATCATTGCCAAGGCATCCACCATATGCTCTTATTCACTTGACCCTATAACTTTGATGATTCTTGCGAATCAACCAGTTATCTTCAAGGAATGTTTGACAGGTCTCTCACCTGTCGCGTTATGCCGTATTCAATTAACTTGAATAACTCGAATTTCAAACGTGAAGTTTGATATTCATTTTGACGCAATCAAAATTATGTCGCTAGCGGCACGGTCTGCACTAAACCTTTACGAATGTGCAGTTTCCGCTAGCAACGCTGATTAAACTCTATAAATTGTTAAAGAACAGCCGATTGATCAAGTAATCTCGATCAACAACAAAGTAGCCTTAAATCATAATAAATCTAAAGCAACTTTGGTGTTGAATAACTACCAAAGGATAAGTTTTGAAAGGTTGGTGGAGGATGACGGGATCGAACCGACGACCCCCTGCTTGCAAAGCAGGTGCTCTCCCAGCTGAGCTAATCCCCCGTGTACCCGAATATCTGTATATTGGACGACGATGGTGGGTCTGGTTGGTCTCGAACCAACGACCCCCGCCTTATCAAGACGGTGCTCTAACCAACTGAGCTACAGACCCAAGCCGGTCACTTGTGACCAGGCCATAAGCCAGAGTCGTCAGCGACAACCTTCCAACAACCGATAAGTGTGAGCGTTCAAATTAAATTGCAGTTTCCAGAAAGGAGGTGATCCAGCCGCACCTTCCGATACGGCTACCTTGTTACGACTTCACCCCAGTCACGAACCCTGCCGTGGTAATCGCCCTCCTTGCGGTTAGGCTAACTACTTCTGGCAGAACCCGCTCCCATGGTGTGACGGGCGGTGTGTACAAGACCCGGGAACGTATTCACCGTGACATTCTGATCCACGATTACTAGCGATTCCGACTTCACGCAGTCGAGTTGCAGACTGCGATCCGGACTACGACTGGCTTTATGGGATTAGCTCCCCCTCGCGGGTTGGCAACCCTTTGTACCAGCCATTGTATGACGTGTGTAGCCCCACCTATAAGGGCCATGAGGACTTGACGTCATCCCCACCTTCCTCCGGTTTGTCACCGGCAGTCTCATTAGAGTGCCCAACTAAATGTAGCAACTAATGACAAGGGTTGCGCTCGTTGCGGGACTTAACCCAACATCTCACGACACGAGCTGACGACAGCCATGCAGCACCTGTGTTACGGTTCTCTTTCGAGCACTAAGCCATCTCTGGCAAATTCCGTACATGTCAAAGGTGGGTAAGGTTTTTCGCGTTGCATCGAATTAAACCACATCATCCACCGCTTGTGCGGGTCCCCGTCAATTCCTTTGAGTTTCAACCTTGCGGCCGTACTCCCCAGGCGGTCAACTTCACGCGTTAGCTTCGTTACTGAGTCAGTGAAGACCCAACAACCAGTTGACATCGTTTAGGGCGTGGACTACCAGGGTATCTAATCCTGTTTGCTCCCCACGCTTTCGTGCATGAGCGTCAGTACAGGTCCAGGGGATTGCCTTCGCCATCGGTGTTCCTCCGCATATCTACGCATTTCACTGCTACACGCGGAATTCCATCCCCCTCTACCGTACTCTAGCTATACAGTCACAAATGCAGGTCCCAGGTTGAGCCCGGGGATTTCACATCTGTCTTATATAACCGCCTGCGCACGCTTTACGCCCAGTAATTCCGATTAACGCTCGCACCCTACGTATTACCGCGGCTGCTGGCACGTAGTTAGCCGGTGCTTATTCTTACGGTACCGTCATTAGCCCCTTGTATTAGAAAGGGCCGTTTCGTTCCGTACAAAAGCAGTTTACAACCCGAAGGCCTTCATCCTGCACGCGGCATTGCTGGATCAGGCTTGCGCCCATTGTCCAAAATTCCCCACTGCTGCCTCCCGTAGGAGTCTGGACCGTGTCTCAGTTCCAGTGTGGCTGGTCGTCCTCTCAGACCAGCTACAGATCGTCGCCTTGGTGAGCCTTTACCTCACCAACTAGCTAATCTGATATCGGCCGCTCCAATCGCGCGAGGTCTTGCGATCCCCCGCTTTCATCCATAGATCGTATGCGGTATTAGCACAGCTTTCGCTGCGTTATCCCCCACGACTGGGCACGTTCCGATATATTACTCACCCGTTCGCCACTCGCCACCAGGATTGCTCCCGTGCTGCCGTTCGACTTGCATGTGTAAGGCATGCCGCCAGCGTTCAATCTGAGCCAGGATCAAACTCTATAGTTCGATCTTGAATTTTTTCGCTCTTTCGAGCAACTCATAAATTGGAATCGACGTGAATATCATCTCTGACTTTCACATCTTTTTTACTTCATGAGCGTTTGTAGGTCAGTTAAGACCTAGTTCCGAAGAACTTGGCAATCGCCTTCAAACGCCCACGCTTATCGGCTGTAAATTTTTAAAGATCACAAAGAACTTTTTACTTCTCTTTGCTTGCTTCACTGTGATCAGCGAAGCCTTGAATTATGACACAGTTTTTAGCTGCTGGTCAAATTTCTTTTAAAGTTTTTTTATTTGCTTTACTTAGAAATTTGTCTTCGCCGTCATTAGCGAAGCCCTCGACTATAGCACTGTTTTTTGGGATTTCAAAACAACTTCAAAAAAAGTTGCCCTGAACGCCTTGACGCACATTCCAAGGTACGAGGTCACACCCGGTAGCGATCAGTACTTCCAGAGAGCTTGGCAAGTAATGCCGTCGCTATGGAGGTCAAGGGCAATACCTCGTCCGCAGCGCCGTGCAAGATGGCTTCGCGCGGCATTCCAAAGACGACGCAGCTGGCTTCATCCTGCACGAAGTTGTAGCTTCCGGCATCCCGCATCTCTTTCATGGCCTTGGCACCGTCATTACCCATGCCTGTGAGCATGATTCCAAAGGCGTTGCGGCCCACTACCCGGGCAGCCGACTTGAATAACACCTCGACAGATGGTTTGTGGCGATTCACCAGTTCGCCGTCTTCCACGACACATTGGTAATTGGCCCCGCTTCTGTCAATTCGGAACTGCTTGCCCCCCGGCGCAATGTAGGCGTGCCCCGGAAGAATCCGCTCACCATTTACCGCCTCTTTCACGGAAATTTGACACAAGCCATTGAGCCGGGCTGCAAAACTGGTGGTGAAGCCGGGCGGCATGTGCTGCGTGATGACAATTCCAGGCGAATCTGCTGGCATCCGTACCAAGATTTCCTTGATGGCCTCCGTACCTCCCGTAGAAGCACCGATGCAGATCAGTTTTTCAGTGGAAATACGTCCGATGGACGCGTTTTGGGGTTTGGCCGCCGGCGTAGAAGCGGGCACGGCCGCCGGTGTAACGGTACGTCGAACGTGCGCCTGGGCCGCAACCCGTACCTTTTCGACGATCAGTCCGGCAAGCTCGTTAATGCCATCAACCAAGCCAATCCGTGGTTTTGCCACGAAATCCACCGCGCCCAGCTCCAGAGCGCGCATGGTGATCTCGGCGCCGCGCTCCGTCAGGGTAGAGATCATAAGAACCGGCATGGGACGCAGGCGCATCAGCCGCCCCAGAAACTCAATTCCATCCATCTTCGGCATCTCGATATCCAGGGTGATCACGTCCGGATTGAGTTCACGAATCATTTCACGTGCGATCAGTGGATCGTTGGCTGTGCCAATGCACTCCATGTCCGGCTGGCGGTTGATGATCTCAGACAACAAGCTGCGCACCAGCGCGGAATCGTCCACAACAACTACGGTAATCTTCTTGCTCAAACCACATCCTCAAAACAAATCAACAGAGCCACCGGCGTTTGACTTGGCAACCGTGGCCGCATTTCCGCGACGCTCCTCCACCGCCAGTGTTTCGGGGTGCGAGTGAGCGAGCCGTTTGACCAGCGCCTTGCCCGTAACCGGGAAAAAACACACCTTGCGCGGATGGATATCCAGCACATCCTGTGAGACGATGGGAATACGCTCTGTAGCCAGGTAATCCTGAACAAACTGCGTATTGCGCTCCCCCACATTCATGGTCGTAAATCCGGCCATCACCTGGCCGCCGCCAAAGATCTTGGCCTGCATGGTCTCTCGCCTGGCTCCCAGCTTGAGCATTTCGTTGATCAACAACTCCATGGCAAACGAGCCATAGCGACCGGACCCGTCACCGGTATCACCGTCCGGGAGCATGAAGTGGTTCATGCCACCTACGCGTGACCTTCCATCCCACAGACAGGCTGCGATGCACGAACCCAGAACGGTCATGATCACAATTTCCTCGCCGGAGACGAAGTACTCGCCCGGCAACACTTTGACAGCGTCGTACTGAAAGTGGTGATCTGCATAGAAAAAGGAGGCTTCACCCGGTTTGCGTGCCTGCGCCTTGAGCTGGTCGACCCGCGAGACCCGTCCATTAGGCAGCGTCTTGGCCGCGGGCATGGCCGCGCTCAAGCGCGAGGCATTCGGGGTGGGGAAATTTGAACTCATAGGGTTGTTGCCATCAGGTCCACGCAATAACGCATTGCACTAGCGGCGCTCATAGGCGGTTTTCCCCTTCAATACAAACAAATCGCGCGAGTCACTGAAATTTTCTGCATGTCCGACAAATAGAATTCCGCCCGGCTTCATGACACGGTGAATCCGCTCCAGCACCCGGCGCTGCGTTTCCGCGTCAAAGTAGATCATCACGTTGCGACAGAAGACGACGTCAAAGGGCTCCCTGAAGGGCCAGTCGTCCTTGATCAGATTGATGATCAGGAACTCTATGTATTGCCTTAACTCCGGCTTGACCCGCACCATTCCCTGATTGGCGCCCTTCCCACGCATGAAAAAGGCCTGCATCTGCGCCTGGCTGACCCCCTTGAGCGACTCCGCCTTGTAGACACCGTTGGCCGCCGTAGCCAGCACTTTGGAGTCGATATCGCTGGCAGCCAAGGAAAACTGGGGGCGGCTACCCAAAGCCTCCAGCGCGGTCATCACGATCGAGTAAGGCTCCTCCCCCGTGGAGGCTGCGCTGCACCAGACCTTCCAGTGGTGCGACGCCGGTTTTGACTTCAGGTGCTCAGCAAAAATCTGGAAGTGGTGATGCTCACGAAAGAAGGACGTGAGATTGGTCGTGAGTGCGTTCACGAACTCCTGCCACTCATCACCATCGGTGGACTCCAACCAGGACAGATACTCCTTGAAGCTCTGGTGCCCGGTTTCACGCAAACGCCGAGACAAGCGGCTATACACCATGGCATGCTTGCCATCATGCAGGCTGATTCCGGCACGGCGGTAAATCAGGTCCTGTACGCGGTCAAAATCTGCGCTGGTCCATGCAAATTCTCGCCCTTGGATTCCTGCGTCACCCAGACTGTCCATGGAAGCGCGTGCATTCATCGTATTTCAATCGTTCTTCTAGTTGTAATTGAACGCTCCCGGGAAGCGGTTACTCTTCGGAACTGACCAGCCCCATATCGGGTGCAGACATAAGTCGCTCGATGTCCAACAGAATCAGCATGCGTTCGCCAAGAGAGCCCAGGCCCATGACCGCACTGCTGTCAATCACGCTGTCAATGTCCGGTGCGGCCTTCAACGCCTCGGGGGGAAGCTCCATCACGTCGCTCACGGAGTCGACCACAATCCCCACGATACGGTTGCGCAGGTTCAGGATGATCACAACCGTAAAGCTGTTGTACTCCGCCTTTTCGCAATTGAATTTCAGGCGCATATCCACGATAGGAACAATCGTGCCCCGCAAGTTCACCACACCCTTGATGAAACTGGGCGCATTGGCAACCCGCGTGGGAGGCTCATAGCCCCGGATTTCCTGCACCTTGAGAATGTCGATGCCGTACTCTTCGGTATCCAGCCGGAACGTCAGATACTCGCGTGCGCCCGTCGATGTGAGCTCTTCCATTTTTTCCATCATTCCCATAACTTGCTCCTAGTGCCTGGATCGACGCACCAACGCGGCCGTATCCAGAATCAATGCAACTTTGCCATCCCCCAATATCGTGGCGCCAGACACGTTGGGCACCTTGCGATAGTTGGATTCCAGGTTCTTGACCACCACCTGCTGCTGGCCCAACAGCTCGTCCACCAACAGAACCACGCGACTTCCGTCAGCTTCCACCACGACCATGATGTCGCTGTTCTTCTCAAAGTCAAAACGCGGCACCTGGAACACTTTTTCAAGCTCGATCACCGGCATGTACTCGTCACGCACCTTGACCAGTTGAGAGCCCTGTCCGACTGTGCTGACCGCATCGGCCTTGACCTGGAAGGACTCCACTACGGAGGACAACGGCAAGATGTACACCTCCTCGCCCACGCCAACGGACATGCCATCCATGATGGCCAGCGTCAGCGGCAGGCGCACCGCCACCCGCATGCCAAAGCCCTCTGCGGAGTCAATCTCCACGGTGCCATTCAGGGCGGCGATATTGCGCTTCACCACGTCCATGCCAACGCCGCGGCCTGAAACATCGGTAACCACCTCGGCCGTCGAGAAGCCGGGGGCAAAGATCAGCCCCCAGACGTCCGCATCGGACATCTGATCTGATACGTCCATACCGCGGTCTCGCGCTTTCTTGAGAATCTTTTCCCGCGACAGGCCCTTGCCGTCATCCCGGACTTCAATCACGATGGAGCCGCCTTGGTGTGAAGCAGACAAGGTGATCGTTCCGGTTTCAGGCTTTCCAGCCGCCAAACGCTCGGCCGGCGACTCAATGCCATGGTCGCAACTGTTGCGAACCAAATGCGTCAACGGGTCTGTGATCTTCTCAACCAGCCCCTTGTCAAGCTCAGTGGCTTCGCCTTGCGTCACAAAATCCACCTTCTTGCCCAGTTTGCCGGCCAGATCGCGCAACATGCGAGGGAATCGGCTGAACACAATGGACATGGGGATCATGCGGATCGACATGACCGATTCCTGCAAATCACGGGTATTGCGGTCCAGGTCGGCCAACCCCGTCAACAGCTGCTGGTACACCGCCGGATCCAGCGCCCGACTGTTTTGCGCCAGCATGGCCTGCGTGATCACCAGCTCGCCCACCAGATTGATGAGTTGATCCACTTTGCTGATGGCCACACGGATGGTGGCGGCTTCAGGCTGCTGCGCAGCCGGTGCCGCCGCGGTCTTTGCCACAGCCTTGGCCCCGGTCTTGACTTCCGCTACATGGTTGTCCGTAACACCGGCACTGGCTTCGTGACCCGCTACTGGCGCGCCCGGTGAACCGTCAAAGAATCCATAGCCAGCAGGTGCCTCGGGCTGCGCGGGCGCCGGAGTGGCGGCTGCAGGCGCTCCGGGTGCATCGTCGAAGAAACCATGGCTGGCATCCGCCTCGGCGGGCGTAGGGGCGGCCACAGGCCGAATTTCGATCTGCTCGCGCGCCACATGGAAGGTAAACAGGTCCAGCAGGTCTTCATCGGTAGAAGCCGTTTCAACGGCAAACATACGAAAGTCCTTGCGGTCTGAACTCAACGCCTTGATGGTGCCCAGCCCCGGGATATCCCGGAACAGCTCAGAAATGGCATCTGCCTGCTCGGGATGGGTTAGCGGGCCAACCTTGATTTCCAATGGCCGAACGCCTCCAGCAGCAACGGGCTCCGCTGGTTTAGCCACCGCAGCCGGTTTGGGCGCAGGTGCCGGCGCGGGCGCGGGCGCCGCCACTTTGGCCGGTGCCGGAACATTGCCAGCCGCCAGATCCGCAATACGGCGCACCAAGTCTGCAGTCGGTGGGGCCTCACTGGTATCGCCAGACTGGTGGCGTGCCAACAGGCTGCGCGACGCGTCCGCCGACTCCAAGAGAACATCAACCATCACAGAAGTTGGCTGCAACTCGTGCCTGCGCAAGCGGTCCAGAAGAGACTCCATCTTGTGGGTCAGCTCGGCAACGTCCGCAAAACCAAAAGTCGCGGCACCGCCCTTGACGGAGTGGGCGCAACGGAAGATGCCATTGAGCTCTTCGTCATCCGCTGTTTCCAGGTTCAGATTCAGCAGCATGGTCTCCATCAGGTCCAGGTTTTCGCCTGCTTCCTCAAAGAAGATCTGATAGAACTGACTTAAATCAATATCGCCGCCTGCGCCGCTTTCTTGATGCGTTTCTGACATTATTTATTCTCCTGTTTGGCGTCCTGGGGTGCCCCAACCGACTTGTTAGCGAATGACTTTCTTGATGACGTCGAGCAACTTGGCTGGGTCAAACGGCTTCACCAGCCAGCCGGTAGCCCCCGCGGCGCGTCCGGCTTGCTTCATCAGATCGCTGGATTCTGTCGTGAGCATCAAAATGGGCGTTGTCTTGAACTGGGGATGGTCACGCAATTTGCGGGTAAGCCCCAAGCCGTCCAGGCGTGGCATGTTTTGATCGGTAAGAACCAGATCGAATGATTGCGTCTGCGCCTTTTCATAGGCGTCCTGGCCATCCACGGCCTCCACAACCTGATAACCCGCTCCGGTGAGCGTAAAAGAGACCATCTTCCGCATGGAAGGTGAGTCGTCGACGGCGAGAATTACAGGCATCAAATGCTCCAGCTAATCAATCTTGGAATGGGGTGGATCAGAAAAGTTCAATGGAACCGGCGTCCATTTCGTCCTGAGTGACAGGGTTGGGCCGCTCCGGTACTTCTTCCACAAAGGGTACTGCCTCCCCGTCCTCCACCCCCATGGACTCGGAAGCCAGACGGTAGGCGCAGCCTTGCAATATCTTGGAAGTGTGGGTAATCAGCTGGGAGGCCATGTCCTGAAACTGAAGCTCGGTTACTGCCGCACGCAATGTGCTGCGCACCACATCGAGCTCCTTGGAGGCGACCAGATCGGGGTTGGCCAGATTGGCGCTTGCCGCGGTGAAGCGCTCCATCAGGTTTTCCATGGTGTGCGCCAACAGGCCATCCAGCCGGTTGAGATCATGGACCACCACCAACAGAGAGTCCTGCACTTCCGCCACAAGCATCAGCGGCATTTGAACAGATGGCGCACTCGGTGTTGTCAGTGATGCTGGCATCGTTATTAACCCTCAAAGCCACTCGGCAATTTATTCATTTTGGCATGCCTCCCACTTTCTATCTTGGAGGTTATCAGGAAACTCCGTGATTGTGGAAATTTTGACTTGGCTCGCCGCTCTTTCGAAGCGAAAAAACTTGCGCCCGCGCAGAACGTAAACAGATAATCTGCCCCAATGCGCATGGCTCCCCTTGTATCCCCCACACCTACCCAGCCACTTCGCATTCTTCACCTGGAAGATTCGGAGCTGGACCATCAGTTGGTTTGCAGGGCTCTGAAGAAAGACAAGCTGGACTTCACTGTCACCCGGGTCGATTCGCTTGCTGAATTTGACCACCAACTGCGGAACCGCGATTTCGATATCGTTCTGGCAGACTATCGTTTGCCTGGTTTCACTGCCCTGGACGCATGGACCGTACTGAAGGAGATCGGGAGCAAGATCCCTTTTGTGCTCCTGTCCGGCGCCATCGGGGAGCCGGCGGCGGTTGCCGCCATCCAATTGGGCATCAGCGACTACCTCCCCAAAGAAGGCTTGGACAAACTGGCCCGCGTGATTGCCAGCGCCATCGAAGTGCACAAGGCCAAGGCTGCAGAAGCACGCGCCGTGGCGGAGCTCGCAGCCTCCGAAAAGCGTCTGGCCCACTTTGCCCAACACCTGCAAACCGCCATTGAAAATGAACGCGCCTCGATTGCGCGGGAAATACATGATGACATTGGCGGATCGCTCGCTGCTGTGCGGCTGGACCTGTCCTGGTTGGCGCGCCACGCGCCAAGCACGGAGGCACAAGACCATGTGACAGCGGCCAATGACATGCTGCAACACGCCATTGGAGCGAGCCAGCGCATCATGATGAACCTGCGTCCTGCCATCCTGGACCAGGGCCTGTACCCCGCCATCCAATGGCTCGCCGAAAGTTTCCAACGCAGAAGCGGCGTCAAGACCTCGCTCTTGACCAACAATCCGGCCATCAACCCTGAAAAGCACCTTCAGCTGACGGCATACCGCACGGCGCAGGAAGCCCTTACGAATATTTCCAAATACGCGCAGTGCACTCTGGTCAAGATAGACTTGTCCGATGCGGAAGGCGTGCTGACGCTTGAGATCTCTGACAATGGCCAGGGCATCTCGCAAGAGGCCCTGGACAATCCCGCGGCTTTCGGGATCCGGGGGCTGAAGGAGCGGGCCAAAGTTGTGGGCGGCTGGCTGGACATCAGTACACGCCCAGGCCAGGGCACCACCCTCATACTTAACATCCCGCTGGATGAAAAGACCAGTTCCCACGACGAGGCGGATTTTCTGTGATCAAAGTAGTACTGTGTGATGACCACGCCATGGTGCGCAGAGGCATTCGCGACACGCTCAGTGAAGCCGTGGACATCCAGGTCGTAGGCGAGTCGGGCAGTTATTCTGAAGTGCGCGAAGTTCTGCGATCAGCGGCCTGTGATGTGCTGATTCTTGACCTGAATCTACCGGGCCGAGGCGGCCTGGAAGTGCTTTCTTCCCTGCGCGAATCGGGCTCCGCCGTGCGTGTGCTGATTGTTTCCATGTTCGCCGAGGACCAATACGCCATTCGCTGCCTGCGCGCTGGCGCCCATGGATACCTCAACAAGGCGGGAGACCCGGCCGAACTGATCGCTGCAGTGCGCACGATTGCGCAAGGACGCAAATACGTGACGGCTGCGGTGTCCGACATGTTGGTCAACAACCTGGCCGAACCCAGCGCCGAGACATTGCACTCCACCTTGTCCGAGCGGGAGCTGCAAACCCTGCTGAAGATTGCCTCCGGCAAGAAACTCTCGGAAATTGCCGAAGAGCTGATGCTCAGTCCCAAGACCGTAAGCGTCTACCGCGCCCGGCTACTGGAAAAGCTCAAACTCAGCAACAACGCCGAGTTGACTGTCTACGCCATTCGCAACGAGCTGGTCTGAACGCTGGTTAGCCAAAGATCTCGATGACCCGTGTCATCAGATTGATGAAGGGCTGGTCCAGCATGGGGAGGGTAAAGGCAATCCCCACCAGCCCCACCAGCAAGGTGACCGGAAAGCCGATGGCAAAAATGTTCATTTGCGGCGCAACCCGCGAAATGATGCCCATCGCCAAATTGCTGAACATCAAGAGTCCTACCATGGGCATGGCAATCCACAGCGCGCTGGAGAAGATTTCGGAACCCAGCTTGTGCAACTGCATCTGCGACAAAGACTTCAGAAAGTTCTGTCCAACCGGGAATGCCACGAAGCTTCGGTTGATTGCCATCAGCACCATTAGATGTCCGTTCATCACAATGAACAGCAGCGACGTCATCTGGGTAAAAAAGCGTGCCACAGCACTGGACTGGGAGTTCAGACTGGGGTCAAAGAAAGACGCGAAGTTCAGCCCCATCTGAAAACCCACCACCTCTCCAGCCAGTTCCACGGCCGAGAACACCACGCGTACGGCAAAGCCAATGCATAGCCCCACCCCCACCTCCTGCACCACTACACCAAGGGCGCCAGGATCATTGAAGCCGACGATGGCAGCAGGTGGCAAACTGGCCTGAGATGCCAGGGCCACCAGAAAAGCAAGGGCCACCCGACCTCGGGTGGTAAAGGCCTTGGAAGAAAGTACGGGTGCCGAGGTAAACACAGCCAGCACACGGATGAACGGCCAAAAGATCGGCGATATCCAGGCAGCAAGCTGCGCCTCGGAAAGACTGATCACGGCATGGACTCCGCCTAGACCACGGAGCCGGGAATGGCTTCCAGGGTACGGCGTATGTACTCGACCAGCATCGTGAGCATCCAAGGACCGGCAATGGCGAACACAGCCACCACGGCAATCAGCTTGGGCACAAAGGCCAGCGTGGCTTCATGAATCTGGGTAACCGCCTGAAAAAGGCTTACCAGCAGACCCACCACCAACGCCGCCCCCAACACAGGAGAGGACACCATCAGCAACATCAGCAGGGCCTCCTGGCCCATGGTCAACACCATCTGGGAATTCATGTGCGCCCCTTCTAACTCACGAAGCTCGCTGCCAGCGAGCCTACCAACAGGTTCCAACCGTCAGCCAATACAAAAAGCATCAGTTTGAATGGCAGGGCAACCAGCACTGGCGACAACATCATCATGCCCAGCGACATCAGCACGCTGGCCACCACAATGTCGATGACCAGAAACGGAATGAAGATCATGAAGCCGATCTGGAAGGCCGATTTCAGCTCACTGATGACAAATGCGGGAACCAGCACGCGCATGGGAGCGACATCGACCTTGGTATCCGGTGGCAGCTTGGCCAGTTTGACGAACAAGGCAAAGTCGGACTGTCGGGTCTGCTTGGACATGAAACTGCGCAAGGGCGCCTCAGCCCGGGTCAGGGCCACGTCAAACGTAATGGAGCTGGTGGAATAGGGCAAGTAGGCGTCTTCATAGACCTTGTCCAGCGTCGGCCCCATGACGAAAAAGGTGAGGAACAGGGACAGTCCCACAATGACCTGATTGGGAGGCGCCGACTGGGTTCCCAGCGCCTGGCGCAACAGGGACAGCACAATCACGATACGGGTGAAACCCGTCATCATCAGCAGCACGGCGGGAAGGAAAGACAGTGCCGTGAAGAACAGCAACGTCTGGATGGGAACCGAATAATTCGTGCCCCCCTGGCCGCTGCCGATGATCAGGGGCAATTGGCCCGGCGTAGTCTGCGCTTGGGCCAACCCGTGCAGCAGCAATGCCAGCAAAGGCAGCGCGATCTTGGCAAAACGGGCAAGGGATTTCATGCGTGCAAGGGCTAAGGTTGGGGCGTGGCCTTGAGCATAACCTCAGCCGCTTGAGCCTGGCCATCGGCCGCGCCCGCGGAATCGGCAGGCATGGTGTGCAGGCACTGTATGGACTGTTGCGTCACACCCAGCACCAGCCAGACACGGGCATGCGCAGGCCCCACTTCTACGGTCACCACCTTTTGCTGTGGCCCCAAAGCCAGCATCGACACCAGTCTGGCCGATCCCATGGGCCCCAGATTGCTCAGGCCATAGTGCTTCTTGACGCGCTCAATGAGGAACGGCAGGCTCACCAATACACACAGAAACAGGCCGATCAGAATCAGGGACTGCGTCATTCCTCAGCGGCTGTCAGTTCTTGCTGACGCGGCGCAGGCGCTCGGACGGAGTCACCACATCGGTCAGCCGGATGCCGAACTTGTCGTTCACCACCACCACCTCACCTTGCGCAATCAGGTAGCCATTGACCAGCACGTCCATGGGTTCACCAGCCAATGCATCCAGCTCCACAACCGAGCCCTGGCCCAATTGCAGAATGTGTTTGATTGGCACCTTGGTGCGGCCCAGTTCCACCGACAGTTGCACCGGGATGTCCAGCACCATGTTGATGTCCTGGGTGGTACCGTCTGGACCTGTCGAGGAAAACGGACGCGGCGCCTCGTTGCCGGACAGCACCGAACCGGGTTGCGCCTCCGTGCTGTCGGCGGCCTTTTGCTCCATGAGCGCTTCGGCCCAATCGGCCATGCCGTCGTCGGCTGCTTCGTCGGGCTTGTCTTCAGTGGCCATGTCTATCCCCTAACCAGTTGTGGTCATTGTTGCGCAACGCCTTTTCGATGCGAATTGCATATTTGGCGTTGTGTGTTCCGTAGTTGCACTCGAAGATCGGGACACCATCCACGGTCGCCTGGATGCGGGGTTGCCGCTCAAGCTCGATAAAGTCCCCCTTCTTCAAGGAAAGCAGGCGCTCCACCGTGGCGTCCGCCTTGGCCAGGTTGGCTACCAGGGTCACCTCCGCCGCCTGGATTTCCCGCGTGAGCACATTGACCCAGCGTTTGTCCACTTCCATGGAGTCGCCCTGGGTGGACGAATACAGCACATCACGAATGGGCTCCAGCGTGGAATACGGAAAGCAGAAGTGGATGGCGCCCGCAATGTCACCGATTTCCAGCTGGAACGAAGTGGAAATCACGATCTCGCTGGGCGTCGCGATGGTGACGAACTGAGGCTGCATTTCCGAGCGCTGGTAGTCCAGCTCCAGCGGATAGATGCCCTTCCACGCCTTCTTGTACTCTTCCGAGATCACCTCTACCAGGCGGTTGATCACCCGCTGTTCGGTGGCGGAGAAATCGCGACCCTCGATACGCGTCTGGAATTTGCCTATGCCGCCAAACAGGGTGTCGATCACACCGAACACCAGACTGGGTTCGCACACAATCATCCCGCTACCACGCAAAGGCCGGATGGCCACGATATTGAAATTGGTCGGCACCGCCAGCTCGCGCAAAAAGGCGCTGTAGCGCTGCACGCTTACCGGCCCTACGGAAACTTCCGGGCTGCGGCGAATGAAGTTGAAAAGTCCCTGGCGCAAATTGCGGGCAAAGCGCTCATTGACGATCTCCATCGTGGGCATACGCCCACGCACGATGCGCTCCTGGCTGGAGATGTTGTAGGGGCGAACCTCGCCATGTTCGGCCGCTTCTTCGACCGACTTCTGACTTTCGCCCGTTACACCCTCCAGAAGTGCATCAACTTCTTCTTGGGAAAGGAACGATTCGCTCATGGGGCAATTTCCGTGTCGCGTCTATTGAACAATGAAACTGGAAAACAGCACGCCAGTCACCGGCAGGTCAGCGTGGGGGGCCGCAGCCTTCTTCTTCTTTTTGCCATCCTCGGGCGCGGCCTCTTCTTCATCACCGCCACCAAAGGGAATCAGCGCCTGGTGCAGGATTTCCTTGGCCAGCTTGGTCTTTCCTTCCGGCGTCAGCAACTCCACCGCCGTCTTTTGCGATATCAGCAGCAGGACACCACTGCGAATGGTCGGCAAAAAGGCTTTGACCTGGTCGGATGCATGTGCATCCGTGACCACCAGCGTCACGCCGATCTGGGCGACCCGATCACCACCGACATCGGCCAAATTGACCACCATGTTGTCCATGGGCAGATAGGCTGGCGGCACCGGATGCGCGTCATGCGCTGCCGCCTTGGCCGGCTCTTCGCCATCTTCTGCGGCGGCAGCGGCACGCTGCTTGGATATGTACCAGAACGCACCACCTCCGCCCAAAAGCAGGACGAGCACCACCGCGCCAACAATGATCAGCAACTTCTTGCTCTTCTTGGGGGCGGCCGCTTCGGTCGCTTCGGGTGCTGCAGTAGCCACTGTTATTCCTCGCTCACTATGTCCATGTAGAACGGATTATTGGGCCGTCAGTACCTATTAAAGGCTGAAAAAGGCCTGTATTTCCAATACGCAATCCCTATTTTTGCCCAATTGGACATCGCTACACAAAAAGATCCACCGAACGTCCTGTTGCGGCTCCCGCGCGCGCCGCGCCAGAGGCCACCACCGGCTGCAACGGAGCAATGGCCACCTGCCTTGCCGACTGGCGTCCCCGTCGGTCACCCGCTCCGGAGTCGCCACTGCCCGAAGTACCTACGGACACTCCGGTCAACACCATGCCTTCACGTTGCAGCATGTCTTTCAGGTGGGCGCCTGCGCTCTCCAGCACGCCGCGTGTCATTGCCTCGTCGCTGCGGAACGCAATCTGCGCCTCATTGCCCTGGACGCTGATGCTCACTTCCACGGGGGAGTGGCCCAGACCGTCGAGTTTCATCTCGGCGTTCTGCACGTTTTGCGATACCCAGTACGTTACCTGCTCAGCAACCTGCATGTCCGGCGCCATGGCCGTGGGCTGCGCTGCGGTCTGCGAGAAATCCGGACCACTGACGCCAATTGCGGTGCCCGTGTAGGTGGGGTCGGCATTCTTCGCACCGCCTATGGCGCGCTCGGACTGCGACTTTTCGGGCCGGTTGTTCAACGCCACCAGAGCGGGCTCCGCGACTTTGCTGGCAGGTGCGGCTTTGGCCTGTTCCAGCGCGGCCAGGAATTTCGCATCCACAGCCTCCTTGTGGTCACTTGCAGGCGTGGCGGTCGCGGTGGCATTGGCGGCGGTGGAACTGGTGGAATCCGAAAGCGTGGGCAGGCTGTCCTTGCCGCCCTTGGCGTGCGCACCCGCATGCTGCAGGCCCACGGTTGCCGACTCCTGGCTGATCGTCACGTCCCGGGGGACGGATTCCTGAACGTCACCCACACCAAGGCGCACCGGACGCACACCGCCCTTGCCGTCTTGTGGCAAGGAAGCGTCCTGCCCCTTTTGCGAACCACCACCCTTTTGCGAACCACTGGAAGCCAGGCTGGCTGCCAAAGCATTTGCATCAACACCCTTTCCGGCCGCATCGGTGGCGACGCCTTGCATCGCGGCGGCAATCTGGGGGTTCTGCAACAGCAGGGTATTGGGATCCATCGCACCAGCAGATGGGGTGGAGGTATCCGGGGTCGTCGCATCACCCGTATCTGTCGCGGCGGCTGTGCCGTCGATGGAACCCAGTATCGCCATGAATCCATTGGCACCGGCATCCGGTTTGCCGTCAGACGTTCCAGACTTGGATTTGGATTTGGCAGCCTGCGCTTCGCTCGGCTTGGCAGGTGTTGTGGCAGGGGGGCTGAGTTCGATGGTCATGAAGCGTCTTCCAGGGATTGATCGGCACGGCCACGGATGTGGCGCTGAGCGGCAAATTCGTCGGTGGCGAGCTGTTCGCGCCGGTGCAGGAGTTGGCTATGGGCTGCGCGCCGGGCCTTGAGCACTTGCTTGAATCCGGCCAGGCGAAACTCGGCCTGCAGCACGCGCTGGTGGGCGGCCTCCAGCTGGCGCTCCAGATTCTGCAAGACACCCTGCTGCAGATGCACGGCGTTTTGCAATCGGTCCATGAACTGGTAATGGTGTTTGACCATTTCCACCGACAGATTGACGGCGCGGCCGGCAACCCAGCGCGCATCGGTATCTGCCGAATAGTTCTGCAACTGGTCGAGCTGGTTGCGCGCATAGCTGAGTGCACGCTGCGCCTGCGCATACAGACGCGCCTGCTCATCGCGCTGCCGCGAGGCCTGGTCGATGGCAAGTTCCAGCGCTCTGAATTTAGGCATGGTGCATTGCTTTCATGCGGCGGCCTCAGGAAGCATCCAGCGAGACATTGCAGACCTGTGCCATCTGGGGCAGCACTTGCTCCATGGGCGCTGCCTCAAACATGTCCTGCTGCAGGAAGTGCGCCATGCCATCGTGCAGGGAAATGGCCTCGTCCAACGCCGGGTCCGAACCCTGCGCATAGGCCCCAATCTGGATCAGATCGCGGCTCTTCTCGTACTTGGAATAGAGCGAGCGGAAACGTCGCGCCACCTCGAAATGGTCCCGGCTCACCACGTTGTGCATCACACGCGAGGCCGACTGCTCCACGTCAATGGCCGGGTAGTGTCCGGATTCTGCCAGAGCGCGGGACAGCACGATATGGCCGTCCAGAATGGCACGCGCCGCATCGGCAATCGGGTCCTGCTGGTCATCGCCCTCGGTCAGCACGGTGTAGAAAGCGGTGATGGAGCCCACGCCATGCAGGCCGTTGCCGCTGCGCTCCACCAGCTGGGGCAGCTTGGCAAAGCAGGAAGGCGGGTAGCCCTTGGTGGCTGGTGGCTCACCGATGGCGAGTGCAATTTCGCGCTGGGCCATGGCATAGCGGGTCAGCGAATCCATTAACAGCAGCACGTGCTTGCCCTGGTCCCGAAAACTCTCGGCAATGGCAGTGGCATAGGCCGCACCCTGCATGCGCAGCAGCGGGGGCGCGTCGGCGGGCGCCGCAACCACCACCGAGCGCGCGCGGCCTTCGGCGCCCAGAATGTCTTCGATGAATTCCTTGACTTCCCGGCCCCGCTCGCCGATCAGCCCCACCACGATGACATCGGCCTGGGTATAGCGCGCCATCATCCCAAGCAGCACACTCTTGCCCACGCCGGAACCGGCGAACAGGCCGATGCGCTGGCCGCGTCCCACGGTCAGCAAGGCATTGATGGCGCGTATACCGGTGTCCAGAACCTGGCGCACCGGGTCACGGTCCATGGCGTTGATGGGTGCGCGGTCCAATGGCTTGGCGGCCACGTCCGCAATGGGGCCCATGCGATCCAGCGGCATACCTTGCGAATCCACTACCCGACCCAGCAGCCCCTCGCCCAAAGGCAGGCGCAACATGCCGGTTTCAGATGTGAAATCGGCAGCGGACGGCTTATGCAGTTGCGGCACCGGAACATAGTGCGCCGCGGGCGCGACGCTGGCGCCGCTCGAGAGGCCCTGCACGTCCCCCGCAGGCATGAGAAAGGCCCGGTCGTTGGAAAAGCCCACAACTTCGGCCAGGATGGTTTCACGCGTACGCGCTGTGACGATGCACTGGGAGCCGACCGGAGCACGCAGCCCGCTGGCCTCCAGCACCAGCCCGGCCAGCTTGGTCAGGGTGCCGCGCACTTCCAGCGGCGAGCTGCGTGCCAGGCGTGCCTGCGAGCGGGCAAAGAAATCCTCCCACTGGACAGGGCTGCCAGGCAGAGCAGCGGGCGCCTCAGGGGGCATCATCTTCTTGCTCCCAGCTTGAATCCAATCCCAGGCTGGCAACCGCCTTGTTCCACCGGCGCTGCACCGTGCCATCGATCACGGTACCTGCGGCCTCCACCAGACAGCCGCCTGCGAGGACGTTGACGTCGGGCACCAGCGTGAGCTGCAGGTTGGGAAATTCACTCTGCAGATCTTCTGCAAACACGTCGAGATCCACCGGATTCATGCGCACAGCCGCCATCTTGGTATCCACTGTCAGCATGCCCAGCGCTTCGCGCACCACGGGCTGCAAGGCATTGGGGTTGACCGTCAATTCGCGCCGCAGCACCTGGCGCGCGAGCTCGCAGGCCAGTTCCAGCACACCCTTGGCCAGGGTCTGCTGGGACTGCTCAATCTGCTCCTGCGCGGACCGGAAGAGGCTGGCGAAATGTTGGGCCGCCTGCTGACCTTCATTGGCAATGTATTCGTTGATCAGCCGCTGGCCTTCCAGCGTGGCCTGTGCATGGCCCTGGGCATAGCCTTCGGCATAACCGGACTGGCGCGCCAGCTCATCGCGCGCACGGTCCTGCGCTTCGGCCTGCGCCTTGACCTTGGCGGCGAACCGCAGCGAGGCCTGATCGACGGGATCGAAGTTCCAGTTGCTGGCTTCTGCGACCTTTTCTGCGGGGATGAAGGTTGAGTGGGCGCGTGACATCAGACCATGGCGTCGTCGCCACCTCCACCGCCGATGACAATCTGCCCTTCGTCCGCCAAGCGGCGCACGGTCTTGAGAATTTCCTTCTGTTGCGCTTCCACTTCGGATAGGCGCATGGGCCCGCGCGACTCCAGGTCTTCCTTGAGCGTGGCCGCAGCACGGGTCGACATATTGGCCAGGATCTTGTCCTTGAGCTCGGGCTGTGCACCCTTGAGCGCCACGATGAGCACATCGGTAGACACTTCCTTGAGCACCATCTGGATGGCCTTGTCGTCGAGCTTGATGACGTCGTCGAACACAAACATCTTGTCCATGATCTTCTGCGCCAGATCGGCATCGTGGCTGCGGATGGACTCGATGACGGTGCCTTCAATGGCAGTGCCCATCAGGTTGATCATCTCCGCGGCGGTCTTGATACCGCCCATGGAGGCCTTGCGGATCTTGTCGCCACCGGCCAGCACGTTGAACAGAACTTCATTGAGGTCCTTCAGGGCCGTGGGCTGAATGCCCTCCATGGTGGCCACACGCAGCATGACTTCGTTGCGCTGGCGTTCGTTCAGGCACTTGAGCACATCGGCGGCCTGATCAAATTCCAGGTGGACCAGAATGGCGGCCACGATTTGCGGATGTTCGTTGCGCAGCAGCTCGGCCACGGACAGCGGATCCATCCACTTCAGACTCTCGATTCCGGAGACGTCACCACCCTGCAGAATGCGGTCGATCAGCAATGCCGCCTTGTCGTCACCCAGGGCCAACTTCAGCACCGAACGCACATAGTCACCCGAATTGGAGACCAGCAGGCTTTGCGATGCCGCCACTCCGTGGAACTTGTCGATGACCGCGTCCACCTTGTCACGGGTGATCTGGGAGGTCTTGGCAATCGCCTCGCCCAGCTTTTGCACCTCTTTGGGAGACAGGTGCTTGAAAACTTCAGACGCCTCGGCCTCGCCGAGGGACATCATCAGAATCGCCGCATTTTGCAGACCGTCGTCGTCATTTGCCATGGTTTTTGGTTACTCCCGTGTGTTAGGCGGGAGCTTCCCCGTTGATCCACGATTTCACAATATTAGCGACTGCCGCAGGATTGTCACGGGTCAGCTTGCGTGCCTCTTCCATGCGCAGCTCGGACGGTGTCATGACGCCATCGGCGTGCGCGCTCGGGGCGACCAGTTGGGGGCGCTCGGGTTGTTCGGACTCCAGCGCGTCAAGCTGGTTCTCGTGGCCCTGCGCATGGGCCGCACGCGGACGGCTCTCGGTCAAGGCCTTCATGGCGGGCTTGACAAAGCCCAGCAGCACCAGCGTGGCAAGTGCCAAGGTACCCAGCGGCCAGGCCAGACTCTGCGCCAGGCTGGTCACCTCGGGCTGACGCCAGATCGGTATGTCCAACTGCTCGGGCTTTTCGACGACAAACGGTGCATTCATCAGATTGACCGAGTCACCGCGATCCTGCTTGAAGCCCACGGCCTCGCGCACCAGGGCGGTCATTTTCTCGATCTGGGCATCCGTCAACGGGGTGCTGGTGACCTTGCCCTTGTCATCGGTCTTGACGATGTTGTTGATTACCACGGCGGCGTTGATGCGCTTGAGCACGCCGGTCGCCCCCTTCACCACCTGCACTGTCTTGTCCACCTCGTAGTTAACGATGGATTCCTTCTTGCTGCTGCCGCCAGCTGCGCTCTGGCCCGCTGCGGTGAGCGGCTGGGTCTGCCCGTTGATAGGTGCGGCAGACGCTGCAGGAGGCTGGTTCGAGGTCGCACCCGGCACACCGGTCGGACCGGAACTGCTGCCGCCGTTGATGCTTTCCACCGTCTGCTGGCTGCGCACGGCACTGTTTTCCGGCGTCAGATTGGGTTTGTGGGACTCGGTGGTGGACTCGGTTTGCGAAAAATCCAGCTCGGCGGTTACCTGCGCCTTGACGTTTTGCGGCCCTACCAGTGGCTCCAGGATGTCCAGGATGCGGCGGCTGTAGAGTTGCTCAAGCTGTTGCACGTACTGCAGCTGCTCGGCATCCACGTTCATGCCGTTGGCCGATTCCGGGGGTTTGGACAGCAACTTGCCGGTGTCGTCCAGCACGCTCACAGCGCTGGCATCCATCTCGGGAACACTGGCCGCCACCAGATGCACGATGCCGGCGAGCTGGGTCTTGTCCAGTGAATGGCCGGGGTGCAGGCTGAGCAGCACGGAGGCAGAAGGTTTCTGCTGGTCCCGGAAAAAACCATTCTGGTTGGGCAGGGCCAGGTGCACGCGCGCATTGGCTACCGAGGCAATCGACTGGATGGAGCGGGTCAGCTCGCCTTCCAGCCCGCGCTGAAAGGTCAGCCGCTCCTGGAACTGGGTCATGCCGAAACGGTTGGATTCCATCATCTCAAAGCCGGCGACTGCGCCTTTGGGCAAACCCAGCGAGGCCAGCTTCAGGCGGGCATCGTGCACCCGATCTGCGGGCACCAGGATGGCGCCGCCGCCGTCGGAGTACTTGTAGGGAATGTTCATGGTGCCCAACTGGGCAATGACGGCGCCGCCATCCTTATCAGGCAAATTGGAATACAGCACACGCCATTCGGCCTGGCGCCCCATGACCAGACCCACTGCTGCAATCGCCACAAACAGCACCACACCCAGTACCAGACGCAGACGCTGCCCTTGGTCCAGACCGTTGAAACGCTGGACGATGCTGGGGTTGACAGGTATGGCGGCGGTGGCGGGCATGTTGGATTCCATAGAAGCAAGGCGCTCTTTGCCTTTCGATTGGGACTGATTATTCGAGCCGATCCGCAAAACATTAGGGGGAAAAGCACCGGATTTACCGTCCAATTGAAAATAATGCCCCTTGGCCGTGCGACCTAGTATTACCCCCAATCAAGTTTCACCGGAAGCCGCCATGGACCACCTCAAACTCTCGCCACTCACGATGCCGACCACGGTACGCCCCGGCGCAGGCGTGCGGCCCAACGCTACCGCCGATACCCAGGGCACGGGTGGCGGGTTTTCCGGGGCTCTCAAGAGCGCCCTGAATTCGGTCAGCTCCGCCCAGAACGAAGCAACCCGCTTGCAGCAGGAAGTGCAGATGGAAAACCCCAAGGTCAGCCTGGAAGAGACCATGGTGGCCATCCAGAAGGCCCAGATCGGCTTTACCGCCACCCTGCACGTCAGAAACCGCATGGTGCAGGCTTACACTGACATCATGAACATGCAGGTTTAACCGCATTGCCTTCGTGGCATGCAATGGACCAAGACACAGACAAAATCAAGCTGCACCTATATGAAAGCTGTCATTCTTGCTGGCGGGCTGGGCACCCGGATTTCAGAGGAGACCCACCTCAAGCCCAAACCCATGATCGAGGTTGGCGGCATGCCGATCCTGTGGCACATCCTGAAGATCTACTCCCACCACGGCATCAATGACTTCGTCATCTGCTGCGGCTACAAGGGCTACCTGATCAAGGAGTACTTTGCGAACTACTTCCTGCACATGTCGGATATCACTTTTGACATGCAGAACAACAGCATGACGGTGCACCAGCGCAAGGCCGAACCCTGGAAGGTGACCTTGATAGACACCGGCGCCGAGACCATGACGGGTGGCCGCCTCAAGCGGGTAGCGCAACACCTGGACGGTGAAGAAGCCTTCTGCCTGACCTATGGCGATGGCGTGTCCGACATCAACATTGCGCAAAGCATCGCTTTCCACAAGGAACACGGCCTCAAAGCCACCATATCGGCTACCTTCCCGCCGGGCCGCTTTGGCGCCCTCGACCTGCAGGGTCACAAGGTTGCATCCTTCAAGGAAAAACCCAAGGGAGATGGCGGACGCATCAACGGCGGCTTCTTCGTGCTGTCGCCCCAGGTGCTCTCCTATATTGACAGCGACGACACCATCTGGGAGCGCGGTCCGCTGGAGCGCCTGGCAGAAGAAGGCCAACTGGCCGCCTTTGAACACGATGGCTTCTGGCAACCCATGGACACCTTGCGCGACAAGACTTATCTGGACGAGTTGTGGGCTTCGGGCTCGGCGCCCTGGAAGGTCTGGGCGTGAATCCCGCATTCTGGTCGGGCAAGCGCGTCTTCCTGACGGGCCATACCGGCTTCAAGGGAAGCTGGCTGTCGCTCTGGCTGCAGAGCCTGGGTGCAGAAGTCTCCGGCTTTGCCCTGGCACCACCCACTACGCCCAATCTGTTCACCGAGGCCCGCCTGGAGCAAGGCATGCAGTCGGTCCTGGGCGATATCAGGGACCTTGGAGCAGTCCAGTCGGCGCTGCAAACCGCCCGGCCCGAGATCGTCATCCACATGGCCGCGCAACCCCTGGTACGGCTGTCCTACGAAGACCCGGTCACCACCTATGCCACCAATGTCATGGGCACGGTGCATCTGCTGGAAGCCATTCGACAAACGCCTGGTGTAAAGGCCGTGGTCAACGTCACCACCGACAAGTGCTACGAAAACCGTGAATGGGTCTGGGGCTACCGTGAGAACGAGCCCATGGGTGGCTTTGACCCCTACAGCAACAGCAAGGGCTGCGCCGAGCTGGTCAGCTCGGCCTACCGCAACTCCTTCTTTCACCCCGACGCCTACGCACGCCACGGCGTGGCCCTGGCCACAGCCCGGGCCGGCAACGTGATTGGTGGCGGCGACTGGGCGCGCGACCGCCTGATTCCGGACATGGTGCAAGCCTTCGAGCAGGGCAAACCGGTGCAGATCCGCAACCCGGGCGCCATCCGCCCCTGGCAACATGTGCTGGAGCCTTTGCGCGGCTACATGACGCTGGCAGAGCGCCTGTTCGAGCAGGGCCCGGCATTTGCCGAAGGCTGGAATTTCGGCCCCATGCCGCACGATGAGCAACCCGTCGGATGGATCGTGCAGAACCTGGCCCAACTCTGGGGTGACGGCGCCACTTGGACCATCGACAAAGGCCCGCACCCCCACGAGGCCAACCACCTGCGCCTGGACATCTCCAAAGCCCAAAGCCTGTTGGGCTGGCAGCCCGCGCTGGGCCTTTCCCAGGCCCTGGAAAAAGTGGTCAGCTGGTACAAAGACCGCGCTACCGGCCAGGACGTGCGCGAACTCACTCTGAAACAGATCCAGTCCTATCAAAATACCCTGCCCCACACCCGCTGACTATGGAAAACAACAAGACCCTGGCAATCCGTGCACAGATTGCCCACCTAGTAGATGCGTACGCTGCCATTGCCCTGGCACCGCAGCCTTTCCTACCGGGCGCGTCGGCCGTTCCGCCATCCGGCAAGCAACTGGATGCGCGCGAACTGCAACTGATGGTGGAAGCCTCGCTGGACGGCTGGTTGACTACCGGGCGCTTCAATGCCGAGTTCGAGAAAAAACTGGCCGCCTTCATTGGCGTGAAGCACCTGATCACCGTCAACTCGGGCTCCTCCGCCAACCTGGTGGCCTTCAGCACCCTGACCTCGCCCAAGCTGGGCAAGCGTGCCATCCAGCAGGGTGACGAAGTCATCGGCGTGGCCGCGGGCTTTCCGACCACGGTGAACCCCATCCTGCAGTTCGGTGCCGTGCCCGTGTTTGTGGACGTGGACCCGCTCACCCACAACATCGACGCGTCCAAGGTCGAAGCCGCCATCGGCCCCAAGACCAAGGCCATCATGCTGGCCCACTCGCTGGGCAACCCCTTCAACCTGGATGTCATCACCGCGCTGTGCAAGAAGCACGGACTGTGGCTGGTGGAAGACTGCTGCGACGCGCTGGGCTCCAGCTACCGCGGCCAGATGGTGGGCACCTTTGGCGACATTGCGACCCTGAGCTTCTATCCGGCGCACCACATCACCATGGGTGAAGGTGGCGCTGTCTTCACCAACAGCGACGAGCTCAAGACCATTGCCGAGAGCTTCCGCGACTGGGGCCGGGACTGCTACTGCAACCCAGGCAAGGACAACACCTGCGGCAAGCGCTTCTGCCAGAAGCTGGGCGACCTGCCCGAGGGTTACGACCACAAGTACACCTACAGCCACCTGGGCTACAACCTCAAGATCACCGACATGCAGGCCGCCTGCGGTCTGGCCCAGTTGGAGAAGGCACCGCGCTTCATCGAACAGCGCCGCAAGAACTTCGCCTTTCTCAAGGAGCGGCTCAAGGACTGTGAGGAGTTCCTCAATCTACCCCAGGCCACCGAGCACTCGGACCCGTCCTGGTTTGGCTTTCCCATGACGCTAAAGCCCAATGCCCCGGTGTCCCGGCTGGAGCTGCTGACCTACCTGGATGAGAACAAGGTGGGAACACGCCTGCTTTTCGCAGGAAACCTGACCCGCCAACCCTATATGGTTGGGGCCAAGTACCGCATCAGCGGCGATTTGAAGAACACCGACAACGTGATGAACAACACTTTCTGGATCGGGGTACAGCCCTCGCTCACACCGGAAATGCTGGAATTCGCGGCACGCAAGATAGAGAGCTATCTTGGCGTCAACTTTTAATTGAATTCAGGAGAACATTCATGGGATACGTAACGCAAAGAGACCGCGATCTGTTCGAGAACTTCTTCGTTCTGGAGCTTGCCAACAACCACTGGGGCAAGCTGGACCGCGGCCTCAAGATCATCCGGGACCACGCTGCCATCGTGCGCTACAACAACGTCAAGGCCGCCATCAAGCTGCAGTTCCGCGACGTGGACGAATTCATCCACCCTGAATTCAAGGGCAACACCGAGAACCGCTACATCAAGAAGACGGAAGACACCAAGCTCAGCCGCGCGGACTTTGCCCGCATGGTGGAGGAGATCCGCTACCTCAGCTGCATCCCCATGGCCACGCCGTTTGACGAGGCGTCGGTGGACCTGTGCGTCGAGTTCGACATGCCCATCATCAAGATCGCCAGCTCGGACATGAACGACTGGGTGCTGATCGAGAAGATTGCCTCCACCCGCCGCCCCACCATCGTGTCCACCGGCGGCGCATCGGAAAAGGACCTGGACGACCTGGTGCGCTTCTACGAAAAACGCGACATCCCCCTGGCCATCAATCACTGCGTGTCCCTGTATCCGTCCGAAGACGGCGAGCTCGAACTGGACCAGATTGATTACCTGAAGAACCGCTACCCCAACCACGTGATCGGCCTGTCCACCCACGAGTACCACGACTGGCACTCGTCCATGCTGATTTCCTACGGCAAGGGCGCGCGCAGCTGGGAGCGCCATATCGATATTGATTACGAAGGCGTGCCGGTCTCCACCTACTGCTCCAAGCCGGAGCAATGTGACACCTGGTTCAAGGCTTTCCACAAGGCCGCCGAAATGTGCGGGGGCCGCAGCCAGTCCAAGCGCATCATCTCCAAGAAGGAAATCGAATACCTGGACGCCCTGGTGCGCGGCGCCTATGCCAAGAAAGATCTGGAATCTGGCTACGTTTTCACCAAGGAAAGCTTCGAACGCGACTTTTACCTCGCCATTCCGCTGCGCAAGGGTCAGCTGTCCTGCCGCGAAGTCATGAACGGTGAACTGCTGTCCAACGGCATCAAGGCCGACGAACCGCTCACCATAAACCACGTCAGTGGCCCCTACAGCCAGAACGAAGGCCTCAAGAGCCTGATTCTGAATCGCGGCCTGTAAATGAAGACGGTTGCAGAACAGATTGCCGACTGGTTGGTGCGGCAAGGCGTAGAGCAGGTCTTCACCGTCACCGGTGGCGGCTCCATGTTCCTGAATCAGGCGCTGGGCGGCCACCCGGGCCTGCGCTGCACCTTCATGCACCACGAGCAGGCCTGTGCCATGGCGGCAGAAGGCTACGCGCGCATTGCCGGTAAACCGGCGGTGGTGATGCTCACCACCGGCCCCGGATCCATCAACGCCTTCAACGGTGTGTATGGCGCCTTCACCGACTCCATCCCCATGATCGTGATTTCCGGACAGGTCAAGCGCGAAACCTGCCTGTCCTTCCACGATCTGCCCGGATTGCGCCAGCTGGGCGACCAGGAAGGCCCGACCGTGGCCATGGCCGCGCCCATCTGCAAGAGCGCTACGCTGATCCGCGAAGCCACCGATGTGCAGACCGTACTGCCCGCGGCCTACTCCTTGGCCATCACCGGGCGGCCCGGCCCCGTCTGGATAGATGTTCCGCTGGATGTGCAGTCGTCCAAGGAGGCCCTGACCATTCCCGATCCGGCGCCCGTGGCTGCGCCCCTGGATGACGGACTGGAAGCGGCCTGCCTGACCATTGTCGAGCGGCTCAAGCAGTCCGACCGTCCGCTGCTTCTGGGCGGCACCGGCGTGCGTCTGGCAGGTGCCACCGAACTGCTGCGCCAGCTGGTGGAGCAGACCGGCATTCCCCTGGCCACGGCCTGGACCCATGATCTGATTGCCTCCGACCATCCGCTGTTTGCAGGGCGCCCCGGCACCATCGGCACCCGTTCCGGCAACTTCTGCCTGCAAAACGCGGACCTGGTGCTGGTCATCGGCTCGCGCCTGAACATCCGCCAGACCAGCTACAACTGGGATTCCTTTGGCAAGAACGCCTGGATCGTGCAGGTCGATGTGGACCCAGCCGAACTGGCCAAGCCCGGTGTGCAGGCCGATCTGCGCATTCAGGCCGATGCCAAGGCATTCATCAGCAAGCTTCTCTTAGTGCTGGCGCGCCAGACCTTGCCCAGCTATGCCCAGTGGGGTGCCTGGTGCCGCGACATAGGCGAGCGCTACCACGCCCGGCGCGAGCACGCGCAAAAGCCCGGCGCCACACTGAACCCCTATGTGATCGTGGACCGCATCTTCCGCCAGATGCGCGATGACGACGTGGCAGCCTGCGGCAATGCCTCTGCCTGCATCCTGCCGTTCCAGATGGCCCACCTCACGTCCAACCAGCGACTGTTCAGCAACTCCGGCTCCGCTTCCATGGGCTTTGACCTGCCTTCGGCCATTGGCGCCTCCTTTGCCGGCACGCCCGACAACCGCCGACGCGTGATCTGCTTTGCCGGCGACGGCAGCCTGCAGATGAACATCCAGGAATTGCAAACCCTCAAGACCACCGGCCGCAACGTCGTGATCGTGGTACTCAACAACGCGGGCTACCTGTCCATCTGGCAGACCCATGAGAACTTCTTCGGCCGCGTGATCGGTGCCACCCCCGCATCGGGCGTGGAGTTCCCCGACTTTGAAGCCGTAGCCACCGCCTATGGCATCAAGGCCGCCACCATCCGCACCGAAGCCGACCTGGCCCGCATGGACAGTCTGCTGCAGGAAGACGGCCCGTTGCTGCTCAACGTGATAGTGGACCCGCGCCAGGAGTTTGTGCCGCGCATCAAGTCGCGGGTAGATGAGAACGGCAAGTTCGTCACCCCCGAGCTGGACGACATGCACCCGTTCCTGGAACGTGCCGAGCTCCAGTCGGTGGCCGAGTCGGCCCGTGCCATCCGGGCTGTCGCCTGACATCACGCTGGAGTAGCCCGAACATGACCCCATCAGTGCTGGAAGAACTGCACGCCCTGCCCCAGCGATACGCCAGCCGGCAGTCCAGGGACTTGCCCGCCGGCAAGCCCGTCTGGATCTTCGGCACCGGTCAGTTTGGGCGCGATCTGTGTGGCGCACTGCAAAAGACCGGCCACCCGGTGGCTGGCTTTGTGGAGACCAAACCATCTGCCGCGCAAGTGCTAGGCCTGCCCGTGCTCGGATGGCAGCAATGGGCGCCTGCGCATACCGCTGAACCCTTGTGCGTAGGCATCTTCAACCGTGGCATGCCACTGGACCAGCTTGAAGCCCTGGCCCGGCAATCGGGTGCACAGGACGTCTATCTCCCCTGGGATCTGTACCACTCCCTCAAGCAGCAACTGGGCTGGCGCTTCTGGCTGAGCGAGCCCGAACGCATCCTGGACCAGACCGATGCCATCGCTGCTGCACTGGACTGCATGGACGACGAGGTCAGCCAGCGTTGCATGCTTGATATCGCCGCATTCCGCCTGGGCCTCAAGACTGCATACGGCAGCTTCCAGCACGACGAAAACCAGTACTTCAATCCGCTGACCCTGAATGACCAACAGGGCAAGGCGCTGCGATTTGTCGATGGTGGTGCCTACAACGGCGACACCTATCTGGAGCTGTGCAGTGTGGCCGACGTACAGACGGCTTACCTGTTCGAGCCCGACACAGCCAACTTCGCCCAGCTCACCAAGCATGTTGCCCAGACCGGACGCTCGGCGCAATGTCTGCCCCTGGGGCTGTCGGACTCCTACCGCATCCTGAGCTTCAATGCGGGAAGCGGCGAAGGTGCCGCCATCTCCGAGAACGGAACCGCCCACATTGCAGTGGCCGCGCTGGACGATGTCCTGGCGGGCTGTACCGTGGATTTCATCAAGCTGGATGTGGAAGGCGCTGAACTCCAAGCCCTGCAAGGGGCTCGCAAGCTGATCCAACGTTCACGCCCGGTGCTGGCCTTATCGCTCTACCACTGCCCGCAGGACCTGTGGGAGTTGCCGCTGGCGCTCTCCAGCCTGTGCGAGGACTACCGCTTCCACGTGCGCCAGCATTACTTCAACAGCTTTGACAGCGTGTTGTATGCCGTGCCCAGGCACCGCTAGCCCAAACACCAGAGCCTGCCCATGAGCCTGACGACCCGCCCCTGCCCCATCTGCTCCAGCACGGAAGCACAACCCTGCCTGGACAACCCCATGGCTGCGGTGGGCGGTTTTGACATGAGCTACAAGGTGGTGCGTTGCAGCCACTGCGGCTTCCATTACGCCCAGGAGTTGCCCGACGCCGACACCTTCAGCGCCTACTACCAGTCGGTGTCCAAATACGACGCGCCGGATTCAGTAGCGCCGGTGGACAGAGCCCGCATCGATGCCACGGTGCGCTTCCTGGATGGGCGCATAGATAAGTCCGAGCGCATTGCCGACCTGGGCTGCGGCTACGGTGCGCTGCTTGGTGGCCTGCAGGCAGCGGGCTGGCAACACCTAGAGGGACTGGACCCGGCACCCAACGCAGCGCAGTGCGCACTGAAGATGTTTGGCGTGCGCAATATCCATCGCGGCCTGATGTCCGAGGCCCACACCGTGCTGGACCTGCAGTCGGTGGACCTGGTGTGCATCATGTGTGTGCTGGAACACCTGCCCCAATTGCGCCAGGACATGGCCAAGCTGGTGTCACGCCTGCGTCCGGGCTGCAAGATCCTGCTGGAAGTGCCTGCCATCGAGTGTTTCCTCCATCCCGACTGCGAGCCCTTTGGCGAGTTCTCGCTCGAACACATCCAGTTTTTTGACATGGCCTCTTTGGCAAACCTCATGCAATCCCTGGGTGCCAGGCAACTGGCGCTGGAATTGCTGGACTTGCCCATGGTCGCATCCGGCTCCATGCTGGGGCTGTTCGAATGGAGCGGCAGCATTCCCCAAGAGCCCACCTTCCAACGTTCCGAAACAGGCGCCCTGCAGGCCTACATCGAGGAGTCACAGCGCCAGTTGGACCGTGCCTTGCAGCGGGTTCCCGCCGGGCCGGTGATCGTCTACGGAGCGGGCTCGCACACGGCGCGTCTGCTGGCCCATCTGGAAAAGATACCGGGTTGCGAGGTGCGCGGCATTGTCGACAGCAACCCCAACCTGGAAGGCAAGCGCATGGGCCGCTGGACCGTGCGCGCACCGTCTAGCATCCACGAAACCCCGGACACTGCGGTGCTGGTGTCCTCGTTCCGCTCGCAGCAAGCCATAGCCGCGCATCTGCGCAAGACCGCACCCAACCCCCTGGTGTTGCTCTACCACTGAGCGCGCATCCGCCATGACCCACAGCCACATCCTGCTGACCGGCGGCACCGGTTTTTTCGGCAAGGCCCTGCTGCGCCACTGGATCGACAGGGAACGCAAGGGTCAGGCGCCTACCCGGGTGACGCTACTCTCACGCGACCCGGACCGGTTTGCGACCCAGCATCCGGCACTGGTGGAGCACCACTGGCTGCAGCTCGTCCGCGGCGATGTGTGCGATGCCGCCAGCCTGCCACAAGGCCAGGCCTTCACCCATGTGCTGCATGCGGCCACCGACTCCACCACCGGACCGCAACTGACGCCCCAGCAGCGCTTTGACCAGATTGTGGATGGCACGCGCCACATGCTGAACCTGGCCGTGGCCTGCGGCGCCAGCCGCTTCCTGCTGACCAGCTCGGGTGGTGTGTACGGTGCTCAGCCGCCGGACATGGAGCAGATTCCCGAACATTGCCACACCCTGCCCGACCCGCTCAACCCGGCCCAGGCCTACAGCATCGGCAAGCGCATGGCCGAGCACCTGTGCGCGCTGACCATGCAGGCCCACGGCCTTCCCATCGTGGTGGCGCGCTGCTTTGCCTTCGTGGGCCCGGACCTGCCGCTGGACGTGCACTTCGCCATTGGCAACTTCATCCGCGATGCCCTGCAGGCCGACAGCATCACCGTACAGGGCGATGGCAGTCCGCTGCGCTCCTACATGGACCAGCGCGACCTGGCGCAGTGGCTGCTGGCGCTCTTGACCCGAGGCCGCGCAGGCCAGGCCTACAACGTAGGATCCGACCACGCCGTCAGCATCCATGAGCTGGCGCATACCGTGCGCGATCTGCTGGCTCCCCACAAGCAGGTCCACGTGCTGGGCGCGCCCAATCCGGCGGCCGCACGCAACCGTTACATCCCCAGCATTGCCAAGGCCCGGCAGGAGCTGGGACTGGACATCACCATCGGACTGGAAGACGCCATTCGCTTCACGGCACAGGCCCACGTGCGCCGCACCGGCACTTCATGAAGGCAGCATTCGATGCCGTCGTGTTCGACCTGGACGGCACCCTCATCGACAGCGCACCCGGCATCTTGCAGGGGTTTGAACTGGCCTTTTCCCGTTGCGCGGTCACGCCGCGCCAGCCCTGGACGCCGGCACTGATAGGGCCGCCCCTGCTGCAGACCATTGCCATGCAATGTGCGTCGCAAGACCCTGTGCTGCTGGAAAGCCTGCGCCAGGCGTTCATGACCTGCTACGACACCGAGGGCTACCGCTTGAGCACCGCCTACGACGGCATCCATGCCGTGCTGCAGGCCTTGCGCGGTGATGGCCTGCGGCTGTTCATCGCCACCAACAAGCGCATCGTGCCCACCCTGCGCATCCTGGAGCACCTGGGGTGGAGCGGATTCTTCGAAGGCGTGTTTGGGGTGGACTCCCTCGCGGCCGGCCAGACGCCCAAGGCCCAGGTGATTGCCCACATCACGCGGGAATTCGGACTGCAGGCCACGCGCAGCCTGTACGTGGGCGACCGCTTCGAGGACTATGACGCCGCTTCCACTGCCGGCCTGCCCTTTGCCCTGGCCACCTGGGGTTTCAGCGACGCCAACGCGCTGGTGCCCCCCGCCTGTGCGCGGCTGCCTGACACCGATGCGCTCTATCAGCTGGTAAACCGCAGCAGCCTGGGCTAGCAGCACTGCCGCTCAGGCGGCGAGCTTGCGCACGATGTTCCCCATGTGTTCCATCGCCTGCAGTGGGTCGCCGCTGCACGCATATTCCAGCCATGCACCGGCACTCCATGCCTGAGGCTGCAGCCGGGGCAGCGACGGATGGGCATGTCGCAATGATTCCAGGGCACCACGCCCCATCAGGCTGCAACCAGCAGATTGCAGCCAGGCATCCGCCGGCAGCCGCATGCAATGAGCCCGCAGGGCTTCGGGGTCGAACACATCTTCCAGAGAGGCCCTGAACAGCAGGAAATGGTCGGGATGGCGACGCAACAGCATGTCATGCACGGCACGCTCCAGGTCCGTACCTTGGCCCACCAGCAGGTCGCATCCGTTATCCCGTATCTCGCCCTGGCCCAGGCCTGCCGTGTGGCGCACGAAGTAGAACTGCACCGCGGGAAAGTAGCCTGCGAAGAACTGCCAGAGGCCACGCAGCTTTTGCTGTGCAGGCTCCTGCGGATCGTAGGGGAACCAGACGATGAGGGGCACGTCAACCGATCTGACCTCCATGGCCAGGCTGACCGGGTTCTGTTCCAGCACGGCACCGGGCAAACGGGGTTGGCGCAGGTCCCAGTCCAGGGTGCGCGTCAGCCCTTCGATCATGCAGGCTATGGAAAACGGTCGGTAGCCTGGGCCGGTGATGAACTGCGCGATGCGGTCCAGATAGCCAGCATAGGTCTGCGCGTCCATACCGCGCAGAAAGTCGTACAGCGCAAAGTAGTCGCTGAACTGGTTGATGGAGATGAAGCAGTCCTGCGGAATCCAGCGCGTCACATTGGGTGCACCGCCGTACACGGGGATGGTGCCCACGCGCAGGCAGTCCAGCATCTTTTCGGTGATGTAGCCGCTCAGGCCTTGGGCGTTCTCGTAGCAGATGCAGAAGCGGTAGTTGGCCAATGTGGCCAGCTTGTCTTCGACCGCACCCCGGTAGCTGGGGAACTGCTCCTGGTTCCAGCCCATGCCATACAGGTCGAAATGTTCCGGCGCCTCGGACTCGAACCAGCGGATGGCACGCACGCGGTGCGAGTACAGCTCGTTGGGATGCTGCGAAGACTTGGCACCGGCAATCAGCGTCACCAGCTTGCGCTCGTGGAAACGGGCCTTCTGCTGCTCAAAGTCGCAGGCCAGCACCGGGTCGGTGACCGAGTTGCTCTTGAGGTAGAAGCTGCCATCCACCAAAGAGTCGTCCCAGGTCCAGACGCGGCGGAACTGGCGGTGGTACTGCGGGTCCCAGCTGGGCTGGTAGATGATGGGGCACTCGGATGTGATGAGGTACTTCGCCGCGCGCGATTGCATGGCAGCCTCCACCAGCGGGTTGCCGGGCAGGGGCCGGTCGCACAAGAGGATGGCGTCCACGCTGTCCCAGTCCTGCACCTGATCGAAGGTGAGGAATTCGAAGCCTTGCGTGCGGCCGTAGTCGTAGAGGTCGCACCAGGCCTTGAGCAGGTCGGCGCCCAGGCCCGCATCGCGGTGCTTGAACAGGTAGCCGTCCTTGACGATGCCCTCGTACAGGCACCACAGCGCAACGCGCAAGGTGCGCGCGCCACTGCCATGGGAGCGCCCGGGAAGGGGTTGCACGTCGTTCATGGATGCACCGGTGGGGATGCTGCGGCCCGCAGGTCGGGATGGATCGCCTCGGCTTCTTCGTCCGTGAGCGGGAAGTCCCGCGGACCGCTAAAGAAGTGGTCTTCATAGGCTGCCATGCTGACACCGCTGCGCGTGCCCAGGCTCTTGAGCAGGCGCGCCCGCAGGTCCACCGCCGCAGCCGGATTGGGCTGGTAACCCAGGATGGTCCGCATGATTTCCAGCATGATCCACGGGTCCACGTCTTCCCTGCGGCCCAGCTGCATCTGTTCGCTGGTGGTCTTGACCCGGAACTGGTAGTGGCCGGTGTCCAGCATCCTGCGGGTGATGGCGCCCACATTGCCAAGGCCAGTGGCGGGGTCGCGCGGCTTGATGAAGGAGAAGAACGGCAGGGGTGTGCGCGCGATGTCGCGCAGCATGTAGGACACGTTCACATCCTGCGGAATGCCGTTGTGGGGGCTGTGCGGATCGAAACGCTCCAGCATCAGCTCCACCATATCGCGGGTGAACAGGCAATTAGTGCCACACACCACCGACAGGTTCTCGTAATCACCCGGGGTCGTGATGCGTGCGGGCATGCCGGCAAAGACACCCGCGCTGGATAGCGAGTCCACCAGGGCAAACAGCAGGCGGAAATCCACCACCGAGGTGATGGTGGAGTGACACACGTAAAACGGTTTGTCGTACCGTCGCAGCAGGTAGTCGTAGATGGCAAACTGAAAGGAGACCTGCGACAGGTTCTCGGCGCTGGACCACACGCCCGAGGTCGCATAGCCCGCTTCTCCACTGCCTTTGCGATGGGTGCGAGGATCACTGCCTATGAGCAGGTCATGTCCGTCGTGGACCACCTCGCCGTGCCCCAGTTCATTCGTTGCGCGGCACACGAAATAGGTGAGGTTCGGAAAATGCGAGAGATAGAAGTCCCACAACGCGCGCGCGCGGCCGAAGACAGGCAACTCAAAACCATACCCCAGCACGACGATGACGTCGGGGCGGCCCACCCGCTCCAGGGACTCCCTCAGGCCAGACATGGAACTGGAACCTGTTCCCACTGAAAGCGCAGAATGCCCACCGAGTTGCGCGTGCCGTTGCGGATCTTCTCCAGACCCAGTGCCGCGTTGCGGCTCAGATCACGGCTGAGGCTGGACGTTCCGAAGTTGGTGTCCTCGAAAAAGTCCGGCGTGCTGAAGAGCGTGCGCACGCCCCCGTTGCGTTCCCAGACCCGTGGCATGTACAGGTCTTCATAGCCGTAATGCCCGGCGAAGTCCTCGTCGTACATGCCTTGGCGCTTGAAGGTCGCCACGTCCACCAGGAAGGTGCTGGGGTGCGAGGTAAGTGTAGTGTTGTTGGTGGTATCCACCAGCTCCTTGATCTTGAAGTAGTACAGGGTGTTCTTGTTCAGGATATGCAGCTGGTTCAGAACCATGTGCATGGGCTCTGCGTAGAAGTGCTGATCGATGTCGAAATACAGCGCCCATTCGCCGCTGGCATTGAAGATGCCCAGATTGCGCGCACCGGCCTGGTTCCAGGGGATGTCGGTAGTGATGCGGAATACCTTGAGGTCGATGTTGGTTGCAAAAAACTCCGGTCGCTCTTCGGAGCAGTCGTCCACCAGAATGAACTCGACCTGGCTCAGGAATGATTCGGGCAGCGTTTCCCAGTAGCGGATCTGCCGCAGCACCATGTCCGGATGGTTGTAGAAGTGGCTGATGATCGAGAGCTTCTTCATGCGGGTTTGTAGCATTCAACGCACAGGCTTTCCATGGCCTTGATCGACACATAGGGCTCCACTTCCACGATGTCGGGCAGGTCGCTGCTCTGGACCAGCGTGCGGCGTATGCGCTCGAAGCCGGCGCGCTCGAGCACCCACTTCAGGGTGTCGAAGTCGTAGCCGCATTTGTGCTCGTGGTTGTGCAGCATGCCCATGAAGACCGCACCCTTGGTCGGGTACAGATGTTCCTCCGGCGCCAATGCCTTGCGGTACTCGTCGAAGAAGAAGGTGTTGCCCTGCACATAGTTGTTGATCCACAGCTCCAGGTCCGGCACCAGCACGCGCATGATGCCGCCGGGCTGCAGCGCCTTGAAGCAGTTCTCGATGAAGACCATACCGTCCTTGTAGGACAGATGCTCCAGCAGATGCGAGTGGTAGATGACTTCCAGGCTGCCGTCCGAACAGGGTATGCCCTTGACCAGATCGTGGTTGAGCATGTAGGTGCCCTCCACGCCATTGGGGTTCACGTAGAGCACGTCGCTCTGCAACTGGCTCCAGTAGCCGATGTTCAGATAATTCTTGATGAAGATGGTTCCACAACCCAGGTGGAACTTCTTGAAGTGTTGCGAGTAGTCAATCATTTCGGGCATGCTACAACTGCTGGGTAATGTGGATGAAGTGGTGCAACTGGGCCCGAAATTCGTCGAGCGTCGGCATGTAGGAAGTTTGCAATGGCCGCATCTGGCCTGAGGCATCGATAAGCGTGACATTACACCCGCAAAGTTTCGCTTCATGCGCCAGCATGGTGAAATCGTCGTAGGTGTAGAGCGTGCTCACCGTCTGCAACAGATCCGCCAACTGTCTGCGGGTTGGCGGAAACACCTTGGTGATCTCCACACAGCCATCAGGATGGGCGCCCAGGTTGCGGCCCTTGCCTACATAGACGGCGTCCCTGTCGCGCACACCACCGGCATCGTGAAAAAACGGCTCCGTGGTGGGGACCTGCAGAACCAGTCCATCCGTATACGGCGCCAGCTCGTTGTTGTAGGCCACCAGCAGCTCGTTCGGTGCGTACACCTTTTCTCCATGCCCGAGCTTGCCAGGCGTGTTCAGTATGAACCGCACCACGCGCTTGGCCTGCAACACATTGCCGGGTGCCACTTCGGGGTAGACCACGATGTCCTCGGCAAATGACTCGATCGGGTAGCCAGCAAACCAGGTGCAGACCACCGCGTCATAGCCTGCCAGCACCAACCACTTTTGCAAGTCGTACAGCACCCGGATTCCGGCCGACGCATGCTGATAGGGCGGCGCCACGATGACATAGCGCCTGCCGCGCTGGCGCGGCGCGTGCAGATAGGCCAACTCGGAATCGGTGGGCACTGGCACGGGTTCGCGCGCGGGAAGTTGGCGGTCGACTGAGCGCAGCAGTGCCTCCACGCGGGGCATCAAGCCGGCGTCTGCCGTGCCCGCTTCCACTTGCGGACGCTCCAGGCGCAGTACGGATTCCCGAAATTCCTTTTTCCTGGACGCAGGCAGGGTCTGCCCATCTGCCAGGACTGCATCCACCGCCACAAGGCCGCTGGGTTCGGGGTCTGCCTGCCACGCCAGCACCGTAGGCGCAGGGTGGTAGGCCACGATGCCGGGGCGCCCGTCCGATTTCCACCCGGTCAGGTCTATCAGTACGTCTGCCTCCCGCTTGCGGATTTCGCAGGCAACAGCTTCGTCGTTGAGGGCGCCTATGTCTTGAGCGTCCACGGGAATGTCCTGGCCCCAGGCCAGCATGAAATGCATCTCACGGCCTTCACGAAGGCCTGCCAGCAGGTTCTGCACATGCGATGCGGCAAAGGAACGGGCGTGCCCGATCCAGACAATGCGCAGTGCGTCATGACCGTAAGAGACACGTGCCGCCATCGGGCGCCGCTGGTCCATGGTTGGTTCGACACACAGCTTGCGCGCCATTTCAAAGCCGGGGTTGCAGCGCAGACAGGCCCGCAAAGCGGCCTGTGCCAGACCGGTCTGCAGCTTCTTGAAATAGAGGACGGCCAGGTTGAAATATGCGGCGTAGGCCTCGGGTGCATCGTTCAGCGCCAACCAGCTGCGGTACGCATCGATGGCAGCATCCACATGCCCGGCTCCCGCCAGCGCCTCTGCCCTACCGATGATCTCGACCCATGTTTCCGGAATTGTTGTGGCGCTCACCATGTGCTCAGAGACTACGTTTATTTGGGCTCTCTGACTGCTTCATCCAATCCTTTGGTCAATGGCCAGGCCAGGTAGGAAATCATGGAGCGCTTGCCCACCACGATTTCCGCACTCAAAGTCATCCCCGGAAGCAGTCTGGATCCGTCCATCATATTCTTTAAGTCGGTGTGTTCCAACGCAATGTGGCCCAGGTAGTAGGCATCAGAGCCGGACTTGCCCGCGGCGTCTCGCTTGAAGGCATCCTCGCTGACCGAGACGACCTTTGCTTCCAGTGTTCCATGGCGCTGGAACGGAAAGGCATCGAGCTTGATGTGCACCGGCAGACCGGCCTTGATGTAGCCCACATCGCCCGAGTTGATCTGCACTTCCGCTTCCAGCTTGGCATTCAGAGGGACCAGGGTGAAGAAGGTCTCCGCGCCACGCACGATGGAGCCGGGTGACAGCTTGGCAATTTCCAGCACCACGCCATCTACCGGCGCGTAAAGCGTCACCAGTTGGGTACGCAGGTCCGCCTTCTGCAATTGCTGCAGGATGGAGTCGCGCTCGCGCGACACGGTGAGCAGCTCTTCCATGGCCTTCTGGCGCCAGTTGCGCTCGAAGGCGGTTTTCTCCGCGTCAAAGGCGGAGAGTTCCAGCCGCAGCTCCTTCTCCCGGTTCTGGGCCAGCTCCAGGTCACGCTGGACTTCCTTGCTGCGTTGCTGCGCTTCCAGCAGTTGCAACGGTGCGCCGTATTTCTGGGCAACCATCTTTTCCTGCATCGCTTCCATCTCCTTCATGGAGCGCAGGCGCGACTCAATCTGGCGCTGGTCGCTGCGGTTGGTGGCAAGGGCGGCCCGCAGCTTGGCGGCCGACTCCGTGAGCTTGAGCTCCTGGGCGCGGTAGTTGGCGCGGCGCTCGGCCAGCAGATTGGCCTGCAATCGTTCGTCATCGGTCGTCGGCACACTCAGGTTGGCGTTGGAGCCGTTGAGTTCGAGTTCAATGCCGCGGATTTGCGTCTCCAGGCTGGCCAGCCGCACCTTGAGCTGCGATTCATCGGCTTTGGCAAAGGTGGCGTCCAGCATGGCCAGCTTGTCACCCTTTTTCACCACCTGACCCTGGCGCACGTCCACGGTCTGGATGATGGAGGTGTCCAGGGGCTGCACCACCACGTTGGGCAAAGGATTGGTCAGCTGGCCCCGTGCAACCACCACCTGATCCAGTTCAGATACGGTGGCCCAGATGATGAAGGTCAGCAGCGCCACCAACAGGAGATGCAGGGTGAACTGGGCATACCGTGGAACCGGACTGCGCTCTATCTCGTCGGCATCCGGTAGGTACTCGATGACGGTCTTGCCCTTGCCCACCTTGGCGGACTTGCTCTCGGCCGGTTTCGCTGGCTTGGCGACCTTGGCCGGCTTGGGCGCGGCAGGCGCACCCTTGTCTTTGGATTTCAGAAACGGCAGCTTCATAGGTGGCTCGTCTGCTGATTCCAGAGTTGCTGATAGGTCTCGCAGCGCGTGACCAACTCTTCATGGCGTCCGCTGTCCATCAATTTGCCTTGCTGCATGACCAGGATGGCGTGTGCGTTGACCAGCGTGGATAGGCGGTGTGACACCATGATGACGGTGCGCCCCACGGCAATACGCGTGAGGTTGTTCATGAAAATGGCTTCGCTCTCGGGGTCCAATGCGCTGGCCGCTTCATCCAGGATCAGGATGCGTGGATTGGTCAGCAGCGCCCGTGCAATCGACAGCCGCTGCTTCTGACCGCCCGACAGGTTGGCCGCGTTCTCCTCAAGCATGGTGTTGTAGCCCTGGGGCATGCGCTCGATGAACTCGGCAGCCCCTGCGGCCTCTGCCGCTGCCACGATCTGTTCGAACGTGGACTCGGGCTTGGCCATGGCGATGTTGTCGCGCACCGAGCCGCGGAACAGAAAATTCTCCTGCAGCACGACGCCGATCTGCCGACGCAGATGGGCCAGTTCAATTTCGCGTGCATCGGTGCGGTCGAAGCGGACCACACCTTCCTGAATGGTATAGAGCCCCTGAATCACCTTGGTCAGCGTGGACTTGCCCGAGCCGCTGCGGCCCACGATGCCCACCACCTTGCCGGCGGGAATAGTGAACGAGGCGCGGTCCAGCGCATTGATGCTGGAGCCGGGGTAGCGGAAAGTGACGTTGTCGAATGCCACCTCGCCAGCCAGTTCAGGGCGCAAGCCGCCCGCCGTCGCCCGCCCTTCCGAGGGCCGGTTCATCACTTCGCCCATCATCTTGATGGACAGCATGGTTTCCTGGTAGTCGTTGACCAGTCCCACAATGGAGATCAGGGGCCCGGTGACGCGCCCGGTAATCATCTGGAAGCCGATCAGTGCGCCCACGGTCATGGTCTGGTCGAACACCTGCTGCGCACCCATCACGATGATGACCACCGGCAGCAGCTTGCCCAGAAAATCGGTCACGGCGTTACCGGTGACGGCCAGCTTGCCGACGCGGAAATGCATGTTGATGGAATGCGCCGAGCGCTGGTCCCACAAGCGCCGTTGGGCCGGCTCGATGGCCAGTGCCTTGACCGTGCGCATGCCGTGAATGGTCTCCACCATCATGGACTGGCGTTCGCCTTCCGCCTGGTACAAATCCTTGAGCCGCTTCTGGAAGGTAGGCACCATCAGCGCGACGATACCCGCTATCAGCAAGGTGAACACCAGGGTGATCAGGGCCAGTTGTACCGAGTAGGTGAACAGCAGCGGCAGGAAGATCACCAGCGATGTGGCGTCCAGCACGGTAAAGAACATGCGCCCGGTCAGGAAGGCCCGTATCTTGTCCACCTGCTGCATGTGCCGGGTGATCACGCCCGCAGTGGTCGTCTCGAAGTAGTCGATCGGCAGCGACAGCAAATGGGCAAAGGTCTTGCGCGTCAGGCGCATGTCGATCTTGTTGGTCGCCGACAGGGTCAGGATTTGGCGCAGATAGCCGAACAAGGAGTCGAATATCAGCGCGATCACGATTCCCACCCCCAACACCCACAGCGTGGACACGCTTTGGTGCACCAGCACCTTGTCGATCACCAGCTGAAAGAAGATGGGCGAGCCCAGCGCCAGAAAGTGCATGGCGATGGCAGCCACGGCAATGTCGCGCAGGGCCGCCTTCTGCTTCAGGATGTCCGGTATGAACCAGCGAAAGCCAAAGGGTTGTCCTTCTTCCGGCAGCGTGTAGATACGCTTCATGAGGAAGACTTCACCATCCCAGTGGGCGCAGAACTGCTGCTGATTCAATAGCAGCACTTCGGTGGGAGTGGTCGCAGCCGGGTTCAGTACCGCAACCTTTTCACCGTCCTTGGCGTTGGCACCCACCACGATCACACTGGTGCCGTCCTTCATGCGGGCGATCAGCGGGAACACGCCACCTTGGGCCAGCAGATTGGACCAGGTCAGTCGGTCGGCCTTGGCCTTCAGGCCAATGTCCGTGGCAATGCGCAGTACGGTTGCTTTGGACGGCTCTTCCCCCACCAAGGCATAGTCTTCAATCAATCGCTCAGGATTGATCGGCAACCGGTGGTGCTGTGCAATGGCAGCAATGCATTGGACAGTGGTGTGGGGAAATCTTTCGGCCATGTGTATGTATCCCAAGGGGACACGGCGATTTCAACATGGTCACCCCTTGCCCAGCCAAAGAAATAGGGGCCCTTTGGGCCCCTATTTCATCAGCTGCCTGTTGGCTTCGGCGTAGCCGCCGCCAGCGCTCCCGCCGCGTTCGGATCCTGCGTCGCCGTCAGGCTTGGCACACCGTTGAGCGCGTTTGCCGATGTACCCTGCGCCGCCAGCAAGTTGCCGTTCGCGTCGAATTGCTTCATGACGTCGGCCATGCTCACCGCCGTCAGCGCCACCCCGCTTCCACTGCTGCTGCTTGCAACATTGAGTTTGGGCGTATCCGCCGTTCCCGCCGCAGCGTCCCCGGCAAATGCGCTGATGGCCTGTGCAATGCCGCTCACCTGGGTTCGCAAGTCGACCGTACCGGCAACTTGCGGAACCGGTGCCGGCGATGCAGCCGTTGCAGTCTGTGTAGCAGCCGGTGCAAGGGCCACGTTCCAGTCCAGCGCAATCGGCGTGCTTGCCGCAGTCACCTGCGTAGTCGGCTCCGAAACCGCAGTGGTAACAGAAGCCACAGGTTGCGAGGTGCCAGCCAAAGCCGCTGCCTTGTCCGCCACGAACCAGACGTCCGCAGCAGTCTGCGTCGTACCGTTCATTTCAAACGTCGAAGTCAGGCCGATCAGGTTGCCGTTGTCCTTGGTCGGCTCGGCAGTCGCGTTGGTACTGATGCTGGTAATTCCAAGGGAATCCAGACTCACCACCTCGCCTGTCTCGGAGATGCCGTCGGAATTGGCGTCTATCCAGACACGCAAGTTGGCAAATGCTGCGTCATCCTTGGTGATGGCACCATCACCGTTGCTATCCAGATCCTTCAGGGCCTGATAACCGTCGGTCGCCTTGGTGCCGTTGGACAAGGTGGTGGACGATCCGAACAGCTCAGAGCCGTCGTTGATCTGTCCATCGCCATTGCGGTCCATCACCAGCAAACCATCGCTGCTGGAGACCCAGCCTGTGGAGACCTTGGTACCGGTGGCAAACAGGTCGAAGTTCACACCATCGGCAGCACTCTTGGTCTTGACGCCATCGCCATTCAAGTCCAGCACGATAGGCGTACCCAATCCCAGGGCCGGTCCCTGTGCGGTGGTAAACGCCGCAGTCTGCGCCGTTGTCAGCGCCGCCACCTGCATGGTGGTCAGCATGGCCACCTGTTGCGTCGTCAACGCTGCGATTCCTGCCGTCGTGATGGCCTGGATCTGCGAGGTCTTGAGGGCAACCAGGTCGGTCGTCTCAATGCTTGCAATCTGCGCGGTCGTCAATGCCGCGACCTGGCTGGTCGTCAGCGCCATGGCCTGCGCCGTCGTCAACGCCACCACCTGATCGGTCGTGAGCGCCACCACTTCCGCAGTTTGCAGTGCAGCGACCTGAGATGTCTTGAGCGCTGCAATGTCCACTGTTTCAATGGAGGCCACCTGCGATGTCGTGAGCGCTGCCATCTGGACCGTGGTCAAGGCCTGCACCTGATTGGTCGTGAGCGCCACGATCTGGTTGGTCGTGAGTGCTCGCACCTGGCTGGTCGTGAGCGCTGCCACGTCTGCCGTGGTGATCGCCTGGATCTGCGCAGTCGTCAGAGCCACTACGCCCGCCGTGGTGATCGCCTGGATCTGTGCCGTCTTAAGTGCTGCCACATCCACCGTCTGGATTGCCACCACCTGGCTGGTGGACAGCGCCTGGACGCCCGCTGTAGTGATCGCCTGCACCTGGTTGGTGTTGAGCGCAATCACCTGGTCGGTCGTCAGCGCCGCAACCTGGTTGGTCTGCAGTGCGGCCACGTCGGCCGTGGTAATCGCCTGCACCTGCGCTGTCGTCAGCGCCGCCACACCGGCTGTGGTGATGGCCTGGATCTGCGCCGTCTTCAGCGCTGCAACGTCCACCGTCTCGATCGCCACCACCTGGTTGGTAGTGAGCGCCTGCAACTGAGCTGTAGTCAGTGCTTGCACGCCTGCCGTGGTCAGGGCGATCACCTGGTCTGTGGTCAATGCCACCGCCTGGGCTGTCGTCAGGGCTGCGACCTGGTTGGTCTTGAGTGCCGCGACATCCGCCGTCTCAATCGCCACCACTTGGCTGGTGGAGAGCGCCTGCACGCCCGTAGTGGTGATTGCCTGCACCTGGTTGGTGTTCAGCGCCACCACCTGGTTGGTCGTCAGCGCTGCCATCTGGTTGGTGTACAGAGCCGCCACGCCGGCGGTAGTGATCGCCTGCACCTGCGCTGTCGTAAGGGCCGCCACACCGGCTGTGGTGATGGCCTGGACCTGCGCTGTCTTGAGCGCGGCCACATCCACCGTCTCAATCGCCACAACTTGGCTGGTGGAAAGCGCCTGCACGCCCGCGGTGGTCACCGCCTGCACCTGGTTGGTGTTCAGTGCCATCACCTGGTTGGTGTTCAGCGCCGCAACCTGGTTGGTCGTGAGGGCCGCCACGTCTGCCGTGGTGATCGCCTGCACCTGGTTGGTCGTCAGCGCTGCCACACCCGCTGTGGTGATGGCCTGTACCTGCGCGGTCTTCAGCGCGGCCACGTCCACCGTCTCGATCGCCACCACCTGGTTGGTGGTCAGCGCCTGCAGCTGGGCCGTCGTCAGGGCCTGCACACCGGCCGTCGTCAGGGCAATCACCTGGTTCGTGGTCAATGCCACGGCCTGGCTGGTGGTGAGCGCTGCAACCTGTGCTGTCTTGAGCGCGGCCACATCCACTGTCTCAATCGCCACCACCTGGCTGGTCGACAGCGCCTGGATGCCCGCAGTGGTCACTGCCTGCACCTGGTTGGTGTTGAGTGCAATCACCTGGTCGGTCGTCAAGGACGCTACCTGACTTGTCGTGAGTGCTGCCACGTCCGTGGTCGTGATCGCCTGCACCTGGTTGGTCGTCAGGGCCACCACGCCCGTGGTCGTCAGCGCCGCAATCTGGTTCGTCTTCAGCGCTGCAATGTCCGCTGTCGTGATGTTCTGAACCTGCGTGCTCGTCAGAGCCTGGATACCGGCAGTGGTCACTGCCTGAGCCTGGCTGGTCGTCAGCGCACCGATCTGATTGGTCGTCAGCGCAGCAACACTTGCCGTGGTGAGCGCTGCAACCTGATTGGTCTTGAGCGCGGCCACATCCGCTGTCTGGATCGCCACTACCTGGCTGGTGGACAGCGCCTGGATACCCGCAGTGGTCACCGCCTGCACCTGGTTGGTGTTGAGCGCAATCACCTGGTCGGTCGTCAAGGACGCTACCTGCGCCGTCGTCAGTGCCGCCACGTCCGTGGTCGTGATCGCCTGCACCTGGTTGGTCGTCAGGGCCACCACGCCCGAGGTCGTCAGTGCCGCGATCTGGTTCGTCTTCAGCGCTGCAATGTCCGCTGTGGTGACGCTCTGCACCTGCGCGCTCGTCAGTGCCTGGATACCGGCAGTGGTCACTGCCTGGGTCTGGCTGGTGGTGAGCACGCCCACCTGGGTGGTCGTCAGCGCCGCAATCTGGTTGGTCGTGAGGGCCGCCACGTCTGCTGTGGTGATCGCCTGCACCTGGTTGGTCGTCAGCGCTGCCACTCCGGCGGTGGTGATGGCTTGCACCTGCGCGGTCTTCAGCGCGGCCACGTCCACCGTCTCGATCGCCACCACCTGGTTGGTGGTCAGCGCCTGCAGCTGGGCCGTGGTCAGGGCCTGCACTCCGGCCGTCGTCAGGGCAATCACCTGGTTCGTGGTCAATGCCACGGCTTGGCTGGTGGTGAGCGCCGCAACCTGATTGGTCTTGAGTGCCGCCACATCCGCTGTCTCAATCGCCACCACCTGGCTGGTGGAGAGAGCCTGGATGCCCGCTGTAGTGACTGCCTGCACCTGGTTGGTGTTGAGTGCAATCACCTGGTCGGTCGTCAAGGACGCTACCTGCGCCGTCGTCAAGGCCGCCACGTCCGTGGTCGTGATCGCTTGCACCTGGTTGGTCGTCAGGGCCACCACGCCCGTGGTCGTCAGCGCCGCAATCTGGTTCGTCTTCAGCGCTGCAATGTCCGCTGTGGTGATGTTCTGAACCTGCGCGCTCGTCAGCGCCTGGATGCCGGCAGTGGTTACCGCCTGGGTCTGGCTGGTGGTGAGCACGCCCACCTGGGTGGTCGTCAGCGCCGCAATCTGGTTGGTCGTGAGCGCGGCCACGTCTGCCGTGGTGATGGCCCGTACCTGGTTGGTCGTCAGAGCTGCCACACCGGCTGTGGTGATGGCCTGTACCTGTGCTGTTTTGAGCGCTGCCACATCCGCCGTCTCGATCGCCACCACCTGGTTGGTGGTCAGCGCCTGCAGCTGGGCCGTAGTCAGGGCCTGGATCTGGGCCGTGGTCAGGGCAATGATCTGATCGGTCGTGAGTGCTGCCACCTGCGCCGTGGTCAAAGCTGCCACCTGCGAGGTCTTGAGGGCCGCGATGTCCAGCGTCTCGATGGCCACGTTCTGGGCCGTGCTCAGCGCCTGGATGCCCGCCGTGGTGAACGCCGGCATCTGGCTGGTCGTCAGCGCCACGATCTGGTTGGTCGTGAGCGCGGCCACTTGTGCGGTCGTCAGCGCTGCCACATCCGCCGTGCTGATGGCTTGCACCTGGGCCGTGGTCAGGGCCTGCACGCCCGAGGTGGTGATGGCCGATATCTGGTTGGTTTTGAGGACTGCAACGTCCACCGTCTCGATGGCCGCCACCTGACCTGTGCTCAGCGCCTGCACGCCCGCGGTGGTCACCGCCTGCACCTGGTTGGTGTTCAGCGCTATCACCTGGTTGGTGTTCAGCGCCGCAACCTGGTTGGTCGTGAGGGCCGCCACGTCTGCCGTGGTGATCGCCTGCACCTGGTTGGTCGTCAGCGCTGCCACACCCGCTGTGGTGATGGCCTGTACCTGCGCGGTCTTCAGCGCGGCCACGTCCACCGTCTCGATCGCCACCACCTGGTTGGTGGTCAGCGCCTGCAGCTGGGCCGTCGTCAGGGCCTGCACACCGGCCGTCGTCAGGGCAATCACCTGGTTCGTGGTCAATGCCACGGCCTGGCTGGTGGTGAGCGCTGCAACCTGTGCTGTCTTGAGCGCGGCCACATCCACTGTCTCAATCGCCACCACCTGGCTGGTCGACAGCGCCTGGATGCCCGCAGTGGTCACTGCCTGCACCTGGTTGGTGTTGAGTGCAATCACCTGGTCGGTCGTCAAGGACGCTACCTGACTTGTCGTGAGTGCTGCCACGTCCGTGGTCGTGATCGCCTGCACCTGGTTGGTCGTCAGGGCCACCACGCCCGTGGTCGTCAGCGCCGCAATCTGGTTCGTCTTCAGCGCTGCAATGTCCGCTGTCGTGATGTTCTGAACCTGCGTGCTCGTCAGAGCCTGGATACCGGCAGTGGTCACTGCCTGAGCCTGGCTGGTCGTCAGCGCACCGATCTGATTGGTCGTCAGCGCAGCAACACTTGCCGTGGTGAGCGCTGCAACCTGATTGGTCTTGAGCGCGGCCACATCCGCTGTCTGGATCGCCACTACCTGGCTGGTGGACAGCGCCTGGATACCCGCAGTGGTCACCGCCTGCACCTGGTTGGTGTTGAGCGCAATCACCTGGTCGGTCGTCAAGGACGCTACCTGCGCCGTCGTCAGTGCCGCCACGTCCGTGGTCGTGATCGCCTGCACCTGGTTGGTCGTCAGGGCCACCACGCCCGAGGTCGTCAGTGCCGCGATCTGGTTCGTCTTCAGCGCTGCAATGTCCGCTGTGGTGACGCTCTGCACCTGCGCGCTCGTCAGTGCCTGGATACCGGCAGTGGTCACTGCCTGGGTCTGGCTGGTGGTGAGCACGCCCACCTGGGTGGTCGTCAGCGCCGCAATCTGGTTGGTCGTGAGGGCCGCCACGTCTGCTGTGGTGATCGCCTGCACCTGGTTGGTCGTCAGCGCTGCCACTCCGGCGGTGGTGATGGCTTGCACCTGCGCGGTCTTCAGCGCGGCCACGTCCACCGTCTCGATCGCCACCACCTGGTTGGTGGTCAGCGCCTGCAGCTGGGCCGTGGTCAGGGCCTGCACTCCGGCCGTCGTCAGGGCAATCACCTGGTTCGTGGTCAATGCCACGGCTTGGCTGGTGGTGAGCGCCGCAACCTGATTGGTCTTGAGTGCCGCCACATCCGCTGTCTCAATCGCCACCACCTGGCTGGTGGAGAGAGCCTGGATGCCCGCTGTAGTGACTGCCTGCACCTGGTTGGTGTTGAGTGCAATCACCTGGTCGGTCGTCAAGGACGCTACCTGCGCCGTCGTCAAGGCCGCCACGTCCGTGGTCGTGATCGCTTGCACCTGGTTGGTCGTCAGGGCCACCACGCCCGTGGTCGTCAGCGCCGCAATCTGGTTCGTCTTCAGCGCTGCAATGTCCGCTGTGGTGATGTTCTGAACCTGCGCGCTCGTCAGCGCCTGGATGCCGGCAGTGGTTACCGCCTGGGTCTGGCTGGTGGTGAGCACGCCCACCTGGGTGGTCGTCAGCGCCGCAATCTGGTTGGTCGTGAGCGCGGCCACGTCTGCCGTGGTGATGGCCCGTACCTGGTTGGTCGTCAGAGCTGCCACACCGGCTGTGGTGATGGCCTGTACCTGTGCTGTTTTGAGCGCTGCCACATCCGCCGTCTCGATCGCCACCACCTGGTTGGTGGTCAGCGCCTGCAGCTGGGCCGTAGTCAGGGCCTGGATCTGGGCCGTGGTCAGGGCAATGATCTGATCGGTCGTGAGTGCTGCCACCTGCGCCGTGGTCAAAGCTGCCACCTGCGAGGTCTTGAGGGCCGCGATGTCCAGCGTCTCGATGGCCACGTTCTGGGCCGTGCTCAGCGCCTGGATGCCCGCCGTGGTGAACGCCGGCATCTGGCTGGTCGTCAGCGCCACGATCTGGTTGGTCGTGAGCGCGGCCACTTGTGCGGTCGTCAGCGCTGCCACATCCGCCGTGCTGATGGCTTGCACCTGGGCCGTGGTCAGGGCCTGCACGCCCGAGGTGGTGATGGCCGATATCTGGTTGGTTTTGAGGACTGCAACGTCCACCGTCTCGATGGCCGCCACCTGACCTGTGCTCAGCGCCTGCACGCCCGCGGTGGTCACCGCCTGCACCTGGTTGGTGTTCAGCGCTATCACCTGGTTGGTGTTCAGCGCCGCAACCTGGTTGGTCGTGAGGGCCGCCACGTCTGCCGTGGTGATCGCCTGCACCTGGTTGGTCGTCAGCGCTGCCACACCCGCTGTGGTGATGGCCTGTACCTGCGCGGTCTTCAGCGCGGCCACGTCCACCGTCTCGATCGCCACCACCTGGTTGGTGGTCAGCGCCTGCAGCTGGGCCGTCGTCAGGGCCTGCACACCGGCCGTCGTCAGGGCAATCACCTGGTTCGTGGTCAATGCCACGGCCTGGCTGGTGGTGAGCGCTGCAACCTGTGCTGTCTTGAGCGCGGCCACATCCACTGTCTCAATCGCCACCACCTGGCTGGTCGACAGCGCCTGGATGCCCGCAGTGGTCACTGCCTGCACCTGGTTGGTGTTGAGTGCAATCACCTGGTCGGTCGTCAAGGACGCTACCTGACTTGTCGTGAGTGCTGCCACGTCCGTGGTCGTGATCGCCTGCACCTGGTTGGTCGTCAGGGCCACCACGCCCGTGGTCGTCAGCGCCGCAATCTGGTTCGTCTTCAGCGCTGCAATGTCCGCCGTGGTGACGCTCTGCACCTGTGCGCTCGTCAGCGTGGCTACCTGGCTGGTGGTAAGGGCCTGCGTCTGGTTGGTGGCAAGAGCGGCGATCTGGGTGGTGGTGATCGCCTGCACCTGGCTGGTGGTGAGTGCTGCCACACCGGCGGTGGTGATGGCCTGCACTTGCGCTGTGGTCAGGGAAGCCAGGTCTGCCGTTTCAAGGGCGGTGATCTGGCTTGTCTTGAGGGCTGCAATGTCCGCGGTTTCAATGGCGGCCACCTGGTTGGTGGTCAGGGCAATCAGTTCGGTGCTGGTGAGGGCCTGGATTTGCTTGGTGGTCAGCGCTTGAATCTGGGCGGTGGTGAGCGCTTGGACCTGATCCGTTCTCAGGGAGGCAATGTCGTCAGTCGTCAACGACTGTATATATTGCGTCGTGAAGGATGCAATGACTGCTGTCGAGAAACCACTGATATTGCTAGCCATTTATTTTCCTTTGGAACCCGAAGGTTCACCAAACCATCTTTGAACGGCCGCCCCACCCTGGTTCAGCCCATCCCTGCAAACGCCACCCATCGCATCCAACCGCTTGCTTTTCGGCAGACACACAAATTAACAAATGCCGCAGTCGAGCAGACTACGGCCTGTCTTCCTAATCGGCAGATCTTTGCAATTCTTAAGCAAAAATCTGACAAATCCTTGAAATCAGCCGATTTCGGCCTGATTTCAGCAAACTTTTGTTACATCAGGCCATCTTAAATGCGCGTTTGCTTGTCAGAACGCGATAAAGCGCGGCTTTTCCACTCATTTGCGCGCCTTTGGCCTTCCGCCGTCTGCTTGGGGCTGTTGAGGGCCAGGGAGCGCTCCAAATTCGCCCGGGCGCTTGCATCGCCACTTTCGGCAGCCAGAAAAAGCCATTTGTGGCCTTCAATCGGGTCCAGCGCCGCCCCCTCGCCCGTGACATACATCAAGCCAAGACGGCTTTGGGCGGCCACCACACCCAATTCGGCGGCGCGGCCCAACAAGGAGAGCGCCTGGATTTCGTCCTTTTCCACGCCTTCCCCCTTGGTATATGCCAAGGCTAGGTTGTACTGGGCTTCTGGGTCTTCCTGCATTGCGGCCTTCTTCCACTCCGCCACGGCACGCTCTGGCAGTCCGGTCAGTGCATACAAAATGCCCAGATTGGAGCTGGCAGCGACAAAACCCTGGTCGGCGGAGCGCTGGAACCACTGAAAGGCGAGCTTGAGATCCCGCGTGAGCCCATCTGCACCGGCTGCGTACAAGGCACCCAAATTCCACTGCGCACGGGCATCCCCCTGCTCAGCCGCCTTGAGCAACCACTGGAGCGCCACCTTGAAGTTCTTTGCAACGCCCTTGCCACGCAGATAAGCCACGCCCAGTGCGCATTGGCCACCGGCATGCCCTTGGTGCGCGGCCTTCTCGTACCACTCGAGGGCTGTATCGCCATGCTGCGACCGCGTCTTGCCCTGCTCCAGTTGCTGCCCCAGCAGGAATTGCGCCTGGGGTTCGCCCAGTTGCGCGGCCTTTCGCAAAGCAAGCAGACCCAGTTCCCGGGTGTCACTCAGCATCCAGTGGCCCAACGCAGCCAGAGCCTGGGGATGCTCCTGACGCGCGGCCTGCATCCACAGGTCCAGGCTTTCGAGCGGGTCCTGCATGCCGCTGGACGTGTTCAGGTAGAGCTGACCCAGCGCAAATTGCGCCTGCGGCAGCCCGGCCTTGGCGGCGCTGAGATACCACTTGAACACGTCCGGTAGCCCGGCCGCCTCGCTCAGGCGCGCCAACGCCAGCTGCGCACGGGCGTGCCCCTGCTGGGCCGCAACACCATACCAATAGAGTGCCGAATCGAAATCCGCATCAAGCCCCAAGCCCCTCTCATACATCTGGCCCAGGTGATAGCGCGCATCGGAGTTCCCCTGTTCCGCAGCTTTGATCCAGCGCCCCTCATTGCGCCTGCGCTCCGCCTGCCCATGCCTTTGGACACGCAGGCCGCGCAAGGAACCAATGGTTTGACCTTCCTGCTCCAGGGTCTCAATGGCGACCTGGGCAGCCAGATGGTCCTGGCGGGCGGCCTTGCGGTACCAGGCCAGCGCCGCATCGGTGTCCGGCGGCGAGACCACCCCCTTGAGCAGCGCCTCACCCAGTGCATGCTGGGCCTCCGGCAACCCCTGAGAGGCGGCTGCCTGGTACCAATGGATCGCCTGTGCCGGGTCCTGCTCCATGCCATCACCCTGCAGGTAGGCATTGGCGAGCGCGAGCTGGGCCTGGGCCAGACCGGCATCGGCAGCACTGCGCAGAAACTGCATGGCCTGGGCGGTGTGCGTCTTCCCATACAGCACGCCCAGACGAAGCTGAGCTTTGGAATGCCCTTGTTCAGCGGCCTTGGCAAACCACAGTTTGGCCGAATGCACGCTCTGCTCGACACCGATGCCGGACTCGTAGCGCGTGGCCAGCAGGTACTGCGCGGCAGCAAGCCCCCGCTGGGCAGCCTGCGATACCCAGTGCACGGCCTGGGCGATGTCTTGCACCACACCAATGCCGTTGGCGTACATCAGGCCAACTTCATACTGCGCATCGGCCGCACCCAGCCGTGCGGATTTCAGTGTTTCATCGAATACACGCTTGTCTTTGGCGCTGAATCTGGTTGCCATGGTCAGGCTCCACCGCCCAGGGCTTTGTAGAGTTGTGCAGCCGTCTCCAGCTGGGAGCGCCTGAGTTGCAAGGTGATCTGCTGGGCTGCAACCAGATCACGCTGGCGCTCCAGTACGTCGTTATATCCGGTCAGCCCGATGTTGTGGCGCGCCTGCGCGATGTCCAGCAGCCGTTGCTGCGACTTCTCGTTGATCCTCGCGGAGCGCATCTGGCGTGCCAGCGAACCCCTGGCCGACAACAGGTCAGCGACTTCGCGAAACGCCATCTGGATGGTTTTTTCGTAGTCGGCCACCGCAATCACCTTGCGCGCCTCGGCCAGCTCCTTGCCGCCGGTCAGACGCCCGCCGTCAAACAGCGGTGCGGAAATCAGGGGCTGGAACGTCCAGGCCGCGCCACTGAACAGGCTGGACAGTCCCGCGCTGGCCACACCCAGGCTGGTGGTCAGAAGCACCTTGGGCATGAACGCTGCGCGCGCCGCATCAATATTGGCATGCGCCGCCAGCAACCGCTTTTCGGCGGCAATCACGTCGGGGCGCAGCAGCAGCACATCACTGGGCAGACCGGGAATGATCACCTCGCCAAAGCCCTGGCTGTCGAATGGCAAGGGAGGCGGCAAGTCCGGGACCACCTCTCCCACCAGGTAATTCAGGCGATTCACCGTGGTGTTGCGCTGGTGTCCGTATGCATCCAGCGCGGCGCGCGCCGACTCCTGCAGCCCTTGGGCCTGCTCGACCTCCAAGTCATAGGCACCGCCGGCGTCTCTGCCTTTCTTGACCAAATCCAGACTCTGGGCGCGCGACTGCAGTGTCTTCGTGGCAAAGGCAATCTGCTCGTCGAGCTGCAGTAGCGTAAAGTAAGTCGTAGCAATGTCGGCGATCAGCGATACCTGAAACGCCTTTTGCGCCTCTTCGGTCGCCAGATAGCTGTTTCGGGCCGATTCGGTCAAACCGGCGATGCGCCCCCAGAAGTCCACCTCGTAGGAAATCGACGACACGCCGAGGTCGTAGCGCTCTGCGGTGGTGGTGCTGGACAGACTCTCGGGCACTCCCGTAAAGGCGGCGCTGCTGAGCAGGTTGACACTGGGATACCGGTCTGCCTGGGCGATTCCGTATTGCGCCTTCGCCTCCTGCACCCGCCCCACGGCAATACGCAGGTCGCGGTTGTTCTTGAGCGCTGATTCGATCAGCGCATGCAAACGCGGATCCACGAAGTACTGGCGCCAGTGGATGCGCGACACCTCTTGCGGGTCGCCCGCCACCCCGGGCCACTGGGTGGGCACGGGCAGTTCCGGGCGCACATATTCCGACGGCTGGGCGCAGGCCGCCAGGAGCAATACCAGAAGCAGAGAACCCCACCGGCTCAACATGAAGTCCTGTCCAACAAATCAAAGCGCACACGGATAAGCAGCATGGAGTGAGTGTAGGCCGCGCTAATGACTCCATATGCGGGGAAAATAGCCCCCGAACGCACGCTACTTCTGCCCGGTCCGGGTGATGGAAGCGTGTCCAATGTGCGCCTACAACTCTCCAGACCCATGACCCCAGACGCTACGTACGCCGAATCTGTCACCCGTGCCTGGCAGAAGACCATGGACTTCTCCAGCCTGCTGGAGACCGCAAGCAGCCTGGAGGCGGCGGGGCAACCACACCTGGCTGCGGTGCTGTACCAGACCTGGCTCAGCCGCAATGAGTCGCCCTACGCCTATGCCGCACATTTCAACTGCGCGCTATCCCTGGCCAACGCCGGCGACTTGCAGGGCGCCGAGGCGGCCTACCGCAAGTCCATAGAAATCCATCCCGGCTTTGCCCAACCGCGGCTGAACCTGGGCATGCTGTACGAACGCATGGGAAGACCGGAGCAGGCGCTGCAGGAGTGGATTTGGGTCGAACAAAACATCAGCGCGGCACAAAAGGAGAACGTTCCCTTTGTCGTGATGGCCCTGAACAACCTGGGCCGCTTGCAGGAAAGCCGCAAACAGTTTGCCGATGCCTATGCCTATCTGACCCGCAGCCTGGCCATTGACCCCAACCAGCCGGACGCCCTGCACCACTGGGTGCACATACGACAGAAGCAGTGCATCTGGCCGGTGTACGCGGAACTTCCGGGTATCAGCCTGCAAGCCATGCAGCAGGCCACCTCTGCCTTGGCCATGCTTAGCATTTCCGACGACCCGGCTGCCCAGCTCGCCGCCGCCCGGCGGTTTGTGCAGAAGAAAGTGGCGGCCCCGACTCGCGTGCTGGCACCGGGTGGCGGCTACGGTCACAAAAAACTGCGCATTGCCTACGCCTCGTCGGACTTCTGCCTGCATCCGGTCTCCATGCTGATGGTGGAGCTCTTTGAGCTGCACGACCGCTCGCAGGTGGAGGTGTACGGCTATTGCTGGAGTCCCGAGGATGGCTCCGCCATGCGCCAGCGCGTGATTGCCGCCATGGACCACTTTCACCGCATTGACGCACTCAGTGATGCAGACGCGGCCGAGCTGATCCGCTCCCACGAGATTGACGTGCTGATCGATCTGCAGGGCCAGACGTCCGGCGCCCGGCCCAACATGCTGGGCCTGCGCCCGGCGCCCATCCAGATCACCTACCTGGGATTGCCAGCCACGACCGGGCTGCCCTCGATTGACTATGTCATCGCCGATCCGTTCCTGATTCCGCAGGAGTTTGCGCCTTTCTATTCGGAAAAGCCGCTGTACATGCCGGACATCTACCAGGTCAGCGACCGCAAGCGACTGGTCGGCGCCATTCCAACACGGGCCCAATGCAATCTGCCGGAAGACGCCTTTGTGTTCTGCTCGCTCAACAACAACTACAAATACACGCCCGAGGTGTTTGATACCTGGATGCGCATCCTGAAGCGCACACCGGGCAGTGTGCTGTGGCTGCTCTCCGACAACCCCTGGGCGCAGGAAAACATCTGCAAGGAAGCGGCGGCACGCGGCATTGGGCCGGAGCGTCTGGTCTTTGGCGGACGTCTGTCGCCGGAAAACTATCTGGCGCAATACGCCTGTGCCGACCTCTTTCTGGACACATTCCCATTCAACGCGGGGACCACGGCCAACGACGCGCTCTGGATAGAGTTGCCCCTGCTCACCTACTGTGGGCGCAGCTTTGCCTCGCGCATGGCCGGTGCCCTGCTGACTGCCGCCGGCCTGCCGGAGCTGATCACCTACAACCTGCAGGCGTACGAAGAGAAAGCCGTTGACTTGGCCCACGATCCGGACCATTGCAAGGCGTTGAAGGCGCGGCTCGCAGAAGTGAAAAAAAGCGGGGTGCTGTTTAACACTCCGCTTTTTGCGAGAAATCTGGAAGACCGGCTACGCACACTGGTAGCGGGTCTGCAAACCGCATCAGTGCAGTAGCCTGCTGCCTTCGATGTGCTGTTCGCACTGGGCAAGCCAGGGCTCAGCCAGGTAACGGATCTGGGCATCGTTCTTGAGGATGCGCTGCATGATGTGGGTCTTTTCGATGCGGGCCGCCAAGTCCAGCGCTTCTGACTTGGCGCGCAGACGCAACTGCTCTATCAGCACCGCGCAAGCCCCTTCGTAACGCACCACGGACTCCCAGTCCTTCATGCGTGCGGCGTCCAGCATTTTCCTGCTGCTCTCCTCGATGGCCTGATAGCAGCCGATCAAACTGTCTTGCATGGTTACCGGCCTCCTGCGGCAAAGCCTGCATAGGCATTGGAGCCATACAAGCGCTGAACGCTGGGCACAGCGCTTTTGAGAGTACGTGTGACGGTGGCCAAGACGTCCTGACTATTGTCAGCGCCAGCCTGTCCACCCGCGCGGACCGTCATCCAGGCGTTCAACAGAGGGGTGAGCAACTCGCCGATCTCGTCCAGAGCCGCCAGATCATTGCGGGAATTGGCGTGCAGCAGACGGACCGAGCAGTAGGCATACAGGTCGTCAAGGTTCACCGCGATTTCGCCACCGGCAGCCATGTCCAGATGGGCACGCAAACCTTCGCTGATGATTTCCAGTGCCTTGTTGATGTGCTTGATTTTCTGGCCGATGTCGCGCTGCGCCATGGCGGCCCTGGCCAGCTTGACGCGGTCCAGAACGCCTTCGATCAGCAAAATGACCAAATCAACACCACTGGAAGAGCTTGCCCTGCTCTCCAGGCCAACCGATGCATAGGCAGATGCTGCGCGTGATTGTAAAGTTGTCATGTCATGTCCGAGTAGCTAGTGATTCAGTTATCGGCTCAATCTGCACGAACTTTATAGCGTCGTGTCAGTCCAGCAAACAACTTTTCCACTTTTGCACCACGCCACTCAACAAAAACCCGGAATTCACCCAGTCATGCAGCTGCTGCCCCATGCCCAGACGCAATTCCCGGTCGGCAATCAGCCTGCGCAAGGCGCCTATCCACTCGTCCTTGTTGTCGCTGCAGCGGATCACAGGGGCATCATAGGAGCGATAGGGATAGACGTCCGAACACACCACCGGCCAGCCCATGGCACCGTACTCCAGCAGGCGCAGATTGCTCTTGCACTCGTTGAAAATGTTGGACTCCAGCGGCGCTATGGCAATGTCCAGATTCAGGCTGGCCATCTTGCGGGGATAGTCTGAAATCTGCACGAAGCGATGGAACTCCTTGAGGTGCGGCGCTATCTCGTCGGTCTGCATGCCCATGAACACCCAGTCGACCTCATCGGCCAGCTCACGCACCACGTCCACAACCAGATCCAGGTCACCCTTGTGCTGACCGGCACCGACCCAGCCCACGCGCAGTTTCTCGCGCGGCTCGGGAATCGTGCGCAGGCCCAGCCACTGTTTGTCCAGGGTATTGGGCACCAGCCGGACGTCGGCAACGTACTTCTTGTAGTGGGTTCTCAGGGGCTCGGTGGTCACCACCAGGATGTCCGACTTCTTGAGAGCCTGGATCATGCGTTGGTGTCCCTCGCGGGTCTGGAAGTTGCGGTTCGGGTGTTTGGCAGGTACATCACCCAGCAGATCGTCCACCATCTGCACTATTTTCAAATCGGGCATGACCAGCCGGTATTTGTCGATCAGGCCCAGTTGACCATCGTCCACCGAATGCTGCAGTACCAGGCGATCGGGCGCGGCTCTTGCCAGCTCGAGCGGCAACAAGGGTCGCGTCGTTCCTCGCATGGGGGGAATGACCACACAGGTTTGTACCAGGCTGGCATCCTGCAGTGCGTTCAGTGGTTCGATCACGCGGTACTGCCCGGCGCCGCTGGTCAGCGGAACGGCCAGCACCCTTGGCCTGTCGTGGCGTTTGGGATGCCAGTCGATCACCACGATGGACTCCAGATCAAACGGAGCCACCAGGGACAAATGGCGGTTGTAGCAGGGGTCCGAAGAAAGCACGCTGGCCCACTTGAGCAACAGGGCATCCTTTTCCTGCAGCTCCGAGTCCGCCAGTCTGAATTTGCTGCGTGCGTCGCGGGCCAGGCTGCCCACTGTCTTGCCACCGTGGTGCAGGACATTGCTCAACGGCGTCCAGACGTGGCGCTTGCCCGCCTGCGACAGGCGTAGGCAGTAATCCAGTACGGCGTACCAGAGGCCAAATTCCGTCTCGTTGAATCCGCCCAGACTTTTCCAGTCACTGCGGCGCATCAGGAAAAAGTGGCCCGAAACCGTGCTGACGTCCTGTGTAAGCTGCAAGCGGGAATAGATGCCGGACTCTTCCAAGCGCCCTTCCTCCCCGTTGTAGCTGGCGGCAGAACCGTTGATGCCCAGCACCATGGGACCACCGACCACGCGCGCTTCCGGACCGCGATTGGCCATCAGGCGCGGCGCCACACAGCCCACATCGGATTGCAGCGCAATACCCAGCAGGGGCGTCAACCAGTCCTTGTGCAGGATCTCGGTGTCATCGTCACAGACCAGGATGAAGTCGCCGCTGGCGCGCTCTATGCCCGTGTTCAACGCGCGGGAGTGGCAATAGCTGTCTTGCTGCAGCTGGACTATGACCAGGGGGATGGCCGGCATCACGTCGCTGAGCGCGTATTCCACTTCCGACACCTGGTCGGGCGCGGTCACCACGATGATTTCCGCCAGATGCGATTGCGGGTACGACTGCAGGGATTCAACCAGACTGCGCAGGTAACCGGTCTGCAATCCGCTGGGGACCACCAGGCTGACGCGGGCGTCCGGCCGGGCGTCATAGTCCACCAGCCAGGTACCCAACTTATCGTGGGGTAGCATGCGTTTGGCAATGCCCCCGTCCACCAGCACTTGGCGCGCAGCCAGGAATTCACGATTTTCGCTCTCGGGATCCAGGCCGCCCGCGATGTGCGAGAGCACGATGTCTATATGGGCCAGCGCGCTACGTCCCTTGCGCGCCAACAGGTCCAGTGCGTGGCGGTAGATCTCGTCACCCGACAAGGGGCAGGAAGCCTTCGCCCACGACTGCACGTTCACCAGTACTGCGTTGCCCAGGTAATTGGTACAGCGCAACAGCTCCACGTTGGCATCGGGTTTGAAATTGGGGTACTGGCCGGAGCTTTCCTCAGACCAGCTATCGTCATCCGCATAGATCAGGTCCACACCGGCGTGCGAAGCAGCAGCCAGTGACCATTCGACAATGCCCTGCGGAAGAATCCTGGTGCCGGACTTGACCAGCAGCGCCCAGTCGGTACCCAGCCCTGCGCCTTCCAGATTGAAAGTTGCGTCACCGCCAGGCGTTTCGAGCCAGTGGATATGGGCCACGCCTTCCAGTTCTGCGGGTGCGGCCTGTTCACTCACGATGAAGAGTGTTGCGGGCTCACCCAGGCTCTCGGCCAGACTGTCCAGGGTATCGGCCAGTTCGTTGATGTGCGTGTTTCGATGGTCGATGACGACCGATAGCTGGGGCAATTTGCCCGAAACCAGGTGCTCGGCGTAGATGTCGGCGTCGATCTCGCGCAACGTGCACAACTCTTTCCAGCGCGTGTACTGGGCATTCAGGCGCGCATATTTGCGGCGGTCTGCACGGCCACCCAGCTCTTGCGCTGAAAGATCCGGAATGGGTAAGGTGTCGACAATGGCTGCTGGCCAAGCCTGCTCCAATGTCAGCTTTTCTGCAGCACTTTGTGTGCCCTGAATGAAGGTTTGGAGCTCCTGCTGCCACAGCGAGAGGTCCTTGAGAAACCTGGGCCACCTTTCGGTGACCGTGCGCATGGCATATTCAATTTCTTCGGGGTCTTCTCCCCACGCAATGCCCTCTTTCCCCAGCTCGTTGATCGACTGCGGCATGGTTTCCAGGGATATGGCGTTCGGAATCATCACGACCGGGCAGCCGCACAGCGCAGCCTCCAGAACAATGCCGGATGATTCGTAGGTATAGAGCACCTTGGCCTTCTTCAGAATGGCCAATGTTTCGACGTTGGTTGCCGGAAATGTGGAGGAAATTTCCAATGCATCAGGCCCGAAGTCCCGCATCTTTCCACCGGCCTTGGTGTAACGGTTGTGGTAGTAGGCCACCTGCGTGCGCTGGTCCTGCTCCAGCCTGTCGTCAACAATGTTGCGCAGATTGATGATGGGCAGATACAGGCGCTCAACGCCTGGGTAGTAGCAGTGCTGGTAGGTATAGACCAGCTCTTCCTTGGCATAGACCTTGTCACCACCCAACAGTCCGGGATAGTTCAGCACATAGCGAACCACTTGCCCGAGCCCCATGGGCGAGCCGGTGACCACCTCCGGATACACAACGATCGGTTTCTTCCCCGCCTTGTAATGCGCAAGCTTGGTCGTCTCGGTCAGGCGAGGCGTCCAGAGCTTTCCAAGCGTGCCGGGCGAGTCCACATAGGCCTCGTAACCCAACTGGTTCAGTATGCTGCAGAGCTCATGGAGCAAGCGGATTCCCGCCGATTGCTGCCGGTATGGCGGACATACTATGTAGTACGGTTGCGCGTCATGTTGGTAGTTGGAACTGCATGGTAGAACGTCGCTGTCGATCCTTCTTTCTATTCTCACCATCGCACCTCTTTCCAAAACGCACAATCATTTGGCGTAGCCAGCCGATACGGCCAACGCCTGGGTATCAGACTACTTCAGGAGCTGCAATACGCTTTGCGGCATCTGGTTGGCTTGGGCAATCATAGCGGTGCCAGCTTGTTGCAGGATCTGGGCGCGGCTCAAGTTGGAAGTTTCTGCCGCAAAGTCGGCGTCCATGATGCGACCACGCGCAGCTGTCTGGTTTTCCACCGCGGTTTGCAGATAGGTGATGGTCTGGCTGAATCGGCTTTGGATAGCACCCAGTGTTGCCCGTGAGCTGTTCACTGCAGCCAGCGCTGCGTCGATGGCGGTGAGCATGGCAGAGTTTTCTGCGTTCGCAGAAATGACCAGGGCCGAGGCAGTGCCGCTATTGGCAACCACGCCAGAAATATCGCCGGTGGCAACACCCAGGTCGGACGCGGAAATGGTAACGATCTGGCCCACATTGGCACCGATCTGGAACGTGAAGTCCGCAGTCGTGGTGAACAGTGCTGTGCCATTGAATTCGACGGAACTCATGTTGCGACCGATTTCCGAGGCCAGCTGTGAGTATTCCTGGTTCAGGGCGGAAATGTCGGCAGACGTGTTGGTCGAATTGATGGACTGCACGGCCAGTTCACGCATACGTTGCAGGATGTCGGTCACTACGGCCAAACCACCTTCAGCCACCTGTGCCAGCGAAATGCCGTCATTGGCATTGCGGATCGCAACATTCATTCCGCGCACTTGGGTGTTCATGCGGTCGGCAATCGCCAGACCGGCTGCGTCGTCCTTTGCGCTGTTGACACGCAAGCCGGATGACAGCCGTTGCATGGAAGTGGCCAAACTGCTTTGATTGGCGGAAGCGTTGCGCTGCGCATTGAGCGACATGATGTTGGTGTTGATGGTCATTGCCATGGGATTACTCCTTCAAAAATTCAGTCGTGATGGATCAACCCACACGGTTTGAAGCGAGAAACCAATTCAACCGAGTGTTGGAATGATTGTTCTCTGACCCGAAAAAAACTAAACCCCGATAAACGGGGCTTAATTCGGTCTATTTGAAGGATTCCTGGGCGTCTAGCCGCTCTTGTTCCAGGTGGTGACCTGCTGCGACACGTAGGTGCTCAGGCTGTTGAGTTTGGCCATGTTGGTGTCCAGTGCAGTGTACTGGGCCAGCAGCTGTTTGCGGTAGGCGGTGATGTGATCATTGAACTTGTCAATGGTCGCATTGTTCTGGTCAATGGACTTCTGGAACGCCGTGCTGTGCCCACTCACGGAGCCACCAACCCCCAGCGCGCCAAAGGCAAAGTCGTAGACCCGCTTGGCTATGCCGTTGCCGTTTGCAGTCCCGGTGATGGTACTGAAAAAGTTCTTCACATTGGTTGGATTCTGCAATGCGGCATCCAGCTTGGAGGCGTTGGTCTTGAGGGATCCATCCTTTTGAATTTCCAGCCCCAGATCACTCAGGCGACCTAGGGTGCTGCTTGACGGCCCCGCTGCCCCCACCAGGGTTCGGAGCATGTTCTGCACGCTGTTGGCGGTGTTGTCTCCCAGCAAAGGGCCGCCGGTCTTGGTCGTTGAATCGTAGGCAGTCTGCGTCTTCAGGTCCGCATACAGCGTGTTGTAGGCATCCTGAAAGGCCTGTATCTTGGCCTTCATGGTCGCCTTGTCCGTGGCTATCGTGATCTGCGTGGGCGTTGTCGTTGGCGTCAGCAGATTCAGCGTCACGCCGGACAATGCATCCGAAACTGTGTTGGTCGAAGAGGTGACCGTAATGCCGTCAATCGTGACCGACGCATCCGCAGCCAGTTGCCCGTAGGTCATGTCTTGCGCCGAGGTCGCGGAACTGGCAATGGCTGTGCCACTGGAGTCCACAATATTGGAAGGCATGTAGCGCAACTGCTCCAGCCCTGAAGAGGCATCCACCTGGAACGCCGCATTGGCCCCCGTCGAATTGCCCCGGATCACCAACTGCTGTTTGCCCGAAGTCGTGACGATGGAGGCCGTGACTCCCAGCGTCGAAGACTTGGCGTTGATATTGGTGACCACGTCAGCCAATGTGTCGGTGGCGGATACGCTGACCGTATCAGACGCGCCGGAAGAGACAAATTTGCTTGGGCTGTCCGTGTTGTAGTAACCCGTGTAGAAGGTCAGTGTGCCACTGGCGCCCATTGCCGATCCGGAAGTGATTGCGGCGGACTTCAGGGTTTGGGCCGTCACCAGGTTGTTGACCGTCACGGAATGAGAACCCGGAACCGCAGTGGAGGTAGCGGTCCCCATCAACGCAGTGGCATTGCCCGAGGAGAAACTCATGCCATTCCAGGTGGACGACGACATCAGTGCACTTGCGGCATCCTGGAGTGCCGACAATTCGGACTTGACTTGTCCGAAAGCAGACATCTTGGTCTGTAGGGTGGAAACCTTTGCTTGCAACAGCTTGATAGGCTGCTGCTCCACCGCAACCAGCTGGCTGACGATGGAGTTGATATCCAAACCACTACCAATACCTGTTGAGGATATGGCCACTTGAGCTCCTTGACTTCAATGCATCAATAACAAGCTGTACTTGTAACGCCTTCAAAGTTCTTGAAAAGCCAAAAATGCACGGAAAAAACCCAGCATAAACAAAAGCCTGGAAACATTCCAGGCTTTTGTGGAGCATTACTGCTTAACGCAGCAGAGCCAGAACACCTTGCGGCAACTGGTTGGCTTGCGCAATCATGGCCGTACCGGCTTGTTGCAGGATCTGGGCACGGCTCAGATTGGATGTTTCTGCAGCGAAGTCGGCGTCCATGATACGACCCTTGGCAGCAGCCTGGTTTTCCGCAGCGCTCTGCAGGAAGTTGATCGTATTGGTAAAGCGGCTTTGCACAGCACCCAGGTTGGCGCGAACGTTGTTGATCGCGGTCAGCGCAGCGTCCAGTGCAGACAGGTTGCCCGAGTTGGCGGCAGCAGCAGAAGTCACCAGAGCGGAAGCCGCACCAGAGTTGGCCATCACGCCGGAGAGGTCGCCCGTTGCCACAGCCATGGAGCTGGCGGCGATGGAAATAGTCTGACCGGAGTTTGCGCCCACCTGGAAGTCGTATTGCGCAGTGGTGTCGAGCAATGACTGGCCGTTGAACTGAACGGAGCTGACAGTACGCGCAATTTCCGTTGCGAGCTGTGTGTACTCCTGGTTCAGAGCGGAAAGGTCACCGGTCTGATTGGTGCCGTTGGAAGCCTGCACCGTGAGTTCACGCATACGCTGCACCATATCGGTCAGGGTCTGCAAACCGCCTTCAGCCGTTTGCGCCAGCGAGATGCCGTCATTGGCATTGCGGATGGCCACGTTGATACCGCGGTACTGGGCGTCCATACGGGTCGCAATCGCCAGACCGGCCGCATCGTCCTTGGCACTGTTGATACGCAGACCAGAAGACAGGCGCTGCATGGAAGTAGCCAGCGACACTGAGTTCTGACTGGCATTTCTTTGCGCATTCAAAGAAATGATGTTGGTATTGATCGTGTAACTCATGCTAAAGCTCCTAAAAAAGTTGAACCGGATTGACCGGAGCCAGATCAGCCTGGACTGCCCTGACAACGAACCCTGGTTGAAGCTCGTTGCAAGATTTATCGGTAGGGTCTGGAAGAACTTTAGGCTTCCCGATCGAAATAGTTGCTTTACGCGGTCCACATGCAGCCTGTAGGAAGTTCCCTTACAAGCCATTTCCGCAAGGCTGACAGGCCAAACATCCAAACCCTGATTCAAGTTCCTGCCCCCGGCTTCCAGAATTCAGGCCATGGTGAACGGCAAACAAATAGATGCTTTTCACCGCCCAAATGAATGAATCACTTTCTGGAGCCTGTTATGACAAACGAACAAATCCTTTCTGAAATACAGGAAGCCAATTTGACCTATCTGATGCTGGCCCAGAACCTGATCCGTCAGGACAAGGCCGAAGCCCTGTTCCGCCTGGGCATGTCAGAAGAGTCCGCCGACATGATTGGCACCCTCTCCCCCGCCCAGATCCTGAAAATCGCCTCCAGCAACATGCTGCTGTGCCGCTTCCGCATGGATGACGAAGTGGTCTGGAGCCTGCTGACCAACCACTCCGTAAACAAGGTGGACAACGATTCCACGACGCGCCTGCACGCCAGCATCCTGATGGCCGGTCGCTTCGCTGAAACCCTGTAATCCCCCATTTTTCGGAGAGTCCCATGGCTACCAAAAGCGTTTTGAACGATTCCAAGCAGGTTGAACGAGCTGTTGCCCTGATCCAGCTGGGTGCGCGCCTGCAGGTGCTGGAAAGTGAAACCGACCTGTCCTATGAGCGCCTGTTGCGCCTGTACAAGGAAGTGGCCGGCCGTTCTCCCAGCAAGGGGCAACTGCCCTTTTCCACCGAATGGTTCCTGACCTGGCAGCCCAACATCCATGCTTCCCTGTTCCAGAACACCTACGAATACCTGACCAAGGTGACCGCTCTGGAAGATATCGACGCCATCATGAAGGCCTACAAACTCTATACCGAGCAGATAGCGGCCTGCGGGGTGGAGCCGCTGCTGTCCATCACCCGCGCCTGGCGCTTGGTGAAGTTCATCGACAACAACATGCTGTCCATGACCAAATGCTCCAAATGCGGCGGGCATTTTGTGAGCGAGGCCTACGAAAACAGCCGTCACTTCGAGTGCGGCCTGTGCTCGCCACCGGCTCGCGCAGGCAAGGGCGCAAGTTCCGGCGGGATTTTGCTGCACTGATTCAAGTGCCGCCCCCAGGGGACGATATGATGGGTAGAGGCCCTGAAAAGCCACTCTATTCAACCATTGGGCCCCAAAGCCCTGCTGTCACAATGCCGCTATGTTTGTAATCGTCGGATGGCTTGTCGTACTCGGCTGCGTGTTTGGTGTGTTCATTGCACACGGGGGAAACATCAGCGTGGTGCTGCACGCACTGCCTTTTGAATTGATCACCATCGGGGGCGCCACCTTGGGCGCCTTTCTGGCCAACAACCAGATGAAGGTGGTCAAGGCCACCATGAAGGGCTTGGGTGCCTGCTTCAAGGGCAGCAAGTACACCAAGGCGCGCTATATGGATTTGATGGCCTTGATGTTTGACATCCTGCAAAAGGCCCGCAAAGAGGGCCTGATGGCCATCGAAAACGACGTCGAAAACCCCCACGAATCGGCGATTTTCAAGAAATACCCCACCGTGGGGCATGACCACCACGTGGTGGAATTCATCACGGATTACCTGCGCATGATGGTCTCGGGCAACCTCAACGCCCACGAAATCGAGTCCCTGATGGACAGCGAAATCGAAACCCACCACCACGAAGAACACGCCGCCGTCGCCGCCATCCAGCGCATCGCCGGCGGTTTGCCCGCCTTCGGGATCGTGGCCGCCGTTCTGGGTGTGGTCAACACCATGGGCTCGGTGGGCCAGCCGCCTGCCGTTTTGGGCGGCATGATCGGCTCAGCGCTGGTGGGAACCTTTTTGGGCATTTTGCTGGCCTACGCGTTTGCCGAACCCCTGGGCGGTCTGCTGGAGCAGAAAGTCGAAGAAGCCGGCAAGGAACTGCAGTGCATCAAGACCACCCTGCTGGCCAGCATGCAGGGCTACAACCCGTCGACAGCCATCGAGTTCGGACGCAAGGTGCTGTATTCCACCGAGCGCCCGACGTTCTCTGAACTTGAAGCCTTCGTGAAGAAGAAATAAGGCCGTGGGAGTCTGACCATGGCAGGGGACGCCAAGAAACTACAGCCGATCATCATCAAGCGGGTCAAGAAAGGCGGCCACGTGGCGCACGGGGGCGCCTGGAAGATTGCCTATGCCGACTTTGTGACCGCGATGATGGCCTTCTTCCTGCTAATGTGGCTACTGGGCAGCACCACCGACGGTGACAAGAAAGGCATTTCGGATTACTTCCAGTCGCCAGTCAAGGTTGCCATGGCGGGCGGCAGCGGGGCCGGCTCCAGCAACAGCGTCATCAACGGCGGCGGCAACGACATCACCCAGACCGCCGGCCAAACCGCCAAGTCCGAGAGCGAAGAGAAGCGCTCACGTCGCGTCGCCACCGAACAGTTCCGCCAATCGGAGGCCAAGGCCGACTCGCGCCGTCTCTCGGTGCTGAGCGCCAAGATTGCTGCGGCCATTTCCAACAACCGCAAGCTCGCCGAGTTCAGTTCCCAGATCAAGCTGCAGATCACCCCGGACGGACTGCAGATCCAGATCGTGGATGACCAGAAGCGCCCCATGTTCGACAGCGGCAGCGCCACCGTCAAACCCTATATGCGCGACCTGCTCAGGGAAATTGGCGTGGCCCTGATGGACGTGGAAAACAAGATCAGCCTGGATGGCCATACGGACCGCCAGTCCTACGGCAATGCGGCACGCGGCTATAGCAACTGGGAGCTCTCCGCCGACCGCGCAAACGCCACGCGCCGCGAACTCATGGCTGCCGGCATGCCGGAAGAAAAACTTGCCCGCGTAGTAGGCATGGGTTCGAGCCTGCCACTGGACCCTCAAAACCCTGACGCCCCCAGCAACCGGCGCATTACCTTGCTGGTTATGACCAAGGAAGCAGAAGAGCGTCTGCTGGGAACCCCGTTGACTCCCCCCGAAAGCGCAGAGGACGCCGCGCCAGCTGCGCCTGCGGCAAAATCGGCGCCGTAATGGCCTGGAATTTCGGTCATACTCATAGATAACAGAAAATTCGCCCGCGAAAGAGCTTGTCATGTCCAAAGAATTGCGTTTTTTAATCGTCGATGACTTCTCCACCATGCGCCGCATCGTGCGCAACCTGCTCAAAGAAAGTGGTTATGCCGATGCCGACGAAGCAGAAGACGGACTGATCGCCCTGCAAAAGCTGCGCAACAGCAGCTTCGACTTCGTGGTCAGCGACATCAACATGCCCAATATGAACGGGTTTCAGCTGCTAGGCGAAATCAAGAAGGACGACAAGCTCAAGCATCTCCCCGTGCTGATGGTGACCGCCGAAGCCCGCAAGGAAGACATCGTCATGGCAGCGCAGCAAGGCGCTGCCGGCTACATTGTCAAGCCCTTCACCAAGGCCACACTGGAAGACAAGGTCAACCACATCCTGACCAAAATGGGTCTGAAGTAACCATGGCCGAGCACGACACCCACCCCGCAAGCTCGCCACTTGCCTCAGCGGCGGAAGTCCACCAGCAACTGGGTGCGCTCACCCGCCAACTGCATGACTCCCTCAACGGCTTGGGTCTGACCGCCAAGGTGCAAACCTGGGCGGGAGAGCTGCCTGACGCCAAGAGCCGCCTGTCGTACATTGCCCGCCTCACCGGCGAAGCGGCCGAAAAAGTTCTGAACCACGTCGATCAGGCCAAGGAACAGCACGACTTCATTGCGTCCGAGACGCACCGCATCGGCCAACTCATCGTCAAGGATCCGGTGGCCGCCGTGGCCAAGGGCCATGTGATGAACTTCATCGAAGACGTGGACAAGGCCAGCCGCAAGGTGGACCAGCACCTGACTGAAATCATGATGGCGCAGGATTTCCACGACCTCACCGGCCAGGTCATTGCCAAGGTTGTGAATCTGGCCGCCACCATTGAAGAGCAACTGGTGCAGCTACTGATCCAGACGGCTCCGCCTGACGCCGTGGTCAAGGCTCCCGCCGTTCACGAACCTTATGTGCCAGCGCTGGACGGTCCGGTGGTGGATGGCAAGGGCAACCCGGATGTGGTAACCGACCAGTCGCAAGTGGACGACCTGCTGGCCAGCCTGGGCTTCTAACCTCCCCAAACAAAGCAGGTTTTACCCTGCTTTTCAGGCTTTAGTTTCGCGACCCCCTCGCGACAATGGTGTGAACCACTCAAGTTCTCACCATGGATTCCGGAAGCCAAGACCGCAACTTACCCGCATCGGAACGCAAGCTTAAGAAAGCGCGGGAAGACGGCCAGGTCAGCCGTTCCGAAGATCTGTCCCACCTTGCAGTATTGGGTGCGGGTTCTCTGGCCATTGTGTCGCTCTCACCCCGCCTGTTCGACCTGCTTCGCCAGGAGATGGGGCGTCAGCTCACCTTCGACGCACTCACCATCAAGACCCCTGCAATCGCGTTTTCCCGCCTGGATGAAGCCATGATGCTGTGCCTGGGCGTCTGTGCCCTGTTCGCCTGCATCGTGATGACGGCTTCGGTGCTGTCGGCCATTGCGTCCGGCGGCTGGGTTGCCAGCCTCACGCCGCTGATGCCGGACTTCAGCCGCCTCAACCCCCTGTCGGGCTTTGGCAACCTGGTGAGCAAGAAGAAGCTGATCACCACGGCCAAGATGGTGCTGATCACCAGCATCCTGTTCACCATCGCCACCATTTTTCTCAGGAACGGGCTGGTGCCCATGGCCTCCCTGGTGTTGCAGCCGTCCAGCTCGGCCGTCATGCACCTGGTGCAGTGGCTCATGGGCGGATTGGGTCTGATGCTGCTGGTGATCCTGCTGGCGGCCATGGTCGACGTTCCCCTGCAGAGCTTTCTGCACAAGGGCGAGATGAAGATGTCGCACCAGGAAGTCAAGCAGGAAGGCAAGGAAAGCGACGGCAACCCCCAGGTCAAACAGAAGATCCGGCAAAAGCAGCGCGAACTATCGCAACGTGCCAGCGTCACCAAGGTTCCCAAGGCCGATTTCGTGGTGATGAACCCCACCCACTTTGCCGTGGCCATCAAGTACGACGACAAGACCATGGTGGCGCCCCAAGTCATCTCCAAGGGCACCGATCTGCTGGCGCTGAAGATCCGTGACATTGCTAAGAACCACGCCATTCCCGTGTTGCAGTCCCCCATGCTGGCACGTGCGCTGTATGCCCACGCCGAGCTCGACCAGGACATTCCATCCACGCTGTACACGGCGGTTGCCCAGGTCCTGGCCTACGTCTACCGCCTGCGCGCGGCCATGAAGGGCATGGGCCCCATGCCTGAAGAAGTGCCGCAACCTTTTGTCCCGCCGGAGCTCGATCCGCTGTCCAAAACCTTGAAAGCGGTTAACGCATGAACGCCCAACTGAAAAACCTGCAGCAGTGGTATGGCAATAACGCCGGCGTCATTCAGGGCGCGGCCGCCCCCCTGCTGGTAGTGGCCATCCTGGCCATGATGGTGCTGCCGCTGCCGCCCCTGCTGCTGGATGCGTTCTTCACCATCAACATCGCCGTAGCCCTGATGGTGATGATGGTTGCCGCCTACATGGTGCGTCCGTTGGACTTTGCGGCGTTCCCCAGTGTGCTGCTGCTCACCACGCTGATGCGCTTGTCGCTGAACGTGGCCTCCACCCGGGTGGTGCTGCTCGAAGGCCACACCGGTGCTGGCGCCGCAGGCGCGGTGATTGAAGCCTTCGGTCACTTTCTGATCGGTGGCAACTTCGCCGTCGGTCTGATCGTGTTTGCCATCCTGGTGGTGATCAACTTCGTGGTGGTGACCAAGGGTTCGGAACGTATTGCCGAAGTGTCGGCACGCTTCACCCTGGATGCCATGCCCGGCAAGCAGATGGCGGTGGATGCCGACCTGAACGCCGGTCTGATTGACGAGAAGGAAGCCAAACGCCGCCGCCTGGAGATTGGCGAGGAAGCGGACTTCTTCGGTTCCATGGACGGTGCCTCCAAGTTCGTGCGTGGCGATGCCGTGGCCGGCATCCTGATCCTGCTGATCAATATCTTTGGCGGTCTCACCGTGGGTGTGCTGCAGCATGATCTGAGCCCCTCGGAAGCTGCCAACACCTACATCCTGCTGGCTGTCGGTGATGCGCTGGTTGCGCAGATTCCCGGCCTGCTGATTTCGGTGGCCGCTGCCATGGTGGTGTCCCGCGTGGGCAAGGAAGACGACATCGGCAAGCAGATCATTGGCCAGATGTTCGTCTCGCCGCGGGTGCTGGCCATTACCGCCACCATCATGTTTGTGCTGGGCATCATCCCCGGCATGCCGCACTTCGTGTTTCTGACCATTGCGGCAGTGCTGTTCTACGGTGCATGGGTGCTGGCCAACCGGCCTGTGGTCACGGAAACCGAAGTCGTGGCGCCCACGCCTCCGTCCGACGGCGAGGCATCTTGGGATGACCTGCAGCCGGTGGACCAGCTGGGGCTCGAACTGGGTTACCGCCTGATCGCCTTGGTGGACAAGACCCGCCAGGGCGACCTGCTCAACCGCATCAAGGGTGTGCGGCGCAAGTTTGCGCAGGAGGTTGGCTTCCTGCCGCCGCCGGTGCACGTGCGTGACAACCTGGAACTCAAACCCAGCGCCTACCGCATTACCTTGCGCGGCGTCATCGTCGGTGAGGGCGAGGCATTCCCCAACATGTTCCTGGCCATCAACCCGGGCGGCATTACCACGCCGCTGATCGGCACTGCCACCACCGACCCTGCGTTTGGACTGCCTGCACACTGGATCGACGACAAGCAGAAGGAAGCGGCGCAAATGGCCGGTTTTACGGTGGTTGATTCAGAGACTGTGATGGCCACCCATTTGTCACACTTGATGCAAGTCCAAGCCTCCAAATTGCTCAGCCGCACCGAGACCCAACAACTTGTGGAACACGTCGCCAAGCTGGCCCCCAAACTGATCGAGGAAGTCGTCCCCAAAATGGTTTCCATCGCTGTCTTCCAGAAAGTCCTGCAGCTGTTGCTGGACGAGGCCGTACACATCCGGGATATCCGCACCATCATCGAGTCGATAGCCGAACACGCCACCAGCACCACTGATCCGGTCGAGCTGGCCAAGCGCGTTCGGGTGGCACTGTCGCCTGCCATCGTCCAGCAGATTTACGGCCCGACCCGCGAGCTCAACGTGATTGCCATCGACCCCGGTCTGGAGCGCCTGCTGGTGCAGGCCCTGGGCAATTCCGCCGGTCCGGCACTGGACCCAGGCGTGGCCGACATGCTGTCGCGCACCGCCGCAGAGACCGCCATGAAGCAGGAAGAGATCGGTGTACCCGCCTGCCTGCTGGTGCCCGACCAGATCCGCAGCTCCATTGCGCGCCTGCTGCGTCGCGTGGCGCCACGCCTGCAGGTGCTTGCCCACAGCGAAATCCCTGAAACCCACACCATCCGCATTGGCCCCATCCTTAGAGGTGCAACATGAACATCCAACGCTTTACCGCTGCGACTTCCCGCGAAGCGCTGGCCAAGGCCCGCATGGCATTTGGCGAAGGCACTCTGATTCTTTCCAACCGCCCAGTTGAAAACGGCGTGGAGGTCGTGGCCACCGGCGAAGACAGCCTGAACAGCCTGGACCAAGGCACCTCCGGCTTTGGCAAGGGTGGCAATGGCGAACCACAACGTCGCTCGGCTGAATCCAGCTCCCGCGACACCGCATCCCTGGTGGAAGACGATGCCAACCAGTTGGCCATGAGCACCCTCTCCTTCCAGGACTATGTGCGCGAACGCATGGCGCGTCGCCGCCAGGAAGCCACCGAGGAAAGCAGCAAACTCATTCGCATTCCGCGCGACGAAGCACCCGCACCGCGTGCACCAGAACCGCGCCCGACCATGGAGCCGATGCAGCAGTCTGCAGCACCACAGGCCTTCGCAGAGCCTCGACCCGTGGTGATCAAGGCCAGCCCCCCGGTACGCCCCGAAACGGACAGCCTTGCCGGACAGGCCATGTCGCCCAGCATCAGCCGCGAACTCAATGCCATGAAGGAGCTGATTGAAGACCGCTTCAACACGCTCAACTGGCTGGGCCAGGCGCGCCAGAACCCGATCCAGGCTAACCTGATGCTCAAGCTGATCCGCGCCGGCTACTCGCCCACGCTGTCGCGCACCATCCTTGAACGCCTGCCGGCAGCGGCCGACGCCATGCAGGCCATGCAATGGGTGATGGATGTGCTGGAGCGCAATCTGCATACCGATTCCAAGGGTGTGCCCTTGCACCAGGAAGGCGGTGTATTCGCCCTGGTGGGCGCCACCGGCGTCGGCAAGACCACCACCACGGCCAAGCTGGCCGGCCTGTGCGCACGCACCCATGGTCCCAACAGCGTGGGGCTGATCACGCTGGACTCCTACCGCGTCGGTGCACAGGAACAACTGCGCGCCTACGGCAAGATGCTGGGCATCGTGGCCCACCTGGCCCATGACCGCGCCGCGCTGCAGGACCTGCTGGGCTTGCTGGCCAACAAGAAAATGGTCCTGATCGACACCACCGGCCTGGCACCGCGCGATCCGCGCAAGCGCGAAATGATGGACCTGCTGGAGATCCCGGGCGTCAAGCGCCTGCTGGTGCTCAATGCGGGTGGCCACGGCGACACGCTCGAAGACACGGTTGCCAACTTCAAGACGACCGCCAACCAGCAGGTCATCCTCTCCAAGACAGACGAGGCGGTCAAACTGGGCCCGGCCCTGGACGCCGCCATCCGCCACCAATTGGTGCTGCGTGGCATCACGACCGGCCAGCGCGTTCCGGAAGACTGGGAAGCTGCCAACGCCAACAAGCTGGTGCGCGCTTCCATGCGTTCGGCCGGCAACTCGGTGTATGACCCCAAGATCTCGGATCTGGGCTTCATCTTCAGCCACTCCACATCGAACCCTGCAGCCCGGAACATGTTCAATGCATGATGTCCCGCTCAATCAGGCGATTGGACTGATGGGCCTGGGCGCCACGCAATCTCCGCAGCTGCTGGCCATGGTCAGCCATGGAGACCTGCGCCATGAGCAACCCCTGCTCTGGCAACTGGGCAACGCACTCACCCAGCTTGGCTACGGAGTGACTGTGCTGGACGGCACAGTGGCCGAAACGGAACAAAACCCGGGTCTGCAGCAACTGCTGGACTTCCAGTTTGGCCATGGTGTCGTGGAAAGCGATGCCCCTGAGTGGAATGTGCTCCCGGCTGCACTGGGGTTGCAAACCCTGTGCGCCCTGGGCATGCGGCCCACGCACAGCCTGCTGCGCCTGGCCCAGACTTTCCAGACCAACGGGGTCGTGGTGCTCTATGCGGGCGTGGATGTGCTGGTCAAGCTGCTCGGCCACACCGATGCGCGACCGCTGCTCAGCGTGTCCTCTGAAAAGGGATCGCTCATGACCACCTATCTGGCCCTCAAACGGCTTTTGCGCAACGGTCGGATCGAGCCCACAATATTGAATATGATGGACAAGGACACGGATGGTCGCGGTGACCTGGGCGTTGCCAAGGCGCTGAGCGAATGTGCCAGGAACTTTCTGAACTACGAAGTCCAGGCGCTGCGCATTGACCCGACGCAAAAAGAATCGCTGCTGGACATGGATATGCGGCGACTGGCGACCCGTTTGTTGGAGAATGCGTTACCGCTCAGGAGCCAGGGCTCGGGTAATGCAGGATTTGATTCGTCAGGATATAGGGAATTGGGCAGGAGCCATTGATGTACACGGCCAAAGGTCAACTGGACCGCAACGCGCTGATCAAGCAGTACCAGCCACTGGTACGTCGGCTGGCGCACCACATGATGGCCAAATTGCCCCCCAGCGTGGAGGTGGATGACCTGATCCAGGTGGGGATGATCGGCCTGGCGGATGCACTCACACGCTACGAAGCCGCTCAGGGCGTGCAGTTCGAGACCTTTGCGACCCAGCGCATACGCGGCGCCATGCTCGACGAGCTACGCGAGAACGACTGGATGTCGCGTGGATCCCGCAAGAGCCAGAAGGACATCGAAATCGCTATCCGCAAGGTCGAGCACAAGGTCGGACGCTCACCCATGGAGTCGGAAATTGCCGCCGAACTGGGCATGAGTCTGTCCGATTACCAGACTTTGCTGGGCAAAGTGCGCGGCACCCAGCTGGTCTACCTGGAAGACATGACCGGGCGCAATGAAGACGACGACACCTATCTGGACCGCCATGTGGCAGATACCGAGTCCGACCCGCTCAATATGCTGCGCGACCAGAAGCTGCGCGAAGCACTGGTGGCCGCCATCAAGCTGCTACCCCAGCGTGAGCAGTACATCATGAGCATGTACTACGAGCAGGACATGAACCTCAAGGAAATTGCCGCTGTACTGGAAGTGACCGAATCGCGCGTCTGCCAGTTGCACAGCCAGTCGATTGCCAGACTGCGCGCCAAGATGCGCTCGCACTGAAGATCCGGCAGACGGCGCGGCCCGTTCAGGCCGCCAGCACCTTGAATGCGCCGGTCTGGCGCGCCACCGATCCATAGACGGAACTGCCGGCCGAATAGGTCGACTTTTCCGCGACCGGCACCACCACGGCCAAGGCCTGGTCGGTGTAGGCGGCCCGGCGAGACAGGTTGTCCCGCAATATCTGCATTCCTGCAGCCAGTGACTGGACGCGTCTACGCAACACGGCCTTGGCCGCCGGACTGTACTGGGAAGAGGTTTGCAGCAACTTGGCCAGTTCCAGACCCAAGGACTGGAGCGACTGGCTGGCGGTCTGCAACTGGAGCGCATCTCCATTTGCCAGAAACGCAGCGACCTGGTTGAACTGTTGTTCCACCAGGTCGAGTTGGGCTTTGACGGGGTCTTGCATTTCAGGTCCTTTGCACAGAGAGGGTTGCGCAGACCTGAAAACCCGGGACGCGCTTTATTTCAGCGTGGTATTGAGCAGGTCCTGCGAATTGGAAAGCAGCTTGTCGGCGATGGCTTCCGGGTTGACTACAAAGGTGCCGTCCTTGATGGACGCCTTTACGGCCTGCACTTTGGCATTGTCGATTTCCGAATGTTGATTGACCGAGTCCTTGCTCAGGGAGCGTGCGGCTCCACCGATCACCACGGCCACGCCGGCGTTGGAGGCTGACTTGGTTGCAGTTTGAGCCGCATTCTGGTCTGCCTTGGGCGCATTGGTCTGCTGGGGCTTTTGCCCGGAAACGTCGGATAGGGGTTGGCCAGTAACTCTCATGGTGTGCTCCAAAACTACGATGCGCGTAGCCTCGTACGAAGGTTATCGGCTCGAATCTAACGGACTTTAGGACTAATTGCAGCCGGTTTTTCATTTAGAGCTCAATTTTTACTGTGCGTGCATCCAGTACCGTGCCACTGGTGACCCGTCCGTTGTCCATGCGCACCCGGGCGGTTTGACCGACCACACCGGCCGAGAGCGCCTGCGCGTCACTGGAAATCTGGAAACCCGCCCCTTCGGCCACGACCCGGACCTGTGTGCCGGCCTGGAACACCTGGGTCGGCCGCACCATGCCCTGGCGCAGCACCTGTCCGGTCATCAATTGGCGGGTGGCGGTCTGCCCTAGCCAAAGGGCCGCATCGATCAGCACCGGGCTGCTGTCTTCGGCCCAGTCCACTTCAGTCTGTACCAGATCGCTTTGCGCCAGCGCGGCACCAGCCATCACCTGGCCCCGCACCACCCAGGCATTGCCAAATACCTTGACGGTCAGCGGAACGCTCACATTCCAGCGCGAGACGCCGTCCACGCAACGCACGCCAACCCGGGTATGCCCCCACAGACGCGAGCCCGGTGGCAGATAGGCCTCCACATTGCCGCACGGCGCCAGACGCAAGCGGCTGTCCAGCGCGCCGACCGTCATATCCACGCGCAGCGGCGTTGCAGATTCCGGCAGCGAGGCATTGACGTTGCTGCGCGCCCATTTCAGTGCCATTGCGGCATAGTCGGGCTCCTGGCTTTGAGCGTGCGCGATCTTGCCCAGCAGCAATACAGCAGCCGCTACCAGCAGCCCGCGAAGCAGCAACCAGCGCATGTGCTGTGGCCGTATCTGTATCAGTGTGCGCATACCCTGCTCCTGTGCCCACCATGGGCACGCTTGACGGCAACTATAGGCAGCAGACCCGCGCCGCAAAGAACGCAATTGCGGGCCAAAAGCCGCCCTATTCCACGGCTAAAAAATTAAAGTTTTTCCCATAATTGCCTCACGACACCAGCCCCAGGCCCTTCCTGGAGTGCGTGTCCCCTTATGCGAGGTAAGCAATGTTTGCCAATTTGACCAACGGACTGGACTTTCAGGCCAAAGCACTGGTGCTTCGGGCAGAGCGTCAGCGCGTCATTGCCAGCAACATTGCCAACGCCGACACGCCCGGCTACGTCGGGCGCGACATCAATTTCAAAGAGGCCATGAATGCCGCCCTGGGCGAAACCCAGGCCGGTGGCCGGCTGCAACTGTCCCGCAGCAATGAAACCGCCGCCAGCAGTGACGGCACTTCCCACAGCGCCCACATTCCGCTGCAAAGCACACTGGGCAGCCTGGGTGACGGCACCAATTCCCTGGCCTATACGGTTCAGAGCCAACCCTCCATGGACGGCAACAGCGTGGACCTGGACCAGGAGCGCGCCAACTTCGTCGACAACTCGGTCCGCTATGAAGCAACCCTACGCTTCATTAACGGCTCGTCCAAGACAATCTTGAGCGCCATTCAGGGCCAGTAGCTCTCTGACCACCCACAAGGAGCAGCACCATGTCCATGTTTTCCATTTTCAACGTCTCGGGCAGCGCCATCAGTTCACAGGCGCAGCGCCTCAACGTGGTGGCCAGCAATTTGGCCAATGCCGATGCCGTGGCCGGACCCGATGGAAAAGGCTACAAGGCGCGCCAGGTCATCTTCGAAACCGTGCCCATGGACTCGCAGGCTTCCGCCGGCGTCAAGGTCAGCGGCATCCAGGAGAGCCAGGAGCCGCTCAAACGCGTGCACAACCCGTCACACCCCTCTGCCGATGCAGATGGCTATGTGACCCAGTCCAACGTGAACCCGGTGGAAGAGATGGTCAACATGATCTCTGCTTCGCGTTCCTACCAGAACAACGTCGAGGTGATGAACACCGCCAAGACCTTGCTGCTCAAAACCCTGCAAATGGGTCAATAAGACGTAAAGGAATCCTTCCATGGTCGCCTCAGTCAGCTCCTCCACCTCCTCAACCAGCAACACAGCCTCGTCGTTGAACTCCACCTCGGCGCAAGATCAGCAGGACCGTTTCCTGAAGCTGCTGGTGGCGCAGCTCAACAACCAGGACCCCATGAACCCCATGGACAACGCCCAGATGACGACGCAGATCGCGCAGATCAACACCGTCTCGGGCATCCAGCAGCTCAACGACACCATCAAGTCGATGGCCTCGCAATACACCTCCATGCAGGTCATGCAGGGAGCGGCCATGATCGGTCACCAGGTGGTGGCCGACGGCTCCACCATTAGCGTCAACAGCGGCGTGGGCACTGCGGCACTCAGCCTGGATGCCGACGCCTCCAGTGTGCAGGTGCAGGTGCTCTCTTCCAGTGGCTCGGTGATCGACCAGATCAACCTGGGCGCCATGAAGGCCGGCAACCACAACTTCCAGTGGGATGCGTCCAAGTACAAGGGTACCGACAACCCCAGCTTCAAGATCATCGCCAAGCAGGGCACCACCGCCGTGACAGGGACACCGCTGGTGCGCGACACCATTGCTTCGGTCGGAACCGATTCCACTGGTGCCATGACGCTCAACCTCAAGAGCGGCACCAGCATCAAGTACGACACCATCGTATCCATTCTCTAAATCCACCACGAGGATCGCACCATGAGCTTTCAAACAGGTCTCTCCGGACTGAACGCCTCCAGCCAAAGCCTGGACGTCATCGGCAACAACATCGCCAATGCCAACACGATTGGAATGAAGTCATCGCGTGCCGAGTTTGCCGATCTGGTGGCTTCCACCATTGGCGCTGGTGGCGCCAATGTGTCGCCCGGAATTGGTACTGCGGTGGGGGCGATATCACAGCAATTCACCCAGGGCAATGTGAGCATCACCGGCAACTCGTTGGACATCGCCATCAATGGCAGCGGCTTCTTCCAGCTCACCAAGCCCGATGGCACCACCGCCTACTCCCGCAACGGACAGTTCAAGCTGGACAAGGACGGCAACATCGTCACCAACACGGGCGCCAACCTCATGGGTTACCCCACCGACACGACCGGCGCCGCCACGAGCACGACCCCGCAAAAGCTCGCCCTTCCCACGGGCGCATCCATTCCCGCCAAGGTGACCGGTACGATTACCGCGGAAATGAACCTCGACGCGCGTGCGCCCATTGCCTCTGCCACCACGGCGCCCGGCCAGTACGGTACATCGGTTGTGGCCTACGACACGCAGGGCAACCAGGTTCCCCTGAGCCTCTACTTTGTCAAAAGCGCCAACAACACCTGGAGTGGATATACCGACCTCACTGCCGCACAAACAGCCATTACCAGTGCTGACTACAGCACCGCGAATGCCACGCTGGTCTTCAGCACCACCGGCACCCTGATATCACCCACCGCCGCCACGTCCATTACGCTGAACTCGCCCTACAACGGCATTGGCAACTTCAATGTGCAACTGGACCTGACCAAGGCCACCCAGTACGGGACCGATTTCGCGGTCTCCAACCTGACGCAGGACGGCTATACCGCGGGCAACTTCACCGGCCTGAGCATCGACAGCAAGGGCGTGATCACCACCACCTATTCCAATGGCCAGACCATGAAGAACGGTGGCATGGTGGCCCTGGCCAACTTCCGCAACACGCAGGGCCTGACGCCCACGGGTGGCGGCGAGTACACCGAAACCTTCAAGTCCGGCCAGGCCCAGCTGGGCAAACCCACCATCGGTAACTACGGCGAGCTGCGCTCGGGTGCACTGGAAGAATCCAACGTGGACCTGACCGCCGAGCTGGTCAACATGATGACCGCCCAGCGCGCCTACCAGGCCAACGCCCAGACCATCAAGACACAGGACCAGATCATGTCGACCCTGGTCAACCTGCGCTAACCGGAACTAGCACGCCATGGACCGCCTGATATACACCTCCATGACCGGGGCCAGCGCTGCCGCGAACCGGCAGGCGATTCTGGCGAGCAACCTGGCCAATGTATCCACCAACGGCTTTCGTGCCCAACTGGAAACCTACCGCGCCGTTCCGCTCAATGGCGAAGGTGCCAGCACCCGCGTGTTTGCGGTGGAGTCCACCGCCGGTTTTCTGGACAAGCCCGGCTTTGCCCAGCAGACCGGGCGCGCACTGGATGCCATGACCACCGACAAAAGCTGGTTTGCAGTGCAGGCTCTGGACGGCAACGAGGCATACACCCGCAACGGCAGCTTTGAAGTGGCTGCAGACGGCACGCTCAAGACGTCCAACGGCTTACCTGTGCTCTCCAGCGGTGGGGCTCCCATCACCGTGCCACAGGACTCCGAAGTCACCATCAGCTACGACGGCACCGTGAGTGCCAAGGCCATCAACCAGCCCATCACCGTGGTGGGCAAGCTCAAACAGGTCACACCCAACGAGGAAGACCCACTCAAGCGCGGTGATGACGGGCTGTTTCGCACCTACTCGGGCAACCCGCTGGACAACGACGAAACCGCCCGGCTGCATGTGGGCGTGCTTGAGGGCTCCAACGTGAATGCGATCGAGACCATGGTCGGCATGATCCAGACCGCACGCCAGTTCGAAGCGCAAACCAAGCTGCTCAGCAGCGCCGAAGCCAATGACCGCTCTGCTGCCCAACTGTTGGGCTTGCAAGGCTGATCCAGCACCTAAGGAACCACCATGATCAACTCGCTCTGGATCTCCAAGACCGGAATGGAAGCCCAGCAAATGCAGCTGGACGTGATTTCCAACAACCTGGCCAATGTGTCCACCAACGGCTTCAAGAAAGCACACGCCGTCTTCGAAGACCTGATGTACCAGAACCTGCGTCAAGTCGGCGCCACCACCGCCGAGCAAAGCACCTTGCCTACCGGCCTGCAGGTCGGCCTGGGTGTGCGCACGGTGGCGACCAGCCGCAATTTCACCCAGGGCAGCATGCAGCAGACCAACAACAACCTGGATGTGGCCATTCAGGGAAACGGCTTCTTCCAGGTGACCATGCCGGATGGCACCACCGGCTACACCCGAGACGGCTCCTTCCAGCTGGACAACCAGGGCCGCATGGTCACAGCCAACGGTTTGCTGGTGCAAGGCGGCATCACCGTGCCCTCCAATGCGACCAATGTGGCAGTGGCCGCCAACGGTACGGTCACGGCCAGCATTCCCGGCACGACCACGCCGCAGACCATTGGAACCATCACGCTGGCCAACTTTGTGAATCCGGCCGGCCTGGAGCCCAAGGGCCAGAACACCTATGCCGAAAGCGCCGCCTCCGGCCAGCCCAATGCGGGCACCGCTGGCTCCAACGGCCTGGGCAACATCATGCAGGGCTTTGTGGAAACATCGAACGTGAACGTGGTGCAGGAACTGGTCAGCATGATCCAGACCCAGCGTGCCTACGAGATGAACTCCAAGGCCATCCAGACTTCCGACCAGATGCTGCAAAAGCTCGGCCAGCTGTAACTCCATAGGTGCTCGCCATGTCCTCTTCCACCTCTACCCTTGCGCGCCGCAGCGCTGTTGCGGCCACGGTCCTGCTGTGCGCCGCCTGCGCGCCGCTGCCGCAAAAAGTCGTGGTGGACTTCGCCGAACCCAAGGTGACACCGGCAGGCGCCAGCGCCGACGCCATGGTGCGCAAGCCCAATGGCAGCCTGTTCCAGCAGACCAACTATCGCCCCGCGTTCGAGGACAGCCGGGCCCGCCTGCTCGGCGATCTGGTCACCATCCAGATTGTGGAAAGCCTGGCCGCCAGCCAGGTCACCGCGTCCACCGTCAACCGCAACACATCGGCCGACACCACCATCAGCGCGGCCCCCTTGCCCGGTCTGCTGGGGGCCGACCTGATGAACCTGAACATGGGCGCCAAGACCAACAACGACTTCTCCGGCAAGGGCGGAACCACGGCGGCCAACACCTTCACCGGATCGATCACCGCCACGGTGGTCGAGGTGCTGCCCAACGGCAATCTGGTGGTCTCCGGCGAAAAGCAGATTGGCGTGAACCAGAATGTGGACGTGATGCGCTTCACCGGCACGGTGGACCCGCGCCTGCTGCAGCCCAACAACATCATCAGCTCCACCCAGGTCGCCAACGTGCGCGTGGAGTCCAAGGGACGCGGCGCCCAGGGTGAAGCCCAAACAGTTGGCTGGTTATCCCGGTTCTTTTTGAGCTTTAATCCGTTCTAAAGAACTCCAGAATTGTGCCGAGGGGTATAGGGTCCAGTCGGATCCCCCCACCTACCGACTCAGCACATGAAAACCCAGACGCACACCCTTTCAGGCACCGGCCAGCAGCAGCTGCTCAGGCTGTGGGTGGCGCTCGGGCTGGCCCTATGCGGCCTTTTTTTCACTCCCTGGGCACAGGCTGCGCGCGTCAAGGAAATCGCCTCCATTGAGGGCGTTCGCAGCAACCAGTTGACCGGATTCGGACTGGTCGTGGGCCTGGATGGAACCGGTGACCAGACCACCCAGATGCCCTACACCACCCAGGGACTGGCCAATTACCTGCGGCAACTCGGTTTGACCTTGCCCGCCGCACAGCTGACCCAGTTGCAAATGAAGAACGTGGCCGCCGTGTTGGTCACGGCCCAGCTCCCCGCCTTTGCACGCCCTGGCCAAAGCATGGATGTCAGCGTCTCGTCTATTGGCAACGCCAAGTCGGTCAAGGGCGGCACACTGATCGCCACGCCGCTCAAAGGCGCCGATGGTGAGGTCTATGCCATGGCCCAGGGCAACATCATCGTGGCCGGCGCCGGTGCTTCGTCCGGCGGCAGCAAGGTCACGGTCAATCATCTGGGCGTGGGCCGCATTCCGGACGGCGCCCAGGTGGAACGTGCCGTGCCCACCCCTCTGCTGGAGGGCAACAGCATCAGCCTGAGCCTGAACGCATCCGACTTTCAAACCGCGCGCAAGGTGGCAGCTGCAGTGAACCAGCACTTTGGCGCAGGCATCGCTGCCGCGCTGGACGGACGCACGGTGCAGGTGCAGGTTCCCCCCGGTCCGAATGACCGCGTCAGCTTCATTGCCGAGATGGAAGAGTTGCCGGTCGAGTCTTCCGTCCAGTCCGCCAAGGTAATCATCAATGCACGCACCGGCTCCATCGTGCTCAACCAGGCCGTCACACTGGGTGCCTGCGCCATCGCGCACGGCAACCTGTCCATCAGCATCTCCTCCACTCCTTCCGTGAGCCAGCCCGGTGCTTTTTCCGGTGGCCAAACGGTAACCACCGAAAAGGCCAATATCGACATCAAGTCCGAACCCGGCAAACTGATCCAGCTGCCTGCGGCCGCGCAACTGGCGGACGTGGTCAAGGCACTCAACTCGCTGGGAGCCACGCCACAGGACCTGCTGGCCATATTGCAGGCCATCAAGTCGGCTGGCGCCCTGAACGCGGAACTGGAGGTCATCTGACATGAGCTACGGTTCCATCAACGGCACTTCTGCATTCAGCCAGAGCCTGGCTGCCGATGCGCAGTCGCTGGGCAATTTGAAGATGGAAGCCGGCAAGAGCACACCCGAATCCATCAAGGAAACGGCCAAGCAGTTTGAGTCGCTGTTCATGAAGGAGCTGCTCAAGAGCATGCGCGACGCCAATGCAGCCATGAAGTCGGGCATGCTGGACAACGCTGGCAGCGACCTGGGAACCGACTTGCTGGACCAGCAGTTCTCGGTGCAGATGTCGGGCCAGCCCGGTGGATTGGCCGACCTGATCGCCGCCCAGCTCACACGCCAGATGGGGGCCTTTCCCGAAGGCACCAGCAAGCCCGCCACCACCACTCCGGCCATATCCGCCCCCGCCAGCAATGCAACCCCGGCAGCCAAGGTGAGCAAGTCACCCACGGCGGGCCAGGTGAACTTTGTGAACAAGCTTTCGGACGTGGCCGCCAAGGTCGAGCAGGAGACTGGCATACCGGCCAGCTACATGATCGGTCAGGCCGGGCACGAAACAGCCTGGGGCCAGCACGAAATCAGGAACAAAGGCGGCAGTCCGTCGTTCAACCTGTTTGGCATCAAGGCCGGTGCCGACTGGAAGGGCAAGGTGGCCGAAGTCACCACCACCGAATATGTCAACGGTGTGGCGCAAAAGCAGGTGGCCAAGTTCCGTTCCTACAACTCCTATGAAGAATCCTTCAAGGACTATGCCAAGCTGATTGGCGACAGTCCCCGCTATGCCAAGGTCAAGCTGGCCACCGCTTCGCCACAGGCCTTTGCCAGCGGACTGCAAAAGGCCGGTTACGCCACCGACCCCCAATACGCGGCCAAGCTGAGCCGGGCCATCAACACCACGCTGCAGCTGCGGCGGGTGCAAGTCTAGAGGGTTAGCACATGGGCATTCTCAACATCGGTTCGCAGGCCCTGCAGGCCAACCTGGTCGCGCTGCAGACCATTGGCAACAACATTGCCAACGTCAACACCCAGGGCTACTCGCGGCAGAACGTCTCCCTGGCAACGGTACAAGGCCAATACACCGGCAATGGCTACGTCGGCAAAGGCGTGACCGTCCAGACGATCACGCGCAACTACGACCAGTTCCTGGACCGCCAGTCCACCCTGGCCAGCGCCACCCAGGCCTCCGATGCAGTGCGCACGGATTACCTGAAACAGCTGAGCTCGATCTTTCAAGGCGGAACCAACGGCATCGGCCAGTCCATCAACGACATGTTGAACTCGTTTTCGGACGTGGCTTCGACCCCTACCGACATTACGGCCCGCACGGTGGCACTGACCCAGGTGGACGAAACCTCGCGCCGACTGCGTGAGGCGTCACAGAGCCTGGATGACCTGCAAACCGGCATCACCCAATCGCTGAACGAAAAGATCAACTCCGTCAATTCCATTGCCAAGCAGATCGCGGACGTCAACGGCAAGATTGCACTGGCCCAGTCCAGCGGCCAGCCGCCCAACGACTTGCTGGACCAGCGCGACCAGCTGGTACGTAATCTGAACCAGTATGTGCAAACCACTTCGCTGCCGGCCAGCGATGGCTCCATCGGCATTTTCATTGGCGGCAGCCAGTCCCTGGTGCTGGGCAACCAGGCAGCCACCATGTCCCTGGTCAAGGATGACTTCAGCAACGCACAGCAGTCCAAGATCGCCATCACCCGTGGTGGTATCAGCGTATCCATGGACGAAAACACGCTGGGCGGAGGCCAGGTATCGGGCCTGCTGCGCTTTCAGAACAGCGACCTGGTGGAAGGCCGCAACCTGCTGGGAAGATTGACGACATCCGTCACCACGGCGATGAACACGCAGCATCAGTTGGGCCTGGACCTGAACGGCAACCCGGGTGCCAACCTCTTCACGCCGGTGAGTGTGGACAACGTGCTGCAACCGGTGGCACCGGCGACGGTCAACGCCGGCACGGCAGACCTGCATCTGGCAATCAGCGACAGCACCAAGTTTGTTGCCTCGGACTACGAAATCACGTTTACGAGTGGTACGGCGGGAACGATCAAGCGGACCTCCGATGGCACGACCCAGAACTTTGATCTGGCCAGCCCTCCGGTAGTCGTAGACGGTCTCACTATCAGCAACGCAGGCGGCAATGCAGTAGCCGGCGACCGCTTCTACCTCAAGCCGTTCAGCTCGGCGGCCAACTCCATTTCCAGGGAGTTCTCCAACCCTGCTGCACTGGCCGTGGCAAGTCCCGTGGTCGGAAAGATGGGGACCAACAACACTGGCAGCCTGCAGTTGAGCAGTCTCACAGCAGGGGTCAACCCGCCGACCAATGTACCTGTCACGATCACTTTCACATCGTCCAACAGCTACACGCGCAGCGACGTTGCCGGCACCTTCACCTACACATCGGGACAAGCCATCCAGAGCGGCGATACGCCGAACTCGTGGACGCTGACACTGCAGGGCTCACCCAAGTCGGGGGACACCTTTGACGTTCGCAGCATTTCCGACCCAAGCCTCCACCTGGATCTCAAGTTGAATGGTGGCAACGCCACCAACATCATGAACCTGCGTGACGTGCCCACATTTGACGGGGCCGCCATGAGTGACGGTTACGCCGGCCTGATTTCGCAGATTGGCGTGCGGGCCCAGAGCGCCAGCTACGCGTCCCAGGTCTCCAGCAGCATTGCAACTACTGCCGAGCAAAACCGCACCGCCGTGTCGGGTGTCAACCTGGATGAAGAAGCGTCCAAGCTGCTGCAGTACCAGCAGGCCTACCAGGCTTCTGCAAAAATGGTGCAGGTTGCGCAAAGCATTTTCGACACCCTGATACAGACCCTTGGAGCCTGAGTTTCAGCAGGAGCGATCCCATGTCAATTACCGGACTTACCCGCCTCGGCTCTGCCAACGCCTACGACACCGTCATCGGCAACCTGGAAACGCGCCAGAGCAATCTCACCAAGATTCAGGAGCAGCTGTCCACCGGCAAGAAGATCACCACGCCCGGAGACGACCCCACCGGTGCCGCACAGGCAGAGCGTGCACTCAACCGCCTCTCCCGCATCGCAACCGATCAACGTGCGCTGGACGCACAGAAGAATGCAATCACCACGGCGGAAAGCACCCTGGGCGACATCACCGATGCGTTGCAACAGGTGCGCGACCTGGTGTCCAGCGCGGGCAACGCAAGCTACAGCAACGCGGAGCGCAAGACGGTGGCGAATCAAATTGCAGGCTTGAGCCAACGCATACTGAGTCTGGCCAATACGCAGGACAGCAATGGGCAGCCCCTGTTCGCGGCGCTGGGTAGCGCACTCAAGCCTTTTGCCGGTCCTGCCACCTCGCCCGATTACTCCTTCAACGGACTGCCCGGTACCAATGCCACCGGGACCTACACCATCCCTGCATCCCTGGACGGCGAGAGCGCCTTCATGCTGCAACCCGCACGTGACGCGGTGTACAACGTGCAGATCACTAATGGTGGCACTGCCCCCAACCTTGTCAGCTCGCCGGTCACCATGACCAATTCATCGCAGGTGAATGGTTCGTCGTATTCCATCCAGGTAACTGCTTTTGATCCGGTTGCCGGCACGGCCACCTACGACCTCACCGAGACGCCTACCTCGGGCTCGCCCACCACGACCAGCGGGATCACCGTTCCCTGGACCAAGGCCAGCGGATTCACCGTCACCGGAATGCAAGGCCTGACCATGAGCGTCAGCGGCACGCCCACGGTGGGCGACACCTTGAGCGTCACCCCGAACTCCAGCGTCTTCTCGACTGTGGACAAGGCGGCGAATGACATCGCCAACGCCACCACCAGTGCGGCTGCCAGCCAGGCCGTGGCACAGGCGCTGCACAACATCGACATCAGCTTGGGACGGATTTCCGCCGTACGCGGCCAGGCGGGCGACCTGCTCAACCGGGCGGACATCATCAGCAGCTCCAACGACAAGCGCAACATCGAGCAGGAGTCCAACCGCTCCGCCGCCGAAGACGCGGACATGGTGAAGACCATTTCGCAATTCCAGAACCAGACCACCGGCTACCAAGCCGCGCTGCAGTCCTACGCGCAGATCCAGAAGCTCTCGCTGTTCAACTACATCAGCTGATTCGGCTTTTGAATTGACGCCGATTGAGGTAGGTCAATTGGTGTGAGCGTGCCAGCGCGACATGCGCTTGAGCTTTGTCCGTGAGAGTGCGACCATATGGGTACTAACCCTAGATCTGGTGCCGCCCGTGTCCAACCCTTCGCATGACGTCAATCCGCGTCTCACTCTCGAGGACCGTCTTATTTACCCGCCCGCTTACGAAGCCATACGCCCATTCTTTGACCCCAGAACGCAATGGGGTCACGGTGCACAGGAACACCTGGCATTCCATACCCTTAAGGATCATTTCCCCGAACTCAGCTCGCAGGAGGTGTTCCTGATCATCGCGACTGCCAAGCGCCTGTTTGCCAATGGGCACGAACATATCTAGATCAAGGGGGCAAATCTTCGGACAAAGTGTCTTTAAACGGACAATTTTTCGAGTCTTTCGCTAGTTTCCGCCAGATGATCCGCCATTTAAGGAGAGTCAAATGGCAGATCAAAACCTATACATCGCCCTGGAAGGAGCCCGCACCCTCAAAGGCGGAATCGTCCGCGTCAATGACACAGACCGTCCGGGCTCGCCTGGCGAGTTTGTTGCACTGGTGGGGGACGAAGTGGTTTACCCCGACGGCAGCGTGGCCAAGATCACATCCGGTGCCGGTTTTGGCATGGCGTCCAATGGGCGGCCTAATGCCCTGGTAGGAAGCCACGTGAGTGGCGATGACCGCATCATCTGCTCTCCCGACTGCCGGGTAAAACTGGACATTGGAGACACGGGTTGGGTAGAGGGGCTGTTCGACCCCAATTATGTTTACCCCACCGAGGACGCACGCCATGACTGACTATGCGGGCCCTCGGCGCATCGGCGCTCTTATAGGTGACAAAACCACTGCCGGTGGTGTTGTCATTGAAGGAAGCAGCAACAGAACCTTTTATGGCAAAGGACTTGCACTTAACGGGCACAAAATCGACTGCCCCGCATGCGGCACTATCGGGCACATTCAGGTAGTTCCACCCCGTGACATTGAGGTTTGCGACGGGCGGGAATTTGCTTACGGCGGTGACCTGTGCATTTGTGGATGCAATCCACCTCCAAGACTTGTTACTTATAGCGAGCGTCGCTTCCACTTCAGCTTTTCTGATGAAGCATATGCCGACCCGGCCGCGGAGCCTTGGCTCATCCATGCGGGACTCAATCCTGCGGACTTCGCACTCCCCTTCGACGAGCAGTTCATGCTGCTGGATGCCAAAGGCAAAGCGCTGGTAGACACCTATTACTCAGTCAAATTGCCCGATGGCAAGGTCGTGCATGGCACGACAGACAGTAGCGGACTAACCCAGCGATACAAGACCGAGGGCGCTAAACACGTTGAAATTTACCTTGGGCATGTTGGTGTGAAATTCCCCGAGCCTTTGGCTTGGAGGAAAACCAATGTGAAATCGGATTCTTTTGTGGTGGCGAAGTCTGACAGGCTTGCGAAGCCGTGGAAAATTACCAATATGGGTCTTGAGTTTATGGCGGTGTTGGAGAGCGGCGTTGTAAATGGAAAGAATTTTCTTAATAAGGACGTTATTTCCGGAATGATTCTTGAGGTCTACGATGATGGATATCACATACCGACCGTTGGCATGGGACACAAAGTCGTCCCTGCCGATCATTTAACAATAGGCGAAAAAATTACACTTGACCAAGCTAGGGAATTTACGCGAAAGGACATTGCTGGGGTTGAGGTGGCAATAAATAAACTTGTTGCCGTTCCACTCTACCAATACGAGTATGACTCTCTGGTCTCAATTCTTTTTAATACTGGAATTTATCTCAACAAAAAGCACGACACTGGCGACGAGTCCCGTGCTCAAAGAGTCGCCAATATGGTGAACGGTGGGGATTACAAGTCAGCGTCAGAATTATTGGGAATATTCTTTATAGATCGCGTCCCAAGCAGGAGAAAGTTAGAGGCAAGACTATTCAAAACAGGTGTATACGATGCGAATCATTAATGCAGTTCTCGGCCTTGGTTTACTCGCAGCCTCTCACTCATCCAAAACCGAGGAATTGGTCAATATGGCTGCCGTTTGCAGCAACCCAATTGCTGAACAACAAATAATATTCTGCAAAAGAGCCGCGTTAAAAGCTAGCGAACAGAGCCTATCCAAGGCATTCTCCAAGTCACTGAAAAGCTATCAAGAAAACGACAAAGAAATATTACTTAAGAACAACCTTCCGCCTGCAAGCAACCATTTTGAAACTGCGCAACAGTCTTGGATTAGGTTTAAAAATGAATCGTGCAAGGCCGATTATAACTACGCAGGAGATGGGGAGTTACGTGAAATAGAGTTTATAGACTGTCTGATGAAGTTTAATTATGAAAGAATAAAGACTCTAAAAAACCAAAAGTAAAATAACATGCATATGCAATGCACCACTCCTACAAAAGGCATTAGTACTAGCATTGCGTTCCTCATGCTGTCTGCGATTGGGGCAGCAACAGCAGAAGACCTATCACAGATCAACCCAGTAGGAACATATTCTTTGCGTTCAAAGATGGAGAGGATTTCAATACAAAACAGCGGCGAGGCGCCCAAATCCAAATATGTACCCACTGGCTTCTCTGGAGAGATAAAGGTGACTCGCGTTGACGAAGATCATATACTTGTTGACTTGAACGGTAACAAAGGTTTCCCTAGTTTCAATCAAGGAAAATTTACGACAACCATCGCCTACAAAAACAATACGGCGGTTTACACACCCTTGGAATACGATAAGTCATGTGTCATAACCATGAAATTCGAAAAAACCGCCGTTATTGTTTCGCAAGTCTCAGATGATCCTAATACAGCTTGCGGTTTTGGTCATGCGGTTGCAGTTGATGGTGTATATAAAAAGCATCATCAAAAAACCCTCAGATAAGCACTCTCGCTATGGAGCAATCACGGTGGTAACTCCTTCTGTGCGCCGCAATCGTTATTCCTTCTTTTGTCTGTGAGCCAGGGCTGCCGCCCTGGCCAAGACCGACTCGATGATTAATGAGGTACTACTCAATCGCCATTGCATGACTGACATGACAAATCAACGTATTCAAGAATTAACCTGTTCGAATAACTAAGCCCCCCCCGACTACTCCGCACACAAACGCTTGAGCGTCTCCCAGAACACTGGCTCCTGTGTGGTGGCAAAGTTGATGCGCATCAGGCTGCTGGGCGTGCGTTGGGCGTGGAACAGCGCGCCGGGCGCCAGCAGGTAGCCCTCGTCCAGCATGCGCTGCGATAGCGCGTCGGTGTCCACGCCGGTCTCCACCCAACCAAACAGGCCCGTCGGTTCTGAGGCAAATGTGAACCCGTGCGCCAGCGCCAGTGCCACGCTGCGCGTGCGGGCGCCATCGAGCCGCAGGCGTATGCGCTCGGCGTGGCGGCGTATCTGCCCCTGCTCCACACACCAGGCCAATGCCTTCTCCAGCAAGGCCGGTGTCGTCAGCGTGGATAGCAGTTTGGTATCCAGCAGCCGCTCCACGAGGTCCTGCGGCGCGGCCATGTAGCCCACGCGCCAGTTGGGCGCCAGGATCTTGGCAAAGCCGCCCACGTAGATGGTGCGCTGCAGCCCGTCCAGGGCGCACAGGCGGGTGGAATGTTCGGGCGCAAAGTGGCTGTAGGTATCGTCCTCCACCACATGGAAGTTGTGCGCATTGGCCAGTTGCAGGATGCGGTGCGCGCTGGTCGGGTTGAGGCTGTAGCCGGTCGGGTTGTGCAGCACGCTCACGCTCACGAACAGCTTTGGCGCGTGGGCCTGGGCGTAGCGTTCCATCACCTCCAGATCCGGCCCTTCGGCACGGCGTGGCACCGGCAGTATGCGCATGCCCAGTGCATCCAGGCGGGCAAATTCCACCGCCCAGCCGGGCTCCTCCACCATGACGTAGTCCCCGGCCTTGAGCAGCGTGCGGCTGACGATGTCCAGCGCGTGGGTGGCGCCAATGGTGGTGATGATTTGCGCCGGAGTGGCCTGCACGGCAACGTTCTTGAGCTTCTGCGAGATGGCCCGGCGCAGCCCGGTGTCGCCGGCAGGTTCACCGTATTGCAGCGACAGGTCGTTGAGTTCCCGCACATTGCAGAACCGCCGCACCGCGCTGGACAGAAAGGAGCTCTGCAGCCACTCCTGCGGCAGCACACCCATGCCCGGCTGCGGCTTGTCACTCACAGCGTGGAACATGCCGCGAATCAGGGTGGTGGCGTTCAGCGGCGGCGGGTGTGGCGTTGCGCCAGCCTGCGTCACATCCCCTGCACCGACCTCAGAAGTACTGACTGGCTCGCCCGGATGGCGCACGCTTTCCCGTACATAGAAGCCGCGGTTACGCCTGGCCTCTACCAGCCCTTGGGCCAGCAACTGGTCGTAAGCCCCCACCACGGTGGACGGACTCACACCCTGCTGCTGCGCACATTGGCGCACCGAAGGCAGTCGTGCGCCTGGCGCCAGCAGGCGATCCCGAATGCGCTGGGCAAAGCGCTGTGCCAGTTGTTCGGTCAGCGATTGCGCGCTGCTTTTCATCAGCATGGGTAAATCCTTACGTACTTGTGCCAGTTCTGCCAGCAGTACAGTTCAAAAAATGTTCATAAAAACTGTACTGCAAGTGTATTGATTTTGCACGTACAGTGGAAGCCATGCGCCACACGCCCCCTACCCTCCAGGCATTCCCATGAAAAAAGAAACACGGGGTATGTGGCTGGGCGTTCTGGGCGTGGCCATCTTTGCCGTCACCTTGCCGATGACGCGTCTGGCCACCGGCACGCCGCAAGACCCGCAGCTCTCGGCCTGGTTCATCACCTTCGCCCGCGCCGCCCTTGCTGGCGGCCTGTCGCTGGTATTCCTGGGGCTGACGCGCTCACCCCTGCCTACCGCTGCACAACGCAAACCCCTGTTCATGGCCATGCTGGGCAACGCGCTGGGATTTCCGCTGCTGCTGGGCTTTGCCCTGCGACACGTCACCTCCGGCCATGCCGCTGTATTCACTGCACTCTTGCCCCTTGCCACCGCCGCCATGGCCGCCTGGGTGCTGCACCAGCGCGCCCGTCTGGGCTTCTGGGTCTGCGCCGGTCTGGGGGCGCTGCTGGTAATGGCGTTTTCCTTGATGCGGGCCTACCAGCATACGCAAGGTTTCGCGCTGGAGTGGGCAGACCTGCTGCTGCTGGGCGCCATTCTTTCCGCCGCCGTGGGCTATGTATACGGCGCCCAGGTGACGCCGCAGCTGGGTGCCGAGCGGGTGATCTGCTGGGTCTGCGTGATGACATTGCCCTTTAGCGTTCCGGGCGCCCTGCTCAACTGGCCCGCGGGCAGCATCCACACCGCGTCGTGGTTTGCGCTGGCCTACGTGGGCGTCTTCTCCATGTGGGCGGGCTTCTTTGCCTGGTACCGCGGCCTGGCTATCGGTGGCGCACTGCGCGTAAGCCAGGTGCAGTTGTTGCAGCCGTTCTTCAGCATTCTGGCTGCCGTCCCCCTGCTGGGCGAAATGCTGGAGCCGGTCACCCTGGGCTTTGCCCTGGCCGTGGTGGCCGTGGTGTTTCTGGGCAAGCGGCTGGCCAGCAGCCCAGCGCCCACACAACAACCCCGCGAGATATCCGCGCCGCTTGGCGCAAAGGCACCCACATGAACGACGAACTGCTTGTTGCCGCCAGCCTGTTTGCCGTGGTCAGCCTGATCACACCCGGACCCAACAACACCATGGTCCTTACTTCGGGGGTGAACTTCGGCCTGCAGCGCACGCTGCCCCATTTGCTGGGCATCTGCATTGGCTTTGGCCTGATGCAGGTGCTGGTGGGCCTGGGCCTGCACACCGTGCTCGGGCAATACCCGTCGGTGCTGGAAATCCTGCGCTATGTGGGCGGCGCCTACATGCTGTGGCTGGCCTGGAAACTGGCGACCTCGCGTGCTGCACCCAACGAGGTTGCGGCTGGTTCGCGGCCCCTGGGTTTTTGGGGTGCAGCTGCATTCCAGTGGGTCAACCCCAAAGCCTGGGTGATGTGCATGACCGCCATGACCGCCTATCTGCCCGCCCACGCCAGCACCACCCAGGTACTCATGCTGGGCAGCATGTTCATGGTGCTGGGTATCCCCTGCGTGGGGACCTGGGCGGCCTTTGGCAGTAGCATGCGCAGATTCCTGCAAGACCCCCTGAAGCTGCGCATCTTCAACAACGCAATGGCACTGGCCCTGGTGGCCTCGCTGTATCCCATGCTGATGACATGACGCCGACTCCGGGTTACGCACAACAACACCTGACTTCACCCTCCATCCATAACAACAGAAAGCACACTGCATGAGCACTGCCAAATCCCCATGGACTCTTTCCGCCCGCGCGGCCAAGATGAACCCGTCCGTGATCCGAGAAATCCTCAAGGTCACCGAACGACCCGGCATCATCAGCTTTGCCGGTGGCCTGCCCTCGGCCAAGACGTTTCCCGTGGCGGAATTTGAAGCAGCGTGCGCCAAAGTACTGCGCGACGATCCCAGTGGCGCACTGCAGTACGCCGCCAGCGAAGGCTATGCGCCACTGCGCGAGATGGTGGCAGCCAACTTGACGAAACAGGCCAGCGAACAGGGCCAGAACTGGGACGTCAACCCCTCCCAGGTATTGATCACCACCGGCTCCCAACAAGGTCTGGATCTGGTGGCCAAGATCCTGGTGGACGAAGGTAGTCGCGTGCTGGTGGAGTCGCCCACCTATCTGGGCGCGGTGATGGCCTTCACCCCCATGGAGCCTGAAGTGGTGAGCGTGGAGAGTGACGACCAAGGCATTGACTTGGCCGATCTGCGCGCCAAGGCGCAGGGTGCCCGTTTCCTCTATGTGCTGCCCAACTTCCAGAACCCGACCGGACGCACCATGTCCGAAGCGCGCCGTGCCGCACTCAGCACAACGGCTGCCGAGCTGGGCCTGCCGCTGATGGAAGACAACCCGTATGGCGACCTGTGGTTCGACACGCCGCCGCCAGCTTCGCTGACGTCGCGCAACCCCGAAGGCGGCATCTACCTGGGCTCGTTCTCCAAGGTGCTGGCACCGGGCTTGCGCATGGGCTTCATCGTGGCGCCCCAGGCGGTGTACCCCAAGCTGCTGCAAGCCAAGCAGGCTGCCGACCTGCACAGCCCCGGCTTCAACCAGCGGATGATTTACGAGGTGATGCAGGACGGCTTTCTGGACCGCCACGTGCCCACCATACGCGCGCTCTACAAGACCCAGCGCGACGCCATGCTGCAGGCACTGGCCAGCCACTTTCCGGATACGGCCACACAGCCCGAGCAATCCCTGACCTGGAATACGCCTGCGGGCGGCATGTTCCTGTGGGCACGTCTGCCCGCAGGCATGAACGCGGTGGAGCTGTTGCCCCATGCAGTGGACAAGGGCGTGGCCTTTGTGCCGGGCGCACCGTTCTACGCCAGCCATGCCGACGGGCGCAGCATGCGCCTGAGCTTTGTCACCCCCAGCGTGGAAGAGATTCACCGGGGTGTGGCAGCATTGGCATCCGCCATCAAGGAACAACAAGGACGCTGACATGCTGCATATCTGGGGTCGCCTGAGTTCGCTCAACGTTCGCAAAGTCGTGTGGGCCGCGCAGGAAGTGGGCGTACCCTTCCAGCGCACCGATGCGGGACTGAGTTACGGCGTAGTGAAGACGCCCGAGTACCGCTCCATGAACCCGAACAGCGAAGTGCCCACCATCCAGGATGGCGAACTGGTGCTGTGGGAGTCCAACGTCATCGTGCGCTATCTCTGCGCCAAGCATGCCAACGGCACGCTGTATCCGCAGGACCTACCCACACGCTTTGATGCCGAGCGCTGGATGGACTGGCAACAGACCACCTTCAACCGCTTCGCCGCCACGGCCTTCGTGCAATGGTTTCGCACCCCCGCAGAGAAGCGCGACATGGCGGCCATTGCCCAATCTGTAGAAGCCACGCAGCCGCTACTGGCAATGCTAGACGCCCACCTGGCCCGTCAGGCCTACATGGCCGGCGACCACTTCACCATGGCCGACATTCCGCTGGGCTGCGACGTGCAACGCTGGCTGGGCCTGCCTGAGCAACATCCCGCATTGCCAAACCTGCGGCGCTGGATAGCCACCCTGCTGCAACGTTCAGGCGCCAAGGGCGTGCTGGACCTGCCCTTGTCCTGAACCTGCACATCGGGTCCCACCATGCCGCACCAACGCCCCTTCAAACAGGTCGACGTCTTCACTGCACGCCCCTATTACGGCAACGCCCTGGCCGTGGTGCTGGATGCCAGCGGCATGAGCGACGACGCCATGCAGCGCTTTGCCGCCTGGACCAATCTGGCCGAAACCACCTTCCTGCTGCCACCCACGCCTGAGGCGGCGGCGGCCGGTGCGGATTACCAGGTGCGCATCTTCACCACCGCGTACGAGATGCCCTTTGCCGGTCACCCCACGCTGGGCAGTTGCCATGCCTGGCTGGAGCACGGCGGCACACCCAAAGACCCGGCGCGCATCGTGCAGCAGTGCAAGGTCGGCCTGGTGGCCATTCGGCCCGAAGGCCGGCGCCTGGCGTTTGCCGCACCGCCGCTTGCGCGCTGCGCCATCGCGCCGGAGCTGTTGCCTGCACTGCTGGCGGCCCTGGGGCTGCAAGCAGAGCAACTGGTCGCCAGCCAGAGACTGGTCAACGGCCCACAATTCTTCGGCCTGCTGGTGGACAGCGCGGACACCGTGCTCTCCCTCAAGCCAGACGCTGCCGCCATCCGCGCAGTGCTGGCACAGGGCGGATGCAGCGGCGTTGGCATTGCGGCCGTCGAGCAGGAGAGCGGCAGCCATGGGCTGATCAAACGCTCGAACCGCGAGGCGCGCGCCTTCGGCGGCACAGCAGCTGCTGCGCCCACGGACAACGCCCAGCCCAGTGTGGAAGTGCGCATGTTTGTCAGCGACCTGGCGGTGTCGGAAGACCCCATCACCGGCAGCTTCAACGCCAGCCTCGCCCAATGGCTGATTGCCGACGGACACGCGCCTTCCAGCTATGTCGCAGCCCAAGGAACCCGCATAGGGCGCGAGGGACGGGTGCACATTCACCAGGACGCGTCCGGCCAAGTCTGGGTTGGCGGGGACAGCGTCACCTGTATCAACGGTCAAGTTCTTCTTTAACGCCATCCATGCCTTTGCACATTGCCACTCCACTGGTTCAATCCAACCCTCTGTCCCATGCCGCAGGACGTTCCGTCTGGCTCAAGCTCGAAGCCCTGCAGCCGCCCGGATCCTTCAAGATCCGCGGCATAGGCGCCGCCTGCGAACACTATGCACAGCACGGCGCCAAGCGCTTTGTATCGTCCAGCGGCGGCAATGCCGGTCTGGCCGTGGCTTATGCAGGTCGCCATCTGTCCATTCCCGTGACCGTGGTGGTCCCGTCCACCACCTCGGAGCGTGCCAAAGACCTGCTGCGCCAGGAAGGTGCCGAGGTCACCGTGCATGGCGCCAGCTGGCAGGAAGCCAATGCGCTGGCGCAGTCGCTGCTGACCGGCACCGACGCCTTTCTGCATCCGTTTGACAACCCGCTGCTGTGGAGCGGCCACGCCAGCATGATTGATGAAGTCGCAGCCAGCGGCGTGCGGCCCGATGCCGTGGTGCTGTCGGTTGGTGGCGGCGGATTGCTGGCCGGTGTCATGGAAGGCCTGGCGCGCAACGGCTGGGGCGATGTGCCGGTGCTGGCCGTGGAAACGCACGGCGCCGCGTCCCTGCACGCCGCCATGCAGGCTGGCGAGCGCGTGACGCTGGATGCCATCACCAGCATTGCCACCTCCCTGGGCGCACGCCAGGTCTGTGAAAAAGCTTTCGATCTGGGCCAAAGCGGCAAGGTGCACAGCGTGCTGGTGTCGGACCAGGAGGCCGTGGAGGCCTGCAACCGCTTTCTGGACGACCACCGCTTGCTGGTGGAGCCGGCCTGTGGTGCTGCGCTGGCCGCGGTGTACGGCAACGCCGCTGCACTTGCCCCCTATCGCAATGTGCTGGTGATCGTGTGCGGTGGCGCCACGGCCACTGCGGGCAATCTGCAGCAATGGGCCCGGCAGCTGGCCGCCTAGCAAGGAACACCATGGCCGCCTACCACCTCGCCCAACTCAACATCGCGCAAATGCGCACGCCCATGGACTCGCCCGAGATGGCCGACTTTGTCGCCAACCTGGACCGTATCAATGCGCTGGCCGACAGCGCGCCGGGCTTTGTTTGGCGCCTGGCAGGTGAGGATGGCAACGCCACCGCGTTTCGCCCCTTTGGTGACGACACACTGGTCAACCTGTCGGTGTGGGACAGCGTGGACGCCTTGGGCGCGTTCGTCTACAAGACGGCACATGTGGAAATCATGAAGCGGCGCAAGGAGTGGTTCGACCGCATGGAGCAGGCCTATATGGTGCTGTGGTGGGTACCCGCCGGCCACCGTCCCGATGAGGCCGAGGCCAAGGAGCGGCTGCAGACCCTGCGCACCCTGGGCCCGACCGACAAGGCCTTCACCTTCAAACAGCCTTTCCCCGCGCCGCGATGAAGACCATTGGCCTCATCGGTGGCATGAGCTGGGAGTCCACTGCGCTCTACTACCGCCAGATCAACGAAGCGGTCAAGCAGCGCCTGGGTGGACTGCACTCGGCCAAGCTGATTCTGCTGAGTGTGGACTTTGCCGAGATCGAAGTGCTGCAGCGCGCCGGCGACTGGCAGGCCGCCGGTGAAATCCTGGCGCAGGCAGCACGCACGCTGCAGATCGCTGGAGCCGACTTTCTGGTGCTGTGTACCAACACCATGCACAAGGTGGCGTCTGCCATCGAGGCCGCGGCCACCATCCCCCTGCTGCATGTGGCAGACCCTACGGCACAGGCTATCCGGGCAGCCGGTTTTTCCAAGGTGGGACTAATCGGCACGCGCTTCACCATGGAGCAGAGTTTCTACAAGGACCGCCTGATCCAGCGGCACGGACTGCAGGTACTGCTGCCCGATGAGGCCGATCGCGCCACCGTGCACCGCATCATCTTTGAGGAACTGTGCCTGGGCAAAACCCTGGACAGTTCGCGCCAGGAATACCGCCGCGTCATGCAGAAGCTGGTAGACCAGGGCGCAGAGGCCATCATCCTGGGTTGCACGGAGATCACCCTGCTGGTGGCGGCAGAAGATGCAACCGTACCGTTGTTCGATACCACCGGCCTGCATGCGCAGGCGGCGGCAGAGGTGGCGTTGGAGCAGACCGGCTGACCTGCGCGGCACCGCTATCGACGCATTCCCGTCACAGACTGCACCCCATAAACCGCCACCTTCCGCGAAACTGGACGGGAACCTCTGTCTCCTCATAGGCCGCACAGTCGACAAAGCCGCAGACTTCGTACGCTCTGTGCGCAGAAGTCATGAAAGGCGCAGAGTCCAGGAGTACGCGCTCATATCCGAAAGCACGCGCGTCTGACAACAAGCGTCTGAGCATCCGTTCTCCCAATTTGTTGCCTCTGTATTGCGGGCTGAAATAAATGCGTTTGATTTCCGCTGTGCCTTTGCGCAGATAGCGCAGACCACCCATGCCTGCCAGGCTTCCAGCCACATAGACCAGGTAGAAAATCCCCTTGGGAGGTGGATCACCACAGACCTTGTCGATAACGGCTGCAACGTACTCGTTCACCGACACACCTGCAATGTCGTTCATGGGTACGGCGAAATACGCCTCGATTTCCCCGAATGCCCAAGTCATGTATTCGAGGTTGAGATTGATGAGTGCGGCGCGGTCCCGTACTGCATCAGCAACTGTGAATTCCACGTGGGGCATAGGCTTCCTTCTTTTGACCTCGTCGGGGCGGGTGGGGTCAGTGTACGAGGGTCGCTTTGCTACACTGCGTGCATGTTCTGCAAGCCTTTCTCCGATGCCTTCACTGCCCCGCAACGGGCCTTGAATGCCACACCCGCCTCCGTGCGAACGGAGCTTGCACGCAATACCACCATTACCACCACGGCCACCTGAGTCGTGCAGGTGGCCGTCCCGGCTGCCTTCTGGTGTCTCTTCAAACAGTTCCCAGCCCAGGCAGTTGGGTTTTCAACTGTCTGGAGAGAAAGATGTTTCAAGCAGTCACAAGTACAAATCATGGCACCGTTCCTTTCCACGCGGAACATGCGCCGCTGCGGGTAGGCCTGCTCGGCCTGGGCACGGTCGGCGGAGGCACCTACCGTGTGCTCATGCGCAATCAGGCACTCATCGCGGCGCGCTGTGGCCGAGCCATCACCATCACTGCGGTCGCGGTTCGCAATACAGCGCGGGCGCAAGCGAAGGTTGGGTCTGAGGTGCGGGTGCTGTCGGACCCGTTCGCTCTGGTGAACCTGCCCGACATCGACGTGGTGGTAGAGACCATGGGCGGCACCACGCTAGCCAAGGAGCTGGTGTTGCAAGCCATTGCCAGCGGCAAGCATGTGGTCACTGCCAACAAGGCGCTGCTGGCCGAACAGGGCGCGGAGGTATTTGCAGCGGCGCAGGCGTGCGGCGTGATCGTGGCGTATGAGGGCGCGGTGGCTGTGGCCATTCCCATCGTCAAGGCCTTGCGCGAGGGCCTGGCCGCCAATCGCGTGGAAAGCGTTACCGGCATCCTCAACGGCACCACCAACTTCATCCTGACCGAAATGCAGGATAAGGGTGTGGACTTTGACACGGCCTTGCGCGAAGCACAGGCGCGCGGCTTTGCCGAAGCTGATCCGCACCTGGACGTGCAAGGCATTGACGCCGCGCACAAGCTTTGCCTGCTAGCGGCGATTGCGTTTGGCACGCCCATCTCGCTCGCGCAGGTGGACGTGCAGGGCATAGCGCACCTGCAGCCACGTGACATGGAAGAGGCCAAGCAACAGGGCTGCCGCATCAAGCTGCTGGCCGTAGCCAAGCGGGATACACATGGCCTCCACCTGTCGGTCCGGCCGACGCTGGTACCGGCGCAGGACTGGCTGGGCTGCGTGAGCGGCTCCATGAACGGCATCCTGGTACGCAGCGACGCGGCAGGCGACACGTTTTATTACGGCGCAGGCGCAGGTTCCGAACAGACCGCCTCCGCCGTGATTGCCGATCTGGTGGATGTGGCAAGGGCGATGCACTGCCCGCCGCAGTTTCGCGTTCCCTACCTAGGCACCCCGATACAAAGCTTCTCCTGAAAGCGGTTTTTCCAATCCATGACACACTGCGCCCCCTATGACCCGTACCGCAACCAGCGTCCCTGCAGCACCCGCCCGCTACTTGAGTGGCTCCCTGTTCCACCATGTGTTCGTCATGGCCGGTACCGGGGCCATCGGGCTGGTGGCGGTGTTTGCGGTGGACCTGATCAACCTGTTCTACATCTCGCTGCTGGGTGAAAAGGAGATTGCGGCAGCGGTGGGCTTTGCCGGGGTGGTGGCGTTTTTCCATACCTCGATCTGCATCGGTCTGATGATTGGCATCACCGCCTGCGTGGCCCGAGCCATTGGTGCCGGCCACATGCAGGACGCGCGCCGCATGGCAACCCACAGCCAGCTGATCATGGTGGCCATCGCTGCCGTATTGGGCCTGGGCACGGTGCTGGTACTACCGGCACTGCTGAATGCGCTGGGTGCCACCGGGGAAGTGGCGCGACTGGCGCAGCGCTATCTCACGGTGACCATGCCTTCGGTACCGCTGCTCGGCATCGGCATGGCCACCTCGGCCCTGCTGCGTTCGGTAGGCGATGCGCGACGCTCCATGTGGGTGACGCTGGGCGCGGCTGCGGTCACTGCCTGTCTGGACCCGCTGTTCATTTTCGTGTTCGGCCTGGGTTTGGATGGCGCCGCCATTGTCTCGGTGATTGCACGCTGCGTCATGGTGGGCTTGGGCGCGTTCGGTGTGTGGCGTGTGCATCACATGCTGGGGCCGGTCGAGTGGCAGCACTTCTCCGCCGACGCCCGCGCGCTCTCGGCCATTGCCGCACCCGCAGTGCTTTCCAACCTGGCCACGCCGGTGGGCGCTGCCTTTGTGACGCACAGCGTGGCGCAGTTCGGCCCGTCCGCCGTGGCCGGGCAGGCCACCGTGGACCGCATCACACCGGTTGCTTTCGGGCTCATCTATTCCCTCAGCGGTGCGGTCGGTCCCATCCTGTCACAGAACCTGGGCGCCCGACAGTTCGAACGCGTGCGCGCCTGCATGCGTGCCAGCCTGTGGTTCATGGCGCTGGCGGTAGGCGCCGCTTGGTTGCTGCTAGCGCTGCTGCAAGGCCTGCTGATACGCGCGTTTTCTCTGGAAGGCGTGGCAGCCGAGATGGTGCACGCGTTCTGCTCCTGGATTTGCGCCAGCTTTCTGTTTGCCGGAGCCCTGTTCGTAGCCAATGCGGCGTTCAACAACCTGGGGCGCCCGCTGTGGTCCACCGGTTTCAACTGGGCGCGTGCCACCCTGGGCACCATTCCTTTTGCCTGGTGGGGCGCACACTACGGCCCGGTGCAGGTGATGGCCGGGCAAGGTGCCGGGCTGGTGATCTTCGGCACCCTGGCCATGCTGACCGCCCAGTGGCTGACGCGGCGCTTTGGCGACACGCACTGAGGCCCAGGTCTCTTACAGTGCAGCCATGGGAACTCTCTATCTGGTCCGCCATGGACAAGCCTCGCTGGGCGCCGACGACTACGACAACCTGAGCGGCCTGGGCCAGCGCCAGTCGGTGCGCCTGGGCGAATACCTGGCCCACAAGGGTTTGCAGTTCGACGCGGTCTATATCGGCAGCCTCAAACGCCATGCGCAGACCTGGGCCGGCATTGCACAGGGCATGGGAAGCACCCAGTCGCTGGAGCCCAGCGTGCGCACGGGCCTCAACGAGTACAACAGCGAAGCGGTGATCCGCAGCACCTCCACCGAACCCGCGCCACGCCCGACCACACCCGAGTCCGTGCGTGCGCATTTCCTGCGCCTGCGCAACGGCCTGCAGCAATGGGCCGCAGGCAGCGTCACGCCCGAAGGCATGCTGCCCTATCGAGACTTTGCAGCGGGTGTGGCCGAAGTGCTTGCGCTGATACGTAGCCAGCACAGCGGCAATGTGCTGCTGGTCAGCAGCGGCGGGCCGATTGCCACAGCGGTGGCGCTGACCCTGGGCACCAGCCCCGAGGCGTTTGTGGAGCTCAATATGCGCATCCGCAACACGGCGCTCACCGAATTTGCGTTCACGCCCAAGCGCCAGGCCTTGCTCACCTTCAATACCCTGCCCCATCTGGACGCAGCGCCCTACGCCGACTGGGCCAGCTACTCCTGAGAGCGGATTACAGCCGCGGCTTGTCGACCAGGGTAGTCATGGGGAGCTGGTGCAGCTCGGCCAGCAGTTGCGCCAGGGCGCGGCCTGCCGCGTCGAGCACGCTGCGGCCTTTTTCCGCAGTGGCAGCCGCCGCATTGCCCACCGCACCGGCCGGGTTGTAGTCCTGGGTTTGCCAGGCCAGCTTGGCGCTCTTGCCATTGCCCAGGATGGCGTACTGGCTGGCGCGCTCCTGCGAAGTGGAGGCAAAGTTCTGCGCGTGCTCCATATCCACGGCCTGCGGCTGCAGCGCCAGCATCATGGAAGTCTCTATGTCTCCGGCGTGGATGCCGAAGCGGTGCTCGTCGGCACTGAATTGCGCATTCACATCTTCGCCGTTTGGCCCGACGAGCGGCAAGCCAAACCAGTTGACGCTGTAGACCAGCATGCCCAGCCGCGCGCGCAGGTCACGTGCCACCACATCAAGCAAACCCACCTGGCCGCCATGCGAATTGAGCAGCACCAGCTTGCGCACACCGGCGGCGGCCACGCTTTCGCCGATGTCGGTCCACAGGCGGATCAGCGTTTCGGACTTGAGTGTCAGCGTACCCGCATAGGCTGCATGCTCCGGGCTGAAGCCCACGGCCTGCGTGGGCAGGAACAGGGCCGGCACATCGGTGGCCAGCTGCGGCAATGTGGCGGCGATCACACCGTCCACCAGCGCGGTGTCCACGCACAGCGGCAAGTGCGGGCCATGCTGCTCAGTGGCCGCCAGCGGCAGCACGGCGATGATCTGCGGCATGCGGCCATGGGCCTGCGCTTGCGCAAAGTCGCGCGCCGTCCAGTCCGCCCAGAAACGTGATGTGGTTCTCATAGGTCTATCTTAG
>NZ_JBXAMW010000003.1:0-509090 GCF_058801025.1 Rhodoferax sp. GW822-FHT04A08
CTAAAGCATTTGGAAAACGAGTTGCGAATGGCCAAGGCAGCGGCGGAAGAACTTGCAACGCATGACTTCTTGACGGGACTTCCCAATCGGCTGCTCTTGAACGACAGAATAGTGCAAGCGCTTTCATCGGCTCGACGTTCTGGGCAAATAGTTGCGGGCATTAGCCTCGATCTGGATAGCTTCAAAAAAGTCAATGACCACTATGGACATGCCACAGGAGACCAACTTCTGGTCCAGGTCGGGTCTCGCATCACGGGTGCACTGAGGGAAAACGACACCGTCACCAGAATGGGCGGTGATGAGTTCTTTGTTCTCATCGGAGGAACCGAGTCTGTGGTTCAGGTAGAGAACATGGCCCAGCGTATTTTGGACAGCTTCCAAAAACCATTTCAGCTTTCTGAGGCAACTTTGTTTGTAACCTGCAGCCTTGGAGTTGCGGTCTGCAGCCATTGCTCAATAGAACCAGGCCAGTTGATTCAGCTGTCTGATCATGGGTTGCTGAAAGCAAAAGAGTTGGGCAAGAACAGATACGTAATGGAGCAGTTGTCAGGGCCGTCCACAGCGTCCCAAGCAGAGAACGCGTAATCAGCGTCAAAAAATGAAAAAGGGTCTGCACTTGCGTGCAAACCCTTCTCATATCTGGCTCCTCGACCTGGGCTCGAACCAGGGACCTACGGATTAACAGTCCGGCGCTCTACCGACTGAGCTATCGAGGAATGAAGCCTCAGATTATAGCGTAGTTTTTTGACTGCTTTCAACAGCAGCTGAAGAATTTACGCCTAATAGTGTGTGCAACCGCGTGCTGGTGGTCGTGTACTGCAGCAACAGCTTCTTGTCCGGAAAAATCAGCGGCGCAGCGCCAAAGGCGGCGAGCACGCATTCGTGAAATCCGCACAGGATGAGCTTCTTCTTGCCGGGGTAGGTGTTGACGTCGCCCACGGCAAAAATGCCAGGCACATCGGTGGCAAAGGTTTCGGTGTCGACCTTGATCTGGCGGCGTTCCATGTCCAAGCCCCAATGGGCGATGGGGCCCAGCTTGGGCGACAGTCCAAGTAGCACAACCATCAGGTCCGCGGACACTGACTGTTGCACACCTTCCGCGTTCAATATGCTGGCCGACGTCATGCGCCCGGCGTCGGTTTCCACGCCCGTGAGTTGTCCGGCCACAAAGCTGATGCGTCCATCTTCCAGCATGGTGCGAAATGTTGCGGTAGTGGCCGGCTCTGCCGTGAACACATTGCGCCGGTGCAATAGGGTCACGGATGCGGGCGGGCTTGCGGAGGTTGCCAGTTCAATGGTGGCAGAAAGTGCCGCTTCCGAGTCACCCAGAACCATGACCTTGCGGCCAGACCAGTCGGTTGGTTGTGGCAATGCGGTCAGGACTTGCGAGCCCTCCAGCGGGTGCAGCGCCTCCACGCCGGGCATGCGCGGCTGGAACGCGCCTACGCCTGCGGCAATGAAGAGTGCCTTGGTGAGGAACTGTGTGCCTTTGTTGGTGGCAACCAGAAGGCGCCCATCGGCTTGCTTCTCGACCTGGTTCACTAATTCGCCCAGGTGCAGCACCGGCCTGAAAGGGGCTACCTGCTTTTGCAGGTTGTCTATGAGTTCGCGCCCGGTGCACATGGCAATGCCGGGGATGTCGTAGATGGGTTTGTCGCCGTACAACTCAACGCATTGGCCACCCACGTAGGGCAGCGCGTCGACGATGTGGGCGGAAATCTCCAGCAGCCCAAGCTGGAAGGCCTGGAACAGCCCGACCGGCCCGGCACCTACGATGACTGCATCGGCCTCTATCAAGCCGGGCTGAATGTCAGCAGACATGCCGGACGGCGCCTGCGCTCAGCGAATCAGCTGGGACAGCTTGTCGGTGCGGTCTTTCCACTCTTCAGCTTCTGGCAGTGGCGCCTTGCGCTTGGTGATGCTCTTCCATGAGGGCAGCACGGCCAGCTCTGCATTGAGCTTGATCATGTGTTGCTGGTCGCGCGGCACGTCTTCTTCAGCGTAGATGGCGTTCACTGGGCACTCAGGGATGCAGACAGCGCAGTCAATGCATTCGTCGGGGTCAATGGTGAGGAAGTTGGGGCCTTCTCGGAAGCAGTCCACAGGGCACACATCGACGCAGTCGGTGTATTTGCATTTGATACAGGCTTCAGTGACGATGTGTGTCATTTTTGGTTTTCAGGCAAAAGTTGGAAAGGGGGGCGCAGTCCGCCGAACCCCCGATTTTATTGGCTTTTCCCGACACCCCCGGCAATATGGTTACCGAGGCATGTCAGGCCGTTGCGATGCATCAATTCAACAGCAGCGCGCCCGATGTCTTGTGCGTGGCCGTATCTACCAGAATCAGGGAGCCCAGCACGCGGGACGTCTTGTAGGGAACGGCCGCAATGGCTTCCTGCAAAGCGATCTCGATATGCCCGATGGCATTTGGCAGGATCTGGGTTGCATCATGCTCTTCGAGCGTGTTGATGTCCAGGCTGTGCACGATGCGCTTGACCTTGGCCTTGATCCAGCGGTGTCCGTGCAGTGCCCAGTAGACACGTCCGGCCACGAGCGGCTCGTCGTCCATCCAGGCCACCGTGGCGCTGATCTCGCGGGTTGGCTCAAAGTGAGCCGGTGCGTCGTCGGCTGCCAGCAGCCAGTCGCCGCGGGAGACATCCACTTCGCGGTCCAGAATGATGCCTGCGCCGTGTCCGGCGGCCACGTTTTTCGGAACGCGTACATGGTTGAGCACCTGTGCGACCATGGCAGTCTGTCCGCTGGGCAGAATGGAGATGCGTTGTCCGGGCTGCACGCTGCCAGTGGCCACGCGTCCCCAGAACACGCGACGACCCTGGCTGGTGTCGCTGGAGGAGGAGAACTTTTCCACCCACTGCACGGGGAATGCAAACGGCACATCGGTTTCAGGTGCTGTGACGGGCAACTGCTCCAGAATGGTCAGCAGGCTGGGGCCGGTGTAGCCGCACCAGCCAGCCGAGGCATGCACCACGTTGTCTCCCTTGAGGGCAGAAATCGGCACGATGGCGGTCACCTGGATGCCCGCGTGTTCCGCAAACTGCTGCAGCGCTTGACGGATCTTCTGGAAGGCCTTGGCCGCATTGCCCGCGGTTTCCGGCCTGTCTGTCGACTCGAGCGCATCGAGCTTGTTCACGGCAAACACAATGCCAGGTACGCGCAGCAGATTCACCAGCAACGAGTGGCGACGGGTCTGGGGAAGCAATTCCAGATCGCCGTCTTCCTGCCATTTGAGTTTGGTGGCATCCACCAGCACCACGGCAGCATGCGCACTGCTGGCCGCAGTCACCATGTTGCGGGTGTACTGCTCGTGGCCAGGCGCATCGCCAATGATGAACTTGCGTGCTGGGGTGGCGAAATAGCGGTAAGCCACGTCAATCGTGATGCCCTGTTCGCGCTCGGCGCTCAGGCCATCGGTGAACAGGGCCAGATCGGCTTCACCACTCTTGGACACATTGGCCAGTTGGTCCAACAGCACCGAGCGGCTGTCTACCAGCAGGCGGCCGATCAGCGTGCTTTTGCCATCATCCACGGAGCCGCAGGTGATGAAGCGCAATGCGGACTGGGTGTCCACGCCTGTGGTGGATGTGGTTGTTGTTGTAGCGGTTGTCATTTCAGAAGTACCCATCTTTCTTGCGCTTCTCCATGGAAGCCTCGGAAGTCTTGTCATCCATGCGTGTGGCGCCACGCTCACTGACTTCAGCAGACAGCGTTTCAATCACGATGTCGGCGGCGCTGGCTGCCAGGCTGTCCACCGGGCAAGTGCAGGTGATGTCACCCACGGTACGGAAGCGCACGTCGCGCGACTCGACCACTTCGCCATCCTTGGCAGGGGTGAGCTCGGTCACCGGCACCAGCAGGCCCTTGCGTTCCACCACATCGCGCTTGTGCGTGTAGTAAAGGCTCGGCAGCGCGATTTTTTCGCGCTCGATGTATTGCCACACATCCAGCTCAGTCCAGTTGGAAATGGGGAACACGCGGAAGTGTTCGCCGGGTTGCAGGCGGGTGTTGAACAGGGTCCACAGCTCGGGACGCTGCGCCTTGGGCTGCCACTGGCCGAAACTGTCACGGTGGCTGAAGATGCGTTCCTTGGCGCGAGCCTTTTCCTCGTCGCGGCGTGCTCCGCCAATCAGCGCGTCGAAGCGGAACTCTTCGATGGCCTCCAGCAACGTGACCGACTGGTGCACATTGCGGCTCTCACCTGGGTGGGCCAGGCGCACGGTGCCGCGCTTCATGGAGTCTTCCACGCTGCGCACGATCAGCTCGGCGCCCAGTTCCTTGGCGCGGAAGTCACGGAAGTCGGTCACTTCATGGAAGTTGTGGCCGGTGTCGATCATCAGCAGCGGATAGGGAATGCGGCCCACGCCAAAGGCCTTTTCGGCGCACTTGAGCATGACCAGCGAGTCCTTGCCGCCAGAGAACAGCAGGGCGGGGCGCTCAAAAGCGGCTGCGACTTCGCGCAGGATGAAGATGGTTTCCTCTTCCAGCGCGTCCAGGTGCTGGTTGGAAAGCCGTTCGAAATGGTGTTGGTCGGTCATTGCGTTCATACAGATGCTTTGGCAGGTGGCAGGGCGGAAACGGGCAGCGCAGAAACTGCGGCCGTTGCGGCACCGTCGGCGTGTTTGACATGCAAGCCGCATTCCTTGGCGGCCTCGTCTTCCCACCACCACCGGCCAGAACGGAAGTCCTCGCCCAGGCTGATGGGGCGGGTGCAGGGCTCGCAGCCGATGCTGGGGAAGAAGGCGTCATGCAACGGGTTGTAGGCCACGTTGTGTTCCTTGATGTAGTGCCACACGTCGCCCCACGTCCAGTTGGCCAGCGGGTTGATCTTGGTGCGCTTCTCAGAGGTGTCCACCAGCGGTACGTCGGCGCGGGCACCGCTTTGCTCACGGCGCAGGCCGGTGATCCAGGCTTCCTTGCCTTTGAGCGCGCGTTCCAGTGGTTCGAGCTTGCGGATGGCGCAGCAAGCCTTGCGCAGGTCGATGCTCTTGTACATGGCGTCCAGACCTTCCTTGGCGACGAATTGCACCACGGACTCCTGTACCGGCGTGTACACCGTGACCGGCGCACGCGAGCTGGCCTTGAACTGCTCCAGCAGCTCCAGCGTCTGCTTGTGCAGGCGGCCGGTCTCCAGCACGAAGATGCCGATGTCGAGCTGCATGCTGTTGATGATGTGGCTGATGACCACGTCCTCTGCGCCCAGGCTGGAAGCCTGCGTCACGCGCACCGAACCACCATCCACGGCGGCGTATTGCGCCGCAGCTTGGGCCAGCACGCCCTGGGCTTCGGCCAGGTGCAACGTGTAGTCCTTGTGTGGGCGGGCATTCATTTCGATGGCGTTCATGCGGCGACTCCACGGCTAAAGACGGGTTGGGGGGTAACGGCATCACCCTGGTAGAAGGCGCGATAGCGGTCGAATTGCTTTTGCGCGAACTCCAGGTGCTGGTCAGCGCGCAGCACAGCCACGCTGAAGCCTTGACGCTCCATTTGCACCAGTTGGTCGATCAGCACATCGCCGGTGGCGCGGATCTCACCCTTGAACCCCGCGCGGCGGCGCAGGTAGAAGGCCTGGGTATAGGCACGGCCATCGGTGAACTTCGGGAAGTGCAGGTCTATGCGCTGCACACCTTCGAGCGCCAGGGTGCGCGGGTCTTCGGTATTGGCCACCACCAAGGTGTTGGGCACAGGCTCCTGTGTGCTGGGGTCTGCGGCGGAAAGCAGTTTCATGGTCAGATCAGTCATCGGTTTCTCAGGCTTCCTGGGCGTCACGGGCATAGCCGGGCGTTTTGGGCAATTGGTTCATTTCGGCGTGCAGGTCCACCAGACGGGCCGAGTTGGCCGCTGCCTTGAAGGGGTCCATGCCGACGCGGCGCAAGGTGTCGATAAAGGTTTCGCGGCCATTGCGATGCAGCCTGAAGGTGTCCAGTACGGCCTCGATCACACCGGGGATTTCGCCGGCGCCGAACGATGGGCCCACGACCTTGCCCGGAATGGCCGGGCCGCTCAGTGCGGAGCCGTCGGAGCCGCCCAGTGATACCTGGTACCACTCCTTGCCATCCTTGTCCACGCCCAGAATGCCGATATGGCCGCTGTGGTGGTGACCGCAGGAGTTGATGCAACCGCTGATATGCAGATCGATCTCGCCCAGGTCATGCAGCTCGTCCATGTCCTGGTAGCGCTCGGTGATTTGGGCCGCAATGGGGATGGAGCGCGCATTGGCCAGCGCGCAGAAGTCGCCACCCGGGCAGGCAATCATGTCGGTGAGCAGGCGCACGTTGGAGCGGGCCAGACCGGCGTGGCTGGCGGCAATCCAGAGAGCAGGCAGGTCCTGCTCGCGCACCCAGGGCAGCAGCAGGTTCTGGTCGTGCGTGACGCGCACTTCACCGGCGCTGAATTCGTCGGCGAGGTCGGCTGCGGTGTCGAGCTGGTCGGCATCGGCATCGCCGGGGGCCTGACCCAGGCGCTTGTAGGACAGTGTCACGGCGCGCAGTGCGGGGTCCTTGTGCGCTGCCACGTTCTGCTTGAGCCAGCGCTCGTAATCGGCCTGGCGTTCGGCAGGCACCTTGCCGCTGCGGGCTGGTGCATTCAGATCCAGCGCAGGCGGCACAAAGCAGGCGGTCACGCGGTCCAGCTCGGCTTGGGTGATGGTGTGCGGCGCGCCGTCGCGGGTGATGATTTCCTGGTACTCGGCTTCCACCTCATCGATGTAGCGCTGGCCTTCGGCCTTGACCAGGATCTTGATACGCGCCTTGTACAGGTTGTCGCGGCGGCCCCAGCGGTTGTACACACGTACAACCGCTTCCAGGTAATTCATGATCTGGTTCCAGGGCAGGAACTCGCGGATGGTGGTGCCGATGACCGGGGTGCGGCCCATGCCGCCGCCCACCAGAACCTTGAAGCCCAGTTCGCCCGCCTCGTTGTGCTTGAGGTGCAGGCCCACGTCATGCCAATAGGTGGCTGCGCGGTCCTGGGTGGCGCCGGTGATGGCGATCTTGAACTTGCGTGGCAGGAAGGCGAACTCGGGGTGCAGCGTACTCCACTGGCGCATGATTTCTGCAAACGGACGCGGGTCGGCCAGTTCGTCCGGAGCCACGCCAGCCAATTCGTCGCTGGTGATGTTGCGGATGCAGTTGCCGCTGGTCTGGATGCCGTGCATGTCCACGGTGGCCAGCAGGTCCATCACGTCGGCGCTCTTGGTCAGGGGAATCCAGTTGAACTGCACGTTCTGGCGGGTGGTGAAGTGGCCGTAGCCGACCGGCAGGTGCGTGGTGCCCCAGGTGGCCTGGGTGCCAATGGCCTTGTCGAACACTTCCTTGGACGGGTGGTCGTATTCGCGGGCGATGCGTGCCAGCACGCGCAACTGGCGGCTGGCCAGTTCGCCGTAGGGCACGGCCACGCGCAGCATGGGCGCGTAGCGCTGGATGTACCAACCGTTTTGCAGACGTAGGGGACGGAAGTCGTCGTCACTCAAGGTACCGGCCAGATTGCGCTCCAGCTGGTCACGGTGTTGTGCAGCCCGGGCGCGTATGAATTGGCGGTCAAATTCGGTGTATTGGTACATAGATCAGAAGTCCGCTTTAAAGAGCGATGAGTTTCAGGCCCGCATAGGCCAACAAAAATGAAAGCAGCGAGCGTATCAGGCGTTCGGGCGCCTTGGGGGTGAGGTGCGATCCGACCCAGATGCCAGGTAGGGAACCGGCCAGCAGCGCGCCCAGCATGGGCCAGTCCACCGAGCCGATGGAAGCGTGTCCCAGACCGGCCACCAGCGTCAGCGGAACCGCGTAGGCAATGTCGGCGGCAATGATGCGCGGCAGGGGCAGCAAGGGGTATAGCAGCATGAGGACAGTCACGCCGATGGCGCCGGCGCCCACGGAGGTCAGGGTCACCAAGGTTCCAATCACGGCGCCGAACAGCAGTGGCAAGCTCCAGTGTTTGGGTGTGGCAGCCAGAATTTCCTGACCCAGGGCCACGGTCTTCGGGCTGGTCTTGCCACGAATGGCCTTGTACAGGGTGGCCACGGCGGTCAGCAGCAGGGCGCAACCCAGGGTGGTGGTCATGACGGCCTGCACTTGGGGGTCTGCCGGGCCCACCACATGCAGCACATACAGGGTGATGAGGGAAGCAGGAATGCTGCCCGCCGACAGGTTGCGGACCACTATCCAGTCAATGCGCCCGGAGCGCGCCATCTTGATCGTGCCGCCCATCTTGGTGAATGCGGCAAACAGCAGGTCCGTGCCTACAGCCAGATAAGGTTTGATGCCGAACAGGAAAATCAGGATGGGCGTCATCAGCGAGCCGCCACCGACACCGGTGAGACCCACAATGGCGCCAACAAAAAAGCCCGCAAGGACGAACGGTAGTTCATGCATGCGGGCTAATGTAATTTTGTTTGCTTAGATAGAAAACGATATTTTGGCTATACCTATATATGAGTTGCGAATAAGCTTCCTCAGTTTCAGTATGTGCCTCGAAGCTCCCGCATGCGCTCATCAAAGTAACTGCCTACGGTATAGCGCTCGGAAAGCACCACATCGCGACGCGGATGCAGAAATAAGGGTAGGGAGATGCGCGACTTGGTTGCCGCCTCGCCCGTGGGATTGAGCACCCGGTGCAGGGTGGACGGGTAGTACTTGCCGGAGGCTTCTTCCAGCATGTCGCCGATGTTGACGATGAGCAGGCCGAAGTCGCAGGGCACGTCCTGCCACTGGCCATCCTTATCCATAACCTGCAGGCCGGGTTCGGTAGCGGCCGGCAAAATGGTCAGCAGGTTGATGTCGCCATGGGCCGCCGCACGCACGGCGCCGGGTTCTTCGTCTCCGGTCAGCGGTGGGTAGTGCAGGACCCGCAGCAGGGTGTGGTCGCTGCCCTCCAGCATGCGGGGCAGGGGCATGGAGTAGCCCGCCTTGACCTCTTCCGGTGAATACTCCTCCACCCAGCGCAGCAGGGTGGCTGCAAGCTGGCTGCCTTGGGCGTGGTAGCGGCGCGCTGCGTCCGACACTTCAGCGGGATAGCGGCCCCAGGGGTAGATGTGGAAGAACTCCTTCACGTCCTTCTTGGAGTGGTTCTTGGCGGTTTCGGACACTTTGGGCGAAAAATAGCCGTCGTGTTTGACCGGATCGTTCGGGTAATGGTTCTTGGCATCGCTTTTGAAAAAGGCCAGCCATTCGTCGTAAATGCCCTGCACCATCGTCTGGTCCAGTGGATGGTTCTTCAGCACGCCAAAGCCGGTCTCGTGCAGGCTTTTGCAGAAGTCTTGTGGGGCCGTCGGGCTCAGAAAATCAACAACGGGTAAATGCATGGGGTTCTCCTTTACTTGGTCAACCAGTCGCGCATCAAGGTGTCTTCCACCAGCTGGCGGCTGGCCTTGGCGTCCACCCGCATACAGGCTTGGCTGAGCGGAATGTCAGCGCCCCAGCCACCGTGCGGGTAATGCAGGTTTCTGCGGCGCAAAATGGTCTGCCCCTGGGCGAGGCCATCGATGGCGACCCGGATGCGGCCGGTTTCGGTGGTGAACAGTTCGGGGTTGGTCAGGTGCACAAAGGCCAGCACATCGTGACCGAAGCAGCCATGGATGGTGGCTACATGCGGATACAGACCACTGTAGAAGTCGGCATAGAACTTGACCGCGTGCAGCAGTGTGTCGGTAGCCGGGTGCTGGTGGTGCTGGGCCACGCGCTCAAAGAGCGACACGGGCAGGATCACCTGGTGGGTTACATCCAGCCCCACCATGGTGAGTTTCCAGCCAGCGGTAAACACCAGGTCGGCGGCGTGCGGGTCATTCCAGATGTTGGCCTCGGCCACTGGGGACACATTGCCGGGCTCCAGCACGGTTCCTCCCATCAGAATCACTTCATGCACCAGTTTGGGCAATTCCGGGTCCAGCTTCAGGGCCGTTGCCAGATTGCCCAGCGGGCCAACTGCCACCAGCGTAATTTCCCCGGGGTGCGCCCGCACGGTGTCCACGATGAACTGGGCCGATGAGCGTGGGTCCAGCGTCTTGCCGTGTTCCTGCCGGTCCAGCAGATTGCCCAGGCCGTCTGCCCCGTGAATGGAGTCTGGGGGTGCCTCGGAGTGTTTGTACCAGGGCTTGGCAACGCCTTGGGTCACGGCAATGTCGTGACCGGTCAGCGCGGTGAGGTACAGCGCATTGGCTGCGGCCTGTTCCACATACACATTGCCAAAGGTGGTTGTGATACCCACCACGTCCACATCCGGGTGCGCCAGCGCGTAATAAAGCGCCATGGCGTCATCCACGCCGGGGTCGGTGTCGAAAATGACTTTGCGCGGTTTGTTGCTTTGCATGGTGTTTAGTGGATGCCGCATAGGGAACGCAGGGCGCTCAGGCGGTCTGGTGTATTGACATCGGGCTGGTCTCGCAAAAGTTGCGCGACCTCGGCCGCTTCGGGAATGCTGGATTGTGCCCCGAGGCGGGTGCAGGCCAGTGCTGCGGCGGCGCTGGCGTAGCGCAAGGCGTCCGTCATGCTCTGGCCTTGGCTCAAGGCCGCAGCCAGGCTGCCACAGAAGGTGTCCCCCGCGCCCGTGGTGTCTACCGGGGTGACCTTGAACGAGGCCTGCAGTTGCAATGCCCCCTGATGGCGGGCGACACAGCCGTGAGCGCCCAAGGTGACCACCACAGTGGGAACGGGCAATTGCTCCAGGCACTGGGCCACACTGCCGCTGCACTGGCTGACCAGTGCCAGCTCGCCTTCGTTGACGAGCAGCACATCCACCAGGGCAATCAATTCCTGCGGCAGTACCCGCGCCGGGGCCGCGTTCAGCACCACCGTCACACCCGCCTTGCGGGCTGCCTGGGCGTAGGCCAGGACGCTGTCCATGGGCGTTTCCAGCTGCAGCAACAGGTGCGTGTAGCCAGTCAAGGCGGGCAGATGCTCCGGGCGCAAGGTGGCGTTGGCGCCAGGCGCCACGGTGATGGCGTTTTCCCCGGAGTTGGCCACGCAGATGAAAGCCGTCCCCGTGGGCTCATCGGTACGGCGCACGGTCAACAGCTTGACACCCGCACCTTGCAGTGAGTCTTCCAAAGGTGTGGCAAATGTGTCCTGCCCCAAGGCCACCAGCATGTGGGTGGTGACACCGCCGGCGCGGGCACAGGCCACCGCCTGGTTGGCGCCTTTGCCACCGGGGAAAGTCTTGAAGTCACGGCCCAGTACGGTTTCCCCCGGGCTGGGGATGTGATCAGCCCGAACGACAAAGTCCAGGTTGGCGGAACCAGCCACCAGTATCATCACGCGCCTCCTACGTTCTTAAAGCGTTGTATTGTGCCGTTTAATCCATCCATGACCACGTCTGCCAAGTCTCCCTATGTCGCCCTGGTCGGCGGCGCCAATATGGATATATCGGCGCATTCGCATGCGCCCATGCGTGCGGGGGACTCCAATCCGGGCGTCGTCACCTGCAGTCCTGGTGGCGTGGCGCGCAATGTGGCGGAAAACCTGTGTCGGCTGCAGGTGGATGCGCGATTGCTCAGCGTCCTGGGGGACGATACCTTCGCCCTGGTGATGCGGCAGTCAGCGCAGGCCATTGGCCTGGACATGCGCGCCTGCGCCACCCTGCAAGGCCAACGCACCGCGACCTACGTGTCCCTGCATGGTGTGGACGGTGACATGGGCGTGGCGGTGAACGACATGGCCATACTGGATCAGCTCACGCCCGAACGGGTGCTCAGCCACGCCAGTTTGCTGGAACACGCGCAGGCCATCGTGGTGGACTGCAATGTGCGCCCCGATGTGCTGCAAACCCTGTGCGACCACTGGCCACGGCAAGCCATTTTTGCCGAGGCCGTTTCCGTGGCCAAATGCCACAAGTTGCTGCCAGTGCTGCCGCACCTGCATACCCTGAAAGCCAACCGGATGGAGGCGCAGGCCTTGAGTGGTGTGGAAATCTCCACGCCGCAATCGGCCTGTGAAGCAGCACTGGCATTGCACGCCCGCGGTGTACGGCAAGTGGTCATCAGCCTGGCTGAGAACGGAGTGGTCTGGTGTGATGCAGACGGCATCACCGGTCGCAGGGCGGCACAGCCTGTCCAAATGCAGAGCGCCACCGGGGCGGGCGACGCCTTGTTGGCTGGTCTGGTGTATGCCTACCTGCAGGGCATGCCGCTGGATCGGTCGGTGGCTTGGGCCATGGCCTGCGCTGAACTCACGCTATCAAGTACATTCGCCAATTCGCCGGAGCTCAGCGTGGCTGCGGTGCAGGCTCGACTCGAACAACATACTTTATGACCCAAACTTCCTATCTGGACATTGCCCCCGAGGTACAACAGGCCCTTTCTCGGGGCGCTGCCGTAGTGGCGTTGGAGTCCACCATCATTTCGCATGGCATGCCGTATCCGCAGAACGTGGCCACCGCCTTGCAGGTGGAAGACGAGGTGCGTCAGCACGGCGCGGTGCCCGCCACCATCGCCATTGTGAACGGCCGCCTCAAGGCCGGCTTGTCGCGCGACGAGATCGAGCAGCTCGGCAAGGCCGGGCACGCCGTCACCAAAGTCAGCCGCCGCGACATCCCCTTCATCATTGCCAGCAAGAAAACCGGTGCCACCACGGTGGCTGCCACCATGGTGATTGCTGCCATGGCTGGTATCCGCGTGTTTGCGACCGGAGGCATTGGCGGCGTGCACCGCGGTGCACAGGAAAGCTTCGATGTGTCAGCCGACCTGCAGGAGTTGGCGCAAACGCCAGTTGCCGTGGTGTGTGCCGGTGCCAAGTCGATTCTGGACTTGCGTCTGACCCTGGAATACCTGGAGACGCATGGCGTCGCGGTGGTGGGCTACCAGACCGATGCACTGCCTGCCTTCTTTACACGCGACAGCGCCTTCAAGGTGGACTATCGCCTGGATTCTGCGACCGACATTGCCGCCGTGCTCAAGGCCAAATGGGCCGTGGGCCTGCAGGGTGGCATGGTTGTTGCAAACCCCATTCCCGAGGCTTTCGCCATGCCGCGTGACGCCATTGATCAGGCGATCGAGCAGGCATTGCGGGAGGCACAAGAGCAGGGCGTTTCAGGCAAGGAGTCCACACCTTTCTTGCTGGCACGCGTGTGTGAAATAACCGGTGGAGACAGTTTGGCTTCGAATATTCAGTTGGTGTTGAACAATGCGCGCCTGGCGTCTGCCATTGCCGTGGCCTACAACGCCGCCTGAAATCGAGGCTTTTGCATGGCTGCGCAAAAAATCATCATCGATACGGATCCCGGGCAGGACGATGCGCTGGCCATCCTGTTGGCGCTGGCCTCTCCCGAGCTGGACGTGCTGGGTATCACTACGGTTGCGGGCAATGTGCCTTTGCCCCTGACGCAGAAGAACGCGCGCAAGATCTGCGAACTGGCAGGCAAACCGCACACGCCTGTGTATGCCGGTGCCAGTCGGCCCATGGTGCGTCCTCTGGTGACGGCTGAACACGTGCATGGACGCACGGGTCTGGACGGTCCGGATTTGCCCGAACCGGTCATGCCTTTGCAGGCCCAGCATGCGGTGGATTTCATCGTGCAGACGCTGCAGAGCCAGCCTGTAGGAGCAGTCACGCTGTGCACCCTGGGGCCGCTCACCAATGTGGCACACGCCCTGCAGCGCGCGCCCGAGGTGGCATCACGCATCCGGCAGATTGTGATGATGGGCGGCGGCTTTTTTGAAGGCGGCAACATCACTCCGGCGGCTGAATTCAACATCTATGTGGACCCGCATGCCGCCGACGTCGTGTTGCGCAGTGGCATCCCCCTGGTGCTCATGCCACTGGACGTCACACACCAGGTCCTGACCACGCGCAAACGGGTGGATGCCATCGGCGCACTGGGCACACCGGTAGCCAAAACCTGCGTGGAGTTGCTGGAGTTTTTTGAGCGTTACGACGAGCAGAAGTACGGCAGCGATGGCGGCCCCTTGCACGATCCTTGCGTGATTGCCTATTTACTGCAGCCAGAACTGTTCCAGGGCCGCGACTGCAATGTGGTGGTGGAGACCGGCTCGGAATTGACCATGGGCATGACCGTGGTTGACTGGTGGGCTGTGAGTGGCAGGCCGGCCAATGCCAAGGTCATGCGTACGGTGGATGCCGATGGATTTTTCAGTTTATTAACCTCGCGCCTGAAAACCCTATGAGGGTGGCGCAGTTTTTTTCGCTAACATCATTTCTTTAACCCGCAATCAACGGAGATTTGTCATGCAACACAAGAGCATTCTGAAACTGAGCGTACTCGCCGCCTCGCTGGCCGCAAGCTTTGCTGCCGTGGCCGAGCCCGCCATCATTTATGACCTGGGTGGCAAGTTCGACAAATCGTTCAACGAAGCCGCTTACAACGGCATGGAAAAGTGGAAGAAGGACACGGGCAAGAAATACCTCGAGTTCGAAGTGACCAACGAATCCCAGCGCGAACAGTCCGTGCGCCGCATGGCTGAAAAGGGCGCCAGCCCCATCATCAGCGTGGGCTTCTCGCAGGCTTCGGCCGTGGAGAAGGTCGCCAAGGAATTCCCCAAGCTGCAATTCGCCATTGTGGACATGGTGGTGGAAGCCCCCAATGTGCAGTCCGTCGTGTTCAAGGAACAGGAAGGCAGCTTCCTGGTAGGTGCCATGGCTGCCATGGCCAGCAAGACCGGCAAGGTCAGCTTCGTGGGTGGTATGGACATTCCCCTGATCCGCAAGTTCGAGTGCGGCTATGAGCAGGGCGCCAAGTTCGCCAACCCCAAGGCAGAAGTGTTCCAGAACATGACCGGCACCACGGGCGCTGCCTGGAATGACCCGGCGCGTGGCGGTGAGCTGGCCAAGGCCCAGTTTGCCAAGGGTTCCGACGTGGTGTTCGCAGCCGCTGGCGCCACCGGTACCGGCGTGTACCAGGCCGCCAAGGACAGCGGCAAGCTGGCCATCGGTGTGGACAGCAACCAGAATCACCTGCAACCCGGCACCATGCTGACCTCCATGCTCAAGCGCGTGGACGTGGCCGTGTACAACGTTTCCAAAGAGTTCAAACCCGGCATCACCGTGCTGGGCCTGAAGGAAGGTGGCGTGGACTACGCCATGGACCAGAACAACGCCAAGCTGGTGACTGCCGACATGAAGAAGAAAGTGGAAGCCGCCAAGGCCGACATCATCAGCGGCAAGATCAAAGTGGCCGACTACATGGCTGACAACGCTTGCAAATATTGATGCTGGTCCACGTTCCTGGCCATTCGGCCGGGAACGCTTTGAGGTATCTGAACTGAATGACTGATTCCGCACCCCTGGCGGTGCACATGCGGGGCATCCACAAGCGCTTTGGCGCCGTGCAGGCCAATGTGGATGTGCATCTGACTGTGCGCGCCGGTACCGTCCACGGTCTGGTGGGCGAGAACGGTGCAGGCAAGAGCACGTTGATGTCGGTGCTGTACGGCTTCTATCGTGCGGAATCGGGCTCCATCTCGGTGTTCGGCAAAGACGCCGAAATCCACAACGCGGATGACGCCATTGCCTTGGGCATTGGCATGGTGCACCAACATTTCATGCTGGTCGATACCCTGACGGCGCTGGAAAACGTCATGCTGGGGGCCGAGCCGCACTGGCTGCTGCAGCGCGCCACGTCTACTGTACGCAGCAAGCTCGATGCGCTGATGCAGTCCACCGGGCTGCACGTCAAGCTGGATGCACTGGTGGCCGATCTGGCCGTGGGCGACCGGCAGCGGCTGGAGATTCTCAAGGCCCTGTACCGTGGCGCCAAGGTGCTGATCCTGGACGAACCCACGGCCGTGCTGACACCGCAGGAAACCCTGCAGCTGTTTGACGTGCTGCGCGGTCTGCGCGACCAAGGCACCACCATCATCCTGATCACGCACAAGCTCAAGGAGGTCATGGGGCTGTGCGACTTTGTCACCGTCATGCGCAGTGGTCAGGTGGTGCAGGAGTTGCCCATTGCGGAAGCCACCATTGAAGGGCTTGCGGAGTCCATGGTGGGGCGCAAGGTCAACATGGGTCGTGTGGACGGCGACTCCCGCCAGCGCGGCGAAGTTCTGCTGGATGTTCGCCGTGTGGAAGTGCGTGATTCCATGCAGGTGCTTCGGCTTTCGGATATTGACCTTCAGTTGCGTGCCGGAGAGATCGTTGGCGTTGCGGGCGTTTCTGGCAACGGCCAGAGCGAGCTGCTGGATGTGCTCAGTGGTCTGTTCACGCCCAGTCGCGGGGACCTGAAGCTAGGCATACACCATTTCACGCCACAGCACTGGCTAGACCCGTTGACCGCGCGCAACCTGGGCGTGGCTCACGTGCCGGAAGACCGGCATGCACGCGCCTTGGTGATGGACTTTGCCGCCTGGGAGTCGGCCGTGCTGGGCTACGAAAACCTGAGCGCCTACAGCGACGGCCCCTGGATGGCCCATGGCCGCATGCGCCAGGCTACGGTGGAGATGATGGAGCGCTTCGACGTGCGCCCGCGCAATCCGGCACTTGTGTCGAGCAAGTTCTCCGGCGGCAACCAGCAAAAGCTGGTGCTGGCGCGGGAGCTGGGCCAGGCACCCCGCATCCTGCTGGTCGGCCAACCCACACGCGGCGTGGATATTGGCGCCATCGAATTCATCTACGGTCGCTTGCGTGCCATGCGGGACGCCGGTTGCGCCGTGCTGGTGGTGTCCAGCGAGCTGGACGAAATACTGGCATTGGCAGACCGTGTCATTGTGATGAACCAGGGGCGCATTGCCGGCGAACTCGCCATTGAAGACTGTACCGAGGCCGGTCTGGGCCTGTTGATGACCGGAGGTTCCCAAGAATGAGCGCAAACGTTCCCTTGCCACGCTGGGCCGATTTGGTGCTGCTGCCGGCCGTATGCCTGTTGGTGGCCCTGCTGGTGGCAGCCGGCGTGGTGAGTCTGGTAGGACAAAGCCCCACGGAGGTCATGGGCGCCTTGGTGCAGGGCGCGTTCGGCACGCTGCGGGGTGTGAGCTACACCATGTACTACGCCACCACCTTCATCTTTACCGGCCTGGCCGTTGCCGTCGCATTCCATGGCGGCCTGTTCAACATCGGCGGGGAAGGGCAGGCGGTGATGGGCGGTCTGGGCACCGGGCTTGCGGCCCTGTACCTGTCGCCCAGCCTGCCCATGTGGGCCATGTTGCCTGTCATGCTGTTGGCCGGTGTGTTGTTCGGGATGGTCTGGGCCGCCATTCCGGCGTATTTGCAAGCCTACCGCGGCAGCCATGTGGTGATTACCACCATCATGTTCAACTTCATTGCCAGCTCCATCCTGGTGTACCTGTTGGTGAACCATTTGCGCCCCAAGGGCACCATGGCGATCGAGAGCAAGGCTTTTGCGGAATCCGCCATCCTGCCCAGCATGCAGCACGCCATGGCCTGGTTTGGTGTGGAGTGGCCCGCCTCTCCATTGAATCTGAGCCTGGTACTGGCCCTGCTGGCTTGCGTGGGGGTGTACCTCTTCATGTGGCGCAGTCGCCCGGGTTATCGCCTGCGTGCGGTGGGTTCCAGCCCGAGCGCAGCGGAATATGCCGGCATCAATTCCAAACACCAGACCCTGATTGCCATGTCCCTGTCCGGCGCGTTGGCCGGCATGGTGGGTATGAACGAGATTGCCGGAGTCAGCGGCAAGCTGATTCTTGAATTCGTCAGTGGCGCCGGTTTTACCGGTATCGCTGTGGCGCTGATGGGGCGCAATCATCCGGTAGGCATTGTTTTTGCGAGTGTTCTGTTCGGTGCGCTTTTTCAGGGAGGTGCGGAAGTGTCCTTTGATGTGCCAGGCTTCAGTCGAGACATGGTGGTGATGCTGCAGGGCTTCATCGTGCTGTTTTCTGGCGCCATGACCTATGTCATTGCTCCCGTGGTGGGGGCGGCACTGCGTCTGCTTCCCGCAGGAGCCCGAAATGGATGAAGCTTCCCTGGGGGCCATGCTGGCGTCCACCTTGCGCGTGTCGACTCCGCTGGTCCTGTGCGCCTTGGCGGGCCTGTTCTCCGAACGCTCCGGTGTGGTTGATATTGGTCTGGAAGGCAAGATGCTGTTCGCCGCCTTTGCGGCCGGCGCTGCCGGTGCCGCATTCGGCTCCACCTCCATTGCCTTGCTTGCGGCCATGGCGGTCGCCGTGCTGTTGTCGTGGATGCACGGGCTGGCTTGCGTGAGCTACCGGGGTGATCAGGTGGTGTCGGGTGTGGCCATCAACATCATTGCCGTGGGTCTCACGGTGGTGCTGGGCATTGCCTGGTTCGCCCAAGGCGGGCAGACGCCGCCCGTGGCCACCAGCGTGCGTATCCAGCCGCTGTTTCCGGATGCAGGCACTTGGCTGAGTTTTGTTCCGTTTGTAGGGCGCGTGCTGGGTGAAGGGCTGCTTACGCACAGTGCCCTGGTGTATTTCAGCTATGCGCTGGTCCCGGCTGTGTGGTGGCTGCTGTTCCGGACCCGGTTTGGATTGCGTTTGCGCGCAGTGGGTGAGAACCCGCAGATGGTGGACGCGGCAGGGGTTTCAGTGAAGCGCCTGCGCTACACCGCGCTTACGCTCAACGGCATGCTGTGCGGTCTGGCTGGAAGCTACCTGGTGCTGGCCCAGAGTGCCAATTTTTCGCAAAACATGACCGCCGGGCGCGGCTTCATGGCGCTGGCGGCGCTGATCTTTGGACGCTGGCATCCAGTCGGCGCATTGTGGGCTTGCCTGTTGTTTGGATTTCTGGATGCGGCGGCCATTCGCATGCAAGGCGTTCCCTTGCCGGTGGTGGGAGAAGTGCCGGTGCAGTTCATCCAGGCCTTGCCCTATGTGCTGACAGTGGTGTTGCTGGCCGGGTTCATTGGCAAGGCAGTGGCACCTCAGGCACTGGGCCGCCCTTATCTGAAAGAACGTTAGTTAGCGGGCCCTCAATTGACGGCCGTCATGTTGACGGTGGGGTTGGTGCTCTGGAGGATTCATGAAAATACAAGTCGTTACTGGTAGCTTGGCATTCGCCCTGACACTGGGCTGTGGACCGGCGCAGAGCCAGTCCGCGCCCATCAAGATCGGCGAGATCAACAGCTACTCCAGCATTCCGCAGTTCACCGGGCCCTATCGACAGGGCTGGCAGCTGGCGGTGGAAGAAGTCAATGCCGCAGGCGGGCTGCTGGGTCGCAAGGTCGAAGTGGTATCGCGCGACGATGGTGGCAAACCCGAAGAGGCCATTCGCCACGCCATCGAGCTCACCAGTAGTGAAAAAGTGGATGTGCTGGCAGGTGGTTACCTCTCCAACGTGGGACTGGCTCTTGCCGACCACGCGCTGCGCAACAAGCGCCTGTACGTGGGCAGTGAACCCCTGACCGACGCCATGGTCTGGGACAAGGGCAATCGCTACACCTTCCGTCTGCGCCCCAGCACCTATATGCAGGCCGCCATGCTGGTGGAGGAGGCCGCCAAGATGCCCGCCAAGCGCTGGGCCACCATTGCGCCTAATTACGAATACGGCCAAAGCGCAGTGGCCACGTTCCGTGAACAGCTCAAGGCCAAGCGTCCCGACGTGGAGTTTGTAGCCGAGCAGTGGCCGGTATTGGGCAAGCTGGATGCCGGCAGCACGCTGCAGGCCATTGCCCAAGCCAAGCCCGATGCCATCTTCAACGTGACCTTTGGGGCCGATCTGGCCAAACTGGTACGCGAGGGCAATCAGCGCAATGTGTTCCCCAAGACGCCAGTCGTGTCTTTGCTCTCGGGCGAGCCGGAATACCTGGACGTGCTCAAGGACGAGACACCCAAGGGCTGGATCGTCACTGGCTACCCATGGGACCAGATCGACACCCGCGACCACGCATCCTTCGCATCCAACTATTACAAGAAGTACAACGAAAACCCCAAGATGGGTTCGGTCGTGGGCTATTCCACCATGCAAGCCATCTTTGCAGCCATACGCAAGGCCAAGAGTGTGGACAACGAAAAGCTGGTCGCCGCCATGCGGGGCCTGAAATTCACCACGCCCTTTGGTCCGGTGGAATTCCGCGCCATCGACCAGCAATCCACTATGGGCGCCTATGTGGGCAAGCTGGATCTGCGTGGCGGCAAGGGCACTATGGCGCAGTGGCGCTATGCCGATGGGAAGGACTATCAACCCACTGATGCGTATGTGAAGGCGCACAGACCGGCGGCTGCGATGCAGTAGCCCATTAGAGAAAAGGGCCGCCCAGGACTGCCAACTGGTGGGGCGCAACAGGGGGAAGTGGGTTACATGGGATTCGGTTCATGATCAATAAATTTTCGCTTTGGCTCGGTCGACTCAGTGTGGGCCGCAAGCTCACGCTTATCTACCTGCTGGACTTGACGGCGGTCATCTACGTCTCCAGCATCCTGATCCAGGAAAAGTACCTTGCCATCGACTTTGCCCGCAAGGAAGTGGTCGGCGCCAACTACACCGACGCCGTGCGCACCAATCTGCTCGGTGTGTTTCTCGACCCCAGTTATGCCGGCCGCCCGACGGACCCGCTGGCCGAGTTGAAAACTGCGCGGGACCAGAACGATGCAGCCTTCAATACCACCGACATGGCGGGCCGCTTTGTCAGCGCGTTGGGAACCGTCAAGAAGGATTCGGAGATTGAGAAGGCCAAGGTGATTTCCCTGGGCCGCGACCTGCTCACCACCGTGGGCAACCAGTCCAACCTGATCCTGGACCCGGATCTGGACAGCTACTACGTGATGTCCCTGTCCGTATTGCGCTTTCCCGAGCTGTTGCAACTGCTGCACGAAACCAAGCAGTTCATGCAGAACCGTGGTTCCGCACCGCCCAACCAGGCGCAGGCGGCGCAACTGCTGACACTGGTGGGGCGGCTGGATGCAGTGCTGCAGGGCATGGAGTCCGACTATGAACAAGTATGGCTGGCGGGTTCCCCGCAGCTGCGCGCCGCTTTGCAGAACAGCCGCCAGACCTTACTGGAGCAAGGCCGGCACTTCCAGGAAACGGTCAAGGATGCGGCCGAAACCAAACTGACCAAGGAGCAGATGGCGCAGTTGGAGGGGGCCTACCAAGGCGCCATCCAGGCCCTGGACGGCACCTGGCGCGAATGCATTGTCCAGCTCAAGGTCCTGCTGCAACTGCGTGTGGACGGGCTGTTCACCCGGATGTGGATCCACCTGGGGACTGCACTGGTCCTGCTGTGCAGCATTCTGAGTCTGGTCTATTTGGTGGCCAGCCAGATCGCCAGGCCGTTGCAGCGGCTGGCCAAGGTTGCCGATCTGGTGCGGCGCTCCAACGATTACACCCACCGCGCCAGCTGGCATAGCCGCGATGAAATTGGGCAGCTCTTCAATGCGTTCAACGAGATGCTGGCCCAGCTCGACCACGATCGGTTGCGTCAACAGGAGCTCATTGCCAACGCCCGTGCGGCTGAAGCGCAGATCGAGCTGGTGGAGGCACTGCCCATCCCGATCCTGGTGACATCGATTCCGGATCACGACGTGCTGCACGCCAACAATCCGGCCTTGCCCTGGCTCAACGGCGGCACCAAAGATCCCTGGCGAACCGGACTGGACTCTTCCATGCGCGGGCGCTTCTTCCAGCGGCTGGCAGACTTTGGCACTGTGGACGAATTCGAAGTGCGCTGGATGGGAACTTCCACGCCCTCATGGGCCGTGTTGTCGGCTCGACGGCTCAAGTTCCAGGGCCACGACGCGGTGCTCACCGCCTTCACTCCAATTAATAAGCTCAAGGTCATGGAGCAACGCCTGGAGCTGTGGGCCAAGGTGTTCGAAGCGTCCAGCGAAAGCATCATCATCATGGATGAGGAGCGCCGCATCATCAGCGTGAACCGCGCCTTCTGCCGTTCCACCGCCTATGACTTCCATGAAGTGCTGGGCGAGAACGTGTCTGTGCTGATGGGCGACGACGTGGCCAATGTCTGGAGTGAACTCAAGGACAAGGAGTCCTGGCAGGGCGAGGTGCGCATGCGCCGGCGCAATGGCAGCCTGTACCCGGCTTGGCTGATGATCTCCGCGGTCCACAAGAACGCCACCGTCGGCGAGGTGGTCAACTACATCGGTATTTCCATCGACATCACCGACCGCAAGGCCAAGGAAGAGCGTATCCGCTTCCTGGCCCAGCACGACGTGCTCACCGAATTGCCCAACCGCGCCCTGTGCCAGCAGCGACTCACCGAGGCGATCGCCGAGGCGCAGGGTTCCGGTGAAAAGCTGGCCGTGCTCTTCATTGATCTGGATCGGTTCAAGCTGATCAACGACACCTTGGGTCACCACATCGGTGACGGGCTGCTGCGTACGGTGTCACGCCGCCTGACGCAGGCGGTGCGTGCTGACGACACGGTGTGCCGTCTGGGTGGTGACGAGTTCGTCATCATCATGCGGCACGTGGCTGGACGCGATGAGTTGAACGACACGGTGACCGGCAGGCTGATTCCCTCCCTGCGGCAGACGGCCGTGGTCGAGGGCAACACACTCAACGTGTCCTGCAGCGTGGGCGTGGCCATGTACCCGGATGACGCTACCGACCAGAGCGAACTCATGCGTCTGGCCGATGCGGCCATGTACGAGGCCAAGGCCGCGGGCCGCGACACCTCGCGCTTCTTCTCGCTGGAAACCAACAACCGCGTCATGGCCCGCCAAGTCATGGAGGCGCAGCTGCGTCTGGCACTCGAGAAGCAGGAGTTCCAGTTGCACTACCAAGCGCGTATCAATGCCAAGACACGGGAAGTGCAGGGCGCCGAAGCCTTGTTGCGCTGGAACAATCCGGTGCTGGGCCAGGTTCCACCCGGCGAATTCATCCAACTGGCCGAAGAAACCGGTCTGATCAAGGCCATAGGACTGTGGGTTCTGCGCGAGGCCTGCCGCCAGTGGATGGAGTTCCAGCAGTCCGGCCTGTTCATAGGTTTGGGGCTCTCGGTCAACATCTCTGCCGCGCAATTGGCGGATGTGGACTTCGTCAACCAGATTCGCGACGTACTGGCGGAGACCGGCATGCCGCCTTCCGGCCTGGAGCTGGAGCTGACCGAGTCGCAATTGATGGACAACCCCACGTCGGCGCAAGACAAGCTCAAGGCCCTGAAACAGCTGGGCGTCAACATTGCCATCGACGACTTCGGCACCGGCTATTCCAGTCTGGCCTACCTCAAGCGCTTTGATATCGACAAGCTCAAGATCGATCAGTCCTTTGTGATGGCCATGCTGGACGACAGTGCCGATGCCGCCATCGTGCACGCGGTGATCGCTCTGGGCCACACCCTGGGATTGACCGTGGTGGCCGAAGGTGTGGAGAGCTGGCCCATGGCGCAATCGCTGATTGCCCTGGGCTGCGATGAATTGCAGGGCTTCTGGTTCAGCAAGCCGCTGTCGGTGGAGGATTTTGTGCGCTACATCAAGGGCAATCCGGTCACCAAGGACAGGCGCAAGGCCCGTTGAATCCGCCACCATCCGGCGCTCAGGGGGACCGTGTGGGGGAATCTGATATCGCCCAATTGACCGGATACACTTTGCGGCCAGGGTGGCTGCATTACTTTGAAATGCTCGTAGCCAATGAATCTTCATTGACGGATTTCAACTACAAGAAAACGGCATTACTCCTTCAAAAAATCACACTATTAGAAATGAAAGGTCTAAGTATGCGGATCAAGGGGCTCTTTGTCTTATTGGCCATGTCTTTGTCTGCCTGTGGTGGCGGAGGTGGCGGAGGTGGCGGAGGTTCACCTTCCACCGGTGGCACGCAATACGGGTTCATCGTGAATGTCTCCGGGTTGCCCGTAAACGAATCCATTGTCGTTACGGATTCATACCCGCAGAACGGAAGCGTGGCTTCAACAAAATTAACTTCCAGCACATTGGGTACCCAGAGCTTCTCTCTGCTGACTACCCATTCCCCAGGGGCAAGTTACAACTTTTTGGTTACGCCTCAATCGACCAATGTCTCCTGTGATATCACCGGCGGTAGCGGGGTAATGCCGTCAGCAAATGTAAATAATGTCTTGATCAACTGTGCACAGGTATCTCAGGGAAAGTTTGCCTACGTTGCAAACTTTGGGGGCAACTCCATATCGGTCTATTCGGTAAATCCCAATACTGGAACGCTCGTGTCGGTGGCTGGAAGCCCCTATGTTGTTGGCAATCATCCAAGCGCTATCGCCGTAGATCGTTTGAACAAATTTGTTTACGTCGTAAACAGTGACAGCCAAACCATATCGGCATTCAGTGTCAATGGAGGCACGGGTGTTCTGACACCGCTTCCGAGTAGTCCTTATGCGACAGGGATACGGCCCATGTCGATTGCAATAGACCCTACCAGCCGGTTTGTCTATGTCGCAAATACTGGCACTGTCGGCAGTACCAGTGGAAGTATTTCGGCATATTCCATTGATGCTTCTAACGGCGCTTTGACGCCTATTCCGGGCAGCCCCTATAACGCCCCAACTTTCCCGGAAGAACTGGCTATGGATCCTGCCGGGAATTATCTGTTCACGGCCAACGGCCTGGGTTCGATTTCGACCTATCTGATCAACAGCGGCAATGGTGCCCTGACTGAAATTTCGGGAAGTCCGGTGGCTGCACCAAGCCAATTGGACCATATGGCAATAAGTCCAAATGGGGCCTTCCTATACGCAGGAAATACCAGCAATGCCGCCGATAACATATATGCCTACTCCATCAACGGAGTGACAGGAAGGGTGACGCCCATTTCCGGAGGGAACTACCTGGCGGGAATCTGGACGCGGGGCTTTTCGGTTGATCCGAGTAGCAGTTTTTTTTATGCTGCAAATTTTAGTAGCAATGATATTTCCGCCTATACCATTGACGGTGCTACTGGCGGTTTGACCCCCGTCCCGGGCAGCCCGTTTCTGACTGTGGGAAGTGGCCCGCAATCCATTGCATTCAGTTCGTCCGGCAATTTCCTGTACGTAACCGACATCATGGGAGGTCTTGTTCTGTACTCCTACGATTCCATAACTGGGGCGCTGCATTCAATTGCCAGATACGTGACGGGAAACAGTCCCTCCTACGTGGTTCTCTCGAAGTAGGTCATTCAACCCTTTCCAGGCTGAACGGTTGGCTCAGCACGCTCACCAATGGCCTGGCGCGTGATGGCTGCCTGTGCCAGCAGCCAGTTGCAAAAGGCCTGGATTTCGGGCCGCACCTTGCTGCGCGGGTTGATGATCAAAAAGTAGGCCAGTGGTGTGTCCATGCGCTGCCCGGGCAGTACCTCCAGCAGATCGCCACTGGCCAGACTGTCTGCCACCAGCGGCATTCTGGCCAGCGCTACGCCTTGCCCGGTGAGCGCAGCCTGCAGGATCTGGTGTGCATAGTTGAAATGCAGCCAGCGCTTGGGCTCCAGTCGCTTGAGTCCCTGTGAATCCAGCCATCGCCGCCAGCTCAGCCATTCCAGGTTATGCGTGCGATGGGTGTCGCTGGCCTCCAGCAGCGCATGGTGGATCAAGTCCTCGCCACGCAACAATGGCTTGCCTCCCTTGAGCAACCAGGGGCTGGCCACCGGCGTGAGCTGTTCGCCAAAGAGACGTATGGCGTCTTCCCCGGCGCCCTCGGGGCGCGTGTAACGCAGCGCCAGGTCCACATCGCTGGTGCCCAGGTCGACCGCGTTGTCACTGGCGTCGATGCGGATGTCTATGTCCGGATATTCGCTCTGAAAAGCCTCCAGGCGAGGGATCAGCCACATGGACGCAAAAGAGGCCCAGGTGGTAATGGCCACGCTCTTGCGTCCAGCGCTCTGGCGGATTTGTCGCACCGCGCTGTCTACGCGCTCCAGTGAGGGAATGGCGGCACGCAGCAACTGGGCACCGGCGCTGGTGAGTTCCACCGAACGCGTGTGGCGCAGGAACAGGGGCACGCCCACTTCCTCTTCCAGCGACTGGATCTGGCGGGAAATGGCACTCTGGGTCAGCGACAGGTCATCGGCAGCGGCACGAAAGTTCAGATGGCGGGCAACCGCTTCCAGCGCACGCAGATAGCCCATCCCAATGGGTCGGCTGCGCATGGGGATGCCGGATGGTTGCGGGGATGGATCGGGCATGGTCTATCCATTAATGCGTAAACGGAATGAATAGCATATCCCGATTTCATTGGACGGTGCTGCCGCTGTGGGCGATTATTCATTGCCGAAACAGAAAGGACTCCACCATGCAAACCGATCGCATTTCCGCATCCACTCCTACCGCCTGGACACTGGCCCGGGGCCAGGCGCAGACCTTCCGTCCGCAAACCGCTGGCCTGCTGCGCACGACCAGTGGACGGGTGTGGGCCACGTTGAGCACGTCGTCCTATCAGCCCCAACCGCGCTGGTGCCCTGAGATCGAGCCGGGCGATATCTTCCTGGGAAGCGGCGCGGCATTGCACCTGGCCGCCGGCCAGACGGTGGTGATCGAGTCCTGGCCTTCCGACCATGACGCTGTCGTTCAGCTGGAATGGGCACCGGATGCCGTCAGCGCAAGCGCCGTGCGCTGGCAACAGACCGTTGGACAGCCAGCAAGGGAACTGGCAACGGGTCTGGTGCTGGTAGCACGCTCATTGGTGCGGCTGTTGCGGGGACTGGCCGGCTACTCGGATTACCTGGTGGCAGGACGCGGCAAGGTTCAGACTTGCCTGGAGTCCAACGCACCCTGAGTCGGGCTACCTTGGGCGGCGCGCTGGCGGCGTGGGCGCAGGGTGCTCAGGCTTTTGGCGAGCTGGTTTTCGACGGGTAGCGGCTCGCCACCCATCCAGGCTGCGATCAGTTCCGCGCATAGTGCCGAAAAGCTCAGGCCCCGTGCCCCCATACCGGCGGACAGCCACAGTGTGGGGGCCGCACCTTCTTCCAATGGCCCCACCAGTGGCAACCGGTCGTGCGTGACGCAGCGTCGGCCTTGCCAAGTCTGCGTCTGCCGGCTCTCGAATTGGGGGGCGAGTGTGCTTGCCACCTGCGGCAGCAACACCTGCAGCTTGGCCAGATTGGTCGCCTGCTCCTGTGCCAAATCGGCCAGCGCCTTTGCATCGGCGCGGAAAGTGGATCCGGCAAACCAGCGCAGGCCCTGTTCGCCGGGAACGCCCGAAACAAAGCTGCCGTGGCCGTTCACCGGAAACGCAGGCCAGTCGACCGGGATTGCCGATGGGCACAGTCCCAGGCTCAGCGTGCCGTGCAGGACCTGCAGCGCCTCTATCTTGTTCCATAAGTCCGGCACCCAGGAGATTGCGCCTGCCTGTTCCGCATTCAAGCGTTGCAACAGGCTCTGGCAGGCAAAGGCATTGGCAAACACCACGGTGTCTGCCCGACCGGCCGGCCGGCCTTGTGCATCGCGAAGCAACCAGTTGCCGCCACTGCGCTCCAGAGTGGCGATGCGGGAATTGCCATGGAATTGAATGCCCGGGTGGCCAAGCCATTGGGTGACCAGCTGCCCGGGCTTGATCCAGGCGGCATAGGGATGCCACAAACCGCTAAGTTCGCCACTGGTCATTGCGCGCGCCCAAGCCTGTGCGGGCCCTGGACTGGAGGACGGGGACCGCACCTCGGCTTCCACCTCGTCCAGACCAATCGCTTCGGGGTGAAGCTCCAGCACGCCGCTGGGGTTCCAGTCCGTTCCTTTGTGCAAACGGGCGGCGTGCTGCAGCATCAGCCGCGTGCCGACACGCGACATGCGCGAGCGTGGGCTGTCATCGGACGAATGGTGGGGCACCACCAATCCCACCGGCAGGCCGGAAGCGCCTCCCGCGGGATGCGGATGCGCGTCATGAACCGCTACAGTCCAACCCCGCACCGCCAGTGCATGCGCCACACTGGCGCCCGCAATGCCCGCACCAATCACGGCACAAGTTCCGGGTGTGTACCTGGCGGTTGCCTGGGGGCGTCGGCTGTTGCGCAAAGTCCAGCGCGGGTTGAACACGGCGTAGGCGGCCCGTCCCACACCAGTCGGTTGCAGTACAAAGCCAGCGGCTTCCAGCTGCGCAGCCTGCACCGGCGATGCGGCGTCAAAGTGAAGCGAAGTGCCCCGCTTGCAGTGGCGGGCCAGGGCTTTGATCAGCCACTTGTCCCATAGGGCGGCCGAGGCATCCGCGACGATGGTGTCGGCCTGCATCTCCTGCTGTGCCAGCATGGCAGGCAGCTCACCCACGCACAGCGTAAGCGACAGCGCGCCGTCATCCAGCAGGAAGCGGTGAAAGCCTTCACCCAGTCCGAAGCACAGGTCCGCTAGGTCGGCCTGTCGTGGGAATTCATCGTTGCTGGGATTCTGATGCGCGGCCTGCAATGCCAACGCCTGCTCCAAAGACAGCACTCCCACGTAATGCAGCATGGGCGGGCGAGGGAACTGGCTGCGCCAGCATTGCCGCACTTCGGCAAAGGTCCGGCCTTGACCAAAGCCGGTATCCAATGCGGTCCAACTGGCCTGTGCGGCGCAATAGGTATGAAGATGGATGGCCGCCGGATGCAACGAGGGTGCTCCGGCGTCTTCGGTCACGCGACTCAGGCCGAGGGCGGCACGTAGCCTTGTGCGGCGTCTGCGCCTTCACCGAAGAAGTGGTTTTCCATCTGGCGGGCCAGGTACTGGCGCGCACGTGCATCGGCCAGATTCAGGCGGTTTTCATTCACCAGCATGGTTTGGTGCTTGAGCCAGGCCGCCCAGGCTTCCTTGCTCACGTTTTCCCAGATGCGCTTGCCCAGCTCGCCGGGATAGGGGGCAAAGTCCAGGCCTTCAGCCTCTTTACCCAACTTGATGCATTGAACCGTACGTGCCATGGAATACCTCTGTAAGGAGCGCAGCGCGCTGCGCAAAAATGTCGAATGGTTGATCTTATTCGGTTTGACAAGCACCCAGCCAGCGCAGGCACTCTGGTTACCTGATCACGCGGTGCAACATGGTGCGGTACAGTTGCCCGGACATGCCCGTACCCTTTTTTCGCTTCTACGTTTTTGCAGCGGGTCTGGCGCTTTGCCTGCCCGCGCTGGCGCAGTCGCCCGCTGCGGTGGAGCTGCAAGCCGCCAAAGCAGCCTCTCCGATTGCCTTTGATATCCACATCGAAGCGCCCGAAGATATCCGCCTGATGTTGGAGCGCAACATGGATCTGCAGCGCTACCGTTTGCTGGAAGACCTGAGCGACTCAGAAATACAGACCCTGTTGCTCACCGCGCCGCAGGACATTGGCGATCTGGTGGCGACTCTGGGCTATTTTTCTCCCCAGATCCAGGTGCAGCTACAAGCCGCCAAGCCGCCGTTGCCGCGGATCGTGAAGATTGCAGTGGAACCCGGTGCGCGCACCACCGTGCGTGCCGTCCATCTGGAATTGCAGGGGCCGATTGCGCAGGATCCCAAAGCCGGTGCCCAGCGCAATGCCGTGCAGGACGGTTGGACGTTGCCCGAGAGCGAATATTTCTCGCAAGAACGCTGGGACGATGCCAAGCAGCACGCGCTCAAACAACTGGTGTCCGAGCGCTATGCGGCGGCGCGCCTGCTGAGCTCGCAGGCTGACGTTGATGCCGATGCCGCGTATGCTGACCTGTCGGTGACGTTGGACTCCGGGCCAGCCTACCGTATCGGCAGTTTGGAAGTAGAAGGGGTAGAGCGCTACGGCGACTTGCTGGTGCGGCGATTGGCGCGGTTGCCTGCAGGCAAGGATTACACGGCCAGCGCGCTGGTGGATGCACAGAAGCGGCTGACGGACAGCGGCTACTACGATTCGGCCTATTTCAGCCTGGACCAGAGCGGCGATCCGGATTACGCCACGGTACGCGCCCAGGTAAAGGAAGCGGCCATGCAAAAACTGGTGCTGGGCATTGGTGCCAGCACCGATTCGGGCGCACGATGGAGCGCCGAGCACACCCACAACCTGGTACCCGGCATTGGCTGGCGCACCGTCAACAAAATCGCCGCCGACCGCGATACCCAGACCTTTACCAGCGACTGGACGTCGCAACCGGGTGACAACCAATGGCGCTGGGCCGCATCGGCGCTGGTCCAGCAGCAGCATATTGCCGAGATCGACGTCAACACCCGGCGCTACCGTGCTGGTCGCTTCACCACGCAGGCCGATCTGGACCAGAGCTACTACCTGCAGTTTGAACGCACACAGGCCGTGTACCGCGAGATCGACCAGAGCAATGCCAACGAGGCGCTGACCGTCAACTACGCCTTTGCTCTGCGGCACTTTGACAGCATTCCTTTCCCCGAGCGCGGCTGGGGCATTGGCGGTGAACTGGGCGTGGGCTCGGTGCTGGGCGCGGATCAAGAACCGTATTCGCGCTTTCTGCTGAACGGGCGCTTCTATCAGCCGCTGGAGCGCCCAGGTGACAGTCTTTTCAACCGCCAGCGTGCCGGGCGCATGGTGTACCGCGCACAGGTGGGGGCGGTGATTGTGGACAACGCCAACAATGTGCCCTTCAACCAGCTTTTTCTGACCGGCGGCGACACCACGGTACGGGGCTACAAGCGCGATGAAATCGGGGTGACGCACGACGGCGTGCTCAGCGCCGAGAGCGGGCGCTACATGGTCAATGCCAGCATCGAGTGGCAGCGCCCCATCGTGCGGGCCGGCATCCTGACCGATTGGGAAAGCGCCGTGTTTGTGGACACCGGCGCGGTGGCGAACCGGACCGAGGAATTCAGCTTCAAGGTGGGTGTGGGCGTGGGTGCACGCTGGAAGAGCCCGATCGGCCCGCTGCAGATGGACCTGGCCTACGGTGTGGCAACGCAAGCATTTCGCCTGCACTTGAACGTGGGCTTCGTGTTTTGATGCGCTGGCTGCGGCTCACCTTCCATGCACTGGGCGCTTCGTTCAGTTTGGTCTTGTCGTTGGTCACTGGGCTTGTGTTGACTGCCCTGACCGGCATATTGGTCTGGTGCAGCTCTGAGGGCTCACTGGCGCAGGCACTGTGGTTGCTGGGGCCCCTGTTGCCCGCCGGCCAGACCTTGCAGGTCAAGGACACGCAAGGTTCCGTCGCCCGAGGCGGCCATATAGGACACGTGCTGTGGAAAAAAGGGCCGCTGTCGGTTGAAGTGCAGGACCTGCAGATGGCCTGGGAATGGCAAGCCCTTTTGCAGGGCGAACTGCGTTTGACTGGTCTGCAAGCCGCTGCGCTGAGCGTGGAAGACCACAGCCCGTCAAGCAACAGCCCGTTTTCAGAAATGCGCCTGCCGTTTCGGGTGGATGCGCCGTTTCGGGTGGAAAGAGTGGAATGGGCCGGACCACCGGCATGGACGGTGCAGAAGCTGCAAGGCCGCTATCGCTTTGACGGTAGCCAGCACCGGCTGGAAGATGTCCGCTTCAAAATGGCCGCAGGCTCCTACCAGGTGGATGCCAGCCTGCAGGCGGCGCTGCCGGGTGCGCTGAAGGTGCGGGCCAGCGGACAGGTTGCCACCACGGTGCAGCAGCGCAGTGTGATATTGCTGGCTGGCGCAGAAGTGGCCGGCACGCTCTATGGCAAGGATGCGTCGCTGCAACTGACACTGGACCTGCAGCCGGATCCGGCGCAACGCCTGTTGCATGGGGCGCAGGCCCATCTGCAGGCGCAACTGCAGCCCGCGCAGCCACAACCCTTGCAAAGTGCCAACGGTCAATGGAGTGCGTTGGACCTCTCGGGTCTGTGGCCGCAGGCGCCGCAAACCAGCCTGTCCGGTCAGGTGCAGGTTGTGCCGCAGGGCGCCGGCTGGACTGCTTCTCTGCAATTGCAAAACGGCCTCGAAGGCCCCTGGAGCCAGAACCGGCTGCCGTTGCAAAATGCCCGCGCCAGCTTGCAATACCGCGATGGCCAGTGGCTGGTGTCCGACCTGCAGGCAGCCCTGGCGGGCGGCACCTTGCATGCGCAAGGAAGCTACTCGGGCAGTCCCGCGCTCTGGACTGCCAAAGGCACGGTGCTGGGACTGGATTGGATGCGGGTGGATCCGCGCTGGAATGTGGGTGCTGTGGATGGAGAGTTCTCAGTACGGCAAACGCCGTCGGGCACGGCTTTCGAGGTGCAAGCCAATTCCATGCCTAAGGGTGCTGCCGGCCGCATGCAGGCACTGGCCAAAGGCCTTTGGAAGTCGCCCGCGCTGGTGGTGGATACCTTGTCCCTGCAATCCGCGCAAGCCCAGGTGAATGGTCAGCTGCAGTGGAATACCCGGAGCGACGCGGCGCAGCTGCAATTGCAGACCAGCTTCCCGGGCGGCCAGGGCAGCATCAACGGCCAGATCAGCGCCAGTGCGGGGCAGGGCAGTTCGCAGTGGCAGATCAAGGATGCTGGCGCCTTTTTGCCATGGATGCAAACGCTCCCGGGGTTCGGTAGCCAGCTACAGGGTCTGGTCGTGCAGGGTGCGGCGGAGATCAGTGCGCGATGGGAAGGCGGTTGGCAAAACCGGGGCAGTGGTCTGAAGTTGAACGCGTCTCTGAGCAGCAAGCGCCTGGACATGCAGGACCGCTATCACTTCAGCGATCTGCAACTGGACGTGTCCGGTACGCTGGCGGCGCTGGACGTGGCGCTGCGCAGCGATGTGCAATGGGGTACTTCTCGATTGGCGCTGCAGTCGAAAGCCCAGTTGGCTCAACAGGATAGCGGTGACCTGCGCGTGCGGATGACCCAGCTCAAAGCCAGTCTGCAGGACGGTTTGCAGTCGGTGCCCTGGAGTCTGCAGTTGCAGCAACCCTTGACGCTGGATTGGCAGCACAGTGCGCTGGCCCAGTCCGTATCGGTGAGCGCAGGCACCCTGCGCATGAGTGGACCAGCGCCGGGTGTGGCCCAGTTGCAGTGGGAGCCGATTGTGTGGTCGCAGCGGGGAAGTGCGGCCAGTCCTGGCGTTGCGCGCTGGTCCAGCCGCGGAAGTCTGCAGGGTGTCCCTCTGGCGTGGCTGGAGGCCCTGGGTCAGACCCGGCTGGCCAATCTGGGGCTGCGCGGTGATGTGGTGCTGGGCGGACAGTGGGATGCCAGCAACAGTGGCAATGGCCTCCAACTGCGCGCACGCTTGCTGCGCAGCAGCGGCGATCTGCAATTGCTGGGCAGTGACAGCACGGGCGGCTCCTTGCCTGCCGGTTTGCGTGATGCCCACGTGGAAGTGGAGATTGCCGGTGAAGCGGTGCACGCCAATCTAGTTTGGGCCAGCGATGCTGGAGGCAATGCACAGGTCGACTTCTCCACACGCATATTCAGCGGCGAGAGCGGCACCACCTGGCCCGCAGACGCGCCGCTACAGGGCAGCGTGCAGGCAAATCTGCCTCGGGTGGGCGCCTGGTCCCTGTTTGCGCCCGTGGGCTGGCGCATCAACGGCACGCTGGAGGCCAACGCCACCCTGTCTGGCACTCGCAGCAAGCCATCGTGGAAAGGCAGCCTTCAAGCACGTGACATGTCCATCCGTTCGGTGGTGGATGGCATCGACCTGAGTGCAGGCTCCATGCATCTGTTGATCGATGGACAGCACATGGACATCGCGGAATTCAGGCTGTCGGGCGCCGGAGGCGCGAGCGGAGGTCAGTTGGTGGTTGGCGGCACGCTGGACTGGCTGCCTGCCAGTGCCGGTAGTCCGCTGATGGATCATGTGCGCATGGCGTTGGTGGCTAATGCGCGGGCGTTCAGGGTCACGGCCAAGCCGAACCAGCGGTTGGTGGTGTCGGGCAACTTGAGTGCCAATCTGCTAGACGCCAGTCTGCAGATACGCGGCGCCCTGGAGGCGGATCAGGCCATGATTGTGTTGCCGGAGGACACGGCACCCCGGCTGGGTTCGGACGTGGTGGTCAAGCGCAGCCGGGCAGTTTCCAAGCCCGCTGCGTCCACATCCGCCGACCCGGCCAGCAAGGTGGCGCGCACCGTGGTGCCGGACATTGTGGTGACGCTGGACCCGGGCAGTAACTTCCAGATCCAAGGCCGGGGCCTGAGCACGCGGCTTGCTGGCATTCTGGTGCTCAAGGCCCAGGGGCGTGACGCACCGCCGCGCCTCACGGGCGAACTGCGCACGGTCAATGGAACCTACCGCGCCTACGGGCAGCGCCTCACCATCGAAGAAGGCACGCTGCGCTTTACCGGTGCCTATGACAACCCGGCCTTGGACATCCGGGCCATCCGTCCGAATTTGACGCAGGTGGTGGGCGTGCACGTCAGCGGCACGGCGCAGTTGCCGGTGGTGCGGCTGTATTCCGACCCAGAACTCTCGGACATCGAAAAACTCTCCTGGCTGGTGCTGGGACGCTCCAGCGCCAATGGCGGTGCGGAAACCGTCATCCTGCAACAGGCAGCCCTGGCGCTGTTTGCCGGGTCCGGCAGTTCTCAGCGTGAAAATCTGGTGAGCGCCCTGGGGCTGGACGAAGTGTCCCTGGGGCAGACCGCAGTGACCAATCTGGATGGCACGGCGGGAACGGAAACCACGGTGAAGGTTGGCAAGCGCCTGTCGCGCGACTTCTACGTGGTCTATGAGCGTAGCCTGGCGGGCACGCTGGGTACGCTCTACGTCTTTTATGACCTGTCCAGGCGCTTTACCTTGCGTGGCGAGTCTGGCATCACAACAGGTGTGGACCTGATCTTTACCACACGTTACGACTGAGTGCGGGGCGAGGCCGGTAATGGTGCCCCGGGGCTTAAGAGCCAGCATCACGAATGGTTAACACAGTTGGGGGAGAATGCCAGCTTGTCTTTGTCCAACCTCGTTGAGTCCGCATGTTCACTTTTGTCCTGGAAAATTTTGACTACGCCCCGCGTCGGGTGATGGCCGCCATCGCATTCATCTGCGTCTGCATGTTGACCTTTGGCATGTATCTGCAGCATGTGGTGGGCCTGGAGCCGTGCCCCATGTGCATCGTGCAGCGCTACTGCGATTTCCTGGTGGTGTTTTTTGCGGTGCTGGGTGCAGCCACGGCGAAGCGTTTCCTGCTGATTGCTTCCACGGTGGCGTTGCTGGTGTCGAGTCTGGCCGGCGCCTTTGTGGCCGCGCGCCAGAGCTGGCTGCAGTGGTATCCACCCGAGGTGGTTTCCTGCGGCCGTGACCTCTACGGAATGATCGAGAACTTCCCGCTCAAGCGCGCCTTGCCCATGATTTTCAAGGGCAGCGGCGATTGCTCCAAGGTGGACTGGACCTTTCTGGGCGGCTCCATTGCCAACTGGTCGTTCGTCTGGTTCTGCTTTGCCGCCCTGGTCGCCCTGACCTTGCTGGTACGCCAAGCCAAGCGTTAAGGCGGTGAGGCCTGCGCCGCAAGGCTAGGGCGCATCCATCACCAGCCGGATTCCGACCAGCGTGTAGCGCGTTTGCGGCGAGTTCCAGTTGCGGTAGCTGGAGCGCGCATACAGCGCCCAGGTGTGCCAGGAGCCGCCACGGCGCACATACACATTGCCTTGTTCCGGGCCCTTGGGGTCGTCCACGGGAGAGTGCGCGTAATAGTCTTCGGCATACAGGTCCTGTGTCCACTCCCAGGCATTGCCATGCATGTCGTACAGGCCAAAGGCATTGGGCGCAAAGCTGGCCACTGGTGCGGTGAAAGCAAAGCCGTCGTTGCCGTTCAGCGCATTGGCGGCAAACTGCGGCCAGTAGGGTTTGGCGGCCTCGTCAAAGGTGTTGGCCACCGTCAGCAGGCAGGTCGGCTCGTCGCCACAGTGATAGCGTGTGCGGGTACCGGCGCGTGCGGCATATTCCCACTCGGCCTCGGTGGGCAGCCGGTAGGTGCGGCCCTCCTGCTTGCTCAGCCATCGGGCCAGGGCCCGTGCATCGTTCCAGGTGACGTTCACCACGGGGTGCTGGTCGGTCTGGACAAAGCCGGGGTTCTGCCAGCTGTAGCGGGTATCGCGCCCCTCAAAGGCATCTCCCCGTTGGGTCTTGCTGGCGTCGTATTGCGGGTTGTAGCCATAGCCGCCAGTGCCGTCGGCAATGCTTTCCGGCACATAGCCGGACTGCTCCACGAACTGGCGGAATTGCCCCACGGTGACTTCGGTGGCCCCCATGTAGAAGGCCTTGGTGATGCGCACCCGGTGCACCGGCGCTTCGTCAAACAAGTCGTCCAGGCGCCGTTGTTCGGCCAGCGGGTAGCTTTTGTGCAGGGTCTCTGAAGGCTCGTCGCTGCCCATCAGGAACTCCCCGGCGGGAATGCGCACCATGCGTAAGCCCACGGAGTTGGTGAACGCTGTATGTGCCGCATCCGGCCCACCCCGCGTGGCACAGGCGCTCAGAACCAATATCAGGAGCAGCGCGGGCCAGGTGGTGGGACGCATGGTTAGAGCTTCTTGACCAAGACCTGGCTCTTGCGGTCCCAGTTGTATTTGCGTTTGCGGGCCTCGGGCAGCCAGTCGGGGTCGACCTGCACAAAGCCACGCTTGATGAACCAGTGCATGGTGCGGGTGGTCAGCACAAAGATGCTGTCCAGCCCGGCTGCCTTGGCCCGCTGCTCCACGCGCTTGAGCACGCGTTCGCCGTCACCCTGGCCCTGCACGTCGGGTGAGACGGTGAGTGCTGCCATTTCAGCGGTCTTGGCTTCGGGGTAGGGGTAGAGCGCTGCGCAGGCGAAGATCACGCCGTCGTGTTCGATGATGGTGTAGTAGCCCACGTCGCGTTCGATCTCGGTACGGCTGCGCTTGACCAGGGTGCCGTCCTTTTCGAAGGGTTCTATGAGTTGCAGAATGCCGCCCACATCGTCCACAGTGGCCTCGCGCAGTTCCTCGAGTTTCTCGTCCACCACCATGGTGCCTATGCCATCGTGCACATACACCTCCAGCAGGATGGAGCCGTCCACCGAGTAGGGGATGATGTGGCTGCGTTCCACGCCGCTCTTGCAGGCCTTGACGCAGTGCTGCAGGTAAAAGGCCACGTCGGTCGGGTGGTTGGCTGCAGGCAGCTCGGCCAGCAGGCGCTCGGCTGCGGCCAGCGGCAGCTCGGTGTCAATCGGATTGTCCTCACCGGCGGGCTCCGTGGGCTTCATGCGGATGCCGGGCACCTCGGTCAGGAAGATCAGCTTGTCGGCTTGCAGGGCCGAGGCCACCGAGGTTGCCACCTCTTCCATGGCCAGGTTGAAGGCATCGCCCGTGGGGGAGAAGCCGAAGGGCGAGAGCAACACCATGGCGCCCATCTCCAACGTCTTGGTGATGCCGGCGGTATCCACCTTGCGCACCACGCCGCTGTGCTGGAAGTCCACACCATCCACAATGCCCACGGGTCTGGCGGTAAGGAAGTTGCCAGAGATCACCCGCACCGTGGAATCGGCCATGGGGGTGTTGGGCAAGCCCTGGCTGAATGCGGCTTCGATTTCATAGCGCAACTGGCCAGCGGCCTCCTGCGCGCTGTCCAGCGCCACTTCGTCGGTGACGCGGATACCGTGCGAATACTTGGCCGCATGCCCCTTGGCCTTGAGCTGCTCAGCCACCTGCGGCCTGAAGCCATGCACCAGCACGATCTTTACGCCCATGCTCTGGATCATGGCCAGATCCTGCGCCAGGCTGGGCAGTTTGCCCGCGGCAATGGCCTCGCCGGCAATGCCCACCACAAAGGTCTGGTTGCGGAATTTGTGGATGTAGGGCGCCACCGAGCGGAACCAGGGCACAAAGGTGAAATTGAAGACGGAGGTCATGGGGCGCTGTAGATGAGGCGGCAGAGGATAATTCCCGATTCTCTACGAAGTGAGTCCCTTGATAGCCAGCCCTTTGCAAATCGATTTTCCCGAGTCGCTGCCCGTGTCGGGCAAACGCGACGAAATCATGGCCGCCATGCAGCGCCACCAGGTCATCATCGTGTGCGGCGAGACCGGATCGGGCAAGACCACGCAGCTCCCCAAGATCGCCCTGGCCATGGGTCGCGGCAAGCTGAACTATCCGGCAGGGCAGCGCGGCAGGCTGATCGGTCACACCCAGCCGCGGCGCATTGCCGCCAGCAGCGTGGCCAAGCGCATTGCCGAGGAGCTCAAGACGCCGCTGGGCGATGTGGTGGGTTACAAGGTGCGGTTTCAGGATCGTTTGTCGAAGGATGCATCCGTCAAGCTGATGACCGACGGCATTTTGCTGGCCGAGACCCAGACCGACCCGCTGCTCAACGCCTACGACACCGTCATCATCGACGAGGCGCACGAACGCAGCCTGAACATCGACTTTCTGCTGGGCTACCTGCGCGAAATCCTGCCGCGTCGGCCGGACCTGAAGATTGTGGTGACCTCGGCCACGATTGATGCGGACCGCTTTGCCAAGCACTTTGAGTCCAGGAACGGCCCAGCGCCCATCATCATGGTCTCGGGCCGCATGTTCCCTGTGGAGCAGCGCTATCGCCCGTTTGAGGAAAGCCGCGAATACGACCTCAACTCCGCCATTGCCGATGCGGTGGACGAGCTTTGGCGCGATGCCCACAATGCGGGCGACATCCTGGTGTTTCTGCCCGGCGAGCGCGAAATCCGCGAGGCAGCTGATCACGTGCGCAAGCACCTGAGTCATCAGCCCGTGTTTCGCAATGCCGAGGTGCTGCCGCTGTTTGCCCGCCTGTCGCAGGCTGAGCAGGACCGCATCTTTGACAGCCACAACGGGCGGCGCATCGTGCTGGCCACCAATGTGGCCGAAACCTCGCTCACCGTGCCAGGCATCCGTTACGTCATCGATGCGGGTACGGCCCGCGTCAAGCGCTACAGCTTTCGCAGCAAGGTGGAGCAGTTGCTGGTGGAGCCCATCAGCCAGGCCGCCGCCAACCAGCGCGCCGGGCGATGTGGGCGCGTGGCCAACGGCATCTGCATTCGCCTGTACGACCAGAAGGATTTTGAAGGGCGCGAGCGCTTTACCGACCCCGAAATCCTGCGCTCCTCGCTGGCCGGAGTGATTCTGCGGATGAAGTCGCTGCACCTGGGCATTGTGGAAGACTTCCCGTTCATCGACCGCCCTTCGGGCCGCGCCATTGCAGACGGTTACCAATTGCTCAACGAACTGGGCGCGGTGGATGACGCCAATGAGATCACGCCTATGGGCCAGGAGCTTTCGCGCCTGCCGCTGGACCCGCGGGTGGGCCGCATGATTCTGGAGGCGCGCAGCCGTGGCGCCTTGGACGAGGTGCTGGTGATTGCCTCGGCCCTGAGCGTGCAGGACGTGCGCGACCGGCCCATGGAGGCGCAGCAGCAGGCCGATCAGGCGCATGCCAAGTTTGACGACGAGAAGAGCGAGTTCAGCGGCTATCTGCGGCTGTGGAAGTGGATTCACGACGCACGCGGTGGTAGTGAGGCAAATGGGCACGCGAGCAGGGGGGCGGCTGGCGCCTCCGCGCTCCGCTTGATGTCGGCGCACCCAGTCACTTCCCATAAATTGAGCAACCGGCAATACGAGCAGCTGCTGCGCCAGAACTTTGTGAACATGCGGCGTGTGCGCGAGTGGCGTGACATCCACAGCCAGTTGCATACCGTGGTGGCCGAACACAAGTGGCGCTTGAACACCACGCCAGCCAGCTACGAACAGCTGCATCTGTCCATGCTGGCAGGTTTGCTGGGCAATGTGGGCTGCAAGCTGGAGACGGATGGCGCGTCAGGCGAATACCTGGGCGCACGCAGCATCAAGTTCTTCCCGCATCCGGGAGCGCATTTGGTGAAGAAGCCCGGGCGCTGGATCGTGGCGGCCGAACTGGTGGAGACCACGCGCCTGTTTGGCCGCGGCATTGCGGCCATTGAGCCGCAGTGGCTGGAACAGGTGGGTGGCCATCTGCTGAAAAAGCAGTTGCTGGACCCGCACTGGGAAAAGAAGGCTGCTGAAGTGGTGGCGCTGGAGCGGGCCACGCTGTACGGCATCGTGGTTTACAGCGGGCGCAAGGTGAACTATGGCCGGGTCGACTTGCAGGGCGCACGCGAGATCTTCGTCCGCGAGGCATTGGTTGGAAACGAGTGGGAAACCAAGCTGCCTTTCCTGGCTGCCAATCGCAAACTGATTGCACAGGTGGAGGAGCTGGAGCACAAGTCCCGCCGCCAGGACGTGCTGGTGGACGGCGAGCTGATCTATGCCTTCTACGACCAGCAGCTACCGGCCGACGTGTGCAGCGGCTACAGCTTTGAAAACTGGTACCGCGAAGCGGTCAAGAAGAACCCGCGTCTCTTGATGCTCACGCGCGAGGAACTGATGCGCCACGAGGCCGCAGGCATCACCACCGCTTCGTTCCCCAAGACGATTCGCTTAGGGGGCGTGGACTGCGCCGCCACTTATCTGCATGAGCCGGGCGATGCCCATGACGGGTTGACCGTGACCGTGCCGCTGTTTGTGCTCAACCAGGTAAACGAGGAGCGCTGCGAATGGCTGGTGCCCGGCATGCTGCGCGAAAAGATCCAGGCCCTGATCAAGACGCTGCACCAGCGGCCACGCTCCCGTCTGGTGCCGCTGCCGGAAACCGCCACGCGCTTCGCTGAAGCGCTCAACGACCCGGCACGCTTTGGCGCAGGCAGCCTCACCGATGCGGTGCTGAAGCTGGTACGTGACGCCACATCGGTGGATGTGGTGCGGGCCGATATCAAGGTGGACATGCTCCCCCCGCATTTTTTCATGAACTTCCGTGTGGTGGATGAGCATGGCCGGGTACTGGGCCATGGCCGCAACCTGGGCGCGCTCAAAGCGGAATGGGGCAAGCAGGCGCGTGGAGCGTTTCAGGCGCTGGCCAATTTGAAGCTGGGCCAAGGCGCGGCCACTGCTGCACCAACTGCTTCGAAAGAAACGGCGCAAGCGCAAGGTGCCAAGCCGGTTGCCGCTTCGCCAAACCCAAGTGCCAGCAAACAACCCGCCACACCACCCGTAGCCACGGAAAAGCGCCACACAGCATGGACCTTTGGCGAACTGCCCGAGCTGCTGGAGATCCGCAAGGGTGGCCAGACGCTGATTGGCTTTCCGGCGCTGATTGACGGCGGGGATGCGGTCACCATCGAAGTGTTTGATGAGCCCGAGACGGCGGCTGCCAAGCACCGCGCCGGCCTGCGCCGCCTGTTTGCACTGCAGATCAAGGACGCGCTCAAGTACCTGGAAAAGAACATTCCTGACCTGCAGAAGATGGCTGTGGCCTATATGCAGGTGGGCCGTACCGAAGGCGCCAAGGACAGTGCCACCTCAGGCGGCACCCTCGAGGAATTGCGTGAGCAGATCATTGCGTTGGCACTGGATCGCGCCTTTTTGCTGGACCCGCTGCCCACGGACGAATTTGCCTTCAAGAAACGGGTGGAGGAGGGGCGCGGCCGCCTTACGCTGATTGCCACCGAGGTGGCGCGGCTGGCCGGTGTCATCCTGCAGGAATACGCCGCCGCCGCCCGCAAGATCAAGGACAGCAAGAACGCTGCAGAGGCCACCGCCGACGCCGCTCAGCAGTTGCAGCGCCTCATGCCCAAGCGCTTTCTGCATGCCGCACCCTGGGACCGCTTGCAGCACCTGGCCCGCTACCTCAAGGCCATCACCCTGCGCCTGGAAAAGTACCGCGCCGACCCTGCGCGCGATGCCGCCCGGCTGGCCGAACTGCGTCCGCTGGAGCAACGCTACTGGCGTCTGGTGGCCGAGCGCAAAGGCGTGGTGGACGACCGCATGCTGGAATTCCGCTGGCTGCTGGAAGAGCTGCGGGTGAGCTTCTTTGCGCAAGAGCTGCGCACACCGCAGCCGGTCAGCGTCAAGCGGCTGGACAAGGCCTGGGCGCAACTGAGCTGAGGCACCCCGCCAAGCGCGGGGCCCAGTGCGCGCTTAGAGCTTTTGCAGCCGCTCCAGTGCCGTAAGCAGGGTGGCGTCCTGCTTGGCGAAGCAGAAGCGCACCACGCGCTGGTCGAATCCTTTGCCGTAAAAGGCAGACAGCGGAATGGCAGCCACGCCAATCTCTTTGGTGAGCCACTGGCAAAAGTCGGCTTCATTGAGGTCACTGACCTCGGAAATATCCACGCACTGGAAGTAGCTGCCCTGGCTGGGCAGCAGGCGCAGCCGGGTCTTGCCCAGGCCATCGCGGAACAGGTCCCGCTTGCGCTGGTAGAAGGCGGGCAGGTTCTGGTACGGGGTGGGGTCAGCCATGTACTGGGCCAAACCGTATTGCACAGGGGTGTTGACGGTGAACACATTGAACTGGTGCACCTTGCGGAATTCCGCTGTCAGGCTTACCGGGGCAGCCACATAGCCGACCTTCCAGCCGGTGACGTGGTAGGTTTTGCCAAAGCTGGAGACGATGAAGGCGCGCGCCGCCAGCGCCGGAAAGCGGGCGGCACTTTGGTGCGTCTGCCCGTCAAACACCATGTGCTCATAGACCTCATCGCTAATGAGCAGCACGTCGGTGGGCGCCAGCAGATCCTGCAGCGTGCGCATGTCCGCTTCGGTCCACACGGTGGCGCTGGGGTTGTGCGGGGAGTTGATGATGATGGCGCGGGTGCGCGGGCTGAGCGCTGCGGCAATCTTGTCAAAGTCCGGGCGGAAGGTGCCGGGTGAGAGCGGTACGCGCACGGCAATGCCACCGGCCAGTTCGATATTGGGCACATAGCTGTCGTAGCAGGGCTCCAGCACGATGACTTCGTCGCCCGGATGCACGATGGCCAGGATGGCGGTGATGATGGCTTGCGTGGCCCCGGCGGTGATGGTGATCTCGGTGTCCGGGTGGTAGCTGTGGCCATGCAGGGCCTGCACCTTGGAAGCAATGGCTTGGCGCAGGGCGGGCACGCCGATCATGGGCGGGTACTGGTTGTGGCCGGCCTGCATGGCCTGGGTGACGGCATCGACCAGGGCCGGATCGCAGGCAAAGTCCGGAAAGCCCTGGCCCAGGTTGACGGCCTTGTGCTGCACGGCCAGCGCTGACATCACGGTAAAGATGGTGGTGCCCACGTTGGGCAGGCGGCTGTTGATCGCCGGGGTGCTGAATCGGGTTTCAGAGTTCATAGTCGTTCACATGTCCGGTCATGGCTTTGATGATCAGATCGCGGCTCAGGCGGTTGCTGAGCAATTCGGCGAAGGTGTAGACAAAGTTGCGCAGGTAAGCGCTGCGCTTGAATGCCACGCGGGTGATGTTGTTTCCAAACAGTTGCCCTGCAGGGCGCGCCACCAGTCCACCCTTGCCACCGTTGTTGGCGCAATCGTCCAGGATGTCCTGGACCGCCATTTCGGCAGCAATGCCGATGCCCATGCCCAGGCGCACGTAGGTCTTGATCACGTCGGAGTCGATGGCTTCCAGTGCCACCCGTGGCTCCAGATGGGCGTGGGCAAACGCGGTGTCAATCTTGGTGCGGCCCGTGAAAGACGGGTGGTAGGTGATCAGCGGCTCTTTGGCAATGTCGGCCAGTGTGAAGTGCTCCTGCTTGGCCAGGGGGTGGTCAGCTGGCAATACCAGCATGTGCTGCCACTCGTAGCAGGGCAGGGTAACCAGTTCGGCGTAATCGGACAGTGACTCGGTGGCGATGCCGATTTCGGCCACATCGTCGATCAGCATGCGCGCAACCTGGCCGGGCGCACCCTGGTGCAGGCTGATGTTGACCTTGGGGTAGGCGGCGCGCAGGGCTGCCACTTTTTCGGGCAGCACGTAGCGGGCCTGGGTGTGGGTGGTTGCAATCGACAGCGTGCCGCTGTCCTGGGTGCTGTACTGCTCGCCAATGCGCTTGAGATTGCCCACTTCGCCCATGATGAGCTCGATGCTGCGCAGCACATGCTGGCCCGGCTCGGTGATGCGTTTGAGGCGTTTGCCGTGGCGGGCGAAGATTTCGATGCCCAGCTCCTCTTCCAGCTCAATGATGGCTTTGGACACGCCGGGCTGGGAGGTATGGAGTGCTTTGGCGGCCTCGGTCAGATTGAGATTGCGGCGCGCAGCTTCCTGCACAAAGCGGAATTGGTGAAGGTTCATGGGGTTGCCAGTGTGATCTTTTAATACCCAAAAGGAATAATAACCAAGATCATTATCCACAACAGGCGTAGGCCGAAGCCACGCTTACTCTGCTGCAATGCCAGCCAGAAGCTGTATCAGGCGCGGGTCTTCCCCGACCGCCGGCTTGAGATCGAATTGGACGGCGGGGTGTTGTTGGCGCAATCCGGCAATCAGCAACGGCAGATCTTCCCGGGCGTGTTTTCCAACCCCCAGAAACATGGGAAGAACCGCAATTTCCCGGCAACCTTGGTCGACCAATGCATGACACACGGTTGCCAGATCGGGCGTGCTCAACTCCAGATAGGCGCAGCGCACCAGCACGTGGGGGTGGGATTGGGCAATCTGGTGCGCCACTGCCTCCATCGGCTTGTGCCACAGAGGGTCACGCGATCCGTGCGCGAATAGCACGATGGCACGTGGGGCAGTAGCGCTCATCGCTTGAGAACCAGCCAGGTGAAGGCGGTCAGGGACAGTATGGAATAGATCAGCCCCGGCAGGGCTGCGGTAAACCAGGGCTGCCAGCCTTGCAGGGTGCCCAGGTCGCTGAGCACGTTGTTCAGCAGCACAAAGCTGATGCCCGCCATGACGCCACCGAACACATAGCTCGCAATGCTGCCGGAGCGGAAATGGAAGTAGGCAAAGGGAAGCGCCAGCACCACCATCACCAGACAGCTCAAGGGGTAGAACACCTTTTTCCAGAACTGGATTTCGTATTTCTGGGCCGACTGGTTGTTGGAGCTCAGGTGTTGCATGTACTGGAACAGGTCGATGGTTCCCATGCGCTCGGGCCGCAACACGGCCGCAGCCACCATTTCGGCAGTTACGCCCGTGGGCCAGCGAAAGCTGGGCGGGAAGGTCCTATCCACATGGCCGGACTGGTTGTCGACGGTGGTGAACTCGGTGCGATCCACACCGCTGAGCAGCCAGTCATCGTGCTCGCCAAAGGTGGCGGTCTGTCCCTGGGTGACGGACACCAGATGGCCCCGGTTGTCGAACTCGAAAATGCGAACATCCTTCATGTCGCCATCACCCGAGAGTGCGCCCACATTGACCGCAAAACTGCCGTAGGCCTGCTTTTCCTTCAGCCATGCGCCGGTCTTGCCCACCGTCACCTGGCCTTGAAACCGGGCCTTGAGAAGCTGCGCCGTCCTGTCGGCCAGCGGCGCGATGTAGTCGCCCACGGCGAAGGTGAACAACACGAACACCAGCCCCAGAGTCAGCAGGGTGCGCAGTGCCCGCCAGGGCCCCAGGCCGCTGGTGCGCAGGATGGTGAACTCCGAACTCTGCGCCAGCCGGGCCATGACGAAGATCGTGCCGATCAACACCGTGATGGGCATGAGTTCGTAGATGTGGTTGGGCATGGTCAGGCCGATATAGATCAGCGCCTGCGGGATGCGATAGCCCAGGGCTCCGCTACGGTTGACAGACTGCAGCTCTTCCACCAGGTCAAAGAAGAAAAACAGCGCCACAAAGCCCAGGGTCACCAGTGCCACGGCGATGACCACCTCGCGGTACAGCAATCGACGAACGGTTTTCATGAGGGGCTGCTTTCGGTGGACTGGTCTGTGTTGTGCCGTTTCAGACGCAAGACCCAATTGTTGTTGCGCTTGGCCAGCCAGAGCAGCCCCAGAACCAGGGCGCCGCCATGCAGCCCCAACAGAAACGGAGCGAACTGCATGCGCCCGGACTCCACCCAGCTCTTGCCCAGAACCAGGAAGTTGAAGTACGCCACGAAGATCAGGAAAGCGAATCCCAGGTTGGCCACCCGGCCTACGCGCGGGTTGGTCCCCGCGACGGCTACGCCAATGATGATGAAGTTGAATGCTGCCAGCACTAGGCCTATGCGCCAGGACAGCTCGCCCAGATACTGCGGATTGGACTCCTGCAGCAGTTGCATGGTTGTCAGGGAACTGGATGGGATGTAGGTACGGGCTGAAACGTCATCGGCGCCCACGCGGGCACCGTAGCGTTCAAACTCGCTCACGGTCATGTCTGCCTTGCCAACATTGCGCTCCAGGCGTTGTCCGTTTTGCAGTACCAGGAACTTGTCCGGCCCAATGACTTCAATATGGCCGCTGCGCGCGGAGGTAATGGTCTGCTTGTCTTGTTCGTTGGTGGCGATGAAGACGTTGTTGCCGACTTCCTTGTTTTCGGAATTCTTTTCGATGAAGAAGACGCGGTCGCCATTGGCGGATTCCTGAAACTGCCCTGGCTGGATGCGGGCAATATCCCCACGCTTCTCATAGCGGTCACGCAGGTCCTCGATACGGCCAAACGCCCAGGGAAGAATCAGGAAAGCCAGGACCACGATGATCACCAGAATGGGCCAGGCAAAGCGCAGCAAAGGTGTCAGTAGCGAAGTCAGTCCACGTCCACTGCCGAACCAGATCACCATCTCACTGTCCTTGTACATGCGGGTGAGCACGCTCAGGATGGCGATGAACAGGCTCATGGACAGGATGGTGGGCATGTCCGATAGCACGGTGTAGCCCATGACGATCATCACATCGGTGGGGTTGAAGGTTCCGCGTGAGGCTTCTCCGACGGTGCGGATCAGCGTCATGGTCATGACCACGGTTGCCAATACGACCAGCGTGGCCCCGAAACTACGGGCAAGTTCTTTGCGGATGGAGGAATGGAATAACATTGCGTCGAAGGAAGAACCCGAATTATGAACTTTGAACTCAAGTCCCTCAGCCTTGCTCAGGCTGCCACCGAAAAATGCGACGCGCTGCTGGTGTTGCTGGGTGATGACTACAAACCCGCCAAGGATGGGTTCTCCGCTCTGATAGGCCGTGCCCTCAAGGACGGCGATGCACAGACCAAAGCGGGAAAAGTCCTGGCCTTGTACAAGCCGCCGGTGGTGCAAGCTGCCCGCGTGGTGCTGGCCGGTATTGGGGACGGTAGCGCCAAACAGGTCCGAAGCGCCTTGAGTGCGGCCTATGCCGCAGCCAAGTCCGACAAGCTCAAGAAGCTGGTGGTGGTGTTTGCCTCCAACCCCAGCGCTGCTGCCTTGCGCGCTGCCGTGGCCGCCACGGCAGATGCCAGTTACAGCTACACGACGACCAAGTCCAAGGGCGAAGCCCGGGTGTTGCAATCGGTGTTGGTGGGCGCGGGTAACGCGGATGAGCTGGCTGGCGGCTTCGAGCGCGCCACCGCCGTGGTTGCGGGAGTGGAGTTTGCCAAGGAATGGGCCAACCGTCCGGCCAACCATGCGACGCCCACGGTGCTGGCAAAAGCTGCGCAAAGCCTGGCAAAACATGCCCGCATCACCTGTGATGTGCTGGACGCGAAGGCCGTTACCAAACTCGGCATGGGCGCCTTCCTGGCCGTGGCACAGGGATCGGAAGAGCCTCTGCGCTTCATCGTGCTGAAGTACAGCGGCGCGGCCAAGTCTGCGGCGCCGACGGTTCTGGTGGGCAAAGGCATCACCTTCGACAGCGGCGGCATCTCCATCAAGCCTGCAGCCGAGATGGACGAAATGAAGTTCGACATGTCCGGGGCCGCCAGCGTGCTGGGCGTGTTCCGCACGCTGTCCGAGCTCAAGCCTGCCATCAACGTGGTGGGGCTGATCCCCGCCTGCGAAAACCTGCTCAATGGCCGTGCCGTCAAACCCGGCGATGTGGTGACCAGCATGAGCGGCCAGACCATCGAAATTCTCAACACCGATGCAGAAGGTCGCCTGGTGCTGTGCGATGCACTCACCTATGCCGAGCGCTTCAAACCCAAGGCGGTGATTGACATTGCCACGCTCACTGGTGCCTGTGTGGTGGCACTGGGTGCGGTTCGCAGCGGATTGTTCTCTTCGGATGAGGCTTTGGCCCAGGCGCTGGGCGCGGCCGGCGATGCTGCGCAGGACCTGTGCTGGCGCATGCCGCTGGACGAGGAATATGCCGAGGGCCTCAAGACCCAGTTTGCCGACGTGGCCAATGTGGCTGGTCGTGCGGCAGGCGCCGTGACCGCGGCCAAGTATCTGCAACGCTTTACGGAAAAGTATCCGTGGGCGCACCTGGACATTGCGGGCACTGCCTGGAAGAGTGGGGCAGCCAAGGGCGCGACCGGTCGCCCCGTAGGACTGTTGGTCGAGTACCTCCTGGCCCCCGCACAAGCGGCAGCCAAGTAGACAAGTGACCGAAATAGCCTTTCACTTCGGTGCGCCGGACAGGCTGGTCTACACCTGCCGGCTGCTGCGCAAAGCCAGTGCCACGGGCGCGCGCTTGCTGGTGCGCTCCAGTGCGCAGATGGTGGGAGAACTGGACAAGGCGCTCTGGAATCTGGGGCCGGTGGATTTCATCACCCATTGCGACGCTACGGCACCAGCCGCAGTCAAAGCCCGTTCGGCAGTCCTGCTGCAGAGTGCGGATCAGCCCTTGCATGCCGATGTGCCGATCCTGGTCAATCTGTCGGACGATGTGCCCCAGGGCTTTGAGCAGTTCCAGCGGGTGATTGAAGTGGTCAGTACCGATGAGCAGGATCGCAGCCAGGCGCGTCGCCGCTGGAAGCGTTATACGGAATTGGGCTACACCATCACTCGGCATGATCTGACAACCAGGGCAGGGGAGTGACACTGTGCCAAACCGCATGCCTCCCCGCTACGTTCCTACCCTGACGCAGGTCGTGCAACCACCTGCAGGTGGGACGGCGCCCGCGCCATCAGCGTCGCCCGCCGCACCCGCCAACGTCGTGCCGCAGCAAATTGACCGGAACGCCTTGGCGCAAAAAGTCATCTGGCAAGTGCGCCCGCAGCTGGAGGCGGAGCTGCGCTCAATAGCCCTGGAGCTGTTTGAGGCGCAATTCAGCACCCTGCTCCCTTCTTTGCATCTGCAAATAGAGGAAGCTGTACGCGAAGCCATTGAGCAAGCCTTGCCAAACATGCAGCGCAATCACGATTGATCAGCCAATTCGCGGAGTTTAGTCAGATATTGATGTTAGAATCATAGGCTCTGGAGCGGTGGATGAGCGGTTTAAGTCACACGCCTGGAAAGCGTGCGTGGGGTAAAACCCACCGCGGGTTCGAATCCCGCCTGCTCCGCCAGTGAATTGAAAAAAGTCCTTGTAAATCAAGGACTTTTTTTTGGCTGTTTTATTTGACTATCAAAACAACTATCAAATTTGACTCTGGTTGGTCAGCAAGCCGCTTTGCGCCTTCTGATTCGATGGGTCTGCAAGTTGTCAAGGTCAAAACAATGGACAGTCCCATGAATGTACCGTCCAAACTAGTCCTATTGGGGCTGGACGTCATCGGAACACGCCAGACCAAGCGGCAGTATGTGCTCTGATCAGCCTCCAGTCCAGCACATACGACAACGCAAATGACTGCGCTCAGGGGAGGGGGCTCTCTGCGTCGTTGATCCTGGGGGCCAGAATCGAGTTACAGCCGTCAAAACGCCGTATGAGGCCGGACCGGCCACCAAACCAAGAGAAGCCCACCACAGCAAGCGTACAAGAGTAAATTGCAGCCATGTAGGGCGATGCAGCAAACCGTATCTGGACTTGTATGCCTGTCAGCATCTGAATCAGTCCAATGAAGTCCTAGGCAGTCCGAAGAAGTCCAGCCGAGTCCGATGGAAGCGCCTGTTCTCATTCGATTCCATGTTAGATTGATCGACGGTCAATGTCCCTGACCGAAATTCAGCACACAAAGCGCATGCGTCTGATGCAATGCTGGGCTGGGGGAGGGCCACGGTAGGGGCTGGAACCATGCCCGGCCAACCTTTATATGTGCTCGCACCAGTGACCGGGTCGGTAGACCTGACTTCGATGGAATCACAAATGAATTTGCGCTATGTCGATCTTCCCTCTGACCCGGAGATTTCCGTTGAGGAGCTGTCCAAACGAATTGAGTCTGGCAGCTATCCAAACCTGGCCAATGCAAAAGGCTTGGAAAGCCTAGTCGGAAAGATCGAAAAAGGGGGCTGGAGAGACAGACAAGTCATTCCGCTATTGCCAGAAGACTTTGATCTTCTGTCCAAGAACGAAAAGATAGTGAACAATCTTCACGGGCAGATGACCGATGAAGACATTCAGGACTTTAAAAGATTTTTCAAAGAAAAGTATCCACAGTTGAACTGGTATCCTGAAGTCTTTTCATTGAAGAATTGGCGCCAGTCTTCGGAGCAAGCCAGTCAATATAGAAAAGAAATCAGAGATGACATTCTGTCGGCCATTAAGCTCAAGTTTTTGAATGCATTTGATTGCAATTGTCAATCTGTTGATATAGAGAAGATAGCCAATCCAGCTCACATCTTCATTGCAATGAAAGATGCAATGAAACTTGTGGAAAAAAGCTTCTCATTGATACCGCGTATTGTCGAGCATAGCCATGCAAAAGAAACGCTGGCTCAATACAAAAGTCAATTGTTGTCCAGTGCTACTCGAATAAATCAGCGCATTGAAGATGAGTCCGCGAATCTGATTGAAAAAAATGAATTACCAGAGATAGGCTCTTTGTCAAAGACAAAGCCAGAATCAACATCAAAAATGGAAGAAGTAACTTCTATTGCTCCATCTGCATCAGAAGCCGCAATTGATGTAATTGATGACAAAAAATATATCAAAGAAAAATCTGATAAGAGCAATGGCGATTCGATTCCAGTTCAGTCAGTTGATACATTGCCAATTCTTGCAATACCACCATTGACAGCAACTGAAAACAGTAAAAACTCAGGAGAAATGATAAGTAACAAAAGTGCTATTCGTTACATTAAGATGCGCGAGGTCATAAGGAGAACAGGGCTTTCTAAATCCACGATTTATGCCCGACTTGATGAAAAAAACAAGAGCTACGACAAGACGTTTCCCAAATCCCGAAAACTTGGACTGTCTGCTGTCGGGTGGATCGAATCTGAAATAGATGACTGGTGTGCCTCTAGGTCTATCGGCAGTTGATGGCTACAGACAAAAGCATTGAAGATCGTTGTTACAAAGCAGAGTAATGGCAACTGTAAAACCATTGAGTGTACTCAAGTAGCCGCAATTACCCTAATGATTGACAAACGCGGTCACTGGGAGACTTCACACAAGTATTGCGGCAGTAGCAATACAAGCCGCAAGTCAAGCTATAGTGTCAATGATTCTGGGCTCTTTAAGACCATGATAAGCGGTTTCGATTTGCGCATCTATTATCCCAGTGCCTTCGAATTTCGAAAAATATAGGCCGCCAGTTGGCGAAATCAGTCCTGTATTCGTATGAAGTCCCATCACCATACGCAACTTGAGTCTTTGAATTCAAGTACTTCAATCCTAATATTTTTGGTAAAATATCTTTGTTGATCAAGTCACATCCGGATAGTTCGCGAATAAATTCATTTCTTAGGTTGTTCATTTCAATTGGATATGGAATACGGGCGCTAAAAAGTTCCTGTGTAAGCATCAATTGAAGTTCACCAACAGTTTTACCCTTAAGCTCATTAAATATATACTCATCGGGACTTTGGAATCTGTGGGTTTCTCTATAAGCCGTAATTTGATGGATTTGATAGGGAGAGATATCTAGGTATAGCGTAATTTTTTTGTTAGCCGAATTCAAAGGGACACGCAATGAGTACCCATTGTTTGTTTTAATTACATCTTTATTTCTTAAATTCAATAATTGCCAAAAGTCAAGTAGAGTCAATATATGCAGCATAAGCAGTAATGCAAATTGACTATGTGACGTGTTTTGTTCTAAGTGATTTAAAAATTTATTGAAATCTGAGCTGGATTTGAATCCGTCATCCAATTGATTGGTCTTTTTCTTTATTCTTTGCTCTGTGCCGATGCGTTTGACTCGTTCATCAAATGAAGTTTTTTTAGTACGTGCACTTCTAATCTTTAGATTTTCTGCATCAGCGAGTATTCGAGCTTGATGAAAATTTTCTTGTCCTCCATTGATCAATTTGACTGTACTGGGTCTTCCGTCTATGCAATATGAAAGACGGAAAACCTCCTTCTGTTGTTCAGGGTTGGCTCCCCCGACAAGGACTGCAACCAAACTGTCTCCATAGTTGAACGTCTTTTTCGGCAAGCCATTTGCACCTGCCCCCCACGCAGATGGTGGAACGTAAACTTCCACTCTCGGTTTGCTGGCTCCGCTCATGGGGTCGACTCATTAGAAGTGTGAATTAAAAATTTAACATGAAAAGTTAAATTTAAACTATACATAGTCAAAATTAAAGTAATTTATAAATAAATTATGATGTATTTTTAACTACATTTAAACAATATTTATAACTAAATAAAAACAAAATAAATTTTTAGATATTTCCCAGCGAAATCCCTTGCTTTCAAGGCTTCATGGTGTGCTATGTCAATTGTAGCTGTTTCATTGACGTTCGGCGTATCGAGGCGTGATGCGTCCCCCTTCCTGTAGCCATCTCATCGCAAACAAAAAAATAGGCGGTCGGCATGATGTGCCAGACCACCCCACTGAACAGACTGAAGGCCGGGTTCAGAAGTCCCGCGTGCTCTAGGTGAAGATCGGGCTGGGACTCAGCGCGGCAATGGCGGTTGGGACATGTATCCAAACTCGCGGATTGCGAAGGAATTGTTGCGTAGTATGGGACTTTTCCATGCATGCAAAAGGGGGTAAGGGGGTCACTTCCCCTTACCCCGACTTGTCAACGCTGTACGAATACCAATTCAAAATTTTGTCATTCGGTGGCACTGCGGGAGCCACATTTGACTTGGACACAGTACAGCCGCATTAAGGCGTGTACCATTACCTCTTTTCTACATGAGAGGTTTCCAATGAGCACAATCGATTTCAAAGCTCTGAGCTATAGGGAGCTGCAAGAACTGGCTGCTAAAGCAACTGAGGCGTTGGCAGTCAAACGCAGCGAAGAATTAAAGGCCTTAACTGAATCGTATGTCGAAAAATTGAAGGAGGCATCCTTCGAAATAGAAGACGGAATTGAAGAGTTGAAAATGCATATCTCCAAACCCGCCAAAAAGACATCAAGTTCTCGTGCTTTAGGAGCAATAAAGTACCGGGGACCCAATGGTCAAGAGTGGACTGGTAAAGGTCGTACGCCGGATTGGATTAAAGATTCTGGCAAAGAGAAGAAAGACTTTGAAATAAATTGAATTTATGACATTGAAGCATTTTGAGTGATTGTCGGTAAAATTTGAATTTTCGAATCTATTGCTTGATCTGCTTAATGGAAAATTGAGAATTTGATTCATTGAACATCAAATTTTAATTTGAAGAAGCTACAGGCAAAAAAAGGTGTATTGGTACTTTTATAGCTATCTAGTATTCAATTGATTGCGAATCAATGTGCGTATTGAAAATCTTTGATGTTGCTGCATTTTCTAAAAAGATGACTCCATTGCCCAATTTGATTGTATTCGCATTCTCCATTGGAGTTTTTTCTTTTGTGAATCCATTGTGTTAATGGGATTTGCATAATTCTGAGAAGGATTGCTTTGCATTGAGTCAAAATTCACCTTGATTGTCAGTGATATTGTGTCAATTATTCATGCATTGAATGATAGGTGAATATTGGTATCAAGATATTCTTATATCTCTATACTCCTTATACATCCAAACCTCTTACACAGATAAACATCTACCCACTCATAACCATCTCAGTTCATTAACAGGATACAACACCTGTTACTCAATCTTCGTACATCTTCATTGAATTCAATGATGCCTGTATTGACAGGCATCTGATTCAACGTTGCCTACAGGCATACGCCTTGTATGTGTATGTCCTACCAGATAGTCTGCTCATTGAGCAGACAATACCTGATGATTTTAAAAATATCCAATTGACTGATGGTTTGCAATGAACTTGATCATTGCATTCCTTTCACTTTCACATTGATATTTGCCATGAACCCTCTTGACCAATTTAACCCTTTCCTTGGATATGAATTCAACCTGTCAGCCTACGATTACAGGACTTTAGATGGACTGCTGTACAGATCCAGAAGAAACCTAAAGGACCTAATAAAGCTGACCAACAGACTCTTTGACCATCACTCAAAAATACTCGTGATCAGAATCGATTTGCGTTATGACAAGAGGCTTCCCTATGAGATTCCAATTGAAGCAGTGCAATTTCACAGAGAGCAGCTATTGGCTTCTCGATCAGACTATCCCGAGGTCTTTAACGGTCTTATAGGCTATGCCTGGGGGTTGGAATACGGAGAGCAGGAGGGTGGTTACCACTACCATTTTCTTTTCTATTTCGATGGAGCAGATAGACATGAGGACATTCGGATTGGAAGGAGCATAGGCGAATTGTGGAATTGCATCACTGGTCATATTGGGCAATACTACGTCAGCAATTTCGATAAAGAAAAAATGCATGCAAGAGGCGATCTTGGGATTGGCATGATCCACAGGGACAATGTTTATTTGCGTGTCAATCTGATTGAAAAGGTGGTGACCTACATCACCAAGAAGTGCACGGTCTTTAGAGAACAATCGGACAGAACAGAATCAGGCAAATTCCGCACCTTTGGCAGGAGCTGGATGCCAAAGCCACTAGATCCGAATGCTCCACGTAGGGGAAGGCCTCCGATTTCTCGTAATCGATAGTATTTGACGGATTCTTATTCTGAATGAATGGGTCTTGCACTCAAAAGCAGGACTTACAGGAAATTGTTGCAAATACGGGCGGGGGCCGTTTATACAGGCTACCCGTTCATTTTCAGAGTGAGTCATCCATTCCAACGCGATTTGGATCTCAGTTTGGTTTGGCTAGGGTACAAGTTCCACGGAGGTGGTAAGTGCATTGATGAAACCGGCCGCTTAGCCGGTCCGCAAGGGGCGAGACACCAGTGGCGCCTCAATGTGAAGTCCGACAGCGTGCCTCATTCAGGGACGCCCTGAAATCGGGTATCTTTAGGGCGCTAGATTTCCGAATTGGGTCTCGCCATGTCCGATAGTCAAAACACCGAAATTCCGAGGAGAGGCATGCCGGCGCTATATCAACTTGCCCTGCTGGGTACCCCAACGGCAGCTCAAATTTCCGAACTTGAAGGAGTTGTCGGAAAGGCGGTCGGCATGTTCAATCTGCGGTTGGGGCATGAGATTGGATGGGAGGTCTGTCCCGATGAATTCAATCCAGACCAACAGCGATCGTCTGCGGCGGCATTTTTCGGAGGTCATGAACCTCCTCTTGCGAATGTGGCACGGCTGCTAACGCGGGGCATCCCGCTGCTCCCAGTCGCCTCTGACGTCAATCGAGTCAGTGCAGAAATCCCCGCATTGCTGCAACCGCTCAACTGCTTGGCATACACCGCTGGCGGGGCGCAACGTGTCGGAACTGCGTTGCTGGAGTGTGCAGGTCTCCTTCCTCGACAGCGCCGGGTGTTCGTGAGCTATCGGCGGGGCGAGGCTAGGGAAGCTGCCTTGCAGATGTTCGATGCGCTGTCTGCTCGGCTATTCGATGTGTTTCTCGATACACATGGTATTCCACCTGCGGAAGATTTTCAGACCATGCTATGGCATCGGCTTTGTGACTCAGATGTCCTGCTGATGCTCGACACGCCAGGATATTTTGAAAGTCGTTGGACGAGTGCTGAATTCGGCCGCGCGCTGGCCAAAGGCATCAGCGTCTTGCGGGTGGGGTGGCCGGATACAACGCCTTCTGCGCGCGCGGCGACGGCCAGTCGCGCGGAGCTGTTACCCGAAGAAGTCGATCCGGCGACCGGACGCATCACAGATGACGCGGTGGATCGCATCTGTCTTCAGTTGGAGGAAGTTCGCAGCCAGAGCCATGCGGTTCGCTCTGTCAATCTCGTGAGCAACCTGCGAAACGCCATTCAAACAATCGGCGGCCAAGTTGTAGGAGTCGGTGCCAACAGAGCTGTTTATGTCCAACTCCCGGATGGGCGGCATGTAGTTGTTTATCCAACGGTCGGAGTTCCCACCTCAACTACGTTGCACGATGCGTCTACGAATTCACCGGAACAATCCGTTGCCGTTGTCTACGATCACGTAGGCCTACATCCCAGGTGGCTGGGCCATCTGGACTGGCTGGGACAACACATTCACTCCGCTAGGTGGGTTAAAGCCAGCGAGGCGGGTTGGCAATTCGCGGACTGGGCAGCGTAGCCATGAGCGCAATATTCCTCTCGGCCAGCGTGCCGCTTATTGGACGTGGCACCTATCACGAAACTGCCAATCCATTTCTCATCCAATGTGCGGTGAGGGAACTGGTCATAGCAGTCATTCGCCAGCACAAGATCGTATGGGGTGGGCATCCCGCAATCACCCCGATGATTTGGAGCATATGTGAAGACTTGGGCGTCGATTACTCGCAGTCTGTTGTCTTGTATCAGAGCGCGTACTTCGCAGACATGTTCCCCGAAGAGAACAAACATTTCCAAAATGTAGTCTTCACTGATGCAGTCCCCAATGACAGAGCGGCGAGCTTGCTTATCATGCGCGAAAGGATGCTCTCGCGTGAGGACTTGAGCGCTGCGGTGTTTATTGGTGGAATGGATGGGGTAGAAGCTGAGCATGAGCTTTTCAGGCGATTCCATCCTACTGCCAAGGTGCTTCCGGTGTCCTCGCCAGGGGGGGCGGCGCTGAATCTCGCCAGGGACCATGGCTATTTCACTGGCGACGCGTTTGTTGATGTGGACTTTGCCCAACTCTTCCATGCGCATCTGGCGGTGCCCTTGGCTGGCAAGTCGAATTAGTTCGCCTCCCGATCCTAGACTCAAAAAATCAACCAAGGATTGTTCATGCCACGGAAAGTCTTCTATAGCTTTCACTATCAACGCGATAGTTGGCGCGCCTCCAAGATACGCAATATCGGTGTTGTAGAGGGGAACCCATCAGCGACCGATAACAAATGGGAAGAAGTGAGGCGAGGCGGAGACGCCGCGATCAAGCGCTGGATTGACGATCAATTGCAAGGGCGGACTTGCACAATTGTTTTGGTTGGCGCGGAAACGGCAAATCGCCCCTGGATTCGATATGAGATTGAGCAGTCATGGAATAGCGGAAAGGGGCTCTTGGGGATACGTATCCACAAGCTACTAGACCACTATCAGCAACCATCAGCGGCAGGTGCAAATCCGTTCGACTCATTTACCTTGAACGACGGCAGAAAGCTATCCACGATCGTCCGCGTCTACGATCCACCTGGGGCCACCAGTAGCGCGGTCTACAACTCTATCAGCGACAACTTGTCGAGCTGGATCGAAGCGGCGATTGCCGCGCGCTAGAAGTCAGAGCACTTCGTCAAACAGCGATCCGGTACTCATGGGGTGCCCATAGAGTTCCGAGATTTGCGATTGGAACTGTGTCTGTCCTCCATAGCTGGGGTGCCTCACGCAAATCACCGGTACAGTATCCGTTATGCGATGAGCCGCAGCGGCAGCGTCATTGCCGATAGCGACGATGCGAGAAGGCTTCAGCAAGACAATGAGCTGCTGGAGCAGTTCCTCGCCAGCTCGCCTTTCGTGCGCGTTGTGCTGACGGTTAGTGAACGGATCTCCTGATTCATGCGGATGAAGGGGGAAGACGTTCCAGAGGAAGATGCGAGCATCGATGTGTTCCAGCATGCCCCATATGACCGCCGCAGTCCGCTCGGCTACAGCGCTTCCTATCGTGGGCCGCTCTGTGACCAGATCGAGATTCCAGCGCCTGGCGTGCTGGCCGATGTGAACGTCATCAGTCAGGGCTAAACCAGTACGGCGCCCTCCGCGATATCCGAGATCCCTTCCGATCCAGATTGCATCTACAGGCCCCTCGGTTGCACGACGCAACATGGCGGAGAGTGCTGCGGCGCGACGCCGCGGTGCATCGCGCCGATCATGGACTTCACATCGATCCGAATATGGATTAAAGCAGTCTTCGAATTGCAGCGAAGCAACCGCCTCAACGAATGGATGGATCTTCATTTTTCAGACTCAAGTGACATGTATTTGATGGTGCGTTGTTCTCGGTTTCCAATGATCCAGCCGCCTTGATTTGCCTTAAGCTGTCGGAAGACAGCATACCCTTCCAAGATAGCTTTTTCCCAGAGCTTCAGTGGGCATTTCTCTACTTCGTAACCACTCGTGAACTCCCCGATGGTTTTAAGAATTCCGAGTGAAACTTTCTCCTGATTTTCGAAGAAATTCAGTTCTTTGGCTCTTGAAAAAATCCAGGCGGCGATCCCTTCCTCAACGACGATGGCTCGGCCACTGTCCTGCTCTTCATCGAATTTCGGATTGCTCTTTCGCTTGTGCCTGATCAATGCCCGCATCACGGGCGACCAGTGAAGGATCGCCGCGTTAGCAAAATGGAAGACGTCATGGAACCGGTAGCCATCGCGGTCGGCAATGTTGTCGGTCAAAGGGTCTCCAATGAACACGCCATTCCATTGGAGATAGCTTTTGCCACTGCCTCGTTGGTTGACGCGAATTTTGAATTCCCTGGGTAGCTGTTCCTCGATTCCAAATTTACCATCGAAATCAAGGTCAACCAGATCATCTGCTTGTGGTTCCACGAACGCGCCGCGTGCTTTCCGAAGGTTGGAGCGAGCCACTTCCGAAAATGCTAGTTCGGCCGCATGGATTGCATCCAGGTAAGCCCGTGCGAATGCGACCAAATCAGTACGCGCAGGTGTACTACCCAATAGCGCTGCGGCTGACTGCCCCAAACGTACAAGGGTGGTATCTAGCGATGCAGTCGCAGCGATAGGCACCGCGATATAGGCCATTGCACCTTCGGCAATATCACTTGCTGCACCAACGTTCTTGAAATTTCCGTGATTGGCCGCTTCCCCGAAAATCTCATCGAGAGGAACATCCAGGCGTCTGCAGATTGCAGCCAGGTACCAAAGGGTGTCGCCAAATTCTTCTTCCGCTGCTTTCTTGAAGCCAGGGTACGCTGATTTATCTCGTACATGCTTTTTCACCGTGGCCATTATTCCGCCAACTTCTCCGTACAGTCCTTGGAGGACCGGATTGAAGTCGCTCGGATTGAGCACGTCCGTGGCTGCAATTTCCGCAGCGTAATCTGAAAGCAAGAGGGATCCTTCTTTTTTCATCGGTCACCTGCGAAGAGTCAGCCATTCGAATGGAGCGCCTTGGTAGCCGCTCACGTGCAAGCTCCGTATCCAATGCTCAAGATTACTTACCAATCGGGCATCGTCAAAGGTGGTGAGACCTATTCCAGTTTTGCATAGAGGGCGGCCTTGTTGATCATGCAAGTCATCGGGAAACACTGGCCCCTCGCCCCCAAAATATACAAAATCGTTGCTAATCAGAACCCTGTTGACACGCGTATCACGGGCAACGTGATCAGGGTTTATAGAGCCATTAGGGAGAGAGTGAAAAGAGTCCCGCTGTTGCCAATCAACTCCAACTGCAGTTCTGAAGTAGATGTTGTCACCGCAACTTTGCTTCCGACTACCGTTGCGGTACGGTTTCTTTGATTCAAACCGTGGGTCTCGACCGTATTCGTCAAACGTCATTGCCTCAGTGACCCGCATCGCGTATACCAGATGCCCACCACGTCGAACAGTTCGATCATTGCTTCCGCTACCGACCACCCAATCACCGACACTAGCGCTTCTTCGAATAGTGGGCTTGCAAGTCGCGAGCGTGCAGTAGCTGTAGAAGGGATTGGGCGCAAAACCACTGTCGTACCGAACGACGTAGGAGTGAATGCGGGTCATTAGCAGGGATGCCGCTTTAGCGGAACCGGGTCGCAGGCACCGCCGTCAGGCTTTTCCCAGGAGTCTTTCCCGTTGATAGCGTCGATGATTGAATCGCCGTTCCACCCAACCAAGGCGTCCGCATGTTCTTTTAGCGCATCCGGCAGGTCGCATTCTTTTTCGCCATGCTCCCAAACACCAACAATGCGCTTGCCTTGTTTGGCCGCATATTCGATTTCCCAGTTCACCCAGTCGCTGTTTTTTGTTTGGGGTGAGACGTAGCAAATGAAAACTCCGGCCCAATTGATGGCAGGCGCAAGAATCTGCGTCTTGATGTAGTGCTCATCAGTGGCATCGTTAAACTTACCTGTGTGGATGGATGAATCTCGGACTTCCACCCCTTTCGGCGCCAACAAATCCTTGAGCTTCTGGAGCCCATGATCGTCCTTGTGGACATGGCTGATGAATACATTCCTTATGTCTGACATCTTTCCCCCCTACGGTTTCATTTGTTTGGGAGATCGTAACCGGGTTTGTCGCCGTTGTGGTAGGGGTTTCTGGTCAGCGGGCCAAAATGTCGGAGTGTGACTTGGTCCAAAATGCTGCTTTCTCCCTTGCCCGAATACTGTAAGTGGCGGCCCGCCCTTGAGGAAACGACGCTACCCGGTTTGCGATGCGCCCCATACTAGAGAAGATACGTCGACGGAAGGCGGCCACGCGTCGATCGCGATTGACTGGCTTCACCACGAACACCATTGAGGAAGTCCACGCCAGTGCAGCGCGCGGCCGATGGCCATCAGACCGGTAACACCGGTTGCTATTCCCGCGAAGATCCCCTACATCGAGGATGACTGACCTGGGTCTGTGTCATTGACGAGCGCGTGTGAAATGGCAGCGCTGCTGCAATTCGACTCTGGACAACAATAGGTGCAGCCATACACAAATGACTGCCCTCAGGCACTGAATCCGGTCGTTCGGAAATCCACTACGGATTGGTTGTGTGAATAGGTTGTCAATGCATGACCACCGCATATAGCCCGATCCGGGCGGTTACGAACAGTGCCTTTGGGACGGACACCTTGGAGCGAATCTGTCTTTAACCAAAAAAATAGATACCCACTATTTGTTGCTGCCAGCGAACGAGAACAATAAAGCTCTCGTTCGCTGGCAGCTCCCAAAGGTGTCTTTGTAGCTTGCCTTTTTGCTTGGCGTGGTCACCATGACGGGACGGTGTCACGCCTGTCGGCCAATTGAATCGGCCTACAGATTGAACCCACACTTCACAGCCGCCTCGTTGTAGGTCGCAAAGTCGATGATGGCATCCTGCCTGCGTTCATTTCGGATTGCTTCCACCCTCGCATCGGTACACGCTTCCACCTTGGGATCCTTGATTTCCACAAACCCTTCTGAAATCGCTTTCTGGGCAGCAGCAGACAGCTTGCCCGGTTGCACTTGGGCAGTTTCCTGTGCCGGTGTTGTTGCTGGCGCTGATGGACTTGTGGCCTGTGCCGCGCCTGCATTGCCATTGGCAGATGCTTGAGCGGAGCTGTTTGGATTGAAGTTCGCTGGCGCATTGGCGCCAGTGTTTTGCGGATACTGATAGGGGACAGGGTTCTTCAGATAAGGAATCAACATCCCGCCACAGGCAGCGCCCACGACGATCAGCCCAATGACTTGTGGGCCAATCCGCCAAAATATCTTGATCCATAGCAGACTGAAGAAGCCACCGGTGGTCCACACCGTAGTAGGCCGCACAAAGTTGCACAGCGCATTGCCAATATACGCGGCGATAAGCAATCCAATATGAAGGAGAATTATCAGATGCATCGTCCGCCGTCCACCACGTTCGCATCCATCGATGATTTTCGCGCCAGCGGCTGGAAGTCGGCCTGCAGTTTCGGCAACTCAGGCTATTTCTCAAGGTGGAGCGGGCTGTGCACTGCCGCAGCTGCCGCGAACGGCGAAGGCATGTTGGCCCGGGCCAAGATTCTTTGGCTGCTTGGAGACGCCTGCTCTCTTCGACTCGACCCGCAGAAGCTAAATGAGCCGCTTTCCGCTACCTTCGAAGATACTGAACTTTCAGTCAGTCTGTCTGACTTCGACGACAAAGCGATCGACCTGCTCGATGTCATCCTCCCAGAGCTAGATGACCCTCTGTTGCAGGCACGCGTTGCGGACATCCTTTGGTTAACGCGTCAACCCCGTCGGAAGCTGGGCGATGCAATCACTGCCATCGATGCTTACCGCAGTACACCACTGGACGCCGATTCATGGTTCTTGCATGACGGCAAGAATTGCTGGCGTCGTGCACTCATGCTCGCCTTGCAAATCCGTGTGCCTGGTGCGAGCCGTGTTTCGGAGATGAGAGATGCTCTCTTTACGGCAGCCGCAAGGCAACTGGACGAAGGCGACGCTGGGCCATCAATGGTTGAAACTTTGCTTGAATTCGGACTTGCACAAGCTGATGCTCTTGATCTTGCCGAGCGCCTCGTGGATCGCGCCAATAGGACGCTTGAGGGTGACGCAGGCAATCGATTTTTCCTCTCTCGGCACTACTTAGCGATTGCAAAGCGCTGCTTCGGCCTTCAACAGAACCACGAGCGATGTGCCGACGTCGACTGCGCTATCTCCGATGCATTTGTCGCAGAGGCTCAAGCGCGGCTGTCCGGGGCACATCCGAGCCATGTCGTTGCTGCAATGTTCTATGAAGATGCTGTACAAGCGCTGCTTTGTATCCCGAAGCACTTACGTGCAGCCCGCGGCATTGCTGACAAACTTCAAAGCCTTCGTCTGACGCAGCGAGATGTCGCCCAGCTTTCAATGGGGGACTTCATCCCAGTGCGAGGAGAGCCTATTGACCTTGAGCAAGAAATCCTAGCTGCTCAAGGACGTATCAGCGGAAAGGATTTGACCGAGGCACTTCTCGCATTGACTGAATGTCGGCCCCCGGCCAAGCGAGGCGAGATCGAGGGGCGTGCGCGCGAGCGGATGGAAAACTCCTTAACTAAGCGACTTTTCGCCTCTCGGAAACTGGCTAGTGATGGCCGTGTCGTCGCAAAGAGTCCAGCCGCAGGCGTCATTGCTGCGGATTCCGCCGAAGACGACAAGGCACTATGGGCGAAGATGGTTCAAGACTATCAATTCTCGATTCGCTTTGCTGTCAAGTCTTCCATTGCTCCAGCCCTGAGGCAGATCGTTCTAGATCACTTCATCACTGAAGACGACCTTATTAGCGTCGTGGCACAGTCAGGCATGGTTCCTGCCGAACGCGTCGGCTTGATTGCCAAGGGTCTAAAGGCTGGCTTCGAGGGAGACTTCATCGTAGCACTTCACTTGCTGACCCCCCAGCTGGAACATCTCGTACGCACACACTTGCAACTCAAAGGGGCAAAGACGACAACACCCGATGCCGAGGGCCTGCAGCGAGAGGCAGGTCTAAGTACCCTAGCGGCTTTGCCTGAAATGGTTGAGGTGTTCGGTGACGATCTGACATTCGAGATCCGAGCGATGTTCTGCGATGGATTCGGGCCAAACCTCCGCAACGAGCTCGCCCATGGACTGCTCGACGCAGAAGCCTTGCAGAGCGCGGAGAGCGTCTATGCCTGGTGGCTCATGCTCAGAACCATTTACGGACAGTACTGGTATAGGTAGCCTACAGACTCAATTTCGGAGGGGGGTGAAGCAGATTTCGGAGCACCAGCGGTGCCCCCTCCACCAGCCTACTGATGAAACTGAAATTGGGGAGTGTCAATACCGGCCCCCCATTCCTATCCAAGATGAGCCATCTTTCTAACTTGATGTTGGTCACTCCAGAACGGTCACCTGAGGCGCGGGGACCAAGCGACAGCTACCGTTGCACGACTGCCATTTAACACCTAACAGGCCGCATGAGGCTGATAGCGGGTCTACACGACAGTCCGGTATCTGGTCGTCCAGTGTCAAGCCCGTCCTGAAGCCGTTCATGGTCTTCGGCATTGAGCGGCGGTCCTTTGTCCTTAGGAAAATCGGACGCTCCGCAGCAAAGCTCACTTCCTGGGGGCAACGGCATGAGGGCCTGCGGGCACATGAAGGGCACCCATTCTGGTGTTCACAAGACATGGCCAAAATGGGATTTGATCGGGACATTGCTCTAAAGTTTTTTTATCTTTCTTCGGCCAATGTGTTGACTCAATCAATGGGGAGTATGCCGGCGTCTCAACAAAGTGGGGTCAGCTTCGCCCTTGCCTGGTATGCGCAATAGCTTGGCGAGTTGGGAGCAAAGATTGGAAGGGCAGAAAAATGGAAAAGGGCGCTTAGCGCCCTTTTAGACCAACAGATCGACAAGTCACTTAGAGCATGCTTTTCCATGATCGGCGTGATTGCCTTTGGCCTTGGCATCTGCCTCTGTCATGTACTCACCTGTCTTCGTCTTTCCGTAATGCTTTGAGCCTTCGCAGTGGTAGACCTTGGAGGCTGTGTTTACCCACACCTTCCCGTCTCCACCGCCTGCTGCAGCCGTGGCTAGCGCCGCGGATTTTGTTACTGCGGGAGTAGCTTTGGTTGCTGGAGCCGCGGCAGGCGTAGCGGTCATAGCGGGAGCACTGGCCTTGGCAGCTGGCACCGCAGTTTGAGCGAATGCCGTGGCCGCAAGGAGCATACCAGCTGCAATTGAGAGGATGCGAACAGATTTCATGTGGTTTCCCTAGTGATTGCGACGGACTTCAAACCTTTGAAGTCCTGCACCTACAACGAGTGTGCTCGCAAAATCCGTTTACATGCGAACTGGGTTTTCGGCTAACCCCCCAAGTTTCATATGAGAGTGTTAGCATTAAAGTGCAAAATTGCATTTCTGCCTTTGCAACTAAGTGCCTCGAAGCCGTCAATTTAGTAGGAGTTTCACAATGGACGCACAACAACTCGTTTCGGAATTTCTTGTTTCTGAGCATGGGAACCTAGCAACTCAGGCTCTGGCTGCTCAGGGAATTGGTGCTGATGATGCACAGCAAATGCTTAGCCAAGTGGCGGAAACTGCGCATGGCCACGTTGAAGAGCAAAGCAGTGGCGGTTTGCTGGGTGAGCATGCTGGAAAGAGTTTTTTCGCATCTTTCGCGGCAGGCCTGGTCCGAGGAGACGGATTTTTTAATTCACTGGTGGAAGGAGGCGAAGGCGTGCTGACCGGACGGGTGGCTGAGTCTTTGGCCGCGAAAATGGGCATCGACCCTTCCACGGCATCTACCATTGCCGCCGCCGCGACCCCCTACGTGGTGGCCTACCTGAAAGAGAAGTTCGCCTGAGCCCAACAATTGCTTCGAACCTGTTGAGGCAATTGAAGCCTTCATACTGGCGGAGTAAGACCGAAAACAAGGTGAATTTGAGCAATTTGTACCATCTGCATCAGCATGATGCTTTGCACAATTCGCACTAACAGCATGTGCACCCTAGGTCAGCCGAGACTCAATGCTTGGAGCATGCCAAGCATTGAGATCGTTCCCCTTTAGCGGTTAAGCGCACCGGGCAGTGAATCTGTATGCTCCTTGCGGACTGCTTCCAAGTCATCAGCGTCTATGTCAAGAGAGCCAAGAATAGTAGGAGCCACTTGCGCAGTCGTCACCGGCGTCTTGACGGTCGCCGCATGCAGACGAGGATTGGAAACAATCAAGCCAACGTTTGTATCGCCATAACTCATACCGCCGTGTTCAGCATTCTTTTTCGACGAGCCGGTGTAGATGGTTCCATACTGTGGCTGAACGATGATGTCAGGAGTGCGGCTGTCAACGGCAGGATTGTTGAACTTCAGCTTGAGCTCATCTCCTGCAAGCACTTCATCGATAAACAATGCAGCTGCATTGTGGTTCAAGTAATCGGCTACCGACTTTGTTTGCTTCTGATCTTGCAGCCATATCAGAGCAATGTCGTCGTCCTGCACGAAACCACAAGCGCCGGTGGTGCACGCGGCTGCGCTTGCAATCGCTTGTGCGGCAGGGTTGCTTGAATCTGGAAGCGCGGCGACCAAATCGGCGAAATGGCCTGGCTTGTTGACCTTTACAGGGTTTATTGGTGATTGACCGTGTTTGGCGGTGACGATAATCAGTGTGGAGTCGTACTTGCCATTCTTTTGCAACTCGGTAATCATGCTTTGCAGCGCAGCATCGGTCTTATCTAGACCGAACTGCAGCACTTTGGAGGGCGTGCCTGCTCCATCAACATAGCCACCGGCCAGTCCTTTGAGGCTTAGACCAACTGCGTCGGTCTCGGTTGCGCAGTCCTGATTGCCTTTATCCTTGGCAAGTTTTTGGCCTACGCTCACAGCCTGAAAATTCATGCCAAAAACGGTCGGGGTGCCGTGGCCCTGCTTGCCATCATGCCATCGGCCGTTGATTTGATTCAAGATGGCCGCAACTTTCAGCCTGTCATTTGCAACAGTGCACATGACGCTGGTTGTAGCGTCAGGACCGCTGCCCGTTGCTGGCGCGTTCGTGATTTCTGGCGTATAGAGGTCATCCACGCCGTGGCCAGAAGGTCCATTCACCAAGTCGTATGCCGGGTGCTTGTCTGCCCAAGCGGTATGCCCCCCGTGCTCTTTCACCACTTCAAATACGGTGTTGGTGCGCAACATACTGTGGGGATAAACGGGCACGCAGGCGCCGTCTTTCCAAGCTCTCGGAAGAGCTGCAGGATTAATGGTGTTGAGTGAAAGACCATCCTTACCGTAGTTGTCGATTGTCTCGTCAAACACTATCGTGTTACCTGGTGCGCCCACGCAGCTGGTGTTGGTGGGATCGAATAGTGTGCGATCGTAGCTGACGTCATAAAAAAGACCGTGCGATATGGGTGATCCGCCAGTGACCAAGGCTAGCAGACCGGGGAAAGAGTCAGAAAGAGATGGGGTGCGCGCATTCGTGTAAGTGATGCCGTGTCCGGTCAGTTTTGCAAGGGCTGAGTTCGGGTGGCCTTCCACATATCGTTCTACATCAAGGGCATGCAATCCATCCACACTTATCAGTAGAACGTGATCGATGTCGCTCGCATGGGCTGTACAGGCAGTACCCAATGCCAAGGCGGACAATGTTGCAAGCATGGATGCACGGAGTTTCATGATGAATTCCCTGAAAGGTGATTGATGGGACTTCAATATCCCTCGCTCACGTGTCAGCATCATGAAATTGAAAGACTAAAGTTCTTACGAGGATGGTCGATATTGCTGTTGAGTGGATTTTTATCTACTTGTCCCAACCTAAAGGTCTGTCTATATGTCAACATCTGTCTCTGGGGTGAAGCCCACTCCCACCGTAGTAAGCGATACTTCAAGTACTCCCCCTAGAGCTAAGGCGGCCGTTGAAAAGAGCGAGCCTGTGGGCGTCAAGGCTGCAGCAACGAGTTCTGCCGTGGTTACGATCAGTCCGTCAGCTCAGGCAGCTCAAGAAGCCAGTGAAACGCCTGCGCAAACCGCTCAAGAGGCACGTGGTAACGACAACCAGGCGAAGAGACTTTTGGCCAAACAGGCAGAATTGGCCAAGACCTATTCTCCGAAGTGAGATTCGGGAGTGATCGATAAAAGCGTAGCGTGCACAAAGAGAATCAGTACACGACATCAATGTGTTTTTGTCGATTTGAACTGCTGAAATTGCTTTGGTCTGCACGACTGGGCGAGGCCGCTTGCTCTGCGAGGTGTAGCTGGTCAGTTGTCCTGCTGACTAGTTTCTGACTTCAAACTTCGCCGTGAGTACGTTGCTACTCGGCCCTAAGCCAACTTTCATATTTCCCTCAGGCTTACCCTCAGAAAGCTCTGTCAGCGGCACCATCATCCGAAGCGCTCCATCTGCTAGTCAGATAGTGCGCCAGCTGGTCCAGGTAAAGGTATACCACTGGTGTCGTAAACAGTGTCAGGACCTGTGAAACCAGCAGTCCGCCGACCAGCGCGACTCCCACCGGGGCCCGTAGCTCGGAGCCTGCGCCATTACCCAAGGCGAGAGGCAAAGCCCCCAAAATAGCGGCACCGGTAGTCATCATGATGGGACGAAAGCGCAGCTTGCAGGCGTGGCGTATGGCATCCAATGGTACGGTGTCCACTGTGCGCTCTAATTCCAGCGCTACGTCCACCATCATGATTGCGTTCTTCTTCACAATGCCGATCAACAGAATGATTCCAATCATGGAGATCACATTCAGGTCGTAGTGCAGCAGCCACAGCGCTAAAAGCGCGCCTAGGCCGGCCGATGGCAGCGTGCTCAAGATGGTCAAAGGGTGAATGTAACTTTCGTACAAGATGCCCAAGACCACATACACCGCAACGATGGCGGCCAATATTAACCAGGGTTGATTGCCGGACGAGGCCTTGAAGGCCTTGGCGTTTCCCTGAAAGCTGCCATGCAGGGTGGCAGGCGGTGCCATGCCTGCTATAGCCTGTTCGACAGCGTTCACCGCATCTCCAAGCGCTACACCGTATGCTAGGTTGAACGAAAGCGTGACTGCCGGAAACTGGCCCTGATGATTGATCTGCGTGGGTACGGCGGAGTCCTCAAAGTGTGCAATGCTGGCCAGCGGAACCAACTGGCCGCTAGCACCAGGCACACGCAGCTGCAGCAGCGCGTCGGCGTCCATCTTGTGTACGGGATCCAGCTCAAGCACTACATGGTACTGGTCGATCTGGGTAAATACGGTGGCCACTTGGCGCTGACCCAGAGCATCGTACAAGGTGTCATCCACCGCTTGGGGGCTGATACCGAACTGTGCAGCGCGGTCGCGGTCAATCACCACGGTGGTGCGTGGCGCGGCGCTTTGCAAGTCACTGGTTACATCGCTGAGCTGCGGCAACTTCTTCAGCTGCCGTATTAGCCTTGCGTTCCAGTCGTACAGCTCTCCCAGTTCGGTATCTTCTAGCGTGTACTGGAACTGGGTGGCACTGCTACGTCCGCCCACCTGCAACTCCTGGCGCGTACGCAAGTGCAGCTCGATACCGGGCAGGCCAGCGGTTATTTTCTTCAGCCGCGCCATCACCACAGTGGCATCGGTATGGCGCTGCCCGAAGGGTTTCAGATTGATGACCAGGCGGCCTTCGTTCAAGGGTGACGTGTTGGTCCAGCTGTAGACTTTCTCCACATCAGGGTCATCGACAACTCGGCGCACCAGCTCCATCTGACGCAGAGCCATGGCCGGTGCTGAGATGTCGCTGGGCGCTTCGGAGGAGCCCAGAATCTGCCCGGTGTCCTGCTGCGGAAAGAACCCCTTTGGAATAAACCAGAACATGGCCACGGTAGCCAACAACACCAGCAGGGCTATAAGCAGGGTGGCCCGCTGGTGGCGCAGCACCCGCATAAGCGTGCGCTCGTACAGAGCTGCCAGGCCCAGAAAGGCATTCTCGAACACGCGCGCCACCCGGCCCGGCTGACGCTGCAGATCCAGGTGCAGCAACACGCGACACAACATGGGGGTGATACTCAGTGACACTAGGGCCGATACCGCCAGCGCCACGCCAACGGTGAGAGAGAATTCGCGGAACAGCCGGCCCACTACGCCCCCCATGAACAGCAGCGGTATCAGTGCGGCGATGAGTGACAGTGTCATTGACACCACGGTGAAGGAAACCTGGCCCGAACCCTCCAGTGCTGCCTTAAGCGGCGTTTCTCCCATCTCTACGTGGCGGATGATGTTCTCAATCACCACGATGGCGTCATCCACCACAAAGCCCACTGCTATGGTGATGCCCATCAGTGACAGGTTGTCTATGCTGTATCCAGTCAGGTTGAGGATGCCGAAGGTGCCAGCGATTGAGAGCGGAATCGCCAGCGCTGGTATCAGGGTAGCCCAGAGGCCGCGGAGGAACAAGAACACCACAAACACCACCAGCACCACCGTCAGCATCAGCGTACGCTGCACATCGGTCAAGCTGGCGCGTATGGTCTGGGTGCGATCGTTCACCACCTCGGCCTTGACCGAAGCTGGCAGGGTGCGTACCAGCTCGGGCAGAACGCGGCGTATGTCGTCCACAGTCTGCACCACGTTTCCGCCAGGTTGCTTGTGAATGTCCACAATGATGGCGCGTTGCTTCTGTATCCAGGCGGCCTGCTTGACATCCTGCGGCCCGCTGATGGCCTGACCGATGTCGCGCACACGCACCGGCGCTCCGTTGCGCCATGCCAGTACCAGTTCGTCGTACTCGTGCGCCTGGGTCAACTGGTCTGTGGCGTCAACCGAAACCGAGCGCTTGGGGCTGTCCAGCGTGCCCTTGGGTGCATTGGCCGTGGCGCTACCCAGCGCGGCGCGCACCTGCTCCAGGCTCAGGCCCAGGGTGTTGAGCTTGCCGGGGTCCACCTGCACGCGTATTGCCGGCTTTTGCTCGCCGTGCAGGTCGATCAGCCCGACACCGCTGATGCGCGAGAGTTGCTGGGCGATGTAAGTATCGGCATACACGTCGACCTGTTCGAGGGGTAGCACGTCCGAGGTGACCGCAATGGACATAATCTGAAAATCCGCCGGATTGGCCTTCTCCCAGCTGGGTGGTGCTGGCAATGTGCGCGGCAGCAGGCCACTGGCGCTATTGATGGCGGCCTGCACGTCCTGCGCGGCGGCGTCTATGCTTCGGCTTAGGTCGAACTGCACTGTGATGGAGGTGCTGCCTTGTGCACTGCTGGAGGTCATGTCGGTAACGCCGGGGATCAACGCCAATTGGCGCTCCAGCGGCGTGGCCACCGAGGTGGCCATCACCTCGGCGCTGGCACCTGGCAATTCAGCCGACACGTTGATGGTGGGCAGGTCAACCGATGGCAAGGCCGCCAGAGGCATTTGCTGGTAGCCCGCGATGCCGAACAGCACCAGCATCAGCATCAGCAATGAGGTGGCGATGGGGCGCCGTATGAAGGGCGCCGACAGGTTCACGGAGGAACCCCAGTTGCAGACGCGTCACTGACAATCACTTTACTGTTTTCACGCAATCTGGCCTGTCCCGTAGTCACAACGCGCTCTCCCTGCTTGAGGCCTTCGGTCACTACGCGCAAACCGCCAGAATCGGGCCCCAGTTTGAGTTGTCGCAGGCTGACCGTGTCATCGGCGTTAACAACAAACGTATACGGGCCATCCACACCACTTTCCACCGCCTGGGCTGGCACTACCAGCGCATGAGGCAGGGTATCCACTTGCACCGCTACCTTGGCGAACTGTCCCGGCGTCAATGCACCGTCTTCGTTTGGAAACAACGCCTTGACGGTGATGGCACCACTGGTTGGGTCTACCGCATTATCGATAAAGGCCAGTTTGCCTTGGCGTGGCTGGCCCATGCCGGTGACGCTGGCGTTGACAGGCACACCCCCCTTGCGTTGCGCCGCCTTCAAAGCCGCCAGTTGCGACTCCGGCAGTGAAAAGGTGATGTATATCGGCTGCGTCTGGTTGATCACCAGTAAAGTAGTGTCGTTGGCCTTGGCGGCACCGCCCACCGGTAACAGCAAGGCACCGGCCACGCCGTCCATTGGAGCATTGATTCTGGCATAGCCCAGTTGTAAGCGTGCGCTGTCCAGCGCCGCGCGGTCGGCCTTCAGATTGGCCTGGGTGGTCAGCATGTCTGCGAGCGACTGGTTCAGGCCGCTCTGCGATATGAATCCCTGACTCGTTAGAGCCTGGTTGCGCTGATAGTCGGCCTGCGCCCTTGCCAGTTGCGCCTCGTCACGTGCCAGCACGCCTTCAGCCTGATGTGTTTGCGCCTCCAACAGCGCCGGGTCTATGCGAAGTAGCAATTGTCCCTTGTGCACCATTTGCCCTTCTGCAAAGTCGACCTCGGCCACCTGGCCGTCCAGACGCGCCTTTACTGCCACCGAAGCTCGTGCCTCCGCTCGGCCATTGGCAGCCAGAGTTAATGGCAAATCTTGCCGCTGCACTTGCGCCACTGTCACCGCTAGCGGCACCTCAGCGGAGCTGGCCTTGGGCGCGGCGTCCCCGCCACTGCGCAACCCTTGATAGCAGAGTAGGACAAGGACGATTGCCGCGCTACAAAAGAGAACAGTGCGTTTGATGTTGCTCACCCCGCAGATTGTATTGGGTAGCCTCAAATCGAGGATGGTAGCGCAGCAAAGCGTCCAACTCATTCCAGAAATTGGGTTTCAGGCCTGACAGCATGTGGCTTAACACATCATGCACACCCCATCTTCACCTGGGGCTCGATTGGCAAATTATTGGCAAATTGGTTATGCCAAACCGGATAGGAACGGGAATGCCCGATGCGGGCAAAGTGGCGCTCAAATTGCCGAAACGGACCTAGATCAGGAATGCGGATACAGCACCATGCGTTGCAGTACGGTCAGACTTTTGGCTCGAATGTGCGCAATAGCGACCACACCGCCCAACTGCTGAGCAAGGTAACTGGAAACGCCCACAATACGTCACTCAGCCAATGGTGCATGCCGCTGATACGGGCAAAGCCAATGGTGGCACCCGCCAGAATGCCGAGCGCCATCCATACCGCGCGGCGCTTGCGAAATACCAGACACAGGCTGCTAAAGAAGAAACCACAGGCAGCGTGGCCGCTGACAAAGGAGCAATCCTTGCTGCATTCCTCGGCAAAGACGCCCACCTTGGAGAACTGCTGTGTGCCACCAAACTCCTGTATTTGAGAGGGACGCGCACGCTCCCATAGCGGCTTGACGATGCCATTGACTGCTAGACCCGGCCCGGCAATTCCTGCAAGTGCCATAAATGCCAAAGGCAATCTCCAGCGCTTCCAGCGAACCTGTAAACAGGCCACCAGCCACAGAAGTACGCAGACCAGTACCAAGCCTCTGAAGAGAGTCGGCGTATAGTCATTCAACATCTGCACCCACCACCATCTGCTGGCACCGTTCGCTGTGGGAGAGAAAAAAAGTCGCGCCACCTGCAAGTCGAGCGAGCCCCAGAAGGTAGGGATCAGGGCCAGAAGCACGGAGGCGAAAACAAAGGTTCCATAGACGCGATTGGCTTCATCGGGTCTGAAATAGCGCAGTGATAGGTTGGACATGGGCGCACTGTAGAGCTCTGGACTTAGGCCAACCATAGGGTGAGTTCAAAACGAAACCACGACACGCAGGCCAGTCATTTCCCCAGCTTTGGCATGTTCCAATTGAATTTGAGCCCCTAAACGCTGGACAATGGTTAGCACGATCGACAGACCCAGGCCTGAGCCCATTTCCTCATTGCCCAGCACGCGGTAGAAAGGATCGAATACGCGCGTACGCTCGTCCTCGGCAATACCTGGACCAGTGTCGGAAATCAGCAACGCCGTGCGGCCCTGAATCTGGCGCACAGACAAATCGATTTTGCCTCCTGGCGGGGTGTAGCGAATGGCGTTGTCCACCAAGTTCTTCACCAGGGTGAACATATCCACCTCGGTGGCCAAAACGGTGTAATCCTGCTCGCCTACCATTCCCAGATCAATGCCTTTGGCACGAGCCAAGGGCATCAGGTCCTCGGCAACGCGCAAATAGACCGTGCGTACTGAGACTGGCTGCATTGGCTGTTGCGGACTATCCTGGGCACGCGCCAATGCCAGCAATTGGTCCAACAATTGGCGCGAACGCAGCAGGCCACCTTGCAAAACGACCAGACGTTGCCTAGCCTGTGCAGACATGTCGGTAGCCCCCAGCAGCTCGGCTTGCAACGATAGGGCAGTCAGCGGTGTTCTCAACTCGTGTGCAGCGTCCGCTAGGAAACGGCGCTGGCCGGCCATGGCCTGCGCAACGCGCGACAGCAGGCGGTTGATGGCCACAACAAAAGGCCGGATTTCCGTAGGTATGTCGGCCTCGCTCATGGTCCGTAAGTCATCCTGCTCGCGCTGGTCTATGTCGTGCGCCAGTGCCTTGACCGGCTTAAGCATGGTGCGAATCAGAGCCCGCACCAGCAGCAGCAGCAGGGGGATCAACACAACAAAGGGCAGCACCGCCCGCAGAGCGCTATCGCGCGCGATTTGGTCGCGCGCACTGGTTCTTTGTCCCACTACAAAGCGCGTGCCCGACGTTAGTGTTTCCACCACCACGCGCCAGTCCTGCCGTTCCACGTTGACGGTTTGCACACCGTCTTCCATGTCCGCGCGGAAGGCCACAGCTGTGCCGGACACATTCAAAGGCGACTGGCCGGGTCGGGCCAGCACCTGAACTACAACCAGGGACTCGGGGTCGACATCAGGGGCATCCACGGGCTCGGCTGGCGGCGCCAGCGCCACGTGCTGGCGACGTACCATGGCGGCGATCTGCCGCAGCTGATCGTCCTGCAGTTCATTGGCCTCGTTAAAGGCCGAGCCATAGGAAAAAACTCCGGCGGCCAGGGCCACGCCCCCAATCACCATGGCAAGCCAAGCCGAAAGCTTGAACTGTAGTGAACTGTCGATCAGCCCTTGTCGACCATCCATCCCATACCCCTGACGTTTTTTATGACATCGCTGCCAAGCTTCTTGCGCAGTGCGTGAATTAGGAACTCGACAGCATTGCTCTCAACCTCCTCATTCCAGCCGTAAATGCGGTCTTCTAGTTCGGCCCTCGACAGAATGGCGCCGGGACGCCCTAACAGGGCCCGCAACAAGGAAAACTCCCGACTGGACAACCGGCATAGCTTGCCATCCAGGTGGACTTCCTTAGTTGCTGGGTCCAGCGCCAACACACCATTGGATAGAACGGGGCCGGCAACGCCGCCGCGGCGACGGACGATGGCGCGCATGCGTGCCAGCACCTCGCCCATCTCAAACGGCTTGAGCACATAGTCGTCGGCCCCCGCGTCTAACCCACCAATGCGGTCAGCCAGCGTGTCGCGCGCAGTGATGACCAGCACAGGCACCGGGTTGTCTCCGGCGCGCAGCTGATGCAGTACTTCCATACCATCGCGTTTGGGTAAGCCCAAGTCCAGCAGCACGGCGCCATAAGTCTGACTGGATAGAGTATGGAGGGCACTTTGTCCATCACGCACCCAGTCCACGGCGTAGGACGCATCCTTCAAGGCCTGCTCGACTGCCGCACCAATCATGCGGTCGTCTTCTACCAGCAACACGCGCATATAAGAAGCCTGAAAAATAACCCTGTACGGCCCTACGATAAACCCAAAAGGGAGCAGTGCCTCAGGTCAAGCCAGCCATCTGGTCCATCAGCCGCAGCAGCTCAGCCATAGCCGCCTTGCAATTGGCCGCCACCGGCGTACCGGCTCGCAAGGCCTCCAGGGCGCGGTCTAGACTCCTGTCGATCACATGCCAGTCAGCCGCCGCGCGCGGCTTGAGTCCGGCCTCAGCCGAATCCCACGCAATTTCCAAGTCTTTGATGCGAGACTTCGCACCAGCGAGATCCCCTTTGTCGACCCGCAAGGCCACATCGGCAGCGACGCTACGAAAGTTCGCCAGATTGCCTAGCTTGGATACGGGGCCAGCCAATGCTACTGACAAATCTCCGCTCAAAACCGGAAGCAGGTAGGACGTGCCAAGGGCAAGCAGGGTGAGGGCAACTGATGCACACATGTTGCCAATGGTGGAATATTGGTTCGATCGCTTCATAAACTAAAAAAGTTGCGGTGAATAGTTTCTTCAACTGCTGGTCAGCAGACCGGAATTCAGAGATCGGCGTTGAGCCATGGCGACCAGGGTGGCGATTGCCGAAAGGAATATTACGCTCGTCCATTGCGCGCCCAGACCCAGGCCACCGTACTCTCTGGCTTGCGACAGCCAGTCACCCAGCGCCGCCCCCAATGGTCGGGTCAAGATATAGGCGATCCAGAAGACCAGCACTGGCTGTGCGCCCATTCGATAGGCAACATAGGCCAGTGCGATCAACGCGCTGAAAACTCCCACACCCAGCTGAAATCCCAGGCCCACGGCCTCGGTCGCCAGGTCTCCGGCAGCCGTTCCCAGGGCAAAGGTGCACAGAATGGCTAGCCAATAGTAGGTCTCCCGCTTGCGACTATCGACGCTGTTGATCGATAGCGTGCCTTCGTTGCGGTACCAGAGCCCAAAGGTCAGCAACAGCAAAGCCAGGAACACCGCCGTGCTCACATACAGGCTCACGCCCAGCCCATCGGTAAGCGCGTCTGTAATTTGGGTTCCCACCACGCTAACCAGCACCACAGTCAGCCAGTACAGCACCGGATGGCAGCGACTGGAGCGCATTTGTAAAAATAGAGAGCAGGCCAGTGCACCCAGCATGGCGATGCGGGTACTGGTCTGGCCAAAGCCGGCGTCCACCGCCAAATAGTCGGCGACCGTCTCCCCCACCGTGGTAGTCATGATCTTGATAAGCCAGAAGCTCAGCACAACGGCGGGAACTTTGTTGAGGGACTCAGCACTGATGTTGAGGAGATGTTTCATATTGATTGGTGATTTGAATACGGTACTTGGACTGAATTTGCCAACGCAGACTTAGGCTAGGCTTAGCAAGCTCAGCCGCGTATCCAGCCGCGCCGGATCAGCGGAGCAAAGAGGATTTGGTGCAAGGCCGAGGCGCAGCGGTACATCGGCCCCACAAACCAGCGCTCTTGACGAAAGCACAGGTAGGCACAAAAACCTGCAACCAGTGCCGCACCCACCATATCCAGCGGGAAGTGCACGCCCAGGTAAATGCGCGCCCAGGCCATGGGCAAGCCTAGCAGGGCAAACACCTTACCTGCAAGGCGAAGCCGCTGGTGCCACAAGAAGCTGAACGCTATGCTCCACATCAGCGTCAAGTGGTCGCTCGGAAAAGAAGAGTCGGCCACGTGGGGAATAAGCTGGTGACCGAGCTCCATTGCAAATGGACGTGGATGATTCCACATAAGTCCCATGCCTTGGGCCATCAACAGTCCAGACAGGCCCGAGGCGGTGGCCACTAGCATCAGCTTGCGAAGTATCTCATCGCCCAGCATCCAGCCCACAAGTAACACCAACGGCGCCAACCAGATCATCTGTTCGGCCAGAAACTTTGCAAGCAGCAGGACATTGGCATTGGGGTTGGCCGGTGCATTGAGCAGCAGAAAAAGCGATACATTGAGTTCTTGCATGGTGTTGGGTTCGCCCCATCCTGAGACTGATGCTCTTTGGGGGGCGCAATGGATCAGTCTGCTTGGTCGGTGCCATCGTCTAGGTCCACGCGGTCTTCAGCAAATGAAAGAACGGTTCCCTTGTCAGCGTCAACGCGGATATCAAAGACCTTGGCATCGCTGACCACCTCGACGTCGTACGCCCAACCCGATACAGTCTTCTCGTACTCCGCGTGTGATGCTTTGCCACGGCCCGCCTGCTCTGCGACTGCAATCGCCTGGGTCATGGACACCTTGGCCAGTTCGATGCTTTTGGCATCGTTCTGTGCAGTGTTTGTCGCGTAGGCAGTGGCAGCTAGCGCCAGTAAAACCGTGACCGAAAGGCCAATCTTGGTGTAGTTAAGCATGGCATTCTCCGTTGAGGAACACGCAGGTATTTGCGTGATCCGGAGAATATGAGCCCAGACTTAGCTGACACTGAGTAGTCTAGGCTGACATGTTATACCGATGGGTGATTGGGAGATTAAATGGCTTTTAAAAGAACCCAAAAGAAGCACAAGACAGGCAAACTTGGTGCTGATACTCGTAACTTGGTGCTTCTAACTGCAAACCCAGTCTGGCGTGCACTGGCGAAGGATCCAGTTTCACAGGAGACCCAGACACGCATTGGCTTGGCGGGTCGTAAGGCACTGTATGCGCTGACCAACGGCGAGGGGGAGTTTGAGCACTTCAGAGAACTGGTCGTCACCGCCTACGCGGGCGTAGTTTTGGCCGAGCAAGGATATGGCGTTGACTTGATGGACGACTTCCATACAGCATTGGACACCATACTTGCATGCCGACTTCGGGCAATTGATGGTGTTTCCTATAGCCTTGATACGCAAGATGCCGCCTATGTGAATACGCTTCTGGTACTTCATGAGCAGCAGATGCAGCTAGCCGACAAGGCCGAATTGGCATCGGCAATCGTCGAAGGATACCGACGTTCGCAGGACATGCATTGAAGCATTGCGTGTCGATAGGGCTCACGCAAAACATTGCCACGACCCCGTTCAGGCAGTACTGTTTACGGCGGGTATGAGGTTTGTCGTTATTGAGAAAATGCGGTGACTTCACCTTCGACGCTCAGAATCACTTCATCACCGACTGCGGGAGACATATATCCCGGCAATCGAGCTGTGACCACAACGCCATTTACCAGGAGCTGTAGACGGACCAATGCATCATGACCATTGAAAGAGACACTTATCGTTCGGGCCACCATGGGCCTGATTTGATCAGGGCCGGGCGCTGCGTCATCTGGTCGAACACGAATTTGCTCTGGGCGAACAAGCATGAGAACACTGCCGTCGGGTGTGCCTGGCATCGCCTTCAAAGTCCCTAGCGCGCACCGAATAGTTCCCTTCTGCGAGGTTCCTGGCAGAAGCACCGCTTCGCCAACAAACCTTGCCAGATCTTCAGTACAAGGCCTGCGGTAAATGGCTTGAGGCGTATCGATTTGAAGCAACTTTCCATCCAACAGTACTGCCACCTGGTGGCCCATCGAGAGAGCTTCCGATTGATCGTGCGTCACCAACAAGGCCGTAGCTCCAGCCTCCTGCAGCGCCTTAGCTACTGCGCTGCGGGTCTCTGCCCGAAGTGACGCGTCAAGCGCGGAAAAAGGCTCATCCAACAAAACCAATGCAGGATTCGGTGCCAAAGCTCTAGCCAACGCCACGCGCTGCTGCTGCCCGCCTGAGAGCTGCTGGGGCGCACGGTCGGCAAAGTGGATCGGCAAACCGACCAGTTCCAACAACTCATGGACCCGGTGGCGTGCGCGGCGCTCTGCGCGCGCAAGTCCAAACACGATATTGTCGGCTACTGACAAATGAGGAAACAGAGCGCCCTCCTGCGCAACGTAACCGATATGGCGTTGCTCCGGTGGCACATGGACATGGGGCGCGCTGACCACGTTTCCTGCGATTGAAATGGTGCCAGCATCTGCACGCTCAAAACCGCACACCATGCGCAGTAACGTCGACTTTCCAGTGCCTGACGGTCCCAAAATCGCTGTCAAACTACCAGATGTCACGTGCAGATCAAGATTCTTCAAAATTGGCGCAGTTCCGAAGTATTTCGCCAAGCCCTGGATGTGTAGTTCTGCCATCGCGATCCTGTTTTTATTCAAAAATATGCACGTTGTTCAGAACAGCGCTTCTGCCGGCAAAAGCCGTCAGGGCCCAGGCCGATGCCAGTGAAATAGTGACCAAAATCGCAGCATAGGGTGCGGCCGCCGCAAATGCCAATGCGGATGTATCTGCCCAAATCTGAGTCGCCAGCGTGTCAGTCCCAATGGGAGCGAGCATCAGCGTAGCGGTCAATTCCGTCACCACGGCAATGAACACCATACACGCGGCCGCTCCCAGGCCGGGCGCGGCAATCGGCAATACCACACGCAGCAAGACGCCCAAACGGGTTAGCCCTAGCGAGCGCCCCACATGCTCCAATCGCTCTTCTGCTTGCAAAAGGGAAGCTTTGACGCTGACGAGTGCTAATGGGAGAAACAGGGTGGAGTAGGCTACCACCAGTAGAAACGTTGACTGGTATAGAGGCGTCAAAAAATGGATGGTCAGGGACACCAGTGCCAGTGCAATGACAACTCCGGGAATGCCCTGCGCCATAAAGACGACGCGCTCCACCAGCGTTGACAGTCGTCCGGGGTACCTGGCCATGAGAAACCCGATAGGAATGGCCAGTACGATAGTCAGTAGCGCTCCGGCAAGCCCAAGCCCAACAGACGAGAGGGTTGCCTCCAGCAGCAGTTGCGGTGACACCTCGGCGGGCGTTACGGCTGCCTCGCCATGTTGCAACATCCAAAAACCAATAGTTCCCAGTGGTACAGCAAGTGTGACGACAACCAGCAACATCCATGCGCACAACACCGGCCAAGTCCAAGCTCCCAATTCAACACGTGGCAATGCGCGCCGGACGCCTTGCCCCAGCCGTTCGTAGCGCGCATGACCGTGTGCACGGTGCTCCGCAGCCAAGCAGACCAAGCACAGGACCATGAGAACACCGGAGAGCATGGCAGCACCGGAACCATCAAAGCCGACGCGGTATTCTGCAAATATCTCGGTTGTGAAGGTATGAAAGCGCAGCAGTGCAAACGCACCGAACTCTGAGAGAGTTCCCAGTGCCACCAAAAGCATTCCGCCAAGCAGTGCAGGCTTCAATTGCGGCAATATGACGCGGCGAAAGCAGGCGAGTTTTCCTAATCCGAGGCTTCTAGCGGACTCTTCCAGTGCCGGATCCAGATTGCGCAAGGCAGCCGCGACGGGCAGATACACCAGAGGAAAATAAGCACTGGAAACGACTAGCAAGGCGCCTGCGAAATCTTGCAAGCTGTTGCTGATCGACACCCACGCGTAACTGGTAATGAACGGGGGAATGGCCAGTGGGACAGCCACCAGGACACCCCATAGACGACGCCCAGGCAGATGGGTGCGCTCGATGCACCAAGCACAAGCGGTTCCCAGCACCGCACAAACCAGCGGCGCGCTCAGTGTGATGAGCAGCGTGTTGGTGGCCAAAGACAAGACGATTGGGCGCCACAGGAGTTCCACGGTCGTCGCCCAACCGAAATCCATGGCCCGCCACAACGTCATCGCCAGAGGAATGAAAATCAGCATGGCAATGGCCACGCTGACCACGATCAGGTTGAGTGGAATTTTGCGTGTAGACACCCTATACGCTGGCGTGGCGTCCGTTGAAGAGGACATCGGAGGAGGGCTACAGCAATCCCGCCGCCCGCAAGAGGCGCGCTGCCTGGCTGTTGTCGCCCAATTTTTCGACACTAAGTTGGGGCGGATTCAAGTCCTTGAAGGGTTTGAGCAACTTTGACGACGTGGTACCAGGGCGCAAGGGATACTCATAGGTAATGCTGTTGGAGGCAAAGAGTGTCTGGGCGCGTTCGCTAATCAGATAAGCCAGAAACTTTTGTGCCGCTTCATTGTTTTTCGAGCTTTTAAGTACACCCGCCCCACAGACATTGATCAGGGCGCCTACATCGCCATTGCCGAAATGGTGCAGCGCGCTGAACATGCCTTTGTCCCCCAATTCGGTTTTCAAACGCGCCCAGTAGTAGCTATTGAGCACCCCCACCGCGACGGAGCCGCGATTGACTGCCGCCGCGACGCCTTCGTTGTCGTCGAACATTTGTGCGTTGGATCGCAGGCCTTTGAGCCAGGCAAGAGTAGCAGGCTCACCCTTGAGGGCCAGTACGGCACTGACCAAAGGCAGGAAGTCACCGTCAGAAGGGGCAATGGCAAGTTTGCCTTTCCAAGCTGGGCCAGACAGGTCCATCAATGAAGCGGGCAAGCTGTCGGCATTCGCTAGTTTGAGGTTGTAGACCAACACGTTCTCGCGCGCCATGACTCCCACCCATTGACCTTTGGCTGAACTGAATTGGGCCGGGATGTCTGCAAGCGTCGAGGATGCTACCGGGCTCAACATGTCTCGGCCTTCAAGTTGCATCAATTCAGGTGAATTGGATGCCAAATAGACATCAGCAGGCGAGGCCTTGCCTTCGGCTACCAACTGGGCCGTCAGGGCTGGTCCTTCGCCGGAGCGAATCTTGACGGTAATGCCACTTTGCTTTTGAAAATCTGCTGCCAACACTTTGACCGTCTGGGGATGTTGTGCGCTGTACAAAATCAGCGTCTCAGCATGGGTCAGAGTCGACTGAAGCAGCGTAGTCACCCCGAAGGCTGCCGTTAAAAGTATCTTTTTCATTTTCAAATATCCATTTCAAATTTTTGCAATGCGACAAGCTCGTTAAGACTCAAACAGAGGTGCTCCGATGTAGCTACCTTCTTTGGCACCTGGAGGGCATGCAAAGATGCCACTACCCACATGCGTGGTGTACTGGTTCATCATGTCCTGCATGGACAGTGCCTGATTCACACGGATGAAGCTGGTTCGCGGATCTCTTTGGTATGCGGCAAAGAAGAGCCCCGCGTCATACAGGATGCCTTGGCGCCATGGTGGCCAGCGTTCTGCATAGGCGCTTGCGCCATCGTTGTAGGAATAGCCCCGGCGTAACATTTGTGCACCATCGTTTTGTTGATGCGATGCCACCCGCGCGTGCGCAGTTTCCGGAATCACAAGCTCTCCATCTGCATTTTTCGCATCCAGATCGAGCGCGTCATGCTCGTGCTTTTTGCCCAAGGGTGCACCACTCATTTTGTGACGACCAACGACCTCCTCTTGGAACCCAAGCTTGGTGCGGTCCCAGTGTTCCAGTGCAATGCGAATTTTTCGTACGACTTGGTAAGAGCCGTTTTGCATCCAGCCGCCCTCGGTGCCGACCCAGACGTGCGTGTTCATCAGAGCTGGATCTTTTACTGAGGGGTTGTTGGTTCCGTCCTTAAAACCCATCAGGTTACGGTCCCCGCTCACGAAACCGGACTGCATCCAGCGCAGAGTGGCCACCCCATCGGCCATATTGATGAGCTGACGTACTGCGAGGAACGCCACTTGTGGGTCATCCGCGCAGGCCTGGATGGAAATGTCACCACCACAACGCTCAGGGATGAGCTGGTCGCCGTTGAATTTGGGCAGATCAACCAAGGCTGCTGGCCGCTTATTTGCAAGTCCATAACGATCTACACCGTCGCGCGTGAACATGCCGGGCCCAAAGCCAAAGGTAATGGTGAGACGAGCGGGTGCAAGTCCCACGGTTTCTGCAGAATCAACCGGAGCCGCGTCCAGATCGTCCTTTAAAGCAAGCCCTGTGTCGCCTTTAGCCATGCGCTGCGAGGCTAAAGTCCAGCGCTTCATGAGGGTAACCAGGTCACTGCGTTTTTCGGTAGTCAGGTCGAGTGCCACAAAGTAGATGTGCGCCTGTTGCGACGTCAGAATGCCACTCTGGTGTGGTCCCCAAAATGGCTCCACTTTTGACGTGGTTGTAGGTGCTGCCGCGACCGCCGCAGGAGCGGCGGTCATGGACAAGGTCGCACCGGCCGCAGCAGCAAGGCTGCTACCCAAGAGGCCTCGGCGTGTCAGATTGAGTTGGTTGGTGTCGTTCATTTGGCAATCACCAGCATGTTGACCTCATCTTCGACATAGTAAAAAGCCGTTCCCTCCAAATTCATGGCGATACCGAAGAGATCGCCGTTGCCTGGAGGCGTTTGTGCTTTGTTGTTGTCAATCCACTGGGCGTAAATTTGCGTTCCAGTTTCCGGGTCAATTTCCACCACTTTGCCGTTGCTGCCATTGACAACCAACAAGTGGCCATTGGGCACATTGGTCATCGCCAGCGGCCGAAGCAATAGCCCGTCATGGGTCAATGTGCGACCGATACCGGCACTGGTGGTACGGGTGGTGGCTTCCCAGATTTCGCTGATACGGTTACCCAAGGCGTCAGATACATATAGCTTGTCGTCTCTTCCTAGCGCCAGTCCGGTCGGCCCGATCAAAAACACCCCCTTGTCGGCTTGTGCACCAAAGCCACTGGCCACCACCGTTTGATTCTCAATGCGAGGCTTCTGACCTTCTGGGATGGCTAGCTCAATGCGAAGCACCGTTGACTGGTTCACCACCGGTGGCGTCCCCTTGGAGCTGCCCACACCAAAACCGGCGTTGCTCACGAACAGCGTGGCCGTGGATCCGTTGTCAATGACCGCCATATTTCCCCACGGATCGTTGATGTTCGGACCCGCCCAGACATCTGCAACTTTTCCGTTGGAATCCAGCACGATGAGGCAACCCGCCCCCTTGGTGTCGGTGGTGCCATCGTTGCTGGGCGTGCTACCTACGATCACCCAGCCACTTTTGAGCACCGTCATGGCAGTCCCCAATCCGACACCACCTGGACAGCCTGCAAGGTCACGTGGCAATTGCGCGAACAAGGACATCTTTTTGCTGATGGGGCTATAGATCACAATGGTCGTGCCCAATCCTTGCAGATTGGCCGCATTGTTGAAGTTGTCAACCAACACGTCGCCGCGTTGGAATAGCCCGGAGCTCACGGGTGCGACGACCACAGCATAGGGGTTTTGGTCACCGTTGTCGGGCACCATCGATGCCAATGGCGTGTGTTTGTGGATGGTTTCTAAAAATCCCTGGGGGCCTTCAGCGTGGGCCAATGGCGCGACGGCTACTAGAAAAGCTGCATTAACAAGTAGGCGCTTGGCGTTGCCAAAACGTTGGCATATTGAATCTAAAAAACGCATGGTCAAACTCCGAAGTCTCAAAAGGTAATGTTGGTGCGCAGACCCAGGACCCATGCGTTGGGGATTGGGCTGGTCTGTGAGGCGTCGTTGGGATTCACAGCACCTGCGCCTGGATTGAGCGTGTACTGCAAAGAACCCTGTACTTGCCACCAAGGCGTGACTTGGTACTGGTAAGTGGCCTCAAGAAAAGTCTCACTATCCCGCACGGGCTGGCTAGTGCCATTGAAGGCGTTGGTATCCCTGTCCAGCGCGACCGTATGGTTGCCAACTTGCACATAAGCGATACCCAGACCTGCCACATCGTTGTCACGGCCATCGAAGGGTGCATTCATGGTGATTCCCAGGTTGGCGCTCAAACTGATCAGGTTGCGGTCGCCTGGTGCGGTCATTACGCGAGCAAACACATTCACAGCCCTTGAACCATCTTCGCTTTCACGCCAGACCATTTGGTCAGCCACCGCATAGAAGCTGTAGTTGCCTGCGTGCTGCATGGGATTTCCGCTGCTGGCCGGATCGGCTAATGAGAGTCCACTGGCGTCCAATCCGGTATCAGCAAAGCTGGCGTCGTGGTACCAGGCGCCTATCTTGTAGGTTCCAGGAAGCCCCGATTTATGACCTGTATCGATTTCCCCCATTTCTGGTTGATTGCGGCCAAATTGCAGCTCAGCGATGTACAGCGTACCGCCGGACAGGCTGAAGGTAGTACCGGTATCGTTGACCTTTTGGGGATCCTGGGCACTGGTGCTGTTTGCCGGATTGCCGGCATAGGCGCCGGCCAACAAGGTGATTGAGTGGCCCAAATTCGCACGTAAACGAACGCCTAAACCCGAGAGGGGAAAGGCGGGGCCGCCGGCGGGCATGTCATAAGACGGAACGGCAGGCCAGCCGAACATCGTTCCCATGAAGGTGCCCGCGTACTGGCTGACCATAAATTCCTGGTCAATACTTTGCTGCCCGATTCGGATATCCACCTTGTCGTCCAACATCTTCTGCTGGAACCATGCCTCCCACAGTCGCAGTCCAGGGTAAGTCTCTGTACCGCTTGCAGTTTGCAGACTGCCCACATAGTCAGCACTGAATGGGCGACCATGGATCTGCAGTGCACTGACGTTAAAAGTGCCTCCGTCCCAAGCGCCCGCTTGTCGCGTGTCTACGCCCACTGTTAGTGTGGTGACGCCGTGGTACTCCTGACCCGATTTGAGGCCACCGTTGAGTGTGCCCAGGAGCTCACTGGTTTCTGTCAGTCCCAGGCTGATTCCGGATCGCCCGAGTTGACTACGCAGTCCACCAATATCTCCAAATAGGCTGGTGCGGGTCCACACCCCAGTCCATTGACTGTCGGGAGCGGACTTGATATCCAGGTCTTTTTCTGGAAGCTCAGCAGGCACGATGAGTTCATTCGCCACGGCAGCGGAAGACGACGTTTCCTGTGCGAGCGCGACTTGGCCGGCCAACCCGACGGATATGCAGACTGCCAGCGCACGAAAGGCGGTGATTGGGGTCATGAGTGCGGTTGATATTCGTAATGATAATGATTCGCATTATAGATTGAGTTGTCGCAGTTACCGTCTCGACACGTTGCTTTACACAACTTTGTATTGGTACTGCCAACAGCAGGCCTGACGGCATTGATGTCCAATACGTCAACGCAGACTTCATGGGGGCGGTGTCGACTTCAGCGAATCTTTTCCGTGTGACTCAGAACAGCAACAGGAACATAATGACCCGGTACGCACCGCGCACACTGCTTGATTTCAGTTTTTGGGACCAGTTTTTCTTGGGAGACGGGTATGACAGGCGTAAAAAATCAAACCGCTATTGACGTCCTTAACCAGATCATGGAATTGGAGTTGGCGGGGGTAGTGAAGTACACGCACTATGCGCTGATGGTCTATGGCTACAACCGTATCCCCATCGTTTCCTGGCTTAAAGGGAATGCCGTGGAAGGACTCGGGCATGCCCACAAAGCAGGTGAGCTGGTAACGCTGTTGGGCGGTCATCCTTCTCTGAAGATTGGAGCGCTGCTCGAAACCGAGAAGCACGACATCGGTGACATTTTGCGGGAGAGCTTGGAGCACGAAAAGAATGCCTTGGCTGCCTATTACGAACTACTCAAGGTGTCAGAAGGCGATTCCGTTTTGCTGGAAGAATATGCTCGCGAGATGATTGTTCAAGAGGAGCTTCATCTCGACGAGGTCAACAAAATGCTGCGAAAGCCCGGCGATGTGGAGCCATTTAGCGAATAGTGTCTACCCGCTACACCGTGGCACCTACCTGATCTGCATGTAACACGCGTATAGATATCTTCAAGAATTTCCGTGGCCGAGTCTGTCTGCGTATGACGACGCCACCTGCATTGTGCAGCATTTACTATGCCCGAGGAATCTGCTGGCGGACAGTACTGGTGTAGGTAGCCTACATACTCAATTTCGGCGGGAGATGAAGCAGCTTTCGAAACACGAGTGGTGCGAATGCATGACCCCCACACACCCAGCCCGTTCCAGACAGTCGCGACCGGTGAATTTGTGCCGGATACCTTGAAACGAATTTGCCTTGAACAAAAAAAAGTATCTGTTGTTGTGTGTTGCCAGTGAACGGGGGCTTTATTGCTCCCACTCACCAGCAACACCCAAGGGCGACTCAGCAGCATGCCTTTGCTTTTGATAGCTTTGCGTGGTCACCATGATGGAATAGTGACACGCCCGTCGGCCATTTGAGTTGACCTACAGATTGAAGCCGCATTTCACAGCCGCTTCGTTGTACATGCTGTAGGTTATCAGGGCCTCTTCTCCAATTTCTTTGCGCAGGGCGGCGAGCCTGGCGTCCGTACATGCCTCCACTTTTGGGTCTTTGATTTCAACAAACCCTTCGGAAATCGCTTTTTCGGCGGCAGCAGACAGCTTGCCCGTCGGTGCTGGTGCCGGTGTTGTTGCTGGCACTGGCGCAGATGGGCTCATGGCCTGTGCTGCACCAGCATTGCCATTGGCAGATGCTTGAGCGGAGCTGTTTGGATTGAAGTTCGCAGGTACATTGGTGCCGATGCTCTGCGGGTACTGATAGGGAACGGGGTTCTTCAGGTACGGAATCAGCATCCCGCCGCAGGCAGCGCCCACGACGATCAAGCCAATGACCTGCGGCCCCATCCGCCAAAATATCTTGATCCACAGCAAGCTGAAGAAGCCACCGGTGGTCCACACCGCAGTAGGGCGCACAAAGTTGCAAAGCGCATTGCCAATCAGCGCTCCAATCGTCCCGCCAATGGCCGTGACGATGAAGCAAAGCACCGCCGAAAAAAAGCCAAAGTTGTACTTCGGATTCACAAACATCGCATAGGCCGCCAGCGCCGCAAACGCCATGGCGGCAATGCCCCAAACAACCACCGTGGCCTTTGGGTTCTGGTCTTGTTGCTGTGTTACGTCTATGTCTTCCATTTCGAATAGTCCTTCAAAGTAAAAAAGTTGAGTTGGTTGGTTAAAGCGAATGCGCTGCTGTGCGTTTCGGGGGGAAGGCCATGGGGTGCATACCGTTGTCCCAATGCAGGCCAGGTGATGACAGGCTCCCTCCCAAAAGCTTGCATTCGGAGATCATAAAGGGTTTCAAACACCGTGGTATCAAACACCTCTTTTGGTAACGATCAGGGGAATGTCCAAAGCGGCCCCCCGTCCCAATTCCTCAGCCAAGCTGTCGCTGCGCCAGGTTTTTGCACGAAATATCAGGCTAGTGAGGGTGAACGCCGGTATGTCTCAGGAAGCCATGGCAGATGAAGCGGGGCTGGACCGCGCCTTTGTGGGAACGCTGGAGCGTGGGCAGCGAAACATCGCCATAGATAACGTCGAACGCTTGTGCAAGGCCATTGGCGTGCCCGCGCACGAACTCATGGACCCGGACCTGCCCCAGCGGCGCGGCCTGGATGTCACCCGCACCCGTTCACCACGCACGGTCCGAGTGCACGCCATCACCCGGCGCTGAATCACAGGCTCAGAACGAGCAACCCCTGCAGGCGTACCGCAGAGGCCTTGCCGTCCAGGTGCCGGTAATGCAGCCCGTGTCCTGCAGAGGCAGGCACCGTACGGCCCGCTTTCCCCAGCAGTTCCAGCCGGGTGTTGTGGCAGGTTCCCCAGGGTTCACTGGCTGTGGGGTCCAGCAAGAGCAGGGTGCGGACGTGGCCGGCAGTGGAGTCCATCTCCACCCCCGTGACAGTTGCCCACAGGCTGGAAGTTGCGCTGCAACACTGCACCATGCACATGTGCCCATGTTGTACCGCTGCGCCCGCAGCACTGCCGATGGCGCTTGTCTGCCCCGATTCCACCAATCGCATGCGAATGGACGCCTCACCCAGATGCATCTGGGCACCGTCCATCCAGCGACCGTCTTGCGTGAAGCTATAGCGGGACACATGCGCAGCGGCCTGGTCAAAGGGAAGCCTCCCTAGCACCGCCACACACTGCGCCAGACAGGACGGCCCACTGTCAGAAGTTTGCATAGACACCGGGTTACCCAATGGCAGATTGCGGTAACGGCGTCCAGAAGCACCCGACACGGGGTACTGCACCAGCGTGTCAAAACGCAGACCCTTCGCAAAGATGTGCAGCAACTGGGTCATACATCCCCCTTGCCGGTGTGGGTGCCTTCAGAGAGGTAGCACATCATCATGATGGTCCTCCTGTGGCTACAGCACCATTGCCAGCCCCACTCTTCAACGCCACAGTCTTTGCATCCAGCTTGTCCTTGAGCGTCCGGTGTGCTCTGGGTGTTCTGGGGGCTGTGGTCTGTTGACCGTCTGGTGCCGGGTAGAACTCCTCCAAAACAGCAGACGCGTCCTCATCCGTGTCCGTGAAGAACCCATTGGCAAATCCTCGCCGTGCCGCATCGTCCAGCGCTGCCTGGTCAAACCCGGCAGCTTGGCGCTGTGCATGCAATGCAGAGGCCTGGTTCAGGGCCTCTTCGGTTGTAAGGCCAGAGCGCAAAGTCGCGTCCACGTAGTAGATGGGTGTGCCGTGGCTTTGCGTGGTGGACTTGCCCCTGAGCTTCAGTTCCAGCGGTAGGCATGAGAGCTTTCCACCAGACATTGCTTTGAAGTATTGCAAGCGCGCCGCCAGGGTGCGAATCGAGTTGTAGCCCGTGGTGCGAAACACAAAGCTGCCCGTGGCATCGTCATCACCCAGGGTCACGTTTAGGCGTCCATAGGGTTTGCAGGCCCCGTTTGCGCCAAACGTGCACACTTGCGGTGTGGGGCATGGCAGTGTCTCCAACCCCTGGTGCGTCAGGCGTTGGCAGGTCTGCCCGTCCCCGCTGCACACCTGTCTGCCGGTCCTTCTGTCAAACGCGGTGTACGCTGCCCGGAAATTGAGGTCCGGGTCATCGAACATTACCCGCACCGGAATGGACCGAATCTTGCCGCCCTGGGCCTTGCGCAATGTTTCATCCATCGGGTGCTGCAGCCAGATGCCGCCCCGAATTTGCACCTGAGTCGAGATCGTGAACTGGTCGTCCTTCTCGGGCAATCGCTTGCCCTCGCGCTCAACAACCTTGCCGATGGAGATGCGCCCCAGCACGGGCGGGGTAATGGCAAATCCCTTGATCATGGTAAATCCTTGGTATCAAAAGCACATGCCCGCCCCCAATGACATTGCCGGGGCGGGCACAACAACCCCGGCAACAGGGGCTTAGGGTGTCAGGAAAGAAGCACTACGCCGGTGGCAATGGCCAGATCGGCCATCGCGGCGGTAGCGTCAGCACGCTGTGCCCCTTCACTGCACCAGAAACCGCCTTGAACCGGACTTGGACAGGCTGTAGCGCTGCAGCAGCTCGGGATGGTCTTTGAGCAGCGCTTCGGTATCCAGCATGGAGCCGTCCTTGCTGCGCTTCCATGAAACAGAACCCCCATCAAACACGGCCCTGGAGGCATCTCCCATGCGTTGTTGAATCCGCTGCTTGAGTTGGGCTTCCAGTTCCTCGCAGGTTTGCAGATGCGCCCGTATGGCCAGGAGGTCGGAGAAGGTGGCGGACATCACCAGGTCATGGGTGAAGTCCAGTGTCTGACCAGAGTCCTGCGGGTACAGGCAACGCAGCGCCACATCCGCAGATTCAGACCCATCGGCGGGTGGTGGTTCATCGGTTTGCACATAGCGCCAGAACTGTCGCTCCAGTTCGATCAACTGCTGGATCATGGCCTCATCGCGCTCGATGCGGTGAATCTGCAATTCCTGCCCGCAGATCAGCACGGCCACATCTGCCGCTTGTTTGCCGGTGACAGAGAGTTGGTGACAGATTTGCAGCCGCACATAGTCAGGTACTCCGTCTTTCCATAGCTTGGCACCTTCCCGACCTGCGGTCTTGCATTCGAGGATTTGCACTTCGGGGTCACCCAAGACCTCGCGATCAATGTTTGCCAGCATCCAGGGTTCTTCGGGATGCTGCAATACCGCGTTGACCCTGCGTACCCGGTTGCCTGTGCGCTTGACATAGAGTGACGACACGATGGGTTCCAAGAGGTTCCCAAAAAACACTGCACTGGTGTCGTCAGTGGGGTCTGGTTTAGGCAGATCGGCATCCCGCCCCGTCTTTATTGCCCACAGCGCGATCTGTGAAACATACGGATTGAGGCCAACGGCTGCTGCCGCATCGGAGCTGCCAATACCACCCTTGCGAACAGAGAGCCATTCGTCGCGCAGCATGTCGTGGGTCTTGACCAGCTTGAGGGCCGGTCGGGAAGCCGCGGGTCGAGAGGCCGCAGATCGGGATGCCCCCGGTGGAGGGGCTTTCATGGGGTGTTTCATGGTGAGTTTCCAACAAAATGCCCCGCGCAGTCCGAAGACTGGGCGGGGCTTACGACGCAGGGTTGCGGGGGAGGGGGGTAATGGTGATTGGGTAGGTCGCTGCCCTCAGGACACCAGTTGCAGGGCTTGATCCAGGGCGCGCTGCTTCAGTGCAGCACCCTGGCCGAACCACGAACTATCCAGGCGCGACTCGCGGGAACGGGCCTGTTTCTGGTGGTCTACAAACTCAGTCACCGCATTGAGCAAGCCCCAGGCAGTGCCGTTTGCAGACGACAGTTCCGAGCCTTTACCCTGTCCTTCGTAGAGCGCCTGCACGCGCTTCAGGGCACGTTCATTGGAGAGGCCCAGAGCAGGGTCCGAAAGTCCGTCTGTCTGGCACAGCACCTTCAAGAAGTAGTTCATGGACTCATGGGTCTTGACCTTGCGCTCGGAGAGCGTCTTCATGGCGTACATAAAAGCATCCCACTGTGAAACTGCAACACCCAATTGCTTCTTGACTGCCTGCGCATCAAACTTGGTGCTGTGAGGTACCTTGATGGCACCTGTTGCGCCATTCAGGGCGATGGTCAGCGTGTTGTTGCAAACCACCCGGATCGTGGTGGGGGTGGCCGTGGTTGCCAGGGTGCCATCGCAGGATGTGGCCAGAAGCAGGTAGCCGTTGACCACATCACCGCCCTTGAGTGCAGCGGATTTGCCGGTTTTGGCCAAGGCCCAGAACTTGCGACCTTCCTTGAGAACCCCTGCGGTCTCCAGAGAAAAACCGGAGACTTCGGACAAGTCCCGGTAGAACTCCAGGATGTCACGGGGTTGCACGATTTCGTAGCGGTCGGAGACCACCGACAGGGGGGCTTTGGTATCGCTGCGGTAGAGGACCTTTTGGGCATCGAACGAAATGATGCTGCCCAGACTTCCCGCCTGTTCAGTCATGTAGCGCACAGGGCTGGAGCAGATGTTCCAATCCATGCCGGCAGCCTCGGCCCAAGCGGACAGAGGCTGTTTGGGAGGGAGCGCATTGCCAATTCCATGCCATGGGGCTGTTGTGCCCGCGTATGCCATGGAGGTCACGAAATGTGCCATGATAAAAATTCCTTTTTGATTGCGTTGCGACAGCACCATCCCCGATGGTTTAGGGGTGACGGGTGTCAGTGATTGAAATGAAGAGTGAAAAACCTGTGAGAAAAAGTGACTGCGCGTGTTTTACTCAGCGCTTGCCTTGAAGCGGGAGCCGCAGTCCAGACATCGGTAGTTGTTCAGTGCGTTGCTATCCACGGCCTGTCCAAGGGCCGAACCAATGGCGCAACCCGTGGAGCCGCCAATCAGTCCACCAAGGACAGCGCCAGCAATGACACCCAGCAGGGCACCGACCGGGCCAGCAGCTGACCCCAGTGCGCCGCCAATCTCAGCGCCACTGATGGAGCTTGCGATGCCGCTGGCTGCACCTGCGACCGTACCAATGACGCTGCCAGTCTTTTGCGCTAGGTCACGGGTGAGCACGCGACTGGAGTAGCAATAAGGGCAGGGTGGGAGCATCGGCCTGTCTCCTACAAAGCGTGCAGTTGAGGCAGAAAGAAGGCCGCCGCTACACCTGTGATAAATGTGAGGAGAAAACAGATCAGTAATTGGGCAGGCAAGGAAGAAAGTGGCATGAAAAAGCTCCTGTAAAAAGTGCAGCAAAAAAGAAGGCTCCAACCCGCCCAGGACGAATCCGGGGAAGGTTGGAGCCTTTGTGAAGGCCAGCACAGTGGCTGGCGAGGGAGGGATTGAGAAAACTTCTACGCTAGAGGGCGCAAGAAGATGTGAATTCCTTGGGGGGATTCAAGGGGGTGATATGTGGCCGAAATAAATTGGATTCAATGATTTATAAGAGCCAATTTCTCTCCCCAACCCTTCTTGCGGAATGTGGGAAAGAATGGTCACTTAGTAGCGCTTGCTGCCGATCGTTTCGCTATCGTGTCCTCGAAATCACAGTCCAAAGCAGATATCCAAGAACTGACTTCTTCATCTGGTCAGAGGCCGGTTCAACTGATTAGGAACGGGCGGTGGGGGCCCCTGCTTGCGCTGCTGGCTGGTTGTCCCGCCATTCATGGACTCGAATAATTCGGAAGCATCGCGCGCGCGTCGCGGGAATCCGATGCATAGGCCATGGTGCTGGTTCCGACACAGCATGACTTGTTCCATACAGGAAAAAGTGCAGTTCCAAAAGCTCCCCGTGGTCGTGGTCGAAAACGTCCAGCCTTCAGTCAAAATGTTCCCAAATGTTGCGCCTTCCTAATGCAATTTTTTTACATTTCGTGAGGCTATGCATGGAAATACATATGAACGCCTAATGTAAAAAGTAGAGAAAAAAACTATTGGCCAGAGGAATTTGTAACAACTTGTAGTAGCATTTCTGCACCCCAAAAAAGATAAGAAATTCTTGTTCGACTGTGCAGCACAAGGGAGCGGTTGAACAACATCAATCTTTGTAGATGGTTTGCAGGTGGAGCCTCGTTTAGGGCGCTCTGCGGAAATTTTTCACGTGTAGTTACGTGAGGGATGAGTGCGTTTTGAGTTTTGGTTGATGTCGCAAAAATTAAGAAATCAAGGAAGCCAATTCATGGTGCCAAGTATTCGGTGTAGCAAGGCTTTAAATGAAACAAGCGATGGCACGAATTCTCGTGCAGTGCGCAAGCAAATAGTTCAGTATGTTCAGCGGTTTGCCGTAATTGGGCTTGGTGTCATGCTTGGGTTCAGTGGACTGGCTCATGCGCAGGGCATGGCCACTGCGGGCACGGCCAGTGTTGGCCAGAGTGGCTCAGCAAATTACTCCATCCCCATCTCGGTGCCTCCCGGTATCGCCGGACTCGCGCCCAAACTTTCCTTGGAATACAACAGCCAGGGCTCCAACAGTCTCTTGGGAGTCGGTTGGAATCTTTCGGGCCTGTCTGCCATCACTCGTTGTGGCTCAACCCGTGCGACAGACGGTTTGCGAGCAGGGGTGAACTACACGGCAGCAGACCGTTTCTGCATGGATGGCCAAAAGCTGGTTCTTAGCGGTGGCACCTACGGTGCGGCAGGTTCTATCTACCGCACTGAACTTGATGGCTTCAGCCAAATTACGGCCAACGGCACCCAGGGAGTGGGGCCTGCATCTTTCACCGTCAAGACCAAATCGGGCCTGACACTGCAGTACGGCGCTACAAGTGACTCGGCTATCGGCGTTGTAGGTAGCACAACCGTTCGTCTGTGGGCGGTCAACCGGATTACGGACACCGTTGGCAATTACATGACTGTGTCCTATACCACGGACTCTGTGAACGGTTCGTACTATCCCGCAAGCATCAGTTACACCGGCAACGCAAGCCAGTCTCCCACCAACTCGGTGGCATTCGGTTATGTTGCCCGTGCTGACCAGATCCCGCTCTACACGGGCGGCGCTGTTGTTAAAAACACCCAACTGCTCAGCACCGTCAAGACCTATGTCAATGGCAGCTTGGTCAAGACCTATCAGCTAAGTTACAAGAACCAGACCTTTGGCTCCAAGCTCTCGGCACTCACGGCAGTGCAGGAAGTCTTTGCCGATGGCACCACACTACCGGCAACACAAATCAATTGGCCTGGGTACCTGGATTTCGCAAACGGCTGCAGTGCATCTTGCGGGCAGAGCTTTGCTGCAACACCGACAGCGTCTATTTCTGACACTTCCATCACCTCACAGGCGGGCTCTCCTTGGCAGATGGTGACTGGAGACCTGACCGGAGATGGTCGTAACGACTTGGTTGGCTATGTGGTGTCGGGCTCGACTATGCAGGTGCAGACGTGGCTGAGCAGTGGGGCGGGGGCTTATACCAAGACAGCGGCAACGTCTCCTATCAACATTGGCGGCAATAATAGCGGAGCGAGTCTGCTCATTGGTGACCTGAACGGTGACGGGATTCCCGATTTGGTGATTCCTTCATGCAACATTTCCACAACGACCAACGTCAATGGCGGCAATCTGACCGTTACCACTTTACAAGGCAACGGTGACGGAACGTTCGCTGTGCCCAAGACGGTGACTTACGCGGGCGTGCTCTGCAACTCTGTAAGCAGTTTTCGTCTCACGGATCAAAATGGGACTGGGCAGTCCGACTTGATTTGGGTAACCGCATCAGGTTCGACTGTCAGCGTCCATGCCCTCCTGAACAATGGTACAGGCGGCTTTGCGTCTCCCTTTCTTCTTACAGCTACACCCAGCTCGACTCCAGCAGGCTTTACCGCATCCAACATTCAGCCCAACATCTCCTGGACGGACATAGACAATGACGGCATTCCAGATTTGGTGTTGCTGTACGCCAATGGCAATTCGGTTGCTGTTCAGTATTGGCCAGGACTGACAGGTGGCACGCTTGGTAGTCCCATTACTCTAATGAGTGCTTCGGGTACTCCAGGCAATGCCGCATACACCTACTCTGGTAACTACAAGTTGCAGTTGGTAGATGTCAACGGCGATGGCGCACCTGATCTCCTAGCCATGGGCACTGGCGCCAGCGGCGCGACTGCAGACATCTGGATGAACACAGGTGCTGGTCGTTTTGGAAACGTACGCCAGAACGTGATTAATTTCACCGGGGTAGACCTCACCAATTGGACCCCCAACTTTGCGGATGTCAATGGCGACGGGATTGTGGATGTCGTGTATGCCTCGGCAAACGCCGTTGCTGGTACCCAGGCAGCATACGTCTTTATGGGTAATGGCGATGGAACCTTTGGTCAAGCCTACGGCGTCCCCAGTGTGACAGGCACATCCAGTGGCGGAACAACTGGCTGGCAAATGCTCATGAGCGACACGGGAGGCAGTGGACGCACCGATCTGCTGGCCTATAACCCGACGGCCAGTGGCCTGTATGTGCAGACCTGGGCCAATGCAGTGAGTGCTGCACCCACCCTGGTGAGCAGTGTGAGTAACGGTATCGGCGTCTCAGCCAACTTTGCCTATTCCACGTTGAGCAATGCTGCGGTCTACACCAAAGGCGGGGCAGTTGCCTATCCTCAAATCAATCTGAACATTCCTTTGAATGTCGTTAGCAGCGTAACCAGTCCCGATGGAGTCGGTGGAACATTGACGACCAGCTACCGTTACAGCGGAATGCGTTCCGAGGAGTACACAGGGCGCGGACTTGTGGGCTTTGCTTCCATGACGACAACGCAGCAGCAGGGCGCCAATACGGTGTCAACGACGACCACATTTGGTCAGAGTTGGCCTTTTACAGGCTTGCCACTGACTATTGCCAAAACCAATTCAGGAGCAGCTAGCCCCAATCACCAGATTAGCCTGATTACCAACGTCTACGACTGCCAGAACACGGTCGCCAATGGCGCGACTGGAACTAGCTGCGTAGTGGGTTCTGGCAACATGTACTTCCCTTACGCCAAGCAAACGACGGAACAAAGCTGGGACCTCGATGGCACAGTCCTTCCCACGCTCGTCACTACCAATGCATTCGATGGCTTTGGTAATGCGCTGACCACCACGTCTGGAACAGGGGACGGCTACAGCAAGACTTCGGCCAACACCTACACTAACGATACGTCCAATTGGTTCCTGGGTCGCCTTACTCAGTCCACGGTGACCAGCCTGAGTCCTGCTGGTTCGGCAACCCGCACATCTGCCTTTACCTACAACAGTGCCAACGGCCTGCTTGCGACCGAGACCGTAGAACCAACACAGCCGCAGCTTTGCCAGACGACTAGCTATGTCTATGATGCCTACGGCAATAAGACGGGTGCCACGACAGCCAACTGCACTGGCGCGTCGGGATCAGCCCTCTTTACAAGTCGCACCAGCTCCAGTAGTACGGCCACCACCACGGCCAATCCAGTGGCCGGACAGTTCGCAACCAGCAGCACCAATGCGTTGCTTCAGAGCGAATCGCGCCAATATGACAACCGGTTTGGAGTGCTGACCAGCTTGACCGGCCCGAATGGGCTGACGACAAGCTGGATTTATGACGCCTTGGGTCGTCAGACGCTGGAAACCCGCGCCGATGGCAACCGAACCAAGACGCAGTACCTCTATTGTGCTGGAACTAATGGCGGAACCACCGCATGCCCGACCATCAATGGCGCCGCTGCTGCTTACATAGTGATTAGCACCCCACTGGCAAGCGATGGAGTGACGCCCAACGGCGCGTACAGCAAAGCGTACTTCGATGCGCTGGGCAGAAAATTGCGCGTTGAAACCCAGGGCTTTGACGGGTCTGGCAGCAGCACTGCCATCTACCAAGACACCCAGTACAACAACCTAGGCCAGGTGGTGGCCGTCTCTAGGCCCTACTATGCAGGCCAAACAGCCTATTGGAATACAACCGTCTACGACGCTCTGGGGCGTGTAACGTCCTCCACTTCAGCTGACGGCAGCACTTCAAGTGTTCAGTTCAGTGGCCTGGTGACTACCACGACCAATGCCAAAGGCCAGACCACGGTTACCACCAAGAACAGCCAGGCACAGGTTGTGTCCGTCATGGATGCCAATGGTCAGACCAACAGTTTTGTGTACGATCCACTGGGCAATCTGACCACCACCGCCGATGTGGCGGCCAACATCACCACGCTTACCTACGACCTCAAGGGCCGTAAGACCCAGATGGTGGACCCGGATATGGGTACCTGGACATACGCTTATGACGCGTTGGGGCAATTGGTCAAGCAGACCGATGCCATGGGCAATGTCACAACCATGACGTATGACTTGCTGGGGCGCATGACTCTGCGTAGCGAAGCGGACCTTGTATCCAACTGGTACTTTGACAAAGACAGCACCAACGCAGCGTGTGCTCAGGGCATTGGCAAACTGTGCCAATCGACTACCAGCACGGGCTATAGCCGAAAGGCAACTTTCGATAGTCTGGGACGCACGTCCAGCAATGTAACGACACTAGATACGACCTACACCGACAGCGCCACCTATGACGCAAACGGGAGGGTTGCCACGCGTACCTATCCTGGTGGCGTAGTGGTGCAATATGGCTACACGCCTCTAGGCTACTTGCAAACCATCAAGCGCACTTCCAACGGCATCGTGCTCTGGAAGGCCAATGCCATGGATGCAGAAGGGCACTTGTTGCAGCAGACTCTGGGCAATGGACTCGCTACAACCCAGGCTTTCAATCCAGCCAATGGGCGCATCAACTCGATCACAGCCGGTGCGGGCAACGTGGTTCAAAACGCAACCTACCAATATGACGCGTTGGGCAACGTGACCAATCGCAACGACCAGACCCAAAGTCTGGTGGAAACGTTTGGCTATGACAACCTGAACCGCATGACCACGTCTACGGTCAACGCGAGCGCTGCGAGCTACACAGACACCTTTGCGTTTGCAGACAGTGGAAACATCAGCAGTCGTAGTGACCTGGGTGCTTACAGTTATCAAACGGTGAGTGCGCCCGCAACACAAGGCTACACCTGCGCCAGCGGCACGCTGACGGGATCGGGCTCTAGCAGTACGTGTGTCACCACCACCACCACTGCAGCCTCGGTAACCTATTCATGCCCGACTGGTCAGACCCTGCAGGGTACACAGTGCTTGAGTGTGAACAACGTATTGACACCTGCCAATGCAACGTATTCGTGCACGGCACCGGCTGTGCTGAACGGTACCAATTGCGTGACGACAACCAGTGTTGCTGCATCGGTGGGGTACACCTGCCCTACTAATGCAACGCTTTCTGGAACAACCTGCGTCTTTAAGACCAGCACAGCCGCGACACCCAATTACACATGTGCTGCGGGTACCACGCTGTCTGGCTCAAACTGTTTGGGAAGCACCACGGTGGCGGCTTCGGTGAGTAGCTACTCGTGCCCATCAGGGTATTCATTGTCAGGCACAACCTGCAATCAAACGGTAACCAGTGCTGCTTCGCTGCAGACCTCTGCCTGCACATCCGCTGGGTCGCAATATTCTTGGAATGCAGGTGCAAGTCGTTGCGAAAAAAGCGTTTATATACCTGTGGCGAATGTCTGGTATGGGCAGTGCAATGTATCAGTCCCAGCAGGTTTGACTTCAATTGGGGGGCAGGGCACCTCCAATTTTAGTGGGATATGTTTCTATAGCGTTCCCTATGTGTGTCCGGCTGGGCAGAGTTTGTCAGGTGCTAGCTGCTTGAGCTACCTGTCAGTTGCCGCGACGCCCAATTACGCCTGCTCTTCGGGTACCTTGTCGGGGTCAAATTGCATTGTCCCAACTTCGGTCGCTGCAACAGTCGCAAGCTATACGTGTCCAAGTGGACAACAAGTGTCAGGAAATCAGTGCATTAATACGACCACATCCAACGCCACCGCGATTTACTCCTGCACGACGGGCACATTGACGGGAACTGGGGCCAGCAGCACGTGCGTGACTACGACTACAGTTTCTGCTACGTTGGTCTACACCTGCACTAGCGGGACGTTGCAAGGTACGCAATGTTTGCTGAGCAACAACACGCTGGTGGCCGCTAATTCGCAGTACGTGTGTTCTGCCGGAACTCTGAACACCTCCAACCAGTGCGTTATCAGCACGTCAGTGGCTGCAAATGCCGCCTACACATGTCCATCCGGTCAGACGCTCAGCGGTACGGTTTGCATGACCACCGGTGTGGCGCAAGCGCGCCCCCATGCGCTTAGTCTGGTAACTTTGACGGGAAATACGGGCAGTCGCTTCGTAAATTACGATGCCAATGGCAACCGGGCGGCTGAAGTGTGGCAACAGGGCAGCACCGTAAACAATACGCGCAGCTACTCGTACACCAGTTTCAACATGCCTCTGACCTTGTCAGCTACGGCCAGTGGGGCGACAGTCAGTGAGACATACTCCTACGGACCAGAGCACCAGCGTGTCAAGCAGGTTTCAACCACTCTGGGTACGGTGTACTACCTCAATCCGGGGAATTCTGGGGACCTGTCCTTTGAGAAAGAGGTCAAGCCTGACAACAGCATTGAGCTGCGAAGCTATGTGACTGCTGGCGGCAGCGTGGTTGCGCAAATCAAGCAAATCACCAGTAGCGCCAATGCAACCAGCGAGCAGACGCGTTACTTCCAGCGTGACAGCCTGGGAAGCACCAGCGTAGTTACCGATGAAAGTGGTGCAGTGTTGGAGCGGCTGGCTTACGAGCCCTTCGGCAAGCGCAGACAGGTTCCGGGTGCGCAAGACCCCGGCAATGCGATTTCTGACGCCATCGGTCAGCGTGGTTTCACCAACCATGAGCACATGGATGAACTGGGGCTCATCAACATGAACGGACGGGTGTATGACCCGATGACGGCACGGTTCATCAGCGCGGACCCGACGGTCCAGGCGCCAATGAATTCGCAGAGCTATAACCGCTACTCGTACGGCTGGAACAGCCCGCTAAATGGCACCGATCCAAGCGGCTACAACTTTATTGACGACATCGGTAACGCCGTAAATAGCTTCTTTAACAGTGTCGGAAGCACTATCAATCACTGGGGAGACGTGATTCGCACCGACCCCAATGCCAATATGGTTGCGACCGTTGCGGCCGCTTACTATGGCGGAGAGTACATATTTGGTAACACTGCACTTGGCGCCGCATCCGGTGGGTTTTCAGCAGGCATGGTGTCTAGCGGAGGCGATTTGAACGCTGGACTGAAAGGGACTGCGACTGCACTAATGTTCTATGGAGTTGGTAGTGCATTGCCTTATAAAGATGTAGTGGATGCAAACGGTGTTGTAACAGCGGTTGGCAATCCTGTCGGCAATGTATTAGGCCACGCCGCTGTTGGCTGTCTATCAGCTACGATGTCGGGTGGAGATTGTGGTTCGGGAGCAGTGTCGGCAGGTATAAGTGCGTACGCGTCGAACAATATGCCTGGAGTCATTGGCGACTCTAATAGCATGGCTTTGAAAACCGCCTATATATCTGTAATTGGTGGAACCACATCCTCTATTTCTGGCGGTAAGTTTGAAAATGGAGCGACAACGGCGGCTTTTGGATACCTCTTTAACGACCTGATGCATATCACAGGCGGAATGCGTGAAAATACGAACCCTTTTGGGCATTCGGCGTTGGCAGTTGAAGGTGCCGGGTTGTACAGTTACGGAAACAGTACGCCTCTTGGAAGTGACCCTCTTGCTTATATCGCGAGTCAGAGCCAAGTTCGTGACCAACTAATCACAATAATTCCTACTACGTCGCAGCAAGACGCGGCAGCCGTCGAGTTTTTCAGCAGCAAGCCGGGCATGAACAGTGTGGGTATCTTTGACAATTGCTCGGTAAGGACAAGTCAGGCGCTGACGGTCGCAGGTGTTCCGATAGACGGCTCTGGATTCCCTGGCGCATTGGCTCGTCAGACAGCAAAGCTGCCGGGTGTGCAGACTTTCTACATACCGAAAGGTGGAGCGATGCCAAACGCGCTCGTAGATATTGTTAAACAAAAATTTACCCCGTCGTCGCAGCCATGATGAAGCAAAACTTTATGCAAAGCCCTCAATCGGTTTATGTTGGAACTTTGGTTGTATGGGGTCTTTTGGTTGTTGGGCATTTCGGTTGGTACCTGCGCCAAGCGTTTAGCGCGATGCCTACGGATGAGGTCTACGCTAACAGCATCGGTTTCCAGTTCGTTGCGTTCGGGCTGACTCGATTCCCGTATTGGTTGGTGGCTATCGTGGCTGTCCTTCTATTGGAGTTTTTTGTCTTCCGTCGCCGCTGACGGGTGTATGGCAAAGCCGTCGCGGCATGACGGCGGTCAGTCCAGCAGGCGCTGGGTTGCCGCAGCGCTCGGGGGAGCCGACAGAATCGAGGGCCGGTCCAAGGCCCGGTGCGCGCCCACGCGCACGATGCTGGCGGGACCGCAGCCTACAAGCGCAGCGTGAGGGCTCAAGAACTGAAGAATATTGTCGTGCCAAAGGCTTTGCATATCGAATTGTTTGAAACCACGCGGAGCGTAGTTGGCTTGCAGTGCAAGTGCGGTGAACTGGCTTCACGACGAATTTCTAAATGTTATTGAAAGTTTTTTTCTAAAGTCTAAAGAGATATATGTTAATGGTTAAGAGATTCTTTATTGGTACTTGTCTTTTGGCACTATTGTCGGGATGTGCACCGCAAGGCGTTGTTCACCTACCTGATTCCGGAGTGGGTGAAAATTCACTGAAGGTGGTTGATACCAGACCACAAGAAGAAAGGGGCTCTTCGACTTCGACAAATTGCAGTGGTTTTGGCAAAGGCTGGTTGGCCGTAACCGATTCTGCATTTTCTTATTCGCGTATCAACTATTTGCGGAAAGTGATTGATTCCAGCTATCCCAGGCGATTCTCGGAACTAAAAATATCACGCTTTCAAACCTGCTATACCAGACCATCCGCAGGTGGTGCTGCCTTTGCAGGCATTTCATATGCTCTGGCCCTTGTGGTCGAAGCGAACAAAAGCAGAGTCCCTCCTTCCGTCAGAACTGTTATTGAGTTCAATCTAGATGGGGCCAATTATTCCGTCGAAAACGAAGCTGTTTATACAGCGGGCCCCACTTTCGGTCATGCGCTTGGTGATTCGTCGCTCGTCGACATGATTGAAAAGTCTGTGATAAACGCCGCAGGAGTTGGCGTTGAGAAAATTAAAATGTCGTTGTGAAGTGGTGGCATTGCTATCTAAACCTGATTAAGGCTTATGCGACTGCTTTGAAGTAATGCACATATATGAAAAATAAATTGAAATTGATGTTGTGTGCTGCGGTGATTGTTGCTCTGACCGCATGTGGTGGCGGAGGAGGAGGTGGTGGTTCCACGACTCAGACAACCAATCAAACTGTTGCGTCCACCGATACATTCCAGCTTCGTGCCGCGAATGCAGCCGCAAGTCAGCAGACCTCAGCTCTTACGTTCAGCATTTCCGGAAATTACAACTCCGTGGCGATTTCTGGAAGTGGAACGTTGTCTCGTAGTGCAGCGACGACCACCACGTTTGAAGGAGTCACCGCGCTTGCACAAACTTCCACAATAAACGGAACTTTTTCTGCCAACGGCACAACGTACACACTCTCAACCACTGACATTAGCTACTCCGACTCCAACTATTTGCCGCTAGGTACTCGCGGATCGGAATACGAAGTGGTCAATGGAACTGCAAATATTCCCAATACAGTTGTGGTAAATGATTCTGGTACGGTTTACACAGCGAGTAGATATACGGATAGCACAAAGTCAACATCTGCGGGAAGTGTTACGGTTACCTATTCGGTGACTGCAGATACAGCGCACACTGCATTGCTGAAATTCACTTATGTTTACCGGGACACGAATTCAGTCGTCACCAACACGGATGTCTCGACATTTCGGATCACGCCTTCAGGTGGTGCCACTTACATCTCTAGTGCTTCCAGCTTTACAAACGGCAATCTGATCACTTTGGTGTTTCAGTAATTGGAATGTCAAGTGACGGTGGATCGTTGAGAGTACTTTGGATGAAATTGCCAGCTACCGGTGACCTCAAAGCGAGTCGAGCAAGGGGCTTTACACTTCTTGAACTGTTGGTGGTCATGGTCATCATCGGCTTGCTCGCGGGCTACGTCGCACCCCGTTACTTCACCCAGGTCGGCAAGTCCGAAGTCAAAGCCGCCCGGGCCCAGATCGACGCATTAGAAAAAGCCCTGGAAACCTATCGGCTGGACACCGGGCGCTATCCAACCACGGAAGAGGGACTGGCCGCTTTGATGACGGCTCCTGCCGGTGTGACTCGCTGGCAAGGTCCCTACCTCAAAAAGGCGCTTCCTCCAGACCCCTGGGGCAACCCCTATCACTACCGCCAACCTGGTGAACATGGGGACTTCGACTTGTATTCCTACGGGCGTGATGGCAAGCCGGGTGGCAAAGATGAAGATGCAGACATTGTCAACTGGTGAAGTACAAGCCAGTTCGTGGCATCGTTTGCGTGACATGCGTGGTAGTGCATGAAGTTCCTTGTGCGTGCATATGACGCCAATGCATTGGGTGCAAGCAGCGCCGCAGTCATGCTGCGGGACCTGCACATTGAAGCACCCAATGTCACTGTTGCAACCCAACAAGCGCAGTCGCAAGGGCTTACCGTGGTTTCTGCACGGACTCTTGAAGTCTCATGGTTTCGTACCAATGGACGCGGGGTAGACAAGGCATCCGTGCTGCTCTTTTGCCAAGAGCTGCTGGCCTTGTTGCAGGCTGGCATGGGGCTGGTCGAGGCAATAGAAATCCTGCAGCAAAAGGCCAGAGAGGGCGCAATACGGGAAGTGCTGGGTACGGTGATGGATCACCTCCATGCTGGTAAAACGCTTTCGCAGTCCATGGAGTTGGCGCAGTTACCAAGGGCGGGTAATGGTGCCAGTGCAGAGCCCGTTTTCCCAACACTGTTGGTTGCGACCATCCGTTCAGCCGAGCGCACCGGCCAGATCACCGAAGCGCTCAAGCGCTACCTGGATTACCAGACTGAGCTGAACGCCGTTCGCGACAAAGTCATTGCCGCCAGTGTCTATCCGGCGCTGCTCATGGGCATTGGGCTTTTGGTCATCCTGTTTTTAATGACCTACGTGGTCCCCAGGTTCAGCTCCATTTATGCCGATGTCGGTCAGGACCACTTGCCGCTGCTGTCGCGCTGGCTGATGCAGTGGGGCATTTTGATTAATGAGCATCTGCTGACACTGGGTGCCATGTTCATCGCGGCCATCGGAGGCTGCGCCTATGCGCTGAGCCGAAAACCCCTGCAAGCATGGTTGATTCAGCAGTTCTGGAAACTCCCACGCATTGGCGAGTATTTGCGTACCTACCAGTTGGCCCAATTTGTGCGCACCCTGTCCATGCTGCTGTCTGGGGGTATCCCTTTGGTGCGAGCGCTGGATATGACGTCAGACCTGTTGGCACAGCCTGCACTCTCCAAAGGGCTCACATCAGCCCGCCAAGCCATTTCCGAAGGCCAATCCGTGTCTGACGCATTTGCCGCCCATGGATTGGCAACCGCTGTGGGTGTCCGTCTATTGGCATCCGGTGAGCGCTCTGGCGACCTGGCCCAAGTGATGGGACGTATTGCAGGGTTTTACGATGCCGAGGTGGCACGAGCTGTAGCGTGGTTTTCGCGTCTGTTTGAGCCGGTACTGATGATCGTGATCGGCTTGTCCATTGGGGCCATCATTATTTTGATGTACATGCCCATTTTTGAATTGGCTGGAAGCATTCAATGATGTTGGCTGACATTCTTTTTCTGGCGAGGGATAAGACAGGCGGTGATGTCGCCGCGTTCTGGCGCTTGTTGGCCGAAGAGCTGGGGACAACAGACCAGGACTGCCTGCAGCAGGTTGGGAAATTCCTGGACATGCCCGTACTGGCTTTGCAGGACCTGGAGGCATTGACGCCAAATTTTGAGCGACTGAGTTTTACCCAATGCGTACAACGCTGGGCGGTTCCTCTCAAAGCCCCCACCCCAAATCTTGATCCCGTTAGCGCCCCCGTGCTGACCGTGGCCCTGGCAGACCCGCTGGATACGGAGCTGCAAACCTGGATTCAGAGCCGACTCAGTCAATCTGCAAGCGTTGAGCTGGCGCATGCACCGGGTAGTGAAGGCCCCGCACGAGAGCGTATTCGCTGGTGCATAACTCACCCCCAAGATTTGCAAATCTATTTAGCAGCACAAGAAGCCCGGCTGCAGTCCATGAATGCGGCACTGGCCGATGTGCAAAACGACGATGAGGGTGAAGTGCTGGTGGTGGACGACCTCACCATGTCTTCCATCGCGCAGGACAGCAGCCCCATCGTGCGGCTGGTCAACTCCACCATTCTGGATGCCATGAAGGCCCAAGCCAGCGACATCCATCTGGAGAGTGTCGCTGCAGGCCTGCAAATCAAGTACCGCATTGACGGCGTACTCAGCCAGGCGGGGCAGATGCCGGGACGCGATGCAGCCAGTCAGGTGGTGTCGCGTATCAAGGTGATGGCCGAACTCGACATTTCGGAGCAACGCGTACCCCAGGATGGCCGCTTCAAACTCTCGATTCAGGGCCGTGCGGTGGACTTTCGGGTATCGGTTATGCCTAGCCTCTTTGGTGAAGACGTAGTGATCCGCATTCTGGACAAACGGGCGCTGACCACCCAGATGCAGGGACTCAACCTGGAACTCCTTGGCTATGACGGGGAGATGCTGCGCAACGTCAGAAACCTGGCCCGTGAATCCTACGGGATGCTGCTGGTCACTGGCCCTACAGGTTCAGGAAAGACCACCACACTGTACGCAGCGCTCACCGAGATCAACCATGGGGACATGAAAATTGTCACCATCGAAGACCCCATTGAGTACGAGCTCGCTGGCATCCTGCAAATCCCCGTAAATGAAAAAAAAGGACTGACCTTTGCCAGGGGCTTACGCTCCATTCTGCGGCACGATCCCGATAAGATTCTGGTTGGCGAAATCCGGGACTCGGAGACAGCACAGATTGCCATTCAATCTGCACTGACCGGGCACCTGGTATTTACCAGCGTGCATGCCAACAACGTCTTTGATGTGCTGGGGCGTTTCCTGCATCTAGGGGTGGATACCTACAGCTTTGTGTCGGCACTGAACGGCGTGCTAGCGCAGCGCCTGGTGCGCATGATCTGCGAACATTGCAAAGAGAGCTACTCCATGCAGCGCGACCTTCTTGCCAAGGAATTGGGCCAAGACACCTCAATGATGGAAGAGCAGGTGCCGCTCTATCGGGGTGTGGGATGCAGTGTTTGCCGGGGAACGGGGTACAAGGGAAGACGGGCGATTTCCGAGTTGCTACTGTTGGACGACGAGTTGCGCGAAGTCATCATTGCCCGCGCACCGATTCGGGCGTTGAAAGAAATGGCCAAGGCCAAGGGGACGGTGTTTTTGCGCGATGCGGCCATTGAAGCCGCGCTCAAAGGCTGGACCACGTTGGATGAAGTCAACCGCGTGGCATTTGCCCATTGACCGGCATGAAGACGGAGCAAGCGACGCCTGCCAAGGCGCTTTCCCCCAAACGACCGGCGCGGTTCAGCCTGGGCAATCTGCTGCAGCGCTTGCTTCAGTTTCTGCCCGCATTTGGAGCCACGCAAACTACGGTAGTAGCGCTACGTGCTCAAGCCGATCCGATGCAGTCGATCATGCAATTGCCTGAACAAGGGCGAGCTGCACGTTGCGTGGTGATTCTGCCGAATGACTGGATGGAGTGGGCCAGCATCCCGTGGTTGGGACCTAAGCTGAGGGAAGAGGAACGCTTGGCAGTCCAAGGTCAGCGTTTGAACGTACTGTATGGACCATCGACCGACCGCCATGTGGCTGTTGGCACCGTGCGGTTTGGCTGTGGCCAATGGATTGCCGCCGCTTCCCGGTCCCGCATCCTAGCATTGCAGGAATTGCTGGCCGCAAAGGGCTTTACCAAATTTAGTTTGGTTCCCGCTCACGCAGAGGCCTGGAGGGCCTATCTGCAGTGGCGCAAAACAGGACAGGCGCGTGCGCATGGGTTCAAGGGTGTCGATGGCGCAGGGCGGTCTGACAAGATTCAGCGTGACCACATGTTTGCAACGCTGGATAGCTCCACTCTCACCGTCTCATGGCAGCGGTATGTTGCATCTGCCAACGTCGCTTTGGAAGCACATTTGGGGCCTTTGATCGGGGTGCGCAACCTTTCGCTAGCCCAAGCAGGTTGGGAAGTAGGGGACTGGTCGCAAGAGCTTGTTCGGTGTCTGCAACGTGAAGTCTTATTGCAGCGGTTGACCAATCCTCACGTCACGGTAATCGTAAGACGGTCCGGCACTACATCAAACGACGCAGTCGCCAACTTCCCGCAGGAGTGGGAAGTGCTGCATACACCGGACTGGCAGTTGCTCACAGCGTTCAAACCTGCATCGGGAAGTCGTGGCGTTGTTCATGATCGAAGTGCGATGCATGGCGGCGCCCTTAGCTTCGCAGGACAAGACTTCGATCTTGATTTCGCAAAGCCTTCAGCGGATTTTGTAACCAAGCCGAAATGGGGCCGCTGGGCACTGGGTCTTGCCCTGCTGGGCACAGTGGTGACGGGGGCGCTGTATCAAAGACAGTCCGATGCCCTCGTTCAACTTCAGGAAACGCTGGCGCAGTCAGCATCTGACCGGCAGCAGAAGGCCAAGACATTGCTATCCAAGGACACGCCGCAAAGTGCATGGGAGAGGGCTGAGCGTGCCCAAATGCTCCAGGTTCGTTCCAGCCTTGATCTTCCCTGGGAGTCGCTGTTTCAGTGCATTGAGTCGTCGGTCAATTCGGACATCACGCTTTCGCAAATTCAGCCTGATCCGCACGCTGGAGATCTGGTCATCGCAGGGGACGCCAAAACATTCAAGGCCATTGGTGCCATGGTCACCAAGCTGGAAGAAAACGCCTTAGCGCCGATCCCAGAAGGTACCAAGCCGACAACACAGAGTAAAGAAAAGCCTGTGCAAAGTCTGGTTGCCGCATGCCGGGACCTGCGCATGCCGTATTTGAGCAGCTTCCAGGTCAATGAGCAGGACCCGCAGCGCACGCTGCACTTCGAGATTCGCGCACAGTGGATGAAACCACGGGCGGGGCAGGGTAGTGCCAACCCCTCGGATGCACCTTCCAAATCGTCCATGGCAACCGGGGTTGAACCATGAAGTTTGGGTTGGTTGCGGCCTCCGTCTCCAATACCGTGCGTTGGCAGGTACAGCGCGCTGTATGGCTGTTGGGTACATGGCTAGGCAATGGCCGCTGGATGGCATGGGCAGCAGTCATTCTTTTGACGGCGTGTGCAGGATTCATCGGGAGTGCGCTTATCCCGATGCATACGCGGGTTGCGAGTCTGGAGGCCCAAGCAGTCGATGTACTGGTGGACAGCTCCGCAACGGGAGCAACCCAGACAAGCAACCATTCCAGTAAAACGAGCGATGACTTGCTGGAGTCGTTGCCCGAAGTGCAGAAGCGCACGGCCATTCTGGAGGCGATGGTGGATGCTGCGCCCAAGCACAATCTGTATCTGCAGCAAGCCCAGTACCAATGGCTTGACAAGTCTGTCGGCACCTCAGACTCCGCCACGAACCCTTCAGGCCCGGTTGACCATCCCAAGCGTGAGTCCATTCAGGCACTGCAGTGGACCGTGCCGGTGAAGGGAAGCTACCGTGATATTCGTGAATACGTGGGTGAGCTGCTGGCGTCCAACCCTTCTTTGGCGCTGGACTCCATCGCTCTGAATCGGGATGGACCGGCAGGCTCCCGCTTGAATGTGGACCTGGCGTTTACCTTGTACATGCGAGGTGACCGATGAGCCAGCACGGTAACGGCAGCTTGCGCAAAGCCGCGCTATGGGGCGCACTTTTACTCAGTGTGGGCGCATCCGTTTACACCTACTACCAGGACTTGAGAGGTCAGGGTAGCGAATCCATCTCTGAGCCACTGGTGCACGAAAAGAAGCTGACGCAAAGCAATCCGGAATTGGCATCGGATACTGCTGTCGTAAGTCAGCCGCCCGGCGGTGCATCGAGCGCATCCAAAGACGTCAAGACCAAGGTGCTTCTTGATCCGTTTGCGCCGTTGGCCGTAGCACTACCCCCACCGCCAGCACCCGTGGCTCCGGCGGTTGTGGCGCCACCCTCCGCACCACCATTGCCATTCCAGTATGCGGGTAAGTTCGAGCAACCCCTGGCAAAGAACGCTGCCAAGGGTTCTGCTACCCAAACCGTGGTGTACCTCACACGGGGTAATGACTCTTATGCGGTTGCGCCAGGAGACGCCATCGATGCCAATTACCAGTTTGTCGGCATGGAGGGCGACACCCTGGTGTTTATGTACGTGCCGCTTTCCACGCGCCAGACCCTGCCGATTGGTCCCTGATTGCACCCTGAATAGCTTTGAACGATTGAGACACCCATTTATGCACCTGCTCCGTTCCGTTTCACGCACCCTGGTCATTACCGCGTGTCTATTGCTGTGCGTGGCGCTGACGTCCTGCGCCAGTGCCAATTTCCGGGAAGCGCAGCGGCTTCTCAATGAAGGCAACGTAGAGGCGGGTCTATCTACCCTCAAGACGGTCGTCGATACGGAGCCCCACAACCTGGAAGCTGCTTCGCAGTACCACATGCGCCTGCGTAGCTATGCCAACACCGCTTTGAGCCAAGGCTTGATGCTGCGCCAGCAAGGCAAGTACGACGAAGCCAAGGCCGTCTATGAGCGCCTCTTGCAACTTGATCCTGCCAATACGGCGGCGCAAGATGCCTTGTCTGGACTGCCCAGGGAGTCACGTGAGTCGTCCTGGGTTATCTCTGGCATGGAAGCCCTCAAGGGTGGGGATGTGGACAAGGCGCAGGCATCCGTGCGCCAAGTCCTCACGGAAAACCCCGAGCACTATGGAGCCCAGCGCTTGCAGCAGGATATTGAGGAGTTGCTGGGTACGCGCGCCGGTCACGAGATGATGCAAGAGCTCTCTTTGAAACTCCCCAAGGGAGAACCCGTCAGCATGGAGTTTCGCGATGCCAACCTCAAGATGGTGTTTGACGCGCTGGGTCGCTCCAGCGGCGTGAACTTCGTGCTGGACAAGGATGTGCGGCCTGACTTGCGGGTCACAATTTCTGTGCGCAATGCGCCGCTCGAAGACGCCGTGAAAGTGATCCTGCAAAGCAACCAGTTGGAATACAAGGTGCTCAATGCCAATTCGGTGCTGATTTATCCCAGCGTTGCTGAAAAGCTCAAGGTCTACCAAGACCTGGTGGTCAAGGCCTTCTATCTGCAAAACGCCGATGTCAAGCAGGTGCAGTCCAACCTGAAGACCATCCTCAAGACCAAAGACACCATCATTGATGAAAAGCTCAATCTGCTGATCATGCGTGATACGCCCGATGTCGTATCCGCCGCAGAAAAGATCATTGCGCTGCAAGACTTGAAGGAGCCAGAGGTCATGCTGGAAGTGGAGATTCTGGAGGTCAACCGCTCCAAGCTCACCAACCTGGGCATCCAATGGCCCTCGGCAGTGACGCTGACACCCCTGGCATCGAGCTCAGGCAATGGACTGACGCTTTCTGACCTGCGCAATACCAACGAGAGTTCCATCGGTGTATCTGGGGTCAATGCCACGATCAACCTGAACAAGACCATCACAGACGCCAATATTTTGGCCAACCCACGCATCCGTGTGCGAAACCGCGAGACGGCCAAGATCATGATTGGGGACAAGCTGCCAGTGATCACAAGCAATGTGACCTCCACCGGGGTGATTTCTCCCAATGTGTCGTATCTGGACGTTGGTTTGAAACTGGAAGTGCAGCCCGATATCCGTCTTAAAAGCGATATTGGCATCAAGGTGGACCTGGAGGTCAGCTCTGTGACCAAGCAGTTCTTGCTGACCAACGGAACACAGACCTACCAGATTGGCACCCGCAATGCATCAACCAGATTGCGTCTGCGTGATGGTGAGACGCAGATTCTGGGGGGGCTGATCAATGAGCAGGAGGGCACCAGCGCCAATCGCATTCCGGGCATTGGTGACCTGCCTGTCTTGAACCGCATATTCGGGTCTCAGAGTGACTCCAAAGACCGCACCGAACTGGTGTTGTCCATCACGCCACACTTGATTCGCAACCTCACCCTGCCAACCGCAAACCAGACCCAGTTCTGGTCGGGGACGGAAAGCAGTCTGCGGCTTCCCGCGCTCGGGGCTTCCCTGAACCGGGATGGCGTTGTTGCGCAGGACAAAGCCAAGGGACAAGATTCCAACGGCAGCGCCTCACTGGGTAAATCTGCCAATGAGGGGGCGAGTGCCAATTCCGCCAAGGTTTTAAAATCGCCACTGGAGTCTGCCAAAAACATCGCATTGACTTGGAAAACAGGCGCATCTACAGATGGGGTGCAAGACTTGGTTCTGATCATGAAAGCCGATGGCACTGTCCGAAGCCTTCCCCTGCAGATTGCATTTGATCCGGCTGCCGTTCAGGTTCTGTCAGTGCAAGAGGGTAATTACTTCAAGCGGGATGGCACCAACACCACTTTCTCTAGCAGCATTGATGCGCAAAAGGGACGCATTTTTGTAACCACCACGCGCAACGATGCAGCCGGTGCCCCAGCCGCAGAGGACACTGTGCTGAGCATCAAGGTGCGCACGCTTGGCACAGCGCAGACCACAAGCCCTGCTATACCTCCAGCCAATTGGACGATTCTGAACGCGGAGCCCATCGTTGCCAGCGGCGAGCGCCCCGCAGTGTTGCTGCCGGCACCTTTTGTGATGCCGGTTGGCGTACCAGCCACGGGCGCAACTGCCAGCGGCACATCGGCAACCACTGCATCTGCTGCAGCCCCTGTGCAGTGAGCATGAAGTCTTTGCCCGTTCTGGCCTCTACCGAAATGCGTTGCCGTAACCGCGGTTTCACTCTGGTGGAAATGCTGGTGACGGTGGTGATCGTGGGGATTCTGGCCAGTGCCGTGTTTCCGCTCACGCACTTGGCCAACAAAAGGGCCAAGGAAGCGCAGCTTCGGTCTAGTTTGCAGCAAATCAGAGGGGCGATTGATGCCTACAAACGAGCGGCGGACAGTGGGCACATTGTTTTGAAATCAGGGGAGAGTGGTTATCCGCCTAGTTTGCAGGTGCTGCTGGATGGAGTAGTGGATGCCAAACCGAGTCAGCCGGTCACCGCAGGGGCGGCGCCAAAGCCCCAGCGCATGTACTTCCTACGCCAGATTCCGCGTGACCCTATGAATGGGGACACAACACTCAATCCGGCAGATACCTGGGGCTTGCGCAGTTACGCATCCAGCCACGAAGAACCCAAGGCCGGTGTGGACGTGTACGACGTTTTCTCCAAGTCCACGGACAAGGGGTTGAATGACCAACCGTACAACACCTGGTGAGCCGTTGTCCATGACGAAGCAAAACGGTTTCAGCAACGACAGACCAGTGCAACGCGTGAGATGCGCGAAGACGCATACGGGATTCACGCTGATTGAATTGCTGGTGGTGTTGGCGATCATCGGGACTTTGTTGTCGATTGCAGCGCCCCGTTACACGGGCAGTGTGGACAAGGCCAATTTGGCAGTCCTACAGCAAAACCTCTCGGCCCTGCGTGACTCCATAGACAAGATGCATGGAGATTCCGGAAAGTACCCGCAGTCCCTGGACGAATTGGTTGCTGCCAAATACCTGCGCCGAATTCCCATTGACCCCATCACGGGGTCGGCAACAACATGGGTGCTGGTGCAGTCCAGCGACCCGAATGCTCCGGGGGTGGTGGATGTGCACAGCGGTGCACCTGGAAAGACCCGCCAGGGCCAAGTCTACGGAGAGCTGTGATGCAGGGGCTGAAAAGAGACGCCAAAAGGCAGCAGAAGTGGGCAGGCGGCACGCGCACAAAAACCCGTCGAGGAAGCAATGGCACCGTGTATCTGACCATGCTGTTTGCGGTGGCCTTCCTGGGTGTGGCGTTGGCGGGAGTTGGGCAGTTGTGGGCTACCGAGCGTCAGCGCCAAAAAGAGGCGGAATTATTGGCGATTGGGGAAGAATTCTCTCTCGCCATTGAGAGCTACTACCGAAGTTCTCCGGGATTGGTGAAGACGTATCCACGTCGCCTTGATGATTTGTTGTTGGATGGCCGCTTCCTGTTTGTGAAGCGGCATTTACGGCAGGTTTATTTAGACCCGATGACGGGGACGCGGGATTGGCGGTTGGTGATGAGTCCAACAGGGGGATTCAATGGGGTTGCAAGTATGTCGGACAAGACACCAATCAAGACGGCGAACTTTGATGACCGGTTTGTTTCGTTTGCAGGAAAGAAGAAGTATTCGGAGTGGGTGTTTGGGCTTGAAGGCCCATAACAGAGACGGTGCGTATTGACAGCAGAAAACAAATGTTGAATGAAAGAAGACGAAAAGGAAATAGAAATGAATTACAAGCGCTTCCTGAAATCTACAACCATTGATTTCAAGGTAAATGATCACCTAATTGAATGTGGTAGACATACTTGGCAAATTAGAAATATTGCGGCTACTTCGATTGCCAGGGAAGTGGTTCCTTTCAAGGAGCCAGAGCCCATTTTCAATGTGAAAGAACCCAAGTTCAGACTAAATCTGATTGCCATGGGTATTATGGCAGGCATTGCTTGGTCATACATTCACTACTTTCTGCGTAGTCCTGTATTGGCAGATATCGTAGCTTTGGCAATATCGGGTGTATTTATTCATTTCGCTGTGAAAAATCTAAAGAACAGGAAGGCGCAATGGCTTTCCGTTAAACAACGAATTGAGCGCCATTGGAAAATATGGGATGAAATGAGAAGAAATCCACCCGTACTATTTCATCTAATGCTTGAAACCAATGCAGGAAGTAAACCGCTATTTTACTCATTTGATGAGTCTCAAATTAAGCAAGCAAATAATGCAATCAAAAGCTCGATGGAGAAAAAAGAGGGTGCAAATATTAGTTTCGAGATAGAGACTGTAAATGTTGGTGGCGATGACTCCATTAACAATTTTGGATCTTCTATCTACAACCAATCGATTCAAGGAGACTGAGATGTGTGCAAGTTTTAACAACTTCAATTCCAATATTGGCAATCAAGTCATCGGAACACTTAATGTAAATAAGTCCGCGAAAGACTTGTCATCCATAAGCCGACAACTTGAAGTCATTATTGATAATCTAAAATCGGTATCTGGTAATCCTGATACTGTGCAAATTCTCCTTGCAATCGAAGAATTGAAGCTGGAGGTGACCAGCGCTTCGCCCAAAGTATCGGCAGTGGAGAAGTCGCTCAAGGTGATTGAGCGAGTATCTTCATACGCTTCATTGGTCGGACAAATTCGGGCAATGATGCATGGTACGTTTTAAAAATGGTATTCGCTCCTCTGGAAGATTCTTCGATTAATAAAATATAGATGTTGGATCGTGCACACTTTTATTAATGTAAAGCTCCTGCAAAAGTCATTCAGCGTTGGGCGCTATGTAGAAAATGCCAGAGAACTTGCGTTGGCTGAGCGCGCTCGGCAGCTAGGACAAATGCAAGAGCATTACGTCCGCCCCCGGCAACATTGCCATCACAATCCCCGTCCAGCATCGGTCTGGACGGGGATTGTGATGGTGCGGTGCTGCAGAAAGAAATTGAACGCTGATCGGGACTATTTGGTCTTCCTATGTCGAGCTGATTCGTCTGAAACTGTGCTGCAAAATCTGCTCCACTCAACCATCAACGCTTTCCGTTTGTCAAACTGCGTACCCCGTTGATAGGCCCGTTCTACCGCATCTGGCAATTGGTGGGCCAGGGCGTGTTCAGCAACCTCGCGTGGATACGCTGTTTTCTCCGCAGCCCACATCCGAAACGTGGATCGAAATCCATGCACAGTGATCCCATCGCCATTCGCGTCCACCCAAATCGGCTTATCTTCATCACTGTTCATGCGTCGCAAGACGGCAGTCAAAGACATGTCTGACAGTTCCTGCTTTTTGGTACCCGCAAAGATGAATCCCTGGCCCTTGGCATCAACGAGACTGTCTTCATTTGAAGCTTCTGCTGATCGCATGGCTTTCAGAATGGCAAGTGCTGCATCGGACAGTGGTACCTGATGTTCTCGGCGTGCCTTCATGCGCTCAGCCGGTATGGTCCAGACATTGTTTTCAAAATCAAACTCGCTCCACTGAGCGCCGCGAACCTCTCCCGAGCGGCAGGCCGTCAGGATGCAGAATTCCACCGCCCTGGCTGCAACGCCCTCACGCTTCTTGATCGCAGCCATGAATTCACCAACGCGGAGGTAGGGAAGAGACGGATGATTTTTGACTCTGCTGTTCTTGCTGATGCTAGCTAACAGGTTCTCCAGGTGACCTTTCCATCGGGCTGGATTCTCCCCGGTGCGGTATCCGCTTGTGGTGGCCCACCCCAATACGGACTCAATGCGGCCACGTAGCCTGGTTGCCGTCTCTGCCTTGGCTTCCCAGATGGGGGACAGGCATTTGACAATCAGCGCAGTATCCACTTCAGCTACAGGCTGAACCCCAAAGACCGGACTTGCATACGCAGTCAACGTGTTGGACCACTGTTCGCGGTGTTTCAAATTCTTCCAACTGGCCTTATGGGCATCAATGTAAGCCTTGGCGCATTGGTCAAATGTCATCATCTTGGCGCGCTCAAGAGCGGCAGCGGTTTTTTGCTGGTTCTTGACTACCAGGGGGTTTTGCCCGTCCACCAGAAGTTTGCGGGCTTCAAGGGCTTTGATACGGGCTTCGGCCAGCGTGACCGTGTGCGTTGGACCCAGCCCCATGCCGTGAGCCTTACCATCTCGCATGTAACGAAAGAGCCAGCTCTTTGCACCAGCGCGGGTGATTTGAAGGGTAAGTCCTCCTCCATCTCCGTACAGTCCGGGCTTGGTCAACTTGGTGACCTGAAGAGCGGTGAGCTTAGCTAGTTGCCTCGCCATGAGTTCGAGAACCCTTTTTTCAACTATCAAATTGACTATCAAATTGTAACCGGATTCGGTTAAGTTGGATAGGACGCCATTGGACAGCAAAAATGATTTTCTCCCTCGTACAAAGGGTGATTGCGGGATGTCTTCGGATTTCTTTGGACGACTATTACGGGGACGCCTGCTCCGCCAGTGATTGGTTTTAGGAAGTCTCAGGAAGTCCTAAAAATCCCCTAGAAGCCCCGTAAATCGGGGCTTTTTTGTTTTTTGACGTCCAACAGCGTCCGTTGCAAGCCGACCCCTTTTGGGGGTATCTTTGGGGGTACGGGGTTCCAAGTCTGGGGGTATCGCCTCAGAAGACCTCCGGGGAGCGCAACATGGACACGCAATCCAAGGCAACGGGCCTATCCAAAGGTCTGACAGATACCAAGGTCAAGACCCTCAAGACCTTGCCCAAGGCATACAAGGTATCGGACAGCGAGGGCCTATATGTGCTGGTGACTGCAACCGGCTCCAAGCTTTGGCGTCTGAAGTACCGCATTGCTGGTGCCGAAAAGGTCCTGTCCATCGGCGCCTATCCCGAAATCTCCCTCAGGCAAGCCCGCGAACAACGTGACGCTGCCCGCAAGCTACTTGCCCAAGGACTTGACCCAATGGAGCAGCGCAAAGAGGACAAGCGAGCCGCCTTGGTCGCCAAAGTAAATTCATTTGAGGCAATGGCGCGGTCCTGGTGGTCTACCTGGAGCCCCAACAAAAGCCCGCGCCATGCTGGATATGTCATTCGGCGCCTGGAGGCTGATGTGTTTCCTGCCATTGGTTCGCGCCCTGTTGCAGGCATTGAGGCTCCCGAATTGGTGAGCATGGTCAAAACCATCGCCAAACGTGGCGCTTTGGATATGGCAACTCGAGCACTGCAAACCACCAACCAAGTGTTTCGGTACGCGATTGCACATGGACACGCAAGCCGCAATCCTGCATCTGACATCCGCATCTCTGATCTGATTACCTCGCACAAGAAGGTCAACTATGCGCGGGTAGATGGAAAAGAGTTGCCCGAATTGCTGCGCGCAATCGAAGCCTATCCCGGCAACACGGCACGCTTGGCAATGAAGCTTCTGGCGCTGACCTTTGTGCGTACCGGAGAACTCATTGAAGCCACATGGGATGAGTTTGATCTGGAAGCGGGGCGTTGGGACATCCCGGCACAACGCATGAAGATGCGCACTCCCCACATTGTTCCGCTGAGCGAGCAGACCATAGAAATTCTGAACACCATCAAAGTCCTGTCCGGCTCCAGTAAGTTCCTGTTTCCCGGTCAACGCGACCATGAAAAGGCCATGAGCAACAACACGATTCTCAAGGCTCTGGAGCGCATGGGCTACAAGGGACGCATGACGGGGCATGGTTTCCGGGGTATCGCGTCCACCATCTTGCATGAGCAAGGCTTTAGCCATGACCACATTGAATTGCAATTGGCGCACGCACAGCGCAACGAGGTGTCTGCAAGCTACAACCATGCGCTGTACCTCAAACCTCGCGCCGAAATGATGCAACAGTGGGCGGACTACCTGGACGCCAGTCGTCGAGGTGCCAAGGTTTTCAGCTTCAAATCGGCCTGATGCATTTGACCGCGTTTCGCGGACGTTTCAGCCGTTACGCCGTGGCAGCCAGGATTCATGCGCCCTGGCGCGTAACGGCAAGTGCCACGCCGCCGTTTCACAGTGCCGTTACGCTGCAAGCCGCACCACGCCTAGCTTCCAGAAGGTTGTAACGGCATAACGGATGAAACGGCTGCCAAAGCGTGGGAAATTGAATTGGCGTGACACTGGCAATTGCAGCCCCAATTGCAGGCGACCACTGTATGCGCGATATAGGTTCCTAAGGAAATGTTCCTAAGGGATTGCCCCTTAGGAAGGGTCCCTAGGAACAACTCCTTAGGGAACATGCCTAAGGGATGGTTCCTAAGGGATGTGTCCTATAGGGAACCGCAATGGGTATCTGATGGCGCGCGCCTAAGGCAACGTACAAAGCTTGCGAAAGGTATGTCTGCACAGGGCTCCAATGGAGCCCCCCACATTGGAGACGTCCCCACTGGGACGGTGCCCAATGGAGGGCTGCAAAGAGCGTTTAGCTCGTGGGCAACTTCAAAACGTACAAACGCTGGTTGCCGTGGTCAGGAACGCGGATGGAGTGTGAAGAATCGACCTTGGAGGGAATCAATATGCCCTGCGCCTTCAGGGCGCGAATGGCACGCGTGAGGTTCAGGCCCCGGCAGAACTCGGTCTTGAATACCTCAGGAGGAACCAAGTACTCGCGCCCTTCATCTGGAACGTCACGGAAGTACCCCAGGCGATTCAGGATACGGGAGTAGTCATCGCCCTTGATGTTCTGGAACCGTCCTGCACCATGGGTTTGCAATATCTCGGTGACTTGCTGGGCAATTTTGCGGTCCTCTTGGTCGCCAATGCCGCCATAGCTTTCCAGCCATGCATCAAAACAGCGTTTGGCTGCCATTTGGGACTCTTCAGGCTGCCAGCCTGTCAAATTGAGTTCGGTTGCCAGTTCGCCAGCCACTGCCACTAACGCAAATCGTTTGGCAACGCGTATGACTTGCCCGGATGCGCCTGCTGGTGCCCAAAGAGAAGTCAGACGGGCACATTCCTGTTTCAAGTGTTGCTCAAACTTCGCCCGGTTGGCAACCACAGCGCTAAGCCATGCCTCGCCAACTGCGCCATGGTGCGCGTCGCATGCCGCACTGACGGCACCAATGTATTCTGCTGCGCTGGTGAATTCATGAAGATCTTCAACAATGCCCATGCTGTGTCCTGCATCAGCCTCAATGTCGGCCAAGCGGATTTCCTGGCCTACAGTGACCTTCTTATTGGCCATTGCCATGATTTCCGACAGAGAGGCTTCTCCTGCACTGAGGAACAACAGACGCCATTCTGATATGGCTTGTGCGTCTCCCTGTTTGCTGGAGCGGGCCTTGCCCTTGCCATTGGCAAGCATGTAGGCCACATCTCCGGCGGTCTGAGGGTCAAGTTGACCAATTTCATCCAATAGCAGGAGGTGATCGTTTCGCAAGGCCGCAATTCCCTCCAATCCGTTGGAGGTGGCGCGCCAGGTGCCAACAAACTCTTTCGGCGCAGACCAAACAGAAGCGGCAATCTTCAGCGCGGTCGATTTGCCTGACGAGGATGAGCCGCGCAAGTGGAAACCACCGGAGAGTTCGCCGCTTGGGTGGAGGAGGGGAGCAGCAAGCGCAACTGCAACGGAAAACACCAAGCGGGAGTTGCCAGCGATCAGAAAACCAATGTGCGCCTTCCATTGGTCAACATCTGCTTTTACTGCCCAGGTGCATGATGTGGCATCTGGTCCCTGGTACAAAACGGATTCGTCACTGGCACCAATGGTCTTTTGGGCCGTGACGTAAACATCGCCATGCCAGCCAAGGCGACTGGCGCAACGCACACGCGCATCAATGGGAAAGAGTTTGATGTAGGTTGCCAGCATTTCGCGGGCTTTGCGGGACTGGTGGATATGCAAGCCCCCGCGTGCCAGCTCCTTGCGCATTTCCTGGCCGTCCCCTTCGAGCGAAGACAAGGCGACAGTGAGACGATGCAGCTTGCCGTCATCGTCGTGCCATTGCAGCAAGCGTCCCCATTCGCCGCTCTTTTGGTCGCGGGTCTTAGCGATGACAGCAAGCGGGGAGCAAATCTCCAAGAGATCGAAATCGTCACCACGTTTTTTATCGTGGACAAACGTTACGCCACTATGGTCGAGAACGAAATGCCCGCCAACGTAGTCAAAGGACTTGCTGTAGGCATCTTTGGGGTCACTCATAGCCATGACCCTTACATGGACTCGAACAGAGGAGAGCGGGAAGCTTCCAAGCGTTTTACAAGCGCTTGGATTTCGGCGTTGGTCTTTCCGGCAATGCGTGCGAGGTTGATGGCGTCGATCTCATGAGCGGGCCAGCCGACAGAGCGAAGGCCCAGGCTTACGGGTTTGGTGAACAGTCCTTGCTGGACACGCAGGTAGACCGTGGAGCGCGATGCGCCGGTGAGAGACTTGACTTCTGGAAGTCGCAGGATTTTGTGGGCCATGTTGAAACCGCTTTGGGCTTTGTGGAACATGGGCCGCATTGAAAAACGCAACCGCTCGCAGAAACAGATGAAACATTCCACCCGTTTCTAGGCTTATCGGGCTGGAACCCGCATGGATATTGACTCTAAAGGAGTGTCGTATTCATTCTGACTTACGCCGACCCGTAGCAAGTGTTTCGGGCCGCAGCATGGTTGCAATGCGCTTTGCCGCGATTTCTGTGGCCCCTTCAATTTGCAACAACCAACTGATGACTTGCTCATTGGTGGGTGCTGTACTTGGGTCCAAAGGGTTGTAGTTCTTCCAAAACTTGTCGGCTGCCAGTGCCAAAAGCAGCAACTCTTTGGTTTGATGACTCCCCCAAGGCCATTGCAAGTTCCCAGGAGACAAGTTCCCTGCAGTCCACGGAAATTCTGAAGGAATCGGGTGTTTGATGGTCCCTAGCCAACCAGCAAAGGTCTGCATCGAAATCTTTCGGTGCAGAAGTCCTGCCTTTGGGTCAGCTTCGAGATTCAAGAGCCCACTGCCAACGGCGCCCTTGGCCAATTCCAAGAGGTCATTAACGGACGCTGGGACGGGTTTGTTGAGTGTGTCTAAGCCAGACGCAGCTGGGAACCCGTAGGGTTCAAAGTTGGACGGGTCAACATCGCAGGCTAAACAGGCAGCTTGCCAGAGTTCAAGAAACCTTTCCGTGTGCCACTTGTCCCATTTGGCCGGAAAACAACTCCATAAATTTCCGGGGAAGGTCGATGCGTGATTTTGGTCTGGCATGCGTAGTCACTAACCTCAGTCAATTGCTCCGGGGATATCATACGGGCAGCATCGCCGCGAAAGCGGTATTCCGATGAGTTCACCCGTTTGGGGGATGTTCAGCCCAAGCCCGACGGTCACAATGACCTGGAATCGACATCTAAAGCCAACCTTTCTGTTTTCCTGTTGAGGATGAATCCCATGAGTTTTCGTTTGATATTTGCATTTTTCGTTTCATCATTGGTCGCAACATCAACTGTCGCGGGAGTTTATTCAGACACAATGGGGAAGTGCTTAGTTAGCTCGACTACCGATCAAGATAAAGCGGTTCTGGTCAAATGGATGTTCTCGGAAATGGCCCTACACCCAGCTATCGTAAGCATGACGGTCGTGACACCTGCACAGCGGAATGAGTTAAATAAACTGGCGGGCCAGTTGTTCAATAAACTACTTACTGTTGACTGTAAAAAAGAGAGCAGCGAGGCCATTCGTTACGAAGGACCGGCTGCAATGCAGTCAAGCTTTCAACTATTGGGCCAGGTTGCTGTTGCCTCTTTGATGAACCATCCTGCGGTTGCAGCCGGATTCAATGAATTTGGAAAATATATGGACCTAAAGGCGATTGGCGAGTTGTCACATGGCAACTGAGGAGTCGACCTCCAGCCAGTATCAGGATTCTGCTTGGCCGCGGAAGCAGTCATTCACCTATATCACCCCATTGAGTGATGCTTGACCTGAAACTCGGTGTCAAAATGCGATGAAACTTGGTGTAAGACTTATGCGAAAAATGCGTTCATATTTATTGCTATTTCTCGCCATCTCATGGGTTAGCGTGGCTAGCGCGCAAGGATGTGACATTGTTTACGGTTCGAATTGGGCATTTCTTTCATCGTCGCCACCTGGATGGAGTTCGAACTGTGGCTCCATGGCTTTGGAAGGAACTGTATTCACGTTGACACCAACGGACTTGCCTAAAGACCAACTGGATGGGCTAATTTACGTCACAGTTAGTAAAAAAGGTTTCCCGACTCTGCATCAATTTGCAGTTGATGAGCAAGAGAGATTCAAAGCAGAATCTTCGAAATTGGTAGTTGAAAGCATTGCAAAGGACCAAACATCAGATAGCGCAAAGCGCGAGCTTGTACATGTATCTGGTGCATCAGACGGACGAGAAGAATTGGTCTGCTACGTTGAGGGGCCAACCGCTTACTACATCATTGTATTAACCGCAAAATCTGGTGTAGAGCTCGGTAAATACCGAGAAGCCTATAAAGCGTACATTGACAGCTTTGTAACAATGTCGAAGGAGTAAGCTCCTTAGCCGCGATTGCAGACATACAAGACACCCCTCCAATTTGCCAATTTGATTGGCAAGTTACGATAAGCTTGGGATGGACCGAGTCAATTTAATAGGCCTCCTATGCAGTTGCGAATTCGTCGGCGTCACTTTTGGCTTGCGCTGAACATCGTGGGCGCATGCATCTACCTTTGGAGTGCTTCGTCACTATGGGTTCGCCTCGGTGAGGATGGCGAACCAGGAGGGCCGGGTGACGCTTTCGTGTGGTTGTTTACTGTCGTCCCAATCTTGATTGCCTTCACTGGCTTGAATTTGGTTGTATTACTCACAATCTTTCACCGCATTGCCGGTAAGCACCAGAAATTGACCGCCCTCGCGCTGTGGGTGGCTGTCGCAGCAGTGTGGACAGGAGTGTTTGAATATGACCAGCATAGGTCAGTTAGGCACATCAATGCGGAGTTCTCACTTGCAGACAAGCACCCTGTTGGCAACCACTACGACCGACCTGTGAATCTATGAATAGTCGCCAGCTTTCAACGTTTCCGGCTTCGGTTTGGCCGCGATTGCAGTCATTCGACTGGCTCCCCCAATTGGGGAATTTCAAAAAATTAAGAAGTTGACCGTGCAACTATTTCAAAGAACTCTCTCTTTGCTCGTCCCCCTGATTTGCTGTGCGCTTTGGGGTTGCGGAACTGTCAGGCCATCCACAGCCACGCTGCGACCTGCGACAGACCGGAATGGTTATGAATTGGAGATTGTCGCAATGCGACGAAATATTCCCAATATCCATACTTTAGCGCTAGATACTTATTCCGAAAGTACTATTCTGGTTCTTGATTCAGCCGAGTCTGAAATTGACGGGAAAAATATCAGAATCAAGTCACACGGGAATCTCGCTAGGCCTACCGGGAAGGTTCTTCTTTCTAACGGAAAAGTCACGATTCAACTTCAGATACCACGCCTGGATTCAAGTACCAATGAAGTAAAGTTTAATGACTTCAGCCTCAATGGAACTTACTTATTGTTGCAATAGCACCCTCGGTGCTCGTGGCGATTGCAATTGGGGGGACTTACCAGAAGCCCGGCCGTATCTTGGCAAGGCTCTCGCAACCTTTAGGGTGTTCTCATCAGCTTTGGAGCGCCAGAAATGGCAAGTAACAGCCCACAGCTGCCGGTCACGACCGGCTGGAATGGGCTGGTAGCGGTCTTTGTCGAACCTCAAAGCAGACACTCAATAGAGACTTAAAGTTTGAATTCGGGGGCCGCCAGCTGTGGTACGTTGGAATGCTATTTAGCTATCATTTTGGCCTAAAGGTGAACACTTGTTGAGTTCGCACCCGTACAGGAATGCCATTCTTAAGCGCCGGCGAAAATTTCCATCTCATTACTGAATCAAGGACCACTGCGGCAAGCTCCGGCGGCGGTGCGCCCAACACTATCGGATCGCAAATAGACCCATTAACATCGATAATAAACCGTATACGGACGCTTGCATCCGTTTTGAGATCTCGTTGGCTTATTGGGTATCCGGGTAGGTGAGATTCCAATAGCTTCGGGGGAACATCGAATCCTTCGGAAGCAAAAGGTTGTTCTGAATCAATGATCTCCGCGTGATGTAGTTCCGCGTCACTTTTGTTTTGAAGAGCGCCAGTCCTACCAATTTGATATCTAGACGAATCTGATGCGCATCCGCATGCAAGTGCTACCGTAATGAAGGATGCGATAACTATTTTCATGAAGGCTAATGTTTGACGTGAGGAGCCGCGAAGGGAATCTACAAGCACAGCTTGTAGGCGATCCCTCTCGGCGGAATTGTTGGGTGGCGGGCAACTTTGAGATTGGATTTTCATTCTTTGTATGAGCAAGCGAACCGGATTCACTTGGAGGAAATTCAAAAACCCATCGCTCCATTCCGCCTGCCTCGCTAGCTGCAAATAGCTTATTTTTGCGTGAATATCAGGAATCGCGGCGAACCGGCGGTACACCTTCATTGACATTTTTCCATCGGCAGCGGGCTGGAAGCCGACTTTGCCGGCGCCCAAAAGCGGTCGTTGGCCTGCAAGGTCAGAGGGCCTGGGAAACAAAATGTGGATTGCCGGACGTGACCCATCACCAGTTTGCAGGCGTCCTCTAGAGCATGCGCGCTGTTTCAGCCAAGAACTCATGACAGCCAGTTTCATCTATGAAGATTCGAAAGTGGTGTAAATGCGCATAGGCTTTCGTCGAAGACTTGTCAGCTTTAAGGTGCGCCGCCAATTCCTTACTATTTGGAACCTCTGCAACTTTGAAATAGAAGCCGGAAATCCAGTCGGAATCGCATGCGTACAACGCTGTGTAGCGATGCCAACGCACTCTTGTGAATTTGATACAAATCGGTGGCATTCCGAAGACGTGCAAGGTCAATTCCGCGTCGCCATTCGCCATGCTTAGTTCGCAGCGCTCGTATTCACCAGTGTCGAAGGGTGGCAACTCAATGGGAATAGAGGAATTTGTCATCTGTCCTTCTCAATATGTCTCAATGGAAGACGGTCGCGGTCATGCAGGCAGTTACTTTAGAAGACCGCTTTCGCGGCGAAGCCGCATTCTCTCGCATTCACAGTATGTTAAACATTGCCGTACAAGATTGACTAGGTGGTTCAAACGGGAGGCAGCCAAAGGAACAGTTCAACGCGTCACGGAAAAGTGGGGGTATTTTTGGGGGTATTTAAAAATAGCATGAACTCAGTTTTCAATGCTGTAGCGGGTTTCAAAGAAACATCTGGATGACGCCTGCCGCCAGATAGTTAGCATTCATTCGGGTTTCAAGAGGGTTGTTCCAGCAACCCGCCCAAAAACCCACCCAACGGAAAAGCGATTGCAGTGCAATCGCTTTTTTCGTTTGTGCGTTGTGTTTTTGTAAAACCGAGGAGCCAGCCCGGCTCGTATTAAGCGGCTGCGGCCACCTCAGCAGCTTTCAAGCCCACTTGCGTTTCATCGATGGTTTCCATGATCCCGAATTCCATCAGCATGTCTTCGAGCTGATCCATGGTGATGGGGGTGGGAATGGTGCCATTGCCGGCGTTGTTGTGCACCTTGCTGGCCAGGGTTCGGTACTCTTCGGCCTGCTTGGATTCAGGCGCATATTCGATCACGGTCATGCGGCGCAGTTCGGCGTGCTGCACGATGTTGTCGCGTGGCACGAAGTGGATCAGCCTGGAGCCCAGCATACCGGCCAAGGCTTCAGCCAGTTCGTATTCCTTGTCGGTCTGGCGCTCATTACAGACTAGGCCACCCAGGCGCACGCCACCGGAATTGGCGTACTTCAGAACACCTTTGGAGATGTTGTTGGCAGCGTACATGGCCATCATTTCACCGGACATGACGATGTAGATTTCCTGCGCCTTGTTTTCGCGGATGGGCATGGCAAAGCCGCCGCACACCACGTCACCCAGCACGTCGTAGGACACGTAGTCCATTCCGTCATAGGCGCCGTTTTCTTCGAGGAAGTTGATCGAGGTGATCACGCCACGGCCAGCGCAGCCCACACCGGGCTCAGGACCACCGGACTCCACGCAGCGAATGTTTTTGTAACCCACTTTCATCACGTCCTCGAGCTCCAAGTCCTCCACAGAGCCGGCTTCCGCAGCCAGGGACAGAATGGTGTCCTGGGCCTTTGCGTGCAGGATCAGGCGGGTGGAGTCAGCCTTGGGGTCGCAGCCGACGATGAGAATCTTCTGGCCCAGATCGCTCAGCGCGGCCAGGGTGTTTTGAGAGGTGGTTGATTTACCGATACCACCTTTGCCATAGAAGGCGATTTGCCGAAGTTTAGCCATTGGGATGATCCATTCAGAGAGGTTGAAGAACAAGGTTGCGTAGCCACGACCATGTCAGCCTGACGTGTCTGCGACTCTCGTTAGAAGGACCACGATTCGGCAGGACTTTTGTCCGCGCAACTTCCTAACCGCACCTTCCGTGCCATGTTTTTTCCATCGTCGCGGAATTGGCCAACAGGTCACCCTCACTCCGGCATAGATTGAGCAATCAAGGCTCCTTGGCGAGTGGCGGCGGCCATGTATCACTCGGGAAATGCGACTCTTCGAAGTGAAGCCGAAGCGCCCAGACAAAACACCAAATGCAGCAAGGTGCAGCGGCATTTGCCAACAATCTAAACAATCGTTGTCTTCATTGCTACGCGGTGATGTAGTCAACGTCACATACTTCGAGCAACTGCGCGCGTCGCCTTGAAATACCTCAATCGGGTTGAGGCCTTCGTCAGTGGTCCTGGCTAACCTATTTGGTCACTGCGTTCTTCGTCAGGGCTTTCAACGCGCGGATCCGCTCATCGCGCTGGGCCATGCACTCGATCAGCCCGTGCAGCAGGCGAATGCTGTTCTCCGGAATGGCTTCAAAATGAAATCCGACATGCCCGTATTGGTTGCCCTGGGTGGCCGCGACTCGCGCCATGCAGCCGAAGTGGGCTTCACCCAGTAGCAAGACGCAGTAAAAGGACTTGCCCTCGGCCCCCAGGAAGACGGGCAGCTGCCACTCGTCACACTGAATGCCGAAACCCGACATGCTGACGTCTTTGAGTTCGCAGGTTTCTCCAATGGTCAGTCCGAGATTGAACCAGACTGCCGCGCGGTCTATAGGCGCGTGGCGGGAGTCTGCTCTGCGATTAGGCGCCTGGACGTAAACGGTTGCTTTGGATTCGCTGGGTGGCAAGGCTATCTCCGTGGCAGTATGGATACCCAGTTTAATCCGGCGTACAGGCTATTTTGTGCTTTGCACCATTTTCATTGCGGTTGCAATCAACGTGGACACTTCGCTCATATTGCCGGGAATGATGAGAGTGGTGGTGGCGTCGGCTGCGACCTTGCTATAGGCCTCCACCGCCTTTTCCGCAACCTTGAGCTGCACCGCCTGTTCACCGCCAGGTTGGCGGATGGCGGCAGCAATGCGTTCGATCGCCTGTGCGGTGGCGTCCGCCACTGCCGTGATGGATGCGGCCTGGCCCTGGGCCTGATTGATGGCGGCCTGTTTCTCGCCTTCGGAGCGGGCGATGAAGGCTTCGCGTTCGCCGGTGGCGATGTTGATCTGCTCCTGGCGGCGCCCCTCAGACGCGGCAATCAGGGCACGCTTTTCACGCTCGGCGGTGATCTGGGCCTGCATGGCATGCAGGATTTCCTTAGGCGGCGTCAGGTCCTTGATTTCATAGCGCAAGACCTTCACGCCCCAGTTCAGCGCCGCCTCGTCAATGGCCGCTACCACCTGGGCGTTGATGATGTCACGCTCTTCAAACGTCTTGTCGAGCTCCAGCTTGCCGATGACCGAACGCAGACTGGTCTGCGCCAGCTGGGATATGGCCACGATGTAATTGCTTGAGCCATAACTGGCCCGCATGGCGTCGGTGACCTGGAAGTACAGAATGCCGTCCACCTGCAGTTGGGTGTTGTCCCTGGTGATGCACACCTGGCTGGCGATATCCAGCGGGATTTCTTTGAGGACGTGTTTGTAGGCCACCTTGTCCACAAAGGGCACCAGGATGTTGAGGCCCGGGGTGAGGGTGCCGTGGTACTTGCCCAGGCGCTCCACCACCCAGGCGTGCTGCTGCGGCACGACTTTGACGCTGCGGCTGATGAACAGTACCGCGATAACCAATAAGACGATTGCAATTTCCATGGTGCTTCCAGGTTGGGTAATTCAGAATCAGGCCTTGTCGACCAGAAGACGGTTGCCTACCAATTCGGCAACCCGGTGGGGACCGGCACTGGGGACTACACCGCTACGGTGAATGGCCGTCCAGCGGGCGCCCCGGTAATGGACATCGGCAGTGCCGTCGGGGTTCCATTGGTCGATCTGCACGGTCTCACCAATGTCCAGATTGACATTGGCATTGGCCTGCGCGGGCGGTTCTTTGTGGCGCTTCATCTGGCGCAGGTGCCAGAGCACCACGGCGCCACCTCCCACCACAGCCGCCGTCACGATTTGCGCGGCAAGTCCAAGTCCCAGATGCGCAGCCGCCGCTGCCGCCGCAAAGCCGATGGATAGCATCAGCAGGTAAAACGTGCCGGTCAGCAGCTCGGCTGCCACGGCGCCTCCAGTAATGAGCCACCAGACGGTCGATTCAGCCATATTCAGGAATCCCGATGTGTTGATGACGCCACATTGTGGGCCAAATAGTGAGGGGCACCATAAAACCCACACCATATGTACTTACACTTCGCGCCTATTTGCTGATTTTCGCCCAGTCGTTGGAGGCCTTTCATGAAGTTTCGCTTTCCCATCATCATCATCGACGAGGACTTTCGCTCCGAGAACACGTCGGGTCTGGGCATCCGTGCCCTGGCGCAGGCCATAGAGTCGGAGGGCTTCGAGGTGCTGGGCGTCACCAGCTACGGTGACTTAAGTCAATTTGCGCAACAGCAAAGCCGCGCCAGTGCCTTCATCCTGTCGATTGACGATGAAGAGTTCACACCCGGCCCCGATCTGGACCCCGCAGTGCTGAACCTGCGCCACTTCATAGAAGAAGTGCGCCGCAAGAACCTGGACGTGCCGATCTACGTGTACGGCGAAACCAAGACCAGCCGCCATATTCCCAATGACATCCTGCGCGAACTGCACGGCTTCATCCACATGTTTGAAGACACGCCGGAGTTTGTGGCCCGCCACATCATCCGTGAGGCCAAGAGCTATCTGGAAGGCGTGCAGCCGCCGTTCTTCAAGGCCTTGCTGGATTACGCCGAAGACGGCTCCTACAGCTGGCACTGCCCCGGCCACTCGGGTGGTGTCGCTTTCCTGAAAAGCCCGGTGGGCCAGATGTTCCACCAGTTTTTTGGCGAGAACATGCTGCGCGCTGACGTGTGCAATGCAGTGGAAGAGCTTGGCCAGCTGCTGGACCATGACGGAGCCATCGGTGCCAGCGAGCGCAACGCGGCGCGCATCTTCAATGCCGACCATTGCTTCTTCGTGACCAACGGCACCAGCACCTCCAACAAGATTGTCTGGCACCACACGGTGGCGCCCGATGACGTGGTGGTGGTGGATCGCAACTGCCATAAGTCGGTGCTTCACAGCATCATCATGACCGGCGCGGTGCCGGTGTTCCTCAAGCCTACGCGCAACCATTTCGGCATCATTGGCCCGATTCCCCGCGAAGAGTTCGAGCCTGCGGCGATCCAGGCCAAGATCAAGGCCAACCCTTTGCTCAAGGGCGTGGATGCCAAGAAGGTCAAGCCCCGGGTACTGACCATTACCCAGAGCACCTATGACGGCGTGCTCTACAACACCGAAACCGTCAAGGACATGCTCGACGGCTACGTGGACAACCTGCACTTTGACGAGGCGTGGCTGCCTCACGCTGCGTTCCACCCTTTCTATGGCACGTACCACGCCATGGGCAAGAAGCGTTCGCGCCCCAAGCACGCCGTGGTGTATTCCACCCAGTCCATTCACAAGCTGCTGGCCGGTATCAGCCAGGCCAGCCACGTGTTGGTGCAGGACTCGCAGACGGTCAAGCTGGACCGGCCGCTGTTCAACGAGGCTTACCTGATGCACACCTCCACCTCGCCGCAGTACAGCATCATTGCCAGCTGCGACGTGGCCGCCGCCATGATGGAGCCTCCGGGAGGTACCGCTTTGGTGGAAGAAAGCATTGCCGAAGCGCTGGACTTCCGCCGCGCCATGCGCAAGGTGGACGAAGAGTACGGTGACGACTGGTGGTTCAAGGTCTGGGGACCGGACAAGCTGGCGGACGAGGGCATTGGCCGCGCCACCGACTGGGTCATCAAGGGTGAAAGCAAGACGGCCAAGGCCAACTGGCACGGTTTCGGCAAAATGGCCGCCGGCTTCAACATGCTGGACCCGATCAAGGCCACCATCGTTACGCCCGGCATGGACCTGAACGGCAAGTTCGCCAAGACAGGTATCCCGGCCAGCATCGTGACCAAATTCCTGGCGGAGCACGGCGTGGTGGTGGAAAAGACCGGCTTGTACAGCTTCTTCATCATGTTCACCATCGGCATCACCAAGGGCCGCTGGAACAGCATGTTGACCGCGCTGCAGCAGTTCAAGGACGACTACGACAAGAATCAGCCCATGTGGCGCATCCTGCCGGAGTTCTGCAAGAAATATCCACGCTACGAAAAAATGGGCCTGGCAGACCTCTGCCAGCACCTGCATGCCTTGTACGCCAAGTACGACATTGCGCGTCTCACCACCGAGATGTACCTGAGCGATCTGACGCCGGCCATGAAGCCCAGCGACGCCTACGCACACATTGCCCAACGCAAGACCGAGCGCGTGGCCATTGACGAACTGGAAGGTCGTATCACGGTGGGCCTGGTGACGCCGTATCCACCCGGTATCCCCTTGCTGATCCCGGGCGAAGTCTTCAACAAGAAGATCGTGGACTACCTCAAGTTCTCACGCGAGTTCAATACCCGTTGCCCGGGCTTTGAGACCGATGTGCACGGCCTGGTGGAAGAGGTGGATGCCGACGGCAAGGTCCACTACTTCGCGGACTGCGTCAAGGCGTAAAAAGCGTAGATGGCGTCACGTTGACGCCACCTACAACGCCGCTCAGGCGTGGATTTGACCTAGCTGACGGGCGATGATGTCGTGGTTGAGCCACAGCACCGGGCCTGTCGGGTCGGACGACTCGCGGAACATCAAGGGGCCTGTGGCTTCAATCACCAGGCTGCTGAGCACGTCCGTTATCAGCGCTTTGCTGTCCTTGTGCAGTTTCTGCACTTCGTCTGACGTGCCAATGGTGAGGTCGGCCTGATCCTGTTGGTTGGGCATGGGCCAGGCTTCGAAATTGCGGAAAGGCTGCATCGTGGGGTTGGTCTGGAAATCCAGTACCTTTTGCAGTACCGACTCCAGCGAAACACCATCCACCAACAAGGCCTGGCAGGCCTGCCATTGCCCATCGGTCCAGGCTCCGGCGCTCTCTTTTTTCAGTGCATTGAGCAGCGGAATCAGTGGCAGTTCCACGCCAGCAAAGATGTCGGAGGAGTTGGTCCGGATTTCGGGGCAGTTGTAGACGGTTGCCTTGATGCCTTGCCGCCAGGCATCCTGCGCAATACGCTCCAGGCGCATCTTGGCCAGACCCTGGGTGTAGTTGGTATAGGTCTGCCACACGTACTGGTCACCGATGAGGATTTCCGTGCCGTGGTAGCCATAGGCCGAGTAGCGGACCTGGCCACCCGCAGCCTCCACGCGCGAGCGGATGGCGGCGCTGGCCTGGATGAGGTGGCCAAACGTGTTGGCAGAGACCTCGTCGAAGTTCATCAGGATCAGCTTGCCCAGGTCGCTGTCCAGCAGCACCTGGGACGACATGAAGCGCTCGCCACGCCCTTTGTACACCCGGTTGGCGATGGCCAGAAACACTTTGGCCTTGGGGATGCCGCCGGCCATGGTGTGGGCAAAAAATACGTTGCGGCCTTGCGGGATCAGGGCATCGATCTGGGCCATGGCCTCTGCAACCGCGGTCGTAAAGCGTTTGACGCCGACTTCGCGGCACTTCTCGATGTGGGCCCAGTCCAGCTTGTGCTCCGTCCAGGTCTTGAGCGTCATGCTGCCCAGCATTTCGGTGGGCGTGGGACCGCCCGCGGGGGCATCCTGGTCAAAGCCGGCCATGAGCGGGATGTTGATGATCTTGCCGCCCAATGCCTGTTCGGCGGTGGCCAGTTCCTCGGCATTCAGTGGGCGCAGGGCGTTGTCTTCATCACGCCGTCCTACGGTAATGCCCACGATCTGCATGCCGGCCTTGCGCGCTTCGTTGACCAGGCCGTTGGCATAGCCGCGACCGAACAGCTCACCGAACAGAACAAAAACGTCGCCCTTCTGGAAAAGGCTTTTGGAGGGAAGTTGATGCAAAGGAATAGGTGTTTTCATACCCGCATTATTGCTTTTCATTCGGCAGCTACAGCGCCCATCGTTTTGCTGTGCCCGCCATCCACATAGGTGACCTCGGCCGTGATGCCGCTGGCCAAGTCGCTGAGCAGGAAGGCAGCCACGTTGCCGATCTCGTCAATCGTCACGTTGCGCCGCAAAGGCGAAGTGTCGGCCACATGGGCCAACAGCTTGCCAAAGTCCTTGACGCCACTGGCAGCCACCGTCTTGATGGGGCCGGCACTGATGGCATTCACACGGACGCAGCGCCCATCGGGCATATGGCCTATGGCTTCGGCCAGATAGCGAACTGACGATTCCAGCGACGCTTTGGCCAGTCCCATGGTGTTGTAGTGGGGAAGAATACGTTCAGCGCCCAGGTAGGTCAGCGTCAGTAATGCCGACTTGTCGTTCAGGTAGGGCAAGGCAGCCTTGGCCATGGCGGGGAAGCTGTAGGCGCTGATGTCGTGTGCAGTACGAAAGTTTTCACGGCTCAGGCCATCGAGGAAATTGCCGGCAATCGCTTCACGGGGCGCAAAGCCTATGCTGTGCACAAAGCCATCAAACCTGGGCCACGCGGTTGCCAAATCCTTGAACAGCGCATCAATTTGCACATCGTCTGCAACGTCACAATCGAACACCAACTGGGAGTCGAATTCAGCGGCGAATTCGGCAATACGGTCCTTGAAGCGCTCACCGACGTAACTGAATGCAAGCTCTGCACCTTGCTGGTGGCATGCTCTGGCAATGCCATAGGCAATGGAGCGATTGGAGAGCACCCCGGTGATCAACAATTTTTTGCCTGCTAATAAGCCCATAGGTCCTCATGAAAAATGCCGTCTCTAGTGCAGAATTGTCGCATGCGTCGTTTGCTGTTCTCCCTGCTGACTCTTTGTGCCTTTCCGGTCTGGGCAGCCCATGGATACGCGCTCTGGAATGACCTCAAATATCCCGCCGGCTTTGATCATTTCGCCTACGTCAACCCTCTGGCCCCCAAAGGTGGCGAGCTGCGTCTGGTCAGCAATCTGCGCACTTCCACATTTGACAAATACAACCCGTTCACCATCAAGGGCACCGCTCCCGCCTACCTCAGCGGCCTGATGTTTGACAGCCTGCTCACCGGCTCCATGGACGAGACCGCGTCCGGTTATGGCCTGCTGGCGCAGGATGTGCAAGTGGCGCCTGATCACCTGAGTGCCACCTTCCGCTTGCGCGCCAACGCCCGTTTCCACAATGGGGATCCGGTGCTGGCGCGGGACGTGAAGCACAGCTTTGACATCCTCAATGGGCCTTTGGTGTCGCCTGCCTACCGCAGTCAGCTGGAAGATGTTGCTGGCCTGGATGTGCTGGACGACCTGACTGTGCGCTACCGTTTCAAAAAGCCCAACCGCGAATTGCCGCTTACCGTGGGCGGCCTGCCGGTGTTCAGCCACCGCTGGGGTGAGGAAAACGGTGTGGCCAAGCCCTTCGACAAGATCGTCATGGATGTTCCCATTGGCAGCGGCCCCTACAAGCTCGGGCCGGTGGTATTTGGCAAGGACGTCACGTATGTGCGTGACCCGTCCTACTGGGCCCGCGATTTGAATGTGCGCAAGGGCACGGCCAACTTCGACCGCATCACCGTCAAGATCTACAAGGACAACACCGCGCGTCTGGAGGCGCTCAAGGCTGGCGAGTTCGATCTGATGCGCTTCTTCTCCGCAGGCGATTGGGCACGCCGGGTCAACGGGCGCAAGTTCGACAGCGGCGAGTTGGTAAAGGCAGAGTTCCGGCATAGCCTGCCCACTGGCTTTCAAAGCTATGTGCTCAACACCCGGCATGCCTTCCTCAAGGATGCGCGGGTGCGCCAGGCGTTGGGCCTGGCCCTGGATTACGAATGGATGAACCGGCAGATGTTTTATGGCGCCTACCAGCGGGTGCAAGGGCTGTTTGGCAATACCGACTGCCAGGCCCAGGGTGAGCCGGGCACTGAAGAGCGTGCGCTGCTGGAGCCCTGGCGTGGCCAGATACCCGAGGCAAGCTTTGGCCCCATGGCGCTGGCGCCGCGCACCGATGGCAACAACAGCCTGCGTGCCAACCTGCGCCAGGCCCAGCAACTGCTCAAGGACGCGGGATGGGAATACCGCGACGGTGCCCTGCGCAATGCGGCCAATCAGGTGCTGCAGCTGGAGTATCTGGACAGCAACGAAGTGGGCGCACGTACCGTGATGCCCTGGGTGCGCAATCTGGAGAAGATCGGCGTCAAGATGACCTTCCGGCCGGTGGACTTCTCCTTGTATCAGCAGCGCCTGCAGAAATTTGAATTCGACATCACTTCACTGGCCTACGGCGGCACCAACAACCCCGGTCAAGAATTTGCCGACCTGTTCGGCAGCAAGGCGGCTGACCAGGAGGATTCCGGCAACCACACTGGCATCAAGAGCCCGGCTGTCGACGCCTTGATCGCCAAAATGGTGGGCGCCAAGACCAAAGCCGAGTTATTGCCCGCCTGCCGGGCGCTGGACCGGGTCATCGCCCACAGCTACATCCTGATTCCGCAATGGTCTGCCTCTACCCACCGCATGGCCTACAACGCGTGGCGACTGGCCAAGCCCGACGTCTTGCCGCCGTATTCCCCTGGCGAGACCTGGGCCATTGATACCTGGTGGGCCCGCTGATGTTTGTCTATATCCTCAAGCGCCTAGCGCTCATAGTGCCCACGCTGCTGGGCGTACTGTTGCTGACCTTTGTGGTGGTGCAATTCGTGCCCGGGGGCCCGGTGGAGCAGTATCTGGCCGAAGCCAAAGCAGGCAAGGGCACCAGTGCGGAAGGCGGCTTTAGCTACCGTGGCTCCCAGGGCGTGGACCCCAAACGCATCGAACAGGCCAAGGCGCTGTATGGCTTTGACAAACCCGCACCCGAGCGTTTCTGGCGCATGCTGGTGCAGTTTGCCCATTTCGACCTGGGCACCAGTTTCTTCCAAAACCGAGCAGTCTCCCAGCTCATCTGGGAAAAGCTGCCGGTGTCCATGAGCTTGGGGCTGTGGACCTTCTTCATCAGCTACCTGGTGGCCGTTCCACTGGGCGTGGCCAAGGCGGTACGCGCCGGTTCGCGCTTTGACCTGGTCACCACCTTGTTCATACTGGTGGGCTATGCCATTCCCGGCTTTGTGCTGGGCGTGGCATTGCTGGTGATTTTTGGCGGGCAATTGCAGTGGTTTCCACTGCGCGGACTGACCTCCAGCAATTGGGAGCAAATGACCTGGGGCGCACGCATTACCGACTACCTGTGGCACATCGCCATGCCGGTCACCGCCATGGTGCTGGGCAGTTTTGCCGTGACAGCCATGCTGACCAAGAACGCTTTTCTGGAGGAGATCCGCAAGCAATATGTGGTGACCGCCCGCGCCAAGGGGCTTTCCGAGCGGCAGGTGTTGTGGAAGCATGTGATGCGCAATGCGCTGATTCCCATCGTGACCGGCTTTCCTGCAGCGTTCATCGGTGCCTTTTTTACCGGTTCGCTGCTGATTGAAACCCTGTTTTCGCTCGACGGGCTGGGCCTGCTGAGCTACGAGAGTGTGATCCGGCGCGACTATCCGGTGGTCATGGGCACTTTGTTCTTGTTTACCTTGATCGGGCTATTCACCAAGCTGCTGTCCGATCTTTGCTATGTCTGGGTGGATCCGCGTGTACGGTTTGACTGACCCCGAGGGAAGTTCCCCCCCTGAGTCGAGCTCCGCTCGCCTTCCCCCTGGGGGGACGCCGCCGGTGGACGGGCTGAGCCCGATCCACGGCGGCCTTGAGGTTGGGGCGGGCAAGCCTGCTGCTGTTGGTGCAACTGCGGCTGCCATTTCTGTTTCTCCTACGCGGCGGGCATGGTTGCGGTTCAAGCGCAATCGGCTGGGGTTTGGGAGCCTGGTGATTTTTTGCCTGCTGGTGGTGCTGAGCCTGGGGGCGGAGCTGGTGTCCAACGACAGGCCGCTGGTGTTGGTGTACCAGGGCCAGGTCTATTGGCCCATGGTCAAGGACTATCCGGAGACTACGTTTGGCGGGGACTTTGCGACGCCGACCGACTATCTGGATCCCTTTATCCGACAGAAGCTCAGTGAGCCGGGCAATTGGGCCCTGTTTGCGCCCAACCGCTATGGCCCTAGGACGCTGAACTACTTTGCAAAATTTCCCAACCCGGCTCCGCCCGGCGCGGACAACTGGTTGGGCACCGATGACCGTGGGCGGGATCTGCTGGCGCAGCTGATCTACGGCTTTCGCGTCAGTGTGCTGTTTGCTTTGGCGCTGACTGTCACCGGCACCGTGCTCGGTGTGGTGACCGGTGCGGTTCAGGGCTTTTTTGGCGGAAAGACCGATCTGGCCTTTCAGCGCTTCATCGAAGTGTGGGGCTCCATGCCGGAGCTGTACCTGCTGATCATCTTCAGCGCAGTGTTCGCGCCCAGCGTGGCCCTGTTGCTGATTTTGCTGAGCCTGTTTGGCTGGATGGGTCTGTCGGACTATGTGCGCGCCGAATTCCTGCGCAACCGGCAAATGGACTACGTGCGCGCGGCCCGCGCCCTGGGGGTGTCCAACTGGAAGATCATCACCCGCCATGTGCTGCCCAACAGCCTGACGCCGGTGGTCACGTTTCTGCCGTTTCGCATGAGTGGTGCCATCCTGGCCTTGACGTCGTTGGACTTTCTGGGCTTGGGTGTGCCACCCGGCACACCTTCGTTGGGCGAGCTGCTGTCGCAGGGCAAGAACAATATCGACGCCTGGTGGATATCGCTGTCCACCTTTGCGGTGCTGGTCATCACCCTGTTGCTGTTGACCTTCATGAGCGACGCGCTGCGGGATGCCGTGGATCCGCGAAAGGCACAGGAATGAGCCTGCTGGACGTCAACGACCTCAGCATTTCATTTGGCGGGCACACGGTGGTGCAAGGCGTCAGCTTTCGCGTAGAAGCGGGCGAGAAACTGGCTTTGGTAGGAGAGTCCGGCTCCGGAAAGACAGTTACTGCATTGAGCCTGCTGCGTCTGGCCGAGGGCGCGGTGGTCGGTGGCGAGGCACTGTTTGACTCTGCTCAAGGCCATGTGGATTTGCTGCAATTGGCGCCTGGGCCCCTGCGGGCCCTGCGGGGCCAGGACATCGCCATGGTGTTTCAGGAACCCATGACGGCGCTCAATCCGCTCTTCACCGTGGGCGAGCAGATTGCCGAAGTCTTGCAGCTCAAGATGGGCCTGAGCGCCAGAGACGCGTCCCAACAGGCCGTTGATTTGCTGGCCGAAACCGGCATCGCAGAGCCGGAACGCCGCGCCAAGGCCTTCCCGCATCAGCTCTCTGGCGGGCAGCGCCAGCGCGCCATGATTGCCATGGCGCTGGCTTGCAAGCCCAAACTGCTGATTGCCGATGAACCCACCACTGCTCTGGATGTGACGGTACGCCAGCAGATTCTGGGGCTGCTGGACGCGCTGCAAACCAAGCACGGCATGGCCGTGCTGCTGATCACCCACGACCTGAACCTGGTGCGACGCTTTGCCGACCGCGTGGCAGTGATGGAGCGCGGCCATATCGTGGAGCAGGGGCTCGTCACTGACATTTTTGCGAACCCGCGGCACGTCTATACGCGCAGGCTTTTGGCCAGTCGGCCCCAGCGTGACGTAGTGCCCATTGCGCCTGAGGCGGAAACCGCCGTGCAGACGCGTGGCCTTCGGGTGACCTATCCCGTGCCGCTACCCGGCGTGCGCGGTTGGTTTTCCAAGGGGGAGTTCGTTGCGGTACGGCAGGCGGATATACGCCTGCAGGTCGGCCAGACCGTGGGCATCGTGGGGGAGTCCGGCTCCGGCAAGTCCACGCTGGCGCTGGCGGTGCTGGGGCTGTTGCCGTTCAGCCGTGAAGTGACCTTGTTCGGCAAATCCTGGGGGCAGGGCAGAGCCCTTGACCTGCAGAACCGCAAACAGGCGCAGGTTGTTTTTCAGGATCCGTTTTCCTCTCTTTCGCCCCGTCTGACCGTGGAGGATATTGTGGGGGAAGGCCTGTTGGTGCATGAGTCAGGGCTGGAAGCTGCCGTGCTGCGCAACAGGGTGATCTCGGCGTTGCGGGACGTGGGTTTGGATGAGGTGCAATTCCCCGGTTTGCTGCAGCGCTATCCACACCAGTTTTCCGGCGGTCAGCGTCAGCGCATTGCCATTGCCAGGGCGCTGATCGTGCAGCCACGGGTACTGGTGCTGGATGAGCCCACCAGTGCGCTGGACGTCACCATGGCGCAGCAGATATTGGTACTGCTGCAGCGCTTGCAGGCCGAGCGCGGACTGGCCTATCTGCTGATTACCCACGACGTGGAGGTCATACAGGCCATGGCGCACCAAGTGGTGGTCATGAAAGACGGCGAAATCGTGGAGCAAGGGGCGCTGGAGTCGGTGTTTTCCCGCCCCCAACAGCCCTATACCCGCACGCTTCTGGCAGCTTCACAATAATTCCCTTAGAAATCAAGGCACTTATACCTCTTTTGCAGTACAATCCAAGCTCACGACCAAACGGGCGGGTATTTACCGCCCGTTTTTTTTGGTCGATTGTTTTTGGCTAGTGTGTATTTTTGGTCTGGGGTGAATGCGGCGTGGCGTTACAGGAAATCGTTGAACAGACGGTAAGCGGCTTGGGTTATGACCTGGTGGAGATTGAACGCTCTGCCGGCGGCCTGCTGCGTATCACCATCGATTTGCCCTGGGAAAAGCCCATGGAAGGTGCGCCGGTCGTGGAGCAGTTCATCACCGTGGAAGACTGTGAGAAGGTCACGCGCCAGTTGCAGTTTGCGCTGGAAGTCGATGGGGTGGAGTACCGGCGTCTGGAGGTTTCCTCTCCCGGTATCGATCGCCCTTTGCGCCATGCGGCTGATTTCGAGCGCTTTGTCGGTCAGGTGATCGACATCACGTTGAAAGCCCCAATGGGAGCTGCGGCCAACGGCCAGGTACACGCCAATCGCAAGAAATTTCGCGGCACGCTGGAGCGTGTCGAATTGGCCGATGGAGCCGTGGGGTGGCAGATCGTCTGGAGCGATGCCCCTGCGGTCAAGCCGGGTCAAAGGGTTAGCAAGAAGCGTGTGCCGCCGCCTATGCAGGTTCTCGGCTTTGCGCTGGATGAGTTGCGTGAAGCGCGCCTGGCTCCGATTGTGAGCTTCAAGGGGCGTGGGCAAGGTGGCAGCACCGGCGGAGAAGAGCCCGCTGTGGGCCAGGAATAGCTGGTTTTGGTTTTGATTTAAGTGTTCAGGAGAGTCATGGCATGAATCGCGAACTGTTGATGCTGGTAGAGGCAATTTCCCGTGAAAAGAACGTGGAACGTGATGTGGTGTTGGGCGCCGTGGAAGCCGCATTGGCGCAGGCAACCAAGAAGCTCTACGCTGGTGATGTGGATATCCGCGTGGCTCTGGACCGCGACAGCGGCAACTACGAGACTTTCCGCCGTTGGCATGTGGTTCCCGACGAGGCGGGTCTGCAGTTGCCCGACCAGGAAATCCTGCTGTTTGAAGCCAAAGAGCAGATCCCCGATATCGAGGTCGATGAATACATCGAGGAGCCCATTGAGTCGGTACCCATCGGGCGTATCGGTGCCATGGCTGCCAAGCAGGTGATCCTGCAGAAAATCCGTGACGCTGAGCGCGAAATGCTGCTCAACGACTTCATGGCACGCGGCGAAAAGATTTTTGTCGGCACCGTCAAGCGCATGGACAAGGGCGACATCATTGTGGAGAGTGGCCGCGTCGAGGGCCGTCTGCGCCGCAGCGAAATGATCCCCAAGGAAAATCTGCGTACCGGTGACCGCGTACGCGCCATGATCATGGAAGTGGACCTGACCCTGCGCGGCGCACCCATCGTGCTGTCGCGCTCGGCCCCTGAGTTCATGATCGAACTGTTCCGCCAGGAAGTGCCCGAGATCGAACAAGGCTTGCTGGAAATCAAGTCCTGCGCCCGTGACCCCGGTTCGCGCGCCAAGATTGCCGTGCTGTCGCATGACAAGCGCGTCGACCCCATCGGCACCTGTGTCGGTGTGCGTGGTACCCGCGTCAATGGCGTGACCAACGAACTCGCTGGTGAGCGCGTGGACATTGTGCTGTGGAGCGAAGATCCGGCCCAATTCGTGATTGGCGCCTTGGCTCCGGCCAATGTGTCTTCCATCGTCGTGGATGAAGAGCGCCATGCCATGGATGTGGTGGTGGACGAAGAAAACCTCGCCATCGCCATCGGTCGTGGTGGTCAGAACGTGCGCCTGGCGTCCGAACTGACAGGCTGGAAGATCAACATCATGGATGCCGCCGAGTCGGCACAGAAGCTGGCTGACGAAACCAATGTGGGCCGTCGCCTGTTCATGGAAAAACTGGATGTGGACGAGGAAATCGCCGACATCCTGATCGCCGAGGGTTTCACCAGCCTGGAAGAAGTGGCTTACGTTCCCTTGCAGGAAATGCTGGAAATCGAAAGCTTTGATGAGGACACGGTGCACGAATTGCGCAACCGCGCCAAGGATGCCTTGCTGACCATGGAGATCGCACACGAAGAAAGTGTGGACGAAGTCTCCCAGGATCTGCGGGACCTGGGCGGGCTGACGCCAGAGTTGATCGGCAAATTGGCCGACAACGGAGTGCATACCCGTGACGACCTCGCCGACCTCGCGGTTGATGAGCTGACCGATATCACCGGTCAGTCACCCGAAGAGGCTACCGCCATGATCATGAAAGCGCGCGAACATTGGTTTACCAATGAAGCCGCTTCGCACGAGTAATGGTCATGCATTCGAAATTCCAGTAATGGCTAACAGCTGCCTTCCGGGCCCTGTTAGCCGACGCCAAAGGTTACACAACAAATGTCCAGTACGACCGTCGCCGAGTTTGCCAACGAACTCAAGAAATCAACTGAAACGCTGCTTGAGCAGCTGAAGTCTGCCGGTGTGGCCAAGAGTGCCGCATCCGACACACTTACCGATGCCGACAAGCACAAGCTTCTGGGCTTTCTGCAGAACAGCCACGGCACGGCTGCGCCAGAACGCAAGAAGATCACGCTGGTGAAAAAGCAAACCACCGAAATCAAGCAGGCGGATTCCAGTGGCAAGGCCCGCACGATCCAAGTGGAAGTGCGCAAGAAACGCACCTTTGTGCGGCGTGAGGACGGTGTCGACCAGGTGGTTGAGACGACTGAGCAGGACGAACAACCGCAAGCCGCTTCTACGCCCGCAGTGGACCATGCAGAACTGGCCCGCCGTGAGGAAGAGGCGCGTCGTCAGGCTGAGCTGATCCGCCGCCAGGAAGAGGAATTGGCACAACGCCGCAAGGAGCGCGAAGAGCAGGAAGCCCGCGCCCGTGAAGCTGCAGAAAAGCAAGCTGCCGAAGCGCGCGCCGCACAGGAGCGCGCCGCTGCCGAAGCTGCTGCAAAGACCGCAGCCAAGCCCAAGGCGAAAAGCGACGTGGCTGCCACTCCCGCTCCGTCGCCAGCGGTGGATGCTGCCGCGGAACAGGCTCGCGAGCAGGAAACGCAGAAGGTTGCAGCCCAGCAGGCTGCTGCTTCCAAGGCGCAAGCCGATGATGAGGCCGCACGTGCCGCCGATCTGGGCGACCGTCGCCGCAAAGCCGAGGCAGAAGCCGCCGCGATTCGCAGCATGATGTCCGCCCCCAAGCGCGTGCTCGTGGCCAAGCGCCCGGAAGAAATCCGGGCCGAGGCGGCTGCAAAAGCCGGGATCAAGGGCACATTGCATAAGCCGCCAGCCGGCACTGCCGTTGCCAAGGCGCCCGCCAAGCCGGCAGCTGGCGCCCCCGCTGCTGCTGCGCCGGCTGGAAGTGGCAAGGAAGTCAAGTCTGCCAAGCTGTCGAGCAGCTGGGCCGGAGATCCGGGCAAAAAGAAAGAGCTCAAGACGCGCGGTGACACCAGTGCGGGAGCCGGACGCTCCACCAACTGGCGCAGCGGCCCGCGAGGCAAGCGTGGCGGCAATGACCGTGATCGTGACGGCATGCAGCAGCAGGCAGCGCCGGTGGAAGCCCGTGTTATTGAAGTGCACGTGCCCGAAACCATTACCGTGGCCGAACTGGCCCACAAGATGGCCATCAAGGCATCCGAAGTCATCAAGCAATTGATGAAGCTGGGCCAGATGGTCACGATCAACCAGCCGCTGGACCAGGACACCGCCATGATCGTGGTGGAAGAGCTGGGCCACAAGGCCGTGGTTGCCGCTCTGGACGATCCGGAAGCCTTTACCGACGACGAAGTTCAAGGCCAGCAATCCGAGTCCTTGCCGCGCGCACCGGTTGTGACCGTGATGGGTCACGTGGACCACGGCAAGACTTCGTTGCTGGATTACATTCGCCGTGCCAAGGTGGCTGCGGGTGAAGCCGGCGGCATTACCCAGCACATTGGTGCCTACCATGTGGAAACGCCACGCGGCATGATTTCCTTCCTGGATACCCCGGGTCACGAGGCTTTTACCGCCATGCGTGCCCGCGGTGCGCAAGCCACCGACATCGTGATTCTGGTGGTTGCAGCCGACGACGGAGTGATGCCGCAAACCAAGGAAGCCATCAAGCACGCCAAAGCGGCTGGTGTTCCTATCGTGGTGGCTATCAACAAGATCGACAAGCCGGATTCCAACCCCGAGCGCGTGAAGAACGAGCTGGTGGTGGAAGAGGTGGTGCCGGAAGAGTTCGGTGGTGACTCGCCCTTTGTGGCGGTGTCGGCCAAGACCGGCCAGGGCATTGACGAACTGCTGGAGCAGGTGCTGCTGCAGGCCGAAGTGCTGGAACTCAAGGCTCCGGTGGATGCCATGGCCAAGGGTCTGGTCATCGAAGCCCAGCTCGACAAGGGACGCGGTCCCGTGGCGACCATCCTGGTGCAGAGCGGTACGCTCAAGACCGGCGACGTGGTGCTGGCTGGCCAGACCTATGGCCGTGTGCGTGCCATGCTGGACGAAAACGGCAAGCCCATCAAGTCCGCGGGTCCGTCCATCCCAGTGGAAATCCAGGGTCTGACCGAAGTGCCGCAAGCCGGTGACGAGTTCATGGTCCTGTCCGACGAGCGCCGCGCCCGCGAAATTGCGACCTACCGTGCCGGCAAGTTCCGCAATACCAAGCTGGCCAAGCAACAAGCCGCCAAGCTCGAAAACATGTTCTCCGACATGTCTTCCGGCGACGTCAAGATGCTGCCCATCATCGTCAAGGCCGACGTGCAAGGTTCACAGGAAGCACTGGCGACCTCCTTGCTCAAGCTGTCCAACGAAGAAGTCAAGGTGCAACTGGTCTACGCCGCGGTGGGTGCGATCAGTGAGTCCGACATCAACTTGGCCATTGCCTCCAAGGCCGTGGTGATTGGCTTCAATGTGCGCGCCGATGCCGGTGCGCGCAAGCTGGCCGAAGGCAATGGCGTGGATATCCGCTACTACAACATCATTTACGACGCCGTCGATGAGTTGAAGGCAGCCATGTCCGGCATGCTGGCACCAGAGAAGCGCGAAGAAGTGATCGGTACGGCCGAAATCCGCACCGTGTTCGTGGCCTCCAAGATCGGTACCGTGGCGGGTTGTATGGTTACCAGCGGTTTCGTCAATCGCAGTGCCCATTTCCGTCTGCTGCGCAACAACGTGGTGATTTATACCGGCGAACTGGACTCGCTCAAGCGCATGAAGGACGACGTACGCGAAGTCAAGGAAGGCTTCGAGTGCGGTGTCAAGCTGAAGAACTACAACGACATCAACGAGGGCGATCAACTCGAGTTCTTTGAAGTCAAGGAAATCGCCCGTACGCTGTGAGCCCCCAGGCATGAAAAAGAAGTCATCCACACCCAACCGCGGCTTCCGCGTGGCCGATCAGATCCAGCGTGATCTGACCGAGCTGATTGCGCGCGAGCTCAAGGACCCGCGGGTGGGCATGGTGACCATTCAGGCCGTCGAGGTGACGCCGGACTATGCGCATGCCAAGGTGTTTTTCAGTTTGCTGGTGGGTGACCCGGTGCAGACGGCTGAAGGGTTGAACCAGGCGGCTGGCTTTTTGCGCGCTGGCTTGTTCAAGCGTTTGCACATTCATACGGTGCCAACCTTGCACTTCATCTTTGACCAGACGGTGGAGCGTGCCGCGGACATGAATGCCCTGATCGCCAAGGCCGTTTCCTCGCGCGCGAAAGAAGACTGACCATGCAAGCAGCCGGTTCGCCCTTGGGTGCGAAGGCACCCTTGGGGGGCCAGAGCCGTACACGTGTGCAGAGGCGCCCGGTGCATGGGGTGCTGTTGTTGGACAAGCCATTGGGCCTGTCAAGCAACCAGGCGCTGCAGAAGGTGAAGTGGCTGTTGCGCGCCGAGAAGGCCGGTCATACCGGTACGCTGGATCCGTTGGCCACAGGTGTGTTGCCGATTTGCTTTGGTGCTGCTACCAAGTTCAGCCAGATGCACCTGGATGCGGACAAGGCGTATGCGGCCACGCTGCGGCTGGGTATCAAGACCAGCACGGCGGACGCCGAAGGTGAAGTGCTGAGCGAGCGCGACGTGCATGTGGACGGGGAGTTGCTGAAACGGGTGGTGGCAGGTTTTGTAGGGCCGATAGCCCAGGTGCCACCCATGCACAGTGCTTTGAAAAAGGATGGCAAGGCCCTCTATGAGTATGCGCGAGCCGGCGTGGAAGTGGAGCGTGAGGCACGCCATGTGACGATATACGCCATCCGTATCGTGCAGGCACGACTGGACGGTGAAAAGCCCGAAGTGGATCTGGAGGTGGAGTGCAGTAAAGGCACCTACATCCGCACTCTGGGAGAAGACATTGGTGAAGCGCTGGGATGTGGCGCGCACCTGAGCGCCCTGCGGCGAATCCGCACAGGCGGGTTTGACGAATCGCAGTGCGTTTCGGTGCAGGCGCTCGAAGCCATGGATGACGCGCAGCGACTGACCTGCGTGCGGCCTACCGAGGCTTTGCTGGCAGGTCATGACGTGGTCACGCTGGACAGCGAGAATGCGGCACGGTTTTTGAGTGGCATGCGCAGGCGGGGATCCTGGCGCGATGCAGATGCGGTGGCGGTATTTGCCGAGCAACCGCGGGCACTGTTGGGCAGCGCCCATGTGAAAGCGGGTGAGTTGATCCCCACGCGGCTCTTGAGCCCACCGGAAGTCAGTGAATCCTTGATGCAACAGAAATTAAGTTAGTGTTTGAAAGTGAACTATGAGCAGTAAACAAATCCGTAACATCGCGATCATCGCCCACGTTGACCATGGCAAAACCACCATGGTGGACCAGTTGCTCCGTCAGTCGGGCACCTTTGCCGAGCACGAAAAAGTGGTCGACACCGTGATGGACAACAATGCCATTGAAAAAGAACGTGGCATCACGATTCTGGCCAAGAACTGCGCAGTGAGCTGGGAAGGCACACACATCAATATCGTGGACACCCCCGGACACGCGGACTTCGGTGGCGAAGTGGAACGAGCCCTGTCCATGGTGGACGGTGTGGTGCTGCTCATCGATGCACAGGAAGGGCCCATGCCCCAGACCCGTTTCGTTACCAAGAAGGCTTTGGCCCTGGGTCTCAAGCCCATCGTGGTGGTCAACAAAGTGGACAAGCCCGGTGCCAACCCGGACAAGGTCGTCAATGCAGCGTTCGATCTGTTCGACAAGCTGGGCGCGACTGACGAGCAGCTCGACTTCCCCGTGGTCTATGCCTCCGGTATCAATGGATGGTCTTCCCTGGAAGAGGGCGAGCAGGGTGAGCAATGGGGCCCCGACATGTCGGCCCTGTTCAACACCATTCTCAAGCACGTGCCATCGCAAAGCGGTGATCCGGCCGCACCTCTGCAACTGCAGATCTCGGCGCTGGACTTTTCCACTTTCGTGGGCCGCATCGGCGTAGGCCGCATCAGCCAGGGCACCATCAAACCGAATATGGACGTGCTGGTAATGGAAGGCCCGGACGGCAAGACCGTCAAGGGTCGCATCAACCAAGTCCTGACCTTCCAGGGTCTGGACCGCGTGCAGGCCACTGAAGCCGGTCCCGGCGAAATCGTGCTGATCAACGGTATTGCAGACATCGGTATCGGTGTCACGGTGACAGATCCGACCAACCCCATGCCGTTGCCCATGCTCAAGGTGGACGAGCCCACGCTGACCATGAACTTCTGCGTCAACACCAGCCCGCTGGCAGGCCGCGAAGGCAAGTACGTGACCAGCCGCCAGATCTGGGACCGTCTGCAGAAGGAACTGCAGCACAACGTGGCCCTGCGCGTGAATGAAACCGACGAAGAAGGTATTTTCGAAGTGATGGGTCGCGGTGAACTGCACCTGACCATCCTGCTGGAAAACATGCGCCGCGAAGGCTATGAAATGGCTGTTTCCAAGCCGCGCGTGATGTTCAAGGAAATCGACGGCGAGAAGTACGAGCCTATCGAAATGGTGACCGCCGACATTGAAGAGCAGCACCAGGGCGGCGTGATGCAAGCCCTGGGCGAGCGCAAGGGCGAGCTGGTGAACATGGAGCCGGACGGACGTGGCCGCGTGCGCCTGGAATACCGCATTCCCGCACGTGGACTCATCGGCTTCTCCAACGAATTCCTGAACTTGACACGTGGTTCCGGCCTGATCTCCAACATTTTTGACAGCTACGAGCCGCACAAGGGTGAAATCGGTGGCCGCAAGAACGGCGTGCTGATCTCCATGGACGATGGCGAAATCTTCACCTACGCACTGGGCAAGCTGGATGACCGCGGACGCATGTTCGTGAAGGCCAACGATCCAGTGTACGAAGGCATGATTGTGGGTATCCACAGCCGTGACAACGATCTGGTGGTGAACGCCACCCGCACCAAGCAGCTGACTAACTTCCGCGTATCCGGCAAGGAAGATGCGATCAAGATCACACCGCCGATTGAACTGACGCTGGAATACGGCGTGGAATTCATCGAGGAAGATGAGCTGGTTGAAATCACGCCCAAGTCGGTGCGTCTGCGTAAGCGTCACCTGAAGGAAAGCGACCGCAAGCGCGCCAGCCGCTGATCCATGTCGGCCCTATGAAGCTGCGCCACTCCCAGGCCGTCTTGCTGATGGTGCTGGTGACACTCCTGTGGTCTACCGCAGGGGTGGTCACCCGCCATCTGGAATTCGCACGCAAATTTGAAGTGACCTTCTGGCGCTCTCTGTTTGCATCTATCAGCCTGATGCTGATCCTGCCTTACTTCCAGGGCAGGGCGGTTTTTCGCAAGATTCGGGACGCCGGGGTTGCACTCTGGCTTTCCGGCGTCTGCTGGGCCGTGATGTTCACCGCCTACATGGTGGCGTTCACGCTCACCAGTGTGGGCAACGTTCTGGTCATTCTGGCGGTAGGACCGCTGCTGACTGCCATTGCGGCGCGCATTTTCATTGGTTACCGCGTACCGTTGCGGACCTGGGTCGCGATTCTGGTGGCGGGTGCCGGCATCGCCTACATGTTTGCGTCGCAAGTCGGTTCGGCATCCATCGTGGGCAGCCTGGTGGCACTGACCATCCCCATTGCAGCGGCCGTGAACTGGACTATCAGCCAGCACTCGCATGACCAGGGTCACGACCTGGACCTGGTACCGGCGGTCATGCTGGGCGCCTTTCTGTCGACGGCCTCAACGTGTGTGCTGGCCTTCCCCTTGCAGGCCAGCATGCACGACGTTGTGCTGCTGGGCACATTGGGCGTCTTTCAGTTGGCTGTGCCTTGCGTTCTGTGCATGGTGTGCGCCAGGGTTTTGTCCGCACCTGAAATTTCGCTGTTGCAGTTGTTGGAAGTGATCTTCGGCATCCTGCTGGTATGGGTGGGCGCCAATGAAGCGCCAAGCACCTCGGTCCTGACCGGTGGCGTCCTAGTGATTGGCGCTCTGGTCGCCAACGAGTGGCTGGGCTGGAGGCGCCGCGTTCCGATTTCCTAACGGTTGCGGTCCTTCATGGCGCGCTCCACCTCGCGCTTGCCTTCACGGTCCTTGATGGTGTCGCGCTTGTCGTGTTCGGCCTTGCCCTTGGCCAGCGCCACTTCACACTTGACCTTGCCATTTTTCCAGTGCAGATTGATGGGAACCAGGGTGTAACCCTTTTGCTCCACTTTGCCGATCAGGCGTTTGATTTCTTCCTTGTGCAGCAACAGCTTCTTGGTGCGCACCTTGTCCGGACTCACGTGACTGGACGCCGTGTGCAAGGGGTTGATCTGCAGTCCGATGATGAACAGTTCGCCGTTGCGGATCACCACGTAGCCATCGGTAAGCTGCACCTTGCCTTCACGCAGGGACTTGACTTCCCAGCCTTCCAGCACAATGCCCGCCTCAAAGCGTTCCTCGAAGAAATAGTTGAAGGCGGCCTTTTTGTTATCGGCAATACGGGTAGCAGTTTCGGGTTTTTTGGCCATGGGGAGCAAATAGGGGCGAAGATTGGAAAAGAAAGCTGTGCTCTCAACAATGCACATTCAGGGCTTGTCTACAATCCCGCGCATAACCCCTATTCTATGAAAACTGTTCACAAGTCCGTTTTGATCTGGTACAGCCCGCAGGAAATGTATGTGCTGGTGAATGATGTGGCCCAGTATCCCAAGTTCCTGCCCTGGTGCGACCAAGGTACCGTGCTTGAGCAAGACGCCCATGGGATGTTGGCTGAAATAGGCATTTCGTTCAGCGGTGTGCACCAGAAATTCGTGACCCGCAACACCAACACCGAGTTCAGCCGAATTGAATTGAAGCTGGTGACGGGGCCGTTCTCCAATCTGGATGGCGTATGGGAATTCTCACCCGTAGGAGACGGTTCCCAACGCGCGTGCCGGGTCGATTTGACCTTGAATTACGGCTTTGAAAATGCCACCCTGGGCAGGCTGGTCGGGCCGGTTTTCGACAAGATCGCCTCCACGTTAGTGGAGGCCTTTGTCAAGCGCGCTCAGCAGGTCTATGGCGAGTGAAGCATTGATTTCAGTCGCCGTTTGTTACAGCGCGGCGGCGCGTCAGTTGATCCAAGTCGAAGTGCGAATGCCGCATAACAGCACCGTGGCCGATGCCGTGCGCACCAGCCACCTGCTCGACAATGTTGCCGACGCGGACGTCGATACGCTCGTGACAGGGGTGTGGGGGCGGAAAGTGTCGCCGGACCATCCGCTTCGTGATGGCGACCGTGTGGAGTTGTACAGGCCACTCAAAGTGGACCCCAAAATGGCCCGTCGCGAACGCTTTACGCGGCAAGGTGCACGTGGCACCGGACTGTTTTCCAAGCGCCGCGCCGGAGCAAAGTCAGGGTACTAACCTAACGGCAATCGCTGTCAATGATGCTTTGAATGCGCTTGACTTCTGCGGCGCGTGCCGCGTCGTCCAGAATCTCACGCTCACCGGCTGCATTGGTCTGCGATATGCGAATGCCGGAATCAAAGTTGGCCTTGGCCTGCTTGGCACGGGCACAGTTCTCTACCTTGGCCTTGGCATTGGCTTCTTCGGCAGCCTTGCGCTTGGCGGCATCGGCTTCTGCGGCTTGCTTCTTCTTGGCTTCGAGATCCTTGTCCAGGCCCCCCGTAATCGGCAAACTGGACGCGGCGGGTGCGGGAACGGGTGCCGTGGCATTGCCAACGGCATTCGTGCCAGCATCAGTGACTGCGGCCGCTTTTGCCGCCGTGTTGGGGCGCTTCAAGATGTTCTTTTCCGGAACATCAGAGGGGGGCGCACGGTCGCTGAATACCTTGCGGCCATCCTTGTCCAGCCATTGCCACTGCGCGAGGCAACTGCCACTCAATGCAACGAAAACCAGGCCCAGAAAAACGGAATGTATTCTCATGCGCGCAGTGTAGCCGCCACACACGGAATTTGTCATCCCGAGCGCGGGTACAATCCGTCTTTTGGAGCTTTGACATGCGCCTTCTCGGCAAAGCGCTGACCTTCGACGATGTGTTGTTGGTACCAGCCTTCTCCCAGGTCCTTCCCAAGGACACTTCTCTCGCCACCCGCTTTTCCCGCAATATCGCCCTGAACCTGCCATTGGTTTCCGCCGCCATGGATACGGTGACGGAGGCGCGTCTGGCCATCGCCATTGCGCAGGAAGGCGGCATGGGCATTGTTCACAAGAACCTCACGCCAACGGAACAAGCCGCTCAGGTGGCCAAGGTGAAGCGCTATGAGTCGGGCTTGCTGCGCGACCCGGTCGTCATTACCCCGGACACCACCGTGCGCCAAGTGATGGTGCTGTCCGACCAATTGGGTGTTTCTGGCTTCCCGGTATGCGAAGGAGGCAAGGTGGTGGGCATTGTGACGGGGCGTGACCTGCGCTTCGAGACCCGCTATGACCAGACCGTGCGCGAAATCATGACGCCCCGCGAGCGTCTGGTGACCGTTCCTGATGGAACCACACCCGAGGCCGCGAAGGCGCTGCTCAACAAGTACAAGCTGGAGCGCTTGCTGGTGGTCAACGACGCCTTTGAGCTCAAGGGCCTGATCACCGTCAAGGACATTACCAAGCAGCTCAACTTCCCCAATGCCGCACGCGATGCGACTGGCCGTCTGCGCGTAGGCGCGGCCGTCGGCGTGGGGGAGGGCACTGAGGAGCGCGTGGAACTTCTGGTCAAGGCCGGTGTGGATGCCATCGTGGTGGACACTGCGCACGGCCACAGCAAGGGCGTGATCGAACGCGTGCGCTGGGTCAAGCAGAACTATCCACACGTGGACGTGGTGGGCGGCAACATCGCCACCGGTGCTGCAGCACTGGCCCTGGCCGAAGTGGGCGCCGATGCCGTCAAGGTCGGAATCGGCCCTGGTTCCATCTGCACCACACGTATCGTGGCAGGCGTGGGCGTGCCGCAAATAACGGCCATCGACAACGTTGCAACGGCACTCAAGGGCACTGGCGTGCCGTTGATCGCCGACGGCGGAATCCGCTACAGCGGTGATATTTCCAAGGCCATCGCAGCTGGAGCCAGCACGGTGATGATGGGCGGCATGTTTGCCGGTACCGAAGAAGCCCCCGGAGAAGTCATTCTGTACCAGGGCCGTAGCTACAAGAGTTACCGCGGCATGGGCAGCATTGGCGCCATGCAGCAGGGCAGTGCGGATCGCTACTTCCAGGAGTCCAGCACCGGCAACCCCAACGCCGACAAGCTGGTGCCCGAAGGCATTGAAGGACGCGTGCCCTACAAAGGCTCCATGGTTGCCATCGTGTTCCAGATGGCCGGCGGCGTGCGTGCGAGCATGGGCTACTGTGGCTGCGCCACCATTGCCGACATGCAGGACAAGGCCGAATTTGTGGAGATCACGACCGCAGGCATCCGAGAAAGCCATGTGCACGATGTGCAGATCACCAAGGAAGCGCCTAACTACCGGGCGGAGTGATAGTCACACCCCCGGGCTTGCCCACTGCGTGTGGCCGCTTTCCCCCTTGCAGGGGGCAACACCGGCGGGCTGGCTAAGCCAGTCCCGCGGTGTTTCTGGCTGAATGCACGTGCGCCGGCTGACTTATTTTTCTTACTGTTAGGTAACTGGCCATATGTCCAACCATCAGAAAATCCTCATTCTTGACTTCGGTTCGCAGGTCACGCAGCTGATCGCACGCCGTGTGCGCGAAGCGCATGTGTTTTGCGAAGTGCATCCTTGTGATGTGACCGACGACTGGTTGCGTGCCTATGCGCGGGACGGTTCGCTCAAGGGCATCATCCTGTCGGGCAGCCATGCCAGCGTGTACGAAGAGACCACCGACAAGGCGCCCAAAGCGACCTTTGAGCTGGGTATTCCGGTGCTGGGTATCTGCTACGGCATGCAGACCATGGCGCACCAGTTGGGTGGGATGGTGCAAGGTGGCCACAAGCGCGAATTCGGCCATGCGGACGTGCAGGCCCATGGGCACACTGCGCTGCTCGATGGCATTCAGGACTATGTGTCTGAAGGTGAAAGCATGCTGCAAGTGTGGATGAGCCACGGGGACAAGGTGACCGAGCTGCCGCACGGCTTCAAACTGATGGCCAGTACTCCGAGTTGCCCGATTGCCGGCATGGCCGACGAAGTGCGCCGCTTCTATGGCGTGCAGTTCCATCCTGAAGTAACCCACACCAAGCGCGGAGCGGCCATTCTGGAGCGTTTCGTACTGGACATCTGCAATGTGCGTCCCGACTGGATCATGGGTGACTACATTGCCGAAGCCGTGGCCAAGATCCGTGAACAGGTGGGCGACGAGGAGGTAATTCTCGGCTTGTCGGGTGGCGTGGACTCCAGCGTGGCGGCAGCTCTGATCCACCGAGCCATTGGCGACCAGCTGACCTGCGTCTTTGTGGACCATGGCTTGCTGCGTTTGAACGAGGGCGACATGGTGATGGACATGTTCGTCGGCAAGCTGCACGCAAAGGTTGTGCGTGTGGATGCAGAAGCCCAGTTTCTGGGCCACCTGGCCGGCGTGAGTGACCCAGAGGCCAAGCGCAAGATCATTGGCCGCGAATTCGTGGAAGTGTTCAAGGCCGAAGCAGCCAAGCTCAAGAATGACCAGGCACGCCATGTGGCCTGGCTGGCTCAGGGCACCATCTACCCTGACGTAATCGAATCCGGCGGCGCCAAGAGCAAGAAGGCCGTCACCATCAAGAGCCACCACAACGTGGGTGGCCTGCCCGAGCAACTGGGACTGAAGCTGCTGGAGCCCTTGCGTGAGCTGTTCAAGGATGAAGTGCGTGAACTAGGCGTGGCACTGGGCTTGCCCTACCACATGGTGTACCGCCATCCGTTCCCTGGTCCGGGTCTGGGCGTGCGCATTCTGGGCGAAATCAAGAAGGAATATGCCGACTTGCTGCGTCGCGCCGATGCCATCTTCATCGAAGAGTTGCGCAATTTCGTGGATGAGGCCACTGGCAAGAGCTGGTACGACCTCACCAGCCAAGCCTTTACCGTGTTCCTCCCGGTCAAGAGCGTGGGCGTGATGGGCGACGGCCGCACCTATGACTATGTGGTGGCATTGCGCGCCGTGCAGACCAGTGACTTCATGACGGCTGATTGGGCCGAGCTGCCCTACGCGCTGCTCAAGAAGGTATCCAGCCGCATCATCAACGAAGTGCGTGGCATCAACCGCGTGACCTACGACGTCAGCAGCAAGCCGCCCGCCACTATCGAGTGGGAATAATCCGCAGCGCCTGACACCATGACCGCGTCCCCGACAGCGCAGCCGCAGGATACGGACTTCATGCAGATGGCGCTGCAACTGGCCGCTGAGGCGGCTGCGGCGGGCGAGGTTCCGGTAGGTGCGGTTGTGGTGAAGGATGGCGTGGTCATTGGAACGGGGCGCAATCACCCGATCCAGTCGTCTGATCCCACTGCCCACGCAGAAGTCGCAGCGTTGCGCGCAGCAGCAAGTACCTTGGGCAATTACCGGCTGGACGATTGCACCTTGTATGTGACGCTGGAGCCATGCGCCATGTGCAGCGGGGCCATATTGCATGCGCGGATTGGCCGCGTTGTATTTGGTGCACCCGACAGCAAGACCGGCTGTGCCGGATCGGTGCTGAACCTGTTTGCACAAAGCCAGCTCAACCACCAGACCAGCGTGCAGGGCGGCGTCATGGCCTCCCAAGCAACATCGTTGTTGCAGGCGTTCTTTCGCGACAAGCGATCCCTGCAGCGCCAATTGGCTGAGCCCTTACGTGAGGATGCATTACGCACGCCGGACGGCCGGTTTGACGGTCTACCGTCGTATCCATGGCATCCCCGTTACGTATCCGATTTGCCCTGCCTGGCGGGCTTGCGAATGCACTTCATCGACGAGGGGCCAAGGTCGGGCGCGCGGGTTTGGATGCTGCTCCATCCTGTGCCTGGATGGAGCTATTCCCTGCATGAACAGATTACGAAAGGAATAGGGCAGGGGCTGCGTGTGGTGGCCCCCGACCTGATCGGTTTTGGCAAGAGCGACAAACCCAAGCGTGCGGACTTTCACTCTTTCGACTTTCATGCACAGTCGTTGGTTGAACTGGTGGAGAGGCTGGATTTGACCGGCGTTGATGTTATGGCAACTCCTTCGACACAAGCTCTGGCAAATCGATTCGTGAAACATTTGCCGGGGCGTGTTGGCGACTGCGTCGTGCAGAGCGTGTCAGTACCAGATGTCACATCTGTTGAATACAGTGCGTGGCAGGCACCATATCCCGACGCAGGTCACCGCGCGGGAGAGCGAGCCTGGATTTCCAAGTGACGAGCTAACCGATAATGATCCGGTGAAAAAACATATCTACATCTATTCCCCTTCGGGAGCTGTGCGAGACAAGGCAGCTTTTCGCCGCGGCGTCAAACGTCTCAAGACACTGGGACATGAAGTGGAGGTGGACTCCGATGCGTTGCGCAGCCATATGCGCTTTGCCGGCGACGATGACACGCGCGTGGCGGCCATTCAGCGTGCGGCAGACAGCGGCGCCGATGTGGCGCTGATATCGCGCGGGGGTTATGGGCTGACCCGGATTCTGGATCGCATTCCCTACAAGGCAATTTCCAAAGCGATCAAGGGTGGGACCCACTTCGTTGGCATCAGTGATTTCACTGCGCTGCAATTGGCGCTCCTTAAGAAAACCGGCGCGGTGTCATGGGCTGGGCCTGCCGTATGTGAAGGCTTTGGTGCCGATCCGCTTCCCGATGACATCATGGAAGACTGCTTTCAGGACCTTTTGCTGGGGCAAGGCGAGGGCGCTGGGTGGCGACTGCCTGCAGGGAACCGCCCGGATCAAATTGCAGAATGGGGCTGTAGCAGTGCCACGCTTTGGGGTGGCAACCTGGCGGTACTGGTCTCCCTGTTGGGAACTCCCTACTTTCCCGAGGTCAAGGGCGGTGTCCTGTTCCTGGAAGATGTGGCGGAGCCGCCGTACCGCGTGGAGCGGATGTTGACCCAGTTATTGCACAGCGGTGTGTTGGCCAGGCAGAAAGCCATCGTACTGGGGCAATTTACCGAATACAAGCTGACACCCCATGACAAAGGCTTCAATCTGCGTACAGTCACGCAGTGGTTGACGTCCCAATTGCGAATCCCTGTCCTCAGCAATCTGCCTTTTGGACATGTTCCGACCAAAGTGCTGCTGCCAGTTGGGGCCAAGGTGGATTTGGTGGTGCAAGGGCGCGATGCCCTGATGGCCTGGGGCCATATATGAAGAGGAAAATTGCCCGAATCGTGATGAATGTCGGCCATACGAAGGTATTCCTTCTGCGGCCTGATTCAATGCTCTAAACTCCCAACTTAACCACGTATCGGGATAAACGGGAATGGGTGTTCCAGCCACTGTCGTATTTACGGACCTGCATGGCAGCACAGCCGTGTTCGAGGCCCTAGGCAATGCGCAGGCAACCGAAACCATTACCCAAATCACGGCCTGGATCGTGCGCCATTGTGAGCAATCCAACGGGCGCGTGGTAAAGACTCTAGGCGACGGTGTGCTGGCACTTTTCGCAGATGGTGAGAGTGCTGTGAAGGCGGTAGTTGAACTGCAGCGCGAGCACCACAAGCAGGTTTTGCGCTCACCGCATCAGGCGACTTTGCCCATTCGGATCGGGTTGGCCAGCGGTGATGTGGAAATGGTAGACAACGACTGCTACGGAGACGCCGTGAATGTTGCGTCACGGTTGTGCGACCTGTGCGGCCCCCACCAGATTTGGGCAGATTCCGCTTCGCTTCAACGGGTCAGCGAGGCTCAGGGTGTGACTTTTCGCATGCTGGGCCCCATCAGCGTCCGTGGGCGCGCCGAGCCCGTCAACGTCTACCAGATTGAATGGCGGGAAGAACAAGCCTCTGAATTCCTGACCATGCAAGGTGACATGGATCCCGACGCCGTAGATGGCGCGTCCGACGTACTGGGCCGTGAAATCGAGCTGAAATGGCTGGGCCAGACCAAGCGTTTCCGGTCCTTTGAGCTTCCGGCCCACATCGGCCGTGTGCGCAACGTCGACTTCATGGTCAACGATCCCCGTGTATCACGAACCCACGCCCGACTGGAGTGGAGAAACGGCAGCGTGGTGCTGGTCGATCTCAGCAGCTATGGCAGTTGGATCCGCTTTGCTGGATCCAAAGGCGGTGACGTGTTGCTGCGGCGTGAGGAGTGTGTGCTGCACGGCAGTGGAGAGTTGGCCCTGGGAGCTTCGTTCGCGGATCCCTCCGTACCAACGATTCAGTTCAAGGTCACATGAGCTTCATTGTTCGTATTTATTTATTAACATAATATTGATTGTATGAAATGACGCTTGGAGCTACTTCCGCTAAGGGCTGGAAGCAGTCATTTGATTTGTCTGTCTTTAGCTTCAAAGCAACTTGTTCTCAGCGTAGTGAGGGCCAATAAACAACAGCGCTTGGCGCTCTAAATCTGTCAGACGATAAGCGTCATCCGATTCCGCACTTCTGAATCGGTCATACATACTACGCAGCGCATTATGGTGGTTCTCGGGAAGTGGCGCGATGGAATCAATGGAGCAATTCTCGCCACCAGGCCCGGACAAAGCACATCCGGTGCCAGTATCGAACTGGTATTCGCCACCCCTGCACGCGTCATGAGCGTAGATGATTCCATTTCCAACGGTGACAGTTAAACAGACAATGCTATCCATGTCATTCGAAGAGGCGTGAAAGAAGTCTCCTGCTCGGATATCAGCAATTTTTCTCTCTAATCGGGTCATGAGAAACTCCCCCTAAGCTAGAGCAATCGAAGAATTTTCGTTCACACGTCCACAAACTCAAATTGAAAAATCGTTACCAAAGTGACTTTGATGGGTCAATCTTTTCAAAGGCAGCTTTCGCGGCCAAGCTGCTAACCAAAACGATGACCGAACCAAATTACCAGCGCGGCAACCATCAGGTACAGCAACCAAAAAAATGCCTTGACTAAGGTCTTCTTACTTTTAAATTCCATTATTCAATTTTGGACCATTCAAGCATTAGAACTGCTTTTGTAACAGCTGAACAGCCCCCAAACGGGTTAGCCCCCGCAAAGTCCGGTTTCGCGGCATTGCAGCCGAGACTGTGAGAAACCAAAGCAAAAGCCCTGCTAATAATCCCATTAATTTTGACTTCTATTATGGATAAGATGCACCGCAGAAATTGACTCGCCCAACGACCAATCTAATTGCGCCTCGAGCATACTACGAATCAGCCTCTTTTCATCGCTGGAATAGTCATCAAATCTCGGCTTGAATAAAATCGGATAATCTGATTCCATCTTTTTACACGGCAAGTCCTGATTCCCTGCCCATTGCCAACCCAGCTGCTTACGTGATACCACGTCCCATACAGTTAACACATACGCTGTATATATGCAGCGACGCCCGAATGAAAACATTGACCGTTCATACATACCATAACCCGGCACAACGAAACCAACATTTTCGGAAGCACTTGGATAAATCATTACAACAATATCAAACTTCTGATTTGATGCCATGTCTAATAACGCTTCATTTTGATTAGCCACCAGCTGCGCAACAGATTTTCCATCTATAACAACTTTGGATACTTCGTACTCGCTTCCATTTCTAATTATATTAATAACCGAATTAGAGGCGTAATTATCAATCTTCCAATCAGGAACTTCGGCCTTATAAGAGTTGTTGTTAAAAACTGTAGTCCCAATTGAAACTCCGTTAAATGTTGTTCCAAGCACCGAAGCAACGCCAACTCGTTTGATGTTTAAAAGACTGACGTCATCAACGGGCCCCCTCATTCCTGCGCATGCAGTCAACATTAACGTAAAAAATACAAAAAACAAAAGGCGAACCATTGAAGTCCTTATCGTTAAAATATCAAAAACACACTATTAAATTGCTATTTTCTCTTGATTAAATGAAGCACCATCATATGCTGCAGCGGCACTCGATTCAGATGAGCAGTAGAAAAGCCAAAAATCCACAAGCAGCACAAACTAAACGAAGGGCAGAAATAGACCACTTCCCACAACTTTCGAGATAGTAACCAACTTTATTCTGGAATAATTATCAAACTGAAACATTTTGCTGAAACGTCCGGTTTCGCGGTAATCTTGACACCGGTTGGTAGCAGAGACCATCCCCCATTCGGGTGATTTCACATGATTGCCCATCATGGTTCTTTCATTTCGGCGGTGATGGGCTAGTAATGGACGTTCACCCAATCCACGAGGAAGTCTAGTCGGTAACGAAAACAACCGGTTGCGACTGGCAGTTTTTGTCTATCGTTTGATGCCGTCAGAAGCCATTTAGGCACTGCACCCCATGGGTTCAACCACTTAACTGCGTCCACAAGTCAACGGTTGGAAATAGTTTGGAGTATTCTGAATTATGCTGTTCGGCAAGCGCGTGTAGCGCCATTAGTATTTCAAAAGGGAAACCCTTTCGATTGTCACCACGGTTGTTTTGCAACAAGCCCGTCATATAAGGGCCGAACTCTTTCCGTCCCCAACATTCACTTAACTTTTCTGCAATTGCAGGAAAAGTCTCCATAACGGTCTTAAACTCTTGGTTATCTTCAATATGTGGCAAGAACTGACGAAATTCTTGATCGTGGTCATGCGCAAGTCTATGCAATGACTCCAATACTTCACTCTGGAAACTGCCACCTGAGCTAGTCTGTGCTGAGGCGATAAGATCCTTCATGTAAGTGACAAATTCCTTGCTCCCCCAAAGTCGCTTAATTGCCCCTCCGAACATGGGGTAGGAAGTACTTACCAAAATAAAGTCGGGATTTTCTGCAAGCATATTCACATTCGCAGTTGTATGTTTTTTGAATTCCGGATAGGTACCCGCTTCAATTGCTCGGCCCCAGCCTCCGTGGGGCATTCTGCTCCAAAATTCAAATGATTACCATCGTGGCGTAACAGACTCTAACTTTTTCCTTCATCTTCAAGAAGCCTAAGTTCCTTCGGCGTGGGAATGCTTTTGGATGCATCACTGGCAAGGCCGTACAACTCCACTCCACTTAGGATTCCTCCGCTTATCAAAGATAAACGCCCCGGCGAGACTACTTTCATCACCCATCAGGAAGTCGCCCAGGACGTGAACACCGGAGGGCGCCAATGGTTTATTCTCAATTTTGAAATTGAAGCTGGCGCATCCGCATTGGCAATGCCAAAGGGTTGCTTTCGCCAATTTCAGCTGCTTCAGATACCCGAAGGCTTCATCAGTTCCGTTTTCGAGCATCCACCTTGCAGTTGCAACTCAGCAACTGACAGTGAACGTGATTCTGGGTTTGGAGTCATTTGCTTCGAAAGTCCGGTTTCGCGGCACAACCGAAGTCTCTCGAACTCTAATCGCTGTTTCCAAGTTCCAAGTTCCATAGAACGTCACACGACCGACAATGCGCTGACCAGTAGTCAGGCAAGTCCTTTCGAAAGGACTTGGTGACGGTGCTCCCGTGACAGAGTGGGCAGCGCACGAAAAAGGTCATTACGCCTAACCCGACAAGTAGAGACAGATTCGATATAAATACAAACCAGATAGCAATGTTGCCAAAGTTACCTAAGAAACCGTGATTTCCAAGATAAATCACTCCCCCAAGGCTCACTCCAAAATAGAGAAACACACCGAAAAAGTATCTCTTCCATTTTTTTATGAATGTGGGGTGCAGCATGACTTTCATGGCATTCATCGCGGAGTTTGAATTCGGGCGTATCGTATCGCGCAATTGGAAGGTCGTTGTGTAAGACCGGTTTCACGGCGAAGCGGGATTCTTCTTGACGTCCGGGTCGAGCAAATTTTAGAGGGTATCAGCCAAAGGCGACGACGCACTCACGCCGATGGAATTAAGCCTCCTAACCAGTGACCTTGCGGCATTCTCAGACTCAACCGAGACTTGCACTTTTGACCCAGTTAGGATTTTGTCAGTCAATCGCTTGGCGTCGCCCAGTCCAATACCCAGGTTGTCCCGTAGCACTTCTGTGCAACTAACCTTCTGCATTCCCCGTTCCCATCCCGTAATTTCGACAATATGGCTCATGGTTTGAGTGTCCGCTTCCGAGGCAATTCAGCCATTCGACACCAACATTTATTGCGTGTCTGGTTCAACTGGTAGGTTTTCCGCAATAGTGACCCAGTCAACATGTGTGTCATAGTGGGCGTGGGAACCTGGTTCGCGATCAAGAGGCTGTGTAAACAGCGCTCTGGCTATATGCGTTTCGCCTGCACTGATTTGGGAACGAAAGAACATAGGGCTTCCGCAATGGCTGCAAAACCCACGTCTGCTACCACTTGGCTCGCTGTACCAGGACAGGTTATTCTGGCTGTCAACTATTTTGACTTGACCAGTATCTGCACCCACCCATGTCACAAATGCACTACCATGCGCGCGCTGGCAGCGCGAGCAGTGGCAATGGACAACCCACTTTGTGGGATATTGCAAGGTAAAGGTAATTGAACCGCATAAGCAACTACCTATGGACTGGCTATTTTGATTGGGCATTCTTTGCTGGATGATTTTACCTTTTGAAGGTTGGCAATAAGGCGCTCCTGTTGCTCCAAATGGTCTTTTCAATTTGCAATTTGCTTGAACCTTGGATCACTAACTACAGCCTCAATGAGCTTTTGCACCGCAGGAACAAATGCCTGAGACACATCGCCACAGGCTTTATCTCCAAAAAAACTTCCAGAGAAATTGAAATTGGTTTTAGTCGTATAACTTTCATTTCTCGAGTTGGAAATTGTGAGCGCTGTGTTCCAATTGCCGTCGGTCATTCCCGAGCTGAAATCAATTTCGTCAAGCTTCCCGGTGAGAATAAGTTTCGAATTCGGATCGTAAACGCCTGCTTGCTTAAGTTCGGACACGAAAGCCTTTTCAATATAAGTTTCAAAGCTTGGCTCAACGGTTACCGGACCAACTGCACGGCATACGATTGACGAGAGTCCTGGCTTTGCTGACTGAAAAGCTTTGACCGACACAGGCCTTATGTTCGTTGCCCGTATTCCGTCAACGTTACTTGCAGACGCAGCATAAGGTAGAGCTTTAAATGCGCAGCCCGACAACAGACTCGCGACAACTGCAAAAATGGAAATGTAGGATTTCATCAGAAGGTTTTGTAAAGAGTGAGGAAATAACGCATATTGTGGCCGACAGAATGTGGATTGAACATCCCCCAAAACGGGTGACAATAAGAACTCCAGACACATTGAACAGATATTTCCATTCAGCTCAATACCCTTAATGAAGAATGAATATGGTCTGGACACCTTCATTCTCACTTATGTCAAAACGAACACGCTCGGCGTCATTCAGAACATACAAGAATGCCTGTGCACCACCAAACTGCCAGGGTGTTTTAAGAGGTTTCCCCTTCAGATCCCGAACCATTTTCTCAGTGTCACCTAATTTGACGCCAGCGATAGTGCCGGGAAATGGTGGTTCGAGTCTGATAATTTCAACAATACCGTCTTTGTTGAAAAATACCCTTATGCCTTTGGATCTCAAATAGAGATTTGTTTTTCCCTCATTTGGATCGGGTACGCCTTTTGGCGTTGCGGACACGGTGGGTTCAAGGTCATTGGAAGTCTTCAAGGCGCTTCTAACTGCCTGTATGGTGTCTCCTACCTTGAACGGGATTCGGTCAATTAACCCCTCGGGTGCACCACTTTCCACGGCGCTTGAGGGCGCTTGTGGCACTCTTTTGTCTACCGTCAAAACGGGTGCCGGCGCCACCGTACGGAATGACCGAACGTCAGCATAAGCATCTTTCGGCTGGGAGTAGTCAAAGGCCTTGATAGACCTATCTTGCAAAGTCTCCGCCCAATCCGACAGTCTTTTCAAAAACGCTTGCTGGGGCTCTCTGGTTGCCAGCACCTCCGGAGCCCAATCTCCAAGTGTGGTGCCGCGCATGCCGAGCAATGCCGGATTCAGGTCGAGAACGACTTTGTAATAGCGCCCGTTTGCTCCGCTATTGGTAAGAACAATAGAGAAGAAGAGTACTGGCGCATTGTCAACCGTGAGGTTTGTGGCATCAATCGTCATGCAATTGTCGTAGCGCCCATGCCCCTGATTGCGGCTTACGAGGTGACCCGGCGAGCAAGGTGAGCCCGACCACGAGGAGCCAGATCCAGCCCCGATGTTTGTTGTGATCGTTTGACGCGCCAGCAATGCGTGCGATTCCACCTGCATCATTTGAATCACTCCGATGTTGGTGATGTCTCCCGCGCCAGTACTTGCCGTTCCGGCTTTGGCGCTCACAAAGGTCCAACGGCCATCTCCCGGATATATGGCATAACCACCCAAGGTATCCGTGGCGGCAACGGGATCGCCATATTTGATGGCTCGCGGCTTGGTTCCGTCAAATAAATCGGCCGAAATGGCCGCCGATCCACTCAACAGGACCAGGACCGCGCAAATGATCTTCCCCAGCATCTATGACTACTCCCAGATATTCGTTCTTGTACGTTGTTTCACACCCAACTCGATATGAAGCCCTCTCGCAATGCGAAAGAGATTAACAGCGAATTTATTCCGCTGGGGAACAAGTCTTGGTCCTACGTGAAGATGGGCGAGATCAACCAGCATTTTTGATTTCTCCATTGCATGGTGAAGATCAACCACTGGATCATTTGCAGAATTTCGCGTCCAATATCCAAATGACCAGCAAAAACACAATCTGCCTGATGTACGACGGCACCGCATTGGAAGCCGCGCAGTTTTACGCCAAGACCTTTCCGGACAGCAGCGTCGGGAATGTGTACCACGCGCCTGGGGACTACCCATCTGGCAAACAGGGCGATGTCTTGACGGTTGAGTTCACCGTCATGGGTATTGCCTGCCTGGGCGTGAACGGTGGACCGGGTTTCAAGCACAGCGAAGCTTTTTCCTTTCAGGTCGCGACGGACAACCAGGCTGAAACCGATCAGCTCTGGAATGCAATCGTCCAGAACGGTGGGCAGGAGAGCGTGTGCGGTTGGTGCAAGGACAAGTGGGGCCTGTCGTGGCAGATCACGCCGCGGGCACTGACACAGGCCATGGCCGATCCTGACCGGGCTGCTGCCAAGCGTGTCTTTCAGGCCATGATGCAAATGAAGAAGATAGACATCGCTGCGATCGAGAAGGCGCGCCGCGGCTGACCGCTCCACTTGAAGAGCCGATCAGCGAATCACTCAAGATCAGGTAGGCCGTTCACCGCGCGCTATGCGTGTTTCGATGGCAGCCAGCGCCTCGTGCAGGTCCGCCACGCTGTGGATCACCTCATGGGCTCCTGCCTCGCGCAGCGTGCGGTAGGAGTCTAACAGCGCGAAATCGCGTTCATCTTCGCTGGCCTGCACCCACTCCTCCCAACTCCAGCCCAGCGCGTTGCCGCTGGCAGCCACACCCACCGTCCAGCAACCGGCGTTCAGGCCTTCCTGCAGACCGGGCACCGTGTCATCCACCTTGACCACACTGGCGCCCAGCCCCACCAGATCCAGAGTCTGCATGCACTCCTGCATGCCTAGCGGACTGGGGCGGCTTTGTGCCACGTCGTCGCAGCAGATCACGCGTGCTGGCAAGAACCCTGCGCGCGCTGCCTTGTCGATCAACGGCGTCATGATCTTGCGCGTATAGCCGGTGGTGGTAGCCGCAGCAATGCCGCGCTCCTTGAGCATCGCGTAGGTGTCCAGAAAGCCAGGGATGAAGTCGCTGTGTTCCATGGCACTGGCTGCGCTCATGGGTTCGAACTCCTGCAGCAGCGCTGCCCCGTCCTGCGCGGCAAAGGCGTGGCCCTTGGCCTGCTGCCACTGCTCCGCAATCTCGGGCATGGCGCCCAGTGCCTCGATGTGTGCCAGCTTGGGCAAGCCCATGGGCACGCGCGCCTGGGCGATGCTGATGGTTACACCATGGTTGGCAAACAGGCGCACAAAGGCGCCCATGGGTGCCAGGCTGCCAAAGTCCACAATCGTTCCGGCCCAATCGAAGACCACTGCCTGTATCGTCATACCGCCATCCTTTCGCCTTGAAGGCATTCTTCTGCCAGCGCAAACGCCGTGCTCATGCCGGTGCCGCTGGTCACACTCAGAACCTGCACGCCGGGCAACACGGTTTCTACAAATGCGTCCTGCGTACCACTTGGGTAGATGCCTGTCCAGCGCTCTTCCACCCGGTAGTGGCCCAGGCACAGCAGGCGCTGCATCTCAAACAAAATCAGTTCCTCGGCTTCGGCTGGCGCAAAGGGCGGCAGTGACATGCCGTACTGGTGCGAGTCGCCTACCACCAGGCTGCCATCGGCACTTTGCACCACGATGAGGTGAATGCCATGGTGCAGGGTCTGCGGCATCTCCTGCTGCAGCCGGTCCGCCAGGCGCTGGGCACCGGGCAGCTCGCTGTAGCCGCGGTAGCGCCCCAGGCTCAGATCACTCATCACACCAGCCCCCAACCGATAGCCCTCGGGTGGCCGTATGCGCAGCATCTGCAGCTGGCACAGCTGGGTTTGGTGGCGGGCGAAAGCCTGCGGGAACAGGGTGCGGATATCCGGGCCCGGGCAGACCACGATGCGCTCGCCCCGCAGCTCGCCTTCGTTCAAGAGCACGCGCCCGGATTCCACCTGCCGCACCGCCTGCCCCATATGGAAACGTACGCCTTTTGACGCCAGATGCAGCCGTAGCTTCTCCACCGCCACACGTGGCTCGATGCGCAGCTCGTGCGGGCTATAGAGTGCGCCGCGCATATGGGCGTGTGCCAGGTGCGGGGCACGTTGGCGCAGGGTGTCAGGCGTCAACCATTCCAGCGCAATGCCTTCCGGCGTCTGCAGCAGTTCCTGCAACACGCCCTCCGCTTCCGCGCGCTGCGCCAACACATATAGCCCGGCATGCTCCACCTGGATGCCCGCCTGCTGCGCCACGTGGGCCCAGATATCACGGGAGCGGCGGGCGCGCTGCCAGGTCGCGCCTATGGCCTGGCCGGTCACCGTGACAAAGCCGAAGTTGCGAATGGACGCACCGGTGCACACCGGTTCACGGTCTACCACCTGCACCCGCAGCCCCTGCTCCACAGCGACCAAGGCGCAGGCCAGTCCCACAATGCCGGCACCAACGACGACCAGATCAGACGCGTTGTCCGAGACTTCAGTTGCTTGCAATGAAATTCCTTCCGCGGGCGGTCCGCATTTCTGTGTTCAGCACGGCAAGACCGGAGGCACTTTCGCGCAGGTCACGCGGCTGCACCTCCAGGCTCTGCAGCCAGCGATGCAATTGCGCGGCTCCGTCCCGCGCTGCACCGCCCCACACGCGTCCCAAGGCCACATCGCATTGCGGTGTGCTATGCAGCGCCAGCTCCCACACCATGGGCAGCCAGACGGCGCAGGCCTCGCCATGCGGCATGCCTTCCTGCAGTGTCAATTCGTAAGACAGCGCATGCGCCAGCGCTGTCTGGGTTTGCGACATGGCCATGCCGGCCAGCAGGCTGGCGCGCGCCATGGCGGTGCGCGCATCCAGGTCACGCGGCTGCGCCAGAAGCGTGGGCAAGGTGTGCAACACCAGCTGAGCCGCGTCCACCGCCAACGCTTCGCTCAGCGGTGTGGCATGGCGATTCCAGAGTGACTCCAGCGCATGGGCCAGGGTATCGAGCGCGCAGTCGCGCGTCTGGCGCACCGGGCAGCTCAGCGTCAGAGCCGGGTCTACATAGGCATGCTCGGCAAATCCGTCGGCCGGGGCCCATGACAGCTTGGCGGGCTCCGGCACCTCGGTATCCCATACCGTGGCCCAGCGGGTCACTTCACTGCCGGTGCCGGCGGTGGTGGTCACCAGTACCAACGGATGGCGCGCGGCATCTTCGGGCACGCGGTTGGCACGCCAGCATTGCGCAGCGTCTGCCACATTGCGCATGCGAAAGCGCAACACCTTGGCCAGGTCCAGCGTGGAGCCGCCGCCTATGGCGACCACGGTAGCTTCGGGGCATTCGGTCATCACAGGCCAGAGGGACTCGCACAGTGCCTGCGCCTGCATCACGGAGGCCAGCCCACCCATGAACCAGCTCCAGCCTTTGCAGTGCGCGCCCAGGCGCTCGACCAGCAGGGTCTCGTTCTCATAGCTGAGGGCCGCGCGGTCGGCCAGCACCACCACCGGGCCGTTGGCCTGCAGGCTCTGGAAACAGTCCACGCCCCAGTGCACGCGCACCGGGTTGAACCAGCCTAAATGAAGCGGTTGCGCAGCCATGCCGAGAACACGTCGATCAGTGTCACCGTGACCACCAGCATCAGCAGCACGGCGCAGGTCTGCGCGTACTGGAAGCTGCGGATCACCTCATACAGCACCACGCCGATGCCGCCCGCCCCCACCATGCCGACCACGGAAGCCGAGCGCACATTGGACTCAAAGCGGTACAGCGAGTACGACAGCCACAACGGCATCACCTGTGGGATGACACCGTAGGCCAGCTCGGCCAGCTTATGCGCGCCGGTGGCGCGTATGCCTTCTACCGGGCGGGGGTCTATGGCTTCCACCGCCTCCGAAAACAGCTTGCCCAGCGTACCTGCCGTGTGTACGAACAGCGCCAGCACACCCGCAAATGGCCCAAGCCCCACGGCCACGATGAACAGCATGGCAAACACCATCTCGTTGATGGCTCGGCACGCGTCCATGATGCGGCGCACCGGCTGGTACACCCAGGGTGGCGATACGTTGTGCGCGCTCAAAAGCCCCAGCGGCACGGCGGCAATGATGGCCAGCACCGTGCCCCACACAGCGATGTGCAGGGTCACCAGCATCTCTTGCAGATAGATGCGCCAGTCGTGGAAATTCGGTGGGAAGAACTCGCGGGCAAAGACGCCCATGTTGCCCGCGTCCCGGATCAAATCCAGCGGACGCATCTCGGCGCCGCGCTAGGCCCAGACCAGCACCACCAGTGCCACCAGCCAACCCAGCTGGGTCTTCCAACCACTGCGGCTGGAAGACGCCTGGGTGAGCAGTGCCTGGAGTTTGGGAGATGCGGCGGTGGAAACGGTCATGGGCTACAGGGTCACAAGTCAATTACTTGCCGAGCGCGGCAAGCTTCTTGTCGATTTCGGCCAGCATCTTGGTCTTTTCTTCGGCGCTGTACTGGGCGTCGTTCTCCACCTTGGTGCGGTCCTTGAACAGCTCCAGCTGGCGGATGGGAACCAGTTGCTCGTTGGTGGATTCCTTGAAGCCGCTGTAGTTGTAGATGTTCTTCAGCACGGCCTTGTCGGCATCGGTCTTGCAGTAGCTCAGCAGAAAGCCCTTGACCTTGGCCTTGACGCCTGCGTCCAGGTCCTTGCGCCATACCAGCGGGTCATTGGGGATCAGCGGGCTCTTCCAGATGATCTTGAGTTCCTTGGCCAGCTCGGGCTTGGTGGCTTCGAGCTTTTCAATTTCTTCGGTGTTGTTGGTAGCCACGTCCAGCTGCTTGGCCAACACGGCCTGGATGTTGGCGCCGTGGCTGGCGTTGCGGATGGTCTTGAAGGCGGTGCGCGGATCTACCTTGTTCTGTGCAAACACGTAGCAGCTGGGCACCAGGAAGCCGGAGGTGGAACCGGGGTCGCCAATGCCGAAGTTGATGGACTTGCTGTTCTTCAGCACGTCGCTCAGGCTGTTGTAGGGGCTGTCCTTTTGCGTGATCAGCAGGGATGAATAGCCCAGTGAGCCGTCTGCCTTGAGCACTTGCGCAAACACCTCGCCGCTGGAGCGGTCCACCGCGTCAATGGCGGCCTTGTTGCCGTACCAGGCGATCTGCACCTTGTTGAAGCGCATGGCTTCCACCACGCCGGCGTAGTCGGGTGCGTAGAAGGCCTTGACGGTCAGACCAGTCTTCTTTTCCATGTCGCGGAACAGCGGTTCCCAGCGCTCACGCTCCACGCTGGCAGCGTCAGTGGCGATGATGCCGAAGTTGATTTCCTGCGCGGTGGCAGCCACGCTGGCCAGCGCCAGCAACGAGACGGACAAAAGACGTACAGACTTCATAGAGTTTCTCCGGATGAACAAAAAAAGGAAATTCAGGCCGCAAGCGCTACAGGTACTTGCCTAAGGGGCAATGGCGGGGAGTCGAGCGGGTCGTGCTCCATCAGCAGCTCTTCGGTGCTTGCGCCATACAGATGGCGCAAGCGGATGTCGTCCAGCTCCATGGGCGAACCATCGAACACCAGCTCACCTGCCCGCAGCGCGATGATGCGGTCGCAGTAGCGCCGCGCCATGGCCACGTTGTGCAGGCTCACCACCAGCGTCATGCCCTGGCTGCGGTTGAGGTGGTGCAGCAGGTCCATCACGCGGCGCGCGGACTCCGGGTCAAGTGCCGACACCGGTTCATCGGCCAGCAGAATGCGTGCGCCTTGCAACAAGGCCCGCGCCACGGCGGCGCGCTGCTGCTGGCCGCCCGACAAGGTCGATGCACGTTGGAATGCATAGTCCGCCAGGCCCACAGACTCCAGCGCCTGCAAGGCCTGCAATTGCTCGTCGCGGGAGAAGCGCGCAGTCAGGCTGCGCCACAGGGGCATGCGCGGCAGCAGGCCGGTCAGCACATTGGAGAGCACGTCCATGCGCCCCACCAAATTGAACTGCTGGAAGATGATGCCGGTCTGGCGGCGCAGGTCACGAATGTCGCTGCTCAGGGCACCCGCCGATTGCAGGGGCCGCCCGAACAGCTCCACCAGACTATCCTTACCATCCAGCCGCTCCAGGCCGCAGATGCTGCGCAGCAAGGTGGACTTGCCCGAACCCGATGCACCCAGCAACCCGACACACTCCCCTTGCTGAATGGTGGCGTTCACATCATCCAGGGCTTTGGCGCGGCGATTGAACGACTTGCTGGCATGGGCGATGCGGATAGCGGAAACGATGGGCGAACTCATGCGCGCAATCTTCACGATGCGGCATGAAAGAGTGATGACAACGTGATGAAGGTTCCGTGCATGGCACGCGTAGTGCGGCACCTTGCGGGTGTCATCACATCTTCATGCAGGCAACCGATCATCCGGCCATGCATTCACCACTGGACCTGTTGGAACTCTACGTATTCAAAGGCAACCTGGCCTATGACGGCGAGGGCATCAGCCAAATCGAACATGCCTGGCAATGCGGTCAGCTGGCATTACAGGCGGGTGCCACGCCGGAATTGCAGCTGGCCAGTTGGCTGCACGACGTCGGGCACCTGATGACCGATCTGCATGGCACCCCCACGCTGCGCGGCATTGACGACCAGCATGAGAACGTTGGCGCCCAGACATTGCTGGCGCTCTGGGGCCCCGCGGTGGCAGAGCCGGTGCGGCTGCACGTGCATGCCAAGCGCTATCTGGTGACCACACACCCGGGCTACGTGCAGACCCTGTCACCGGATTCCGTGCGCAGCCTGGCATTGCAGGGCGGCCCCATGGGTGAGCAGGAATGCGCGGAGTTCCGGGCCAACGCCTTTGCCCTGGCTGCCCAGCAGCTGCGCAGCTGGGACGATAACGGCAAGCACGTTGGCTGGTTTGCGCCCGACGTGCAGCAAGCCCACTCCGAGCTGCAGGCGCTGATGCAGCGCGTTTCCGCCCGGCTTGGTTCAGGCCTGGCGCTGCTGTAGCAGGAATTCCTCGAAGTGCTCAGGCGCCATGGGCCGGGCAAAGTGATAACCCTGCAGTGCGTTGACACCCAGCGCATGCAAGGCCGCCGCCGTGCGCTCATCCTCCACGCCCTCGGCGACAGTCTGCAGGTTGAAGGCCGACGCGATCTTGACAATGGCCTGGATCAGTTGGGCGCCCTGGGGAATATGCACGCGCCGGACAAAGGAAATATCGATCTTGACCTTGGTTGCCGGCATGTCGTGCAGCTGCGATAAGGACGAATAGCCGGTCCCAAAATCGTCGATGGCAATGCCAAAGCCGCAGGCCGTGAGTTCGGCCAACCGCTTGGTGGTGTGTTCCGCGTCCTCCATGGCCACGCTCTCGGTGATCTCCAGGTCGATCACACTCGGAGACAGATCCAGCCGTGTCAGATCATCCAGCAGATCGGTGGTGAAGCTGGGGATGAAGAGCTGACGGCGCGACACGTTCACCGCCATGCGCAGCTCCATGCCCAGGCGCTTCCAGCGGCTCATGTTCTCCACGGTTTTGGCCCACACCTGCTGCCCCACCTCGCGTATCAGCCCAAGGTTCTCGGCCATGGGAATGAAGGTGGCGGGCGATACCCAGCCGTAGGTCTCGTCATGCCAGCGTGCCAGCGCTTCGCAACCAATGGTGCGGCGGGTGGCGGCGTCCACAATCGGCTGGAACCACACCTGCAGCTTGTGTTGCTTGATAGCCTTGGCCAGCATGTTCTGGATATAAAGCGAGCGGCGCTCCTGGTCGCGGTCGGCGATATCGGACACAAAGCGGATGGTGTTGCGACCCTGCTCCTTGGCAAAGAACATGGCGCGGTCGGCCTGCGACAGCATGGCCTCCGTTGTTTCGGCATCGTCCGGGAATATCGCCACACCCATACTGCAGGTGACGTTGAACTGGTTGCCGTCGATCTGTATGGGCCGCTCGCAACTGGCAGCGAACTTGGCCATGACCTCGCGGCCGTCCTGTGCGCTCGACAAATCGGTCAGCAACACGACGAACTCGTCACCGCCCCAGCGGGCCAGCGTGTCGCCCGCGCGCAGAGAGGCCCTGAGCGTCTGCGCCAGGGCCACCAGCATCTGGTCGCCGACCTTGTGACCGTGCTGGTCGTTCACATTCTTGAAGTGGTCCAGATCCACAAAGCCAACGGCCACTTTGGTGCCTTTGCGTTGCGCGGTGCGCAGGGCCACGGCGGCGCGGTCCTCAAACAGGATGCGGTTGGGCAACTCGGTGAGTGCGTCGTGCAGAGCCATGTGGGAGATGTGCTTTTCCAGCAGGTAGCTCTGCGTAATGTCACGCAACACACCGCGCACACTGGTCGGGAGCTTGCCTTTCTCATCACCGGTGATGAAGCGGTACTCCACCCACAACTCCTTTTTGTCCCCCTGATGCAGACGGATACGGCCCACCAGACTGCTTTTCTCACCGGTGAAAAGCTGGTCCAGCTGCTTGTGAAAGTCCGGTGCTTCTTCGGGATGCAGCGCGTCAAAGATCGTGTCGCTGCGGGTCACCACCTCGCGCCCTATCAGGCGCGACCAGCCGGGACTCGCCCGCAGGTACACGCCCTGGTTGTCCAGCTCGACCACACCCTCCTCCAGGATTTCCAGCGTCTGAAGATAGGCAAACTGTTCGTGGTCAAAGGTCTCTATGCTCTGCATCAGATCGTGTGCGGACTGCGCCACCCTGGCAATCTCGTCCGGGCGTGATCCGGCCTGGTGCAGCAGGCGTTTCAGCGGCTCGCTCATGTGGCGCGAACCCGCAAACTGAGCGGTGGCCTGGCTGAGGTATTCGATCCGCCGGGTCACCCGCGTGGACCAGCGGCCTATCGCCACCCACAACACCACGGTGAACAGTGCCAGCAGTGCCAGAGCCGAGCAGAAGATGAGCTGCCGGGAAAGTGGCTCGCGCACCGCATACTGCACCAGCAGTTGAGGTGCCGCGAGATCGTTGTCGAACCACTGCAAGGGACGTTGCTCGGCGTCCATGGCGTCATAGCTGACGGTGCCGCTGAAGCCCATGTTGACTGCCACATCGTCGTCCACCGAACCGCGCGAACTGCCGATGGTGCGGTTATTGAGCACCAGCAGCAGACGCACATCCTGCGGTGCCAGCGTTGCCAGCACGCTGCTGTCCAGCGCCTGCAGGAAGACGATCTGCCCGTTGCCCAGATCGCCCAGCCACAGCGGCGCCTGGATCAGGGCAAAGGCGGTGCGCCGCTGTGCGCTGTAGTACCAGACCGGGATGTGGGAGTTGCCATCGATCTGTTTGCCAAAGTCCTCACCGTCTGGACCAAACGCAAACAGGACCTTGCCTTGCGAACTGGTCACCACGCCCGAAGGGAAGCGCCCCACTTGCCCCTCCAGCCGGCTAAAGTACGCCTGCAGCTTGAGCCAGCTGCCTTCGTTGCTCTTGCCGAATATCCGCATGAAATCGATCTGCGACTTCACCTCCAGTGCGTTCTTCTGCCAGTTGCCCTTGAGCTGCGTGATGCTGTGCTTCACATATTGCACGGACTCTTCCACCGCCGCCTGGGCCGTGCGCTGCAGCAGCATCTGGTAAGCCAGCAACAACGCAACGCCGCCAAACAATGCCACCAACACGAAGGCGGAAAAAAGCCGCCAATACACCTGATGCCGCAGGCTGCCACCGGTGTTGCGCTTCATAGGCCGTATCGCATTTGCATCAGGCGCCCTGCCCCGCCCATCGGCTGTTGACGATGCTGCTCAAATCCAGGGCAGCAACCGCGTCGCTGGTTTCCACGGCATGCAGAAAGCGGTTGGTGGTGTTGATCTCATCCGGCACGAACTTGCCGTCGGGTGAGTAGATGTTCTTGTGATCGGCAAGCACATCCAGCCAGGCCCTGCGCTCCGGTCCATCCTCCAGCGCCAGGGCGCCGACGATGTCCTGGGCCGAATGGGCGTGAATCCACACCAGCGTGCGCGTGACCGTGCGCACCACTTTGCCGACCAGATCGGGCTTGCTGGCAATGAAATCATCGCGCGTGGCGAGATGCCCGTTCAGGAAAAGCCCGCCCATGAGCTTGCGGGTTTGACCCAAGTCATGGAAATCCGCCAGGGCAAAAGCCACTTTTTCCTTGATGAGCCGGGTCGCAAAGGGTTCATCCCCCATGATGGCGTCGACCGTGCCACTGGCCAACGCCGCGTGCTGGCTGTCGAAGGACTGCCCCACCGCCACAAAGTTGACCTTGTCAGGCGCCACCCCAGCCTGGCGCAACACGAATTCGGTGATCAGCTGGGTCGTCGAGCGCCCACCCGGCACATGGCCCTTGACTCCCAGTACCTGACCGCTCAGATCCCGGATATTTTTGATGGAGCGTTCAAACTGCTTGCGCACCAGCAGCGTATAGGCTGGCACGCGGGTAATGGGTGCCACGCAGACCACCGGGTTGCCGCTGGCCTTCTGCAGCCCCAGAGCGGGCAGGCCTCCGACCGAGAAGTCGGTATTGCGGTCCAGCATTTGCTGGAAAGCCTGCGGGCCGCCGCCCACATAGCGGATATCCAGCTGAATACCCTGGGCCACATCGGCCCCCGTCCTGAGCGCCAGCGCCAGAGGCAGAAAATGCAAATTGCCGGGACCGGGGACGGCGATGGCAACTCTCTGCAGACCAGCCGCCAAGACCCATGGTGCAACGCCCGCAGCCGCTGTGGGAGCGCCCAGGTACCTGAGTAGTTGTCTTCGTTGCATTTGCTGTCCCCCTAACTATTCTTCTGGATGGTGGCATCCAGCGTGTTCCGCACTGCAGGGTCTGCGCCCTGTTGTGTGCCAAACTAGCAGTGAGCATCATAGACCTGTAACAGCTTGTTGCCGATTCGAGTTTACGGCGTACTACGGACCTGTCATACGAATGAAATGAATTTGTTACATGCTGTGTGCCTTTTTCCTCCACATATCCGAACGGTGAATCCATGAGCCTTGACAGCACTGCACAAGAAGAGATGATGCGCCGCCTGCGCGAAGATCTGCTCGACAGCTACGACGAAGAGCTCGAGATGGAGCTCGAAGAGCGCAACATGGAAGAGCTGCAGGCCTACGGCCAACCGCGCTCCGCCGACGAAAAGGTGGCACGCCGCACCTACTTCCAGGAGCTCTTTCGCCTGCAGGGTGAGTTGGTGAAATTGCAGGACTGGGTGGTGGCCAGCCGCCACAAAGTGGTGATCCTGTTTGAAGGCCGTGACGCTGCCGGCAAGGGTGGCGTGATCAAGCGCATCACCCAGCGCCTGAACCCGCGCGTGGCACGTGTGGCTGCCTTGCCCGCACCCAATGACCGCGAACGCACGCAGTGGTATTTCCAGCGCTATGTGTCGCACCTGCCGGCTGCCGGTGAGATGGTGCTGTTCGACCGCAGCTGGTACAACCGCGCCGGTGTGGAGCGCGTCATGGGCTTTTGCACCGATGACGAATACGAAGAGTTCTTCCGCACCGTGCCTGAGTTCGAGAAGATGCTGGCGCGCAGCGGCATCCAGCTCATCAAGTACTGGTTCTCCATCACCGACGACGAGCAGCACTCGCGCTTTCTGGGTCGTATCCACGACCCACTCAAGCAATGGAAGCTCAGCCCCATGGACCTGGAGTCGCGCGTGCGCTGGGAGGAATACACCAAGGCCAAGGAAACCATGCTGGAGCGCACCCACATCCCCGAGGCACCCTGGTGGATCGTGCAGGCCGTGGACAAGAAGAAGGCACGCCTGAACTGCATAGACCATCTGCTGAGCCTGATCCCCTATACCGAGATTGAGCACGACACCGTGGTGCTGCCAGCACGCGTGCGCAACGACGACTACATCCGCCACCCGGTGCCACCCGAGATGTACGTACCCGAGCGCTACTGATAACCGTGAGGTGGCGGCCCGGTTGCAATTAACCAAACCGTCACACAAGCTGTCACGCGCCTGCAATCTTCCCTCCCTACGATTGCTCCATCTCAACTGGAGGTTTATCGGATGAACGAATTTTTCAGGCAACTCAAGATTCAGCGTTGGGACGACCATCGCTATTACCACCACAGCCGCATCAACCAGACACTGCATCTGATCAGCGCCATCAGCTTCCTGGTGGCCTATGCGCTGCTGTTCACCGACCCGGCCGTTGCGGCCCTGGTGGCCTGGCTGGTATCCATGACTACGCGCCAATCCGGCCACTTCTTCTTCGAGCCGCTGGGCTACGACGAAGTCAACCAGGCCACGCAAGAACACAAGGAAGAGATCAAGGTGGGCTACAACCTGCGCCGCAAGATGGTGCTGCTGGCCATCTGGGCCGGTGCTCCCATCGCGCTGTGGATTGATCCCGGCTTCATGGGCCTGCTGGAGCCTGCCGCCTCGTGGCAAGGCTTTGCACGCAATACCGGCATGCTGTGGCTGTTCATCGGTGTGGGCGGCCTGCTGTTCCGCACGGTGCACCTGTTTTTCATCAAGGGCGTGCTCGATGGTCTGGTATGGATGACCAAGATCCTGACCGATCCCTTCCACGACATCTACCTCTACCACAAGGCTCCGTTGGCGCTGATGCGTGGTGAGTTGATTGAGGAACGTGGGCACCTGGGGCCTGTGGCCTGATACCTTGCCTTTGCGTTCAAGGCACCTCGTGGGACTCAGTGCGGCGTGGCACTCTGCGCCGTCCGTGTCCCCCGGCCTTCGGCCTCCTCCTTTACCTACCGGCGCAGAATGCCACGCCGCCCTGAGTCAACCAACGCTGTTGGCACGCGAAGGGTTTTCAGTCGTTGCGTGCCAACACTGCTGGTTGCCGATGACGCTGGGGTAGATGGTGCAGTGAGGTAAAGGAGGAGGCCGAAGGCCGGGGGACACGAACGGAACCATCTACCCCAGTGGCATCGGCCGCCACAAGCAGCCCCTAACGTGCATTCCAACCAAAAACAGGGCAACAACCAGTCACCCTGCTTTAGGCAATCAACCAAACTTGGTAGCCAACATCTCCCGCAACAACCGACGCTTGATGGTCTTGTTGGTAGTCACCCCGTCCGTCCACCACCAGCCATCCGCCTTCATCGCCAGACCCGCTTGGACAAACCGTTGCACCACCTCTTCGAAATCGGCATCCGTGAAATTCAGACTCCAGATGATGCGCCCCGTACCGACCCAGCTCAGGGCTATTCCCTCCAGGCGCAAATAGTGTTGGAACAACCAGTTATAGCTTGCGGGCTGCGTGTACAGCACGGTCCATACCGTGGACATGCCCTCCACGCGGACCGGCACGCCGGCATCGTGCAGACGCTTGTTGAGCAACGCTGCGCGGTGGTTCCAGGTTTCTTCCAAGCCCTGGTACAGGGCGCTGATACTGGCATCGTCCAGACGGCGCAGGAACACGTTCATGGCGCCCATCACATACGGGTGGGAGTTGAAGGTGCCGCGGGCAAAGCAGATGTCGGCGGGAGAGTCGTCACGGAAGCGCCGCATCCATTCGCGTTTGCCGCACACCACGCCAATGGGCAAGCCGCCGCCCAGGGTCTTGCCGTAGGTCACCAGATCGGCACGCACGCCGAAGTATTCCTGCGCGCCACCCTTGGCCAGACGGAAACCCATGAACACCTCGTCAAAGATCAGCGCGATGCCACGGTCGTCGCAGATGCGGCGCAGCTCCTGCAGCCAGGCAGTGTAGGCGGCCTTGTCGAAATGGGCCTTGCGCGAGCTGTCGAGCAGCGCGCCATCACTGGGTGCGGCCACGTTGGGATGCAGGGCCTGCAGCGGGTTGATCAGGATGCAGGCGATGTCCTTGCGGCTACGCAGCACGCGCAAGGTGCCCTCGCCCATTTCGGTCAAGGTGAAGGTATCGCGCGCGGGCACCGGGTTGCCGATGCCGGGTTGCACATCGCCCCACCAGCCATGGTACGAGCCGCAGAAGCGCACCAGCTTGCTGCGCCCCGTGTGGTAGCGCGCCAGGCGCACAGCCTGCATCACCGCCTCGGTGCCGGACATATGAAAGCTCACCTCGTCCATGCCGCTGATCTGCTTGATGCGCTTGACGTTGTCCAGCATCACCGGGTGGTAGGCGCCCAGCACCGGGCCCAGCTCACGCACCAGGGCAATGCCGTCGTCCATGCACTGCTTGTAGAAGTCGTTGCCGAACAGGTTGACGCCATAGGAGCCGGTCAAGTCGTAGAAGGTGTTGCCGTCCAGGTCGGTCACGGTCACGCCTGCGGTGCTCTGCACAAAGGAGCCCACCTTGAGGCCCTGGGCCGCCAGATCGCGGAACTGGAAGGGCACGCGGTAGGCGCTGATGAACTGCAGGTCCGACAGGCTTTGTGCTGCCTCGGCGCTTGCCGCAAGGCTTTTGGGGTATCGCCCCTGGCAGCGCGCAACGAGTGCCGCAAACGCCGCCTTGCGTTGGGCCACCACGTTGGGCGGCGCGCCGTCCACGGCAAAGGCCTGGTCTTCGCTGTAGCGGTAGCTGGGCAGCAAGGCCGCCACGCGGCGTGCGGTGCGCGGGTGACCGGCCAACGAGCGGTGCTTGGCCATCGACAACTCCAGGCGCGTCTTGGCCTTGGTCAGAGCCAACACCAGCGCTGCACTGCCTACGGTGTAAAGGGCCAGGGTATTCATACCAAACGATTCATTCACGGGTTATTGCCTTCCTAGCAAAACGATTACAGAGAACTATCAACATGACTTTGAGAAAACAGATACACAACCTGCTGGCCAACGAAGACCTGAACTTCCTGCTGACCAACCGCTTGCCGCGGCGTTGGCTGACCCAGTTCATGGGGCGCTTCAGCAAGATCGAGAACCCGCTGGTGCGCAGTGCTTCCATCGGCATCTGGAAGTTCTTCAGCGACCTGGACCTGAGCGAGGCGAAGAAGCAGCACTTCAAAAGCATGCACGACTGCTTTACCCGCGAGCTCAAGGACGGCGCACGCACGATCGACACCGATGCCAACGTGATGAGCAGCCCGGTGGACGGCATCATCGGCGCCTGCGGCCCCATAGCCGGCACGCAAGTGTTCCAGGCCAAGGGCTTCCCCTACACGCTGGAAGACTTGCTGGGCACCGAAGAAGACCTGAGCGCCTGGCGCAACGGCACCTTTGTTACCTTGCGCCTGACCAGCAGCATGTACCACCGCTTCCACGCACCCTACAACTGCACGGTGGACAAGGTGCGCTACTTTTCCGGCGACACCTGGAACGTCAACCCCATCGCACTCAAGCGCGTGGAAAAGCTGTTCTGCAAAAACGAGCGCGCCTTCATCAGCACGCGCCTGAACGGCACCGGTTCCATCAACGGGCAGCGCGTTGCGCTGGTGCCAGTGGCGGCCATTCTGGTGGCCAGCATCCGGTTGCACTTTCTGGAAGTGCTGCTGCACATGGGATACAAGGGCGCCAAGACGATGGCCTGCAACGCCAGCTTCGGCAAGGGTCAAGAGATGGGTTGGTTCCAGCATGGGTCTACGGTGATCGTTCTGGCACCCGCCGGGTTTGCCCTGTGCGAAGGACTAGAGCAAGGGACTCACGTGCGGATGGGTCAGGCGCTCCTTCGCTGGAGCCATTGATCCGGGCAGGTGGATGCCATCCACCATGCCAAATTGCTGCTCATGCCGTGCGAGCACATCGCGCAGCACTTCCTCAAAACTCTCGCACACCGCGCCCCAGGCCAGATAGGCCACGCTGCGCGGGCTGACCTCACGCATCTGCTGCTGCCGGGCTCGGTCCATGGCCAACTCCACCGATGCGTTCACGAAGGCCAGCTCATCGCCATTGGGCACCAGGATGCCGTTGTGGTTCTGGATGATGAGTTCCTGCGCGGCGGCATTGGCATACGACACCACGGCCAAACCACTGGCCAGCGCCTCGGGCACCACGTTGCCAAACGTCTCGGTGAGGCTGGGGAACAGGAACAGATCACCCGATGCGTAGTGCGCCGCCAGCTCCTCGCCCTTGCGGATGCCGGCAAAGTGTGCGTCCGGGCACATCTCTTCCAGCGTCTTGCGCAAGGGGCCATCGCCCACAAACACCAGCTTGGCACGCGGCTGCTTGGCCTGGATGGCACGGAAGGCCGAAACCACCAGACCCACATTCTTTTCCTTGGCGAGGCGACCCACCAGAATCACCACCGGGTCGTCCGGCTGCACGCCCCAGCTTGCACGCAGGGCTTCAGAGCGGCGGCTGGGCTTGAAGAGTTCAATGGCCACGCCGCGCGACACCAGCGTGACGTTGTCGTAGCCACGGCCCTTGAGCTCCTGCAGCATGGCACGCGTGGGCACCATGGTGGCTTGTGTGCGGTTATGCAGCTTGCGCAAATAGCTCTCGATGGGCGACTTCAATATGCCCATGCCGTAGTGCTGCGAGTAGCTATGGAAATTGGTATGAAACGAGCTGGTCAGCGGCAGGTGCAGCTTGCGTGCTGCGGCCACGGCGGACCAGCCCAGCGGGCCCTCGGTCACCACATGCACGATGTCCGGCCTGCGCTCGCCCCACAGCTTGGCCAGACGGCTCTTGGAGGGCAGACCAAAGCGCAACTCGCCATAGGTGGGCAGCGGTATGCCTTTGGAGAGCACCTGGTCCAGGCCTTCGCGCATATCGTTGGCTTCGCGTGCCTGGCGCGGCCGCACAACCTGAATGGCATGGCCACGGTTCAGCAGTCCCTCCACAATGCGCCCCAGCGTCATGGCGACGCCGTTGACTTCTGGTGGAAAGGTTTCCGTCACGACGGCAATACGCATACTCGACTGCCGCGCCGCGAAGGACTCAATGAGGAGGTCGTCTGTGGTTTTCACACCGCTAGACTAAAGATCAATCACTGCAATTTGGTGATGCTTTTTTGACAGTTTGAAGTCTTTGGCGGCCACACAACGACCATTGAATTGCCTAAAGTCAATGAAGGTCGACCGAAACAGGACATGGAGCCCAACCGTCTGCCTATGATGGTCCGCAGGAGCAGGAATATGCAACAACAACCGCAGTCAGACCCAATGACGGACGCACCCCGCCTGGACGGACTCAGTCCGGAGGAAGCGCGTCGCCGCCTGGAGGCTGACGGCCCCAACCTGCTGCCGGGCAATCTGCCCAAGTCGACCTGGGCGATTGTGCGTGACGTGGTGACCGAACCCATGTTCCTGATGTTGCTCGCAGGCGGCGCCATCTATCTGGCGCTGGGTGACAAGGCCGAAGCCATCTTCCTGCTGAGTTTTGTGCTGGTGGTGATTGGCATCACCCTGGCGCAGGAACGCAAGACCCAACGGGCGCTGGAGTCCCTGCGCGAGCTGTCGGCACCGCGTGCCCTGGTCATCCGCAGTGGACAGGAACAACGCATTGCCGGGCGCGATGTGGTGTGCGGTGATCTGCTGGTACTGCTCGAGGGCGATCGCGTTGCGGCGGACGCCAAGTTATTGAGGGGCTCGGTGGAAGTCGATGAATCGCTGCTGACCGGCGAGTCCGTGCCCATTGCCAAACTGCCGGATGGCAGCACCAACCTGTTTGCCAGCACCGTGGTCACACGCGGCATGGCCTGGGCCGAAGTCACTGCCATCGCGCAGCAGACATCGGTGGGGCGCATCGGTGCCGACCTGGCAGCCACGGTGGAACCGGTCTCGGCTTTGCAGCAAAGTTCGCGCACATTGGTAACCCGGCTGGGCTGGGGCGCATTCGGTCTTGCCGCGACGCAGATCGGCCTGAACTGGTTGTGGGACGGCCACACCCTGCTGGAGAGTCTGCTCACGGGCATTGCGCTGGCCATGGCCATCGTGCCGGAAGAAATACCGGTCATCCTCACCGTCTTTCTCGCCCTGGGTGCCTGGCGCATCGCACAGCAGAAAGTGCTGACGCGCCGTGTCAGTGCAGTGGAGGCACTGGGCGCCATCACCGTACTGGCCGTGGACAAGACGGGCACGCTCACCCAGAACCGTATGGCCGTTGCCGAACTGACCCTGGAGGATCAGCACTTCACGCCCGAGGGCGCCCAGGAAATGCCCGAACTGTTTCACCGGCTGACTGAATTCGCCATGCTGGCCACGCCGGGCGACCCGTTTGACCCCATGGAAAAGGCCATCCAGCAGTTCGGCCACCAGTGGCTGGAAGGCACCGAGCACGTGCATGATGGCCATGTGCCGGAAGTGGAATACCCCCTGTCCCAGGACATCCTGGCCATGACGCGGGTGTTCACCAACGCAGACCCGCAACAGCATCTGCTGGCCACCAAAGGCGCGCCCGAGGCTGTGGCCGATTTGTGCCATCTGGAGCCGGCGCGGCGCGATGCAATTCGCCTGCAGGTAGAGGCCATGGCCCAGCGCGGACTGCGGGTGCTGGGCGTGGCCTGCGGTCGCTGGGACAGTGCCACACCGGAGCATGTGCACCCGACCAGCCAGCATGATTTCGACTTCGAGTTTCTGGGCCTCATTGGCCTAGCCGATCCACCTCGGCCCGAAGTCGCTGCCGCGTTGGGCGAGTGCAGGCAAGCCGGCATCCGCGTCATCATGATGACCGGAGACCATCCTGCCACGGCACTGGCCATAGCCAAATTGGTCGGGCTGTCGCAACGTCCGGAAGTCATCACCGGCACAGAGATCGAGAGCCTGCAAGACGAGGCCCTGAAAGCGCGCCTGCAGCAGGTGGACATCTGCGCGCGCTTGGCACCCCACCATAAGTTGCGCTTGGTCAGCTTGCTGCGCCAGGGTGCGGCGGTGGTTGCCATGACCGGCGACGGTGTGAATGATGCCCCCGCCCTCAAGGCCGCCGACGTGGGCATTGCCATGGGCCAGCGCGGCACCGATGTGGCGCGCGAGTCCGCAGCCCTGGTATTGCTGGACGACAGCTTTGCGCGCATCGTGGCCGCCATACGCCAGGGGCGGCGCATCGATGACAACATCCGCAAGGCCACCCGTTTTGTGTTCGCGGTGCATATCCCCATCATTGCGCTGGCGCTGGTGCCGTCCCTGCTGAACTGGCCCATTCTGCTATTGCCGGTGCATATCGTTTTGCTGGAGCTGTTGATAGACCCGGCCTGCTCCATCGTGTTTGAGGCCGAACCTGAAAGCGAAGACGTGATGACGCGGCCACCGCGCGCTGTGGGCGACTCGCCTTTTGCTGCGACCTATCTGCTGCACGCCACCATGCAGGGCACGGGCCTGGCAGCGGTGCTGCTGCTCGGGCAGGCATGGCTGACTGCCACGCTGAGCAGCAGCGACCAGGCACGCACGCTGGTCTTCTGCGCCTTGCTGGTGGGCGTACTGTTGCTGATTGCCGCCAACCGCAACCAGACGCTGCCAGTCTGGAAAAACTTCCGCGGCGGCAACCCCTGGTTGTCACGTATGGGTGCCGCCGTAGGAGCCATGCTGACCCTGGTATTGGCCGTCCCCTGGTTGCGCAACCTCATGGGCTTGTCCATGCCGCCGTGGCAAAGCTGGTGGATGCTGCTGCCCATGCTGCTCGCGTGCGTAGTCTGGCTGGAGGCCCTGCGCCGCAGGACCCATCCCCTCTCTGGAATTTGAACAACCGCTGCGGTGCAAGCCGCGCCTCTGCGTCTGCAACATAGGCCGGCACAGCCTTTGTCATCAGCTTTACATGCTAGACACATAGCATGGCGCCGTTATTGTTCAACCTGGGATTTCATAATGAAAACTATTGACTCCGTTACGCAACGCAAGGGGTTGGTGCTGTCACTGTGCATTGCGTCCGCTGCGGGTATCGTCTTGTTGGGCTGCGGTGGCAGTGAAGGACAACCCTCCGTCAGTGTGACTGGCGTGGCAGCTACCGGCGCAGCCATGAGTGGGGCATCCATTTCGGTAATTTGCGCGGGAGGCTCCGTTGCCAGCACCAAGTCTGCTGCGGATGGAAGCTACGCTGCCACCGCCATAGGCAAGCTTCCTTGCCTGATCGAAGCAGATGATGGCTCACGCAAACTGCATTCCGTAGCCTACGGTACTGGCAACTCGGGCACTGCTAACGTCACGCCGCTTACCGAACAATTGGTTGCGTCCCTGTCATCGGACACCGTGGATACAGCGGCTTTCTTCAGTGCATTTGACGCGAGCATGGCAGCCTTGCTGGACCCGACCAAGCTGGCCGCTGCGCAGACCCTGGTGCTCAATGATCTGAAGGCCAAAGGTTTCAACGTTGACAGTCTCAAAGACCTCATCACGGACAAGCTGGTAGCGAAGACGGGCAGCCAATCCGGCAACGGCTATGACGCATTGCTGGATGCTGTTGCTGCTAAACCCGTCAACGTACGACTGATTGCCATGAACGACTTTCACGGCAACTTCGCTCCCCCTTCCGCCAGCAACGGCGGGACCATGGTGCTCCCCAACGGCGGTGCCGGTCAAAGCGTGACCGTGGGCGGAGCGGCTTACCTCGCCACGCTGGTGAAGAACCTCAAGGCCCAAAACACTAACAGCATCGTAGTGGGCGCGGGCGACTCCATCAGCGCTTCGCCGTTCGAGTCCATGATCACCCACGACGAGGCCACGGTGGACATCCTCAACAACATCGGCCTGGAAGTCACATCGGTAGGCAACCACGAATTTGACCGCGGCAGTGCGGAATTGCTGCGCATTCAGAATGGTGGCTGCTATCCGGCATCAGGCACACAGGGTGTTGTCGGTGCGGACACCTGTCTGGTCAATGGCATCTACCCGGGTGCCAAGTTCAAGTATTTGGCGGCCAATGTCAACGTCACAGCAACCGGAAAGACGCTGCTGCCTGCCACCTACATCAAGCGCTTCGGAACGGTAAGCGTGGGCTTCATCGGCCTGACCTTCCAGGGAACTCCCACCGCCGTGGCCGCCAGCGGTATCGCAGGATTGGAATTCAAGGAAGAGTCTGCAGTCATCAACCAGTACGCGGCCAAACTCAAGGCCAACGGTGTCAACGCCGTGGTCGTCCTGATTCACCAGGGTGGCCAGACCACGGCCACCACCATCAACGACAAGACCTGCCCCGGCTTTGCTGGTGACATCACCACCATCGTGGACAAGCTGTCTGCGGACGTGGACATGGTGGTGAGCGGCCATACCCACCAGGAATATGTCTGCAACTATCCTGCCAAGGCAGCCAAGAAAAACATGCTGCTGACCTCCACCGGCTATTACGGTGGCGCAGTCACCGCAGTGGACATGGTGCTGCAGCCCAACAAGGGTATGGTTTCGGCTAGCGCCAATACGGTGCCGGTAATCCGAGCAGATGTGGCCGGCAATGCGACTCTGCCTTCTGGCTTCACCTCCGTGGCCAAGGACGCAACCATTGACGGCTTGGTGACCAAGTACAAGAGCCTCTCCAGCACGCTTGCCGCGCAAAGTGTGGGAACCATCACCTCCAGCATCAACCGGGCACTCATGACGGTAGCCGGTGTGACCGGGCGGGATGAAACTGCCGAAGGTGCCATGGGTGACGTGATTGCCGACTCCTATCTGCTGGGTGTTCCTGGCGGTGCTGACATTGCATTTACCAATCCGGGCGGCGTGCGTGCGGACCTGAGCTATGCGGCGCCGGGCAATGTGACCTATGCGGCACTCAATACGGTGGAGCCATTCGGAAACACGCTGTCCACCTTGAACCTGACCGGCGCACAGTTGCTGCGGCTGCTGGAACAGCAATGGGAGGCCCCCAACAACACCGCGAAGACCAATGCTGCAACCGGCGCAGTAGGACGTCTGCTGCAACCGTCTTCTGGCCTGACCTACACCTATGACAACAACCAGCCTGCAGGGCGCCCTGTTGGACAGGGTAACCGCATCGTGCCGGGAAGCCTGAAGCTCAAAGGCGTGGCCATTGACCCAGCCAAGAGCTACAAGATCGTGACCAACAGCTTCCTGGCCAGCGGCGGAGACAACTTCACCGTGATGGCAACTGGCTCCAACATCACCGACACCAAGATGCTGGATCTGACCGCGCTGATTGCCTACTTCAATGCGAACTCTCCCGTGAGCCCGCCCGCACCGCGTGTGACCCGTCTAAACTGATGGCAAGCTGCACTACAGCCCTCCCGCTCGCGGGAGGGCTTTTTCCATTGGGAACGGTAAATCCCGCATGACGTTCAACCGATTGAAGTGGATAGCCGTGCCGGTTCTGCTGGCGTGGGCCACACAGGCAGCATGGGCCGCATCCGATGCACGCCAACAAGCCATCGCCGAAGCGGCCGCCCTGGCGCAGGCACAGTGCTACCCGCACATGTACCGCGACACCAATGCCTACTCGCAATGCATACGTGATATGCGCAACGACCCCAAGCTATCGACGCCTAAGAAACTCGGTGTGGAATATTTTGGGTTTGTGGGCGCACTGAGCTATGCGCGCGTGGGTCATCTGCATGCGAGGCAGATTGCGGCTGAATTTCTGCAGGATTTCCGCCAGACCCAGAAGCAGCTTGGCGTTGGCGACAAAGCCCTGTGCAGCACGATACCGGGCGACTGCACCGTGCGTATCGCGCAAACCCGGGAGATGGAGGCCGCACCGCCCAAGGCCACCGGCATGCGGGTGCAGTGCGTGGGGAAAATCTGCAATCTGGTACCCGCGGAATAGGTGACTGAAAACTAACGCGTCATGGGCCGAGAGGGCAACCGGTGCAGTGACCTGCTCCGACCCCACCAGATCAGCACCATTCCGCCGGTCACCATCACGGCAAATCCCCATACCAACGCATGCAGGGGCACCTCCACCGCAATGGCAACCGCGTAGACGCCCAGCATCAGCAACATACCCGCGTTCTCGTTGAAACCCTGCACCGCGATGCTGCGCCCTGCCGTGAGCAGCGTGCAGCCGCGGTGCTGCAACAGCGCATTCATGGGCACCACGAAAAAGCCCGCCAATGCGCCCACCAGCACCAGCAGCAACGCCGCCGTCCAGGCGCTGTGCACGCACAGCAGCAGCGGCACCAGCATGCCCATGACAATGCCCACCGGCAGCAGCCGCTCCGCCTGGGTGAGCTCGACCCAGCGGCTGGCCAATATGGCACCAGCCACCACACCCAGCGCGGTGATGCCCTGCAGGTAAGCCGCCTGTGCCAGAGGCAGGCCCAACGCCTCATGCGCCCAGCGCAGCACCATCAGCTGGAGGGTGGCACCCACGCCCCACAGCAAGGTGGTGACCGACATTGACAAGCCACCCAAGGCATCGCGCCACAGCACACGGTTCTCGGCCACAAAACGCTTGATGAGCTGGGCCGGATGGATGGAGTGCGGGTCGTAGCGCGCGCCGCTGTCCACCACGGCGGCGCTCAGCAACATGGCCACCGCATTCATCACCAGCAGCACCAGCATACCGGCCACCAGCGCCGTGGGTTGCACAAGTAGGGTCAGCGACGGAAACGGCATGGCCAGGCGCGGCATCAACGGACTGACCAATAGCCCTCCCAGCACGGTACCAAAGATCACCGCGCAGACGGTAACGCTTTCAAAAAAGCCATTGGCGCGCACCAGGTCGCGCGCGGGCAGCAGCTCGGTGATCAGGCCGTATTTGGCAGGCGCATAGATAGCCGATCCCAGGCCGGCGAGCCCGATGGCCAGCACCGGATTGCCGCCGCACAGCAGCCACACCATGGCCACCACCTTGAGCGCGTTGGCCAGCAACATCACACGTCCCTTGGGAAAGGCGTCCGCCAAGGGCCCCACAAAGGGCGCCAGCACCACATAGAACAGAGTGAAACTGATCTTGAGCAGCGGTATCAGCCAACCCGGCCCCGAGAGCTCCAGCACGCGGGCGATGGCGACAATCAGAAAGGCGTTGTCGGCCAGTGTGGAGAGGAACTGCACTCCCAAAACCAGATAGAAGGCGCGGGGCATGGGTGTGTGTCGCAATGGTGAATGCATGAAGTCAGCATCGTGACGCAGCCGTGTGAAAGGCCCATGACACAGCAGCAAGTCGCGCAGCACCACATAATCAGCCGCATGATTACCGTACATCACCTGGAGACGTCCCGCTCCCAACGCGTACTGTGGCTGCTGGAAGAATTGGGCGTCCCCTACGACATCAAACGCTACCAGCGCGATCCCAGGACGCGGCTGGCGCCCCCGGAACTCAGGGCCATTCACCCCTTGGGCAAGTCCCCCGTCATCACCGACGGGAACGAGGTCGTTGCCGAGTCGGGTGCCATACTGGAATATCTGGTGGAAAAATTTGGTGAGTGGGCTCCACCTGAACTGGCCGGGCTGCAACCGGCCGCAGGTACCTGGGCGCATCGGCAGTGCCGCTTCTGGATGCATTTTGCCGAGGGCTCGCTGATGAACTGGCTGGTGATGAAGCTGGTGTTCATGTCGATCCCGAAGCAACCCATGCCCTTCTTCGTGCGCCCCATTGCCAAACAACTCTGCGCCCAAGTGCAAGCCATTCTGATCGACCCCAATCTGCGCACGGCCCTGGAGTTCATCGATGCGCATCTGGGAAAGCACAGCTGGTTTGCGGGAGACCAGATCAGCGTGGCCGATTTCCAGATGAGTTTTGCCATCGAGGCCGCTCTCTCGCGCAGCGAAGGCGCGAGCCGCTATCCGAACATAAAGGCCTACCGGGATCGCATGGTGGCCCGCCCCGCCTACCAGCGCGCCATCGCCAAGGGTGGCCCGGTTGTGATGGTCTGAGTCCGCGCTATTCGCGCGGCTTGCGGAACGCCAGCCACGCCGCAATGGCAGTGAAGGTCACGATGATGGCTACCACGATCCAGAAACCATAGGGGTGCTCGTTGAAGGGGATGCCGCCCACGTTCATGCCCAGCAAGCCGGCAATGATGTTGATGGGCAGCGCCAGCACCGTCACGACCGTCAACACAAACAGGGTGCGGTTGCTGGCCTCGGCCACGCGTCCGGCGATCTCTTCCTGCAGCAATTTGATGCGCTCCTGCAGCGCCGCCATGTCACTCAACGCTACGTTGAACTCTTCGGTGGATTGGCGCAGTTCCTGCAAATCGTCTTCCACGATCCACCGGGGTGGTTTGGTCAACAGACGAAAGAGTGCGGCGGGCTCCGGTGCCAGCAGACGTTGCAGCCGTACCAGCAACCGGCGCAGCGACCCCAGATCGGCGCGCTTCTTCTCCAGCCGGCCCGCCAGCAGGTTGTCCTCGATCTCGTCCACGCGCTGGGTGGTGCCGCGAACAATGCTGACCAATACATCTCCCTGGTCATGCATCAGATGCACCGGCAGCTCCACCGACGAGCCCATGGCCGCCCCCCGTTTGACCGCATCCCGCAACCGGTCTATGGAACGCAGTGGCTGCAGGCGCGCAGTGACCACCAGACGTGGGCCCACCGAGAGCCACAGGGTGGATATATCGGAGGGTTCAAAGGCAAAGTCGTAGTGCACGTCATTGACCACAGCCACCAACATGTCGTCGTCCAGCTCAACGCGGGTGGAACGGGAGCCATCCCGCAAGGACTCGTAGAACTGGTCGGACAGCGTGAGGTGTTCGCGCATCCACTTTTCCGCAGCGCTGTGCGCCAGGTTGAAATGCAGCCACACAAAGCCTGAGTGCTGGTCGGCACCTGTCTGGCTCAGCCACTGCAGCGCAAGCTGCGCATCAACCGGAGCGCCCTGCCCCGTTGCTCCGAACTGAAAGCCGCAGATCAGGCCCGAAGGGTCGGCGCCGTAAGGGGTAGTTGGGGTAGTGCTCATTGCGCGATCCCGTTGCACAGGCAAAGGTGCGCAGCATAACCGCGAAATATGTCAGTTCAGCCCAGCCACTTCTGCATGAAGCTGGCTTCGCCCGCTGCCGGATCCAATGCATAGCGGGCAAACCCCACGCGGGCGTACAGGCGCATGGCACCGGCGTTGCCGGACAGCACTTCCAGCGTGAGTTTGCAGGCACCGCGTTCGCGTGCCACTGCTTCAACCAAGCCGAACATGCGTTCGGCAATGCCACGGCCCCTGTAGACGGAAAGGACTGCCACATCGTGCACATTGATCAGAGGCTTGCAGGCAAAGGTGGAAAAGCCCTGCATGCAGTTCACCAGCCCCACGGGAATGGTGTCCGCTTCGCCATCAAATGCCAGCACGCTGAAGGCGCCAGGCACACGCGCCAACTCCGCCACCAAGTGGGCCTTGGCAAATGCGCTCAGACCTTCGCCTCCGCCCATGGGATCACGCGCATAGGCGTCCAGCATCTCCACCAGAGCCTTGCCATGCAATGGATTGGCATAGTCGGCCAGGCAGACACGGATGGTGTCGGTCATGCTCAGACTTTCAGGGTATCTGCAATGCGCTGGGCAGACTGCTGCGCCTGTTTGGCGTCGCGGGCCTCCACCATGACGCGCACCAAGGGTTCGGTGCCGCTGGCTCGTATCAGCACACGACCGCTGTTGCCCAGCTCGGCCTCCACCGCCTGGGTGGCACTGTGCAGGGCCGCATTGGCCTTCCAGTCCTGGCCCGGGGTCAGCCGTACATTGATCAGGGTCTGCGGGAACAACTCCACGCCTTGCAGCAATTGCGCCATGGAGCGGCCCGAGCGCACGCAAGCCTGCAGAATCTGCAGCGATGAAATCAAGCCATCACCGGTAGTGTGCTTGTCCAATGCCAGCAAGTGGCCGGAGCCTTCGCCGCCCAGAATCCAGTGCTTCTTTTCCAGCTCTTCGAGCACGTAGCGATCACCCACCTTGGCACGCACGAACTGCACGCCACGCGACTGGAGTGCGACCTCCACCGCCATGTTGGTCATCAGCGTTCCGACCACGCCCGGAACGGCCTCACCGCGGCCCAGCCGGTCATCGGCCATCAGATACAGCAGCTCGTCACCGTTGAACAGGCGTCCCGTGTTGTCCACCAATTGCAGGCGGTCCGCGTCACCGTCCAGCGCGATGCCGAAGTCCGCATGATGTTCCTTCACCGCCTGCACCAGCGCCTGAGGATGCGTGGCACCCACGTCCTTGTTAATGTTGAGCCCGTCGGGCGAACAACCGATGGCAATCACTTCGGCGCCCAGCTCATGGAACACCTTGGGGGCGATGTGGTAGGCCGCGCCGTGTGCCGCGTCGACCACAATCTTCAGACCCTTCAGAGTCAGGTCATTGGAGAAAGTGCTTTTGCAGAATTCAATGTAGCGGCCGGCTGCATCCTCCAGACGGCGGGACTTTCCCAGATGGGCGGATTCCGACCAGACCGGCGCCTGTTGCAGCGCGGCCTCCACCGCTTCTTCCCAGGCATCGGGCAGCTTGGTTCCTTGTGCGCTGAAGAACTTGATGCCGTTGTCCGCAAACGGGTTGTGGCTGGCACTGATGACCACGCCCAGGGACGCACGCTGGGCTCGGGTCAGATAGGCTACGCCGGGCGTGGGCAGCGGGCCCAGCAGCACCACATCCACGCCCGCCGAATTGAAGCCACTCTCCAGCGCACTCTCCAGCATGTAGCCGGAAATGCGGGTGTCCTTGCCGATCAGCACGGTGGGGCGCGCCTCGGTCTTCTTGAGCACCTGTCCGACGGCATGGGCCAGACGCAGCACAAAGTCCGGCGTGATGGGCGACTGCCCCACGGTACCGCGAATGCCATCGGTTCCAAAATACTGACGTCCCATGGTTACTCCTGTGTTTGTTTGTATTGGATAAAAAACCTGATCGGGCCAACGCCCTTCCCCGAAATTACCGCGCCGCCTGACATGCTGCCCATACCTTGAGTGATTGGACGGTCTGTTTGACGTCGTGCACCCGCACCACCGTAGCGCCATTTTGCACAGCGATCAATGCCGCCGCCACGCTGGGCACCATGCGCTCCTGCGTATCCATGGTGGCAACACTGCCCAAAGAGGTTTGCGTTACAGCGGCCAGCGAAGACTTGCGCGACCAACCGGCAAGCACCGGGTAGCCCAAAGGCAACAATTCGGCCTGGCGCGCCAGCAAGGCAAAGTTCTGCTGCACGGTCTTGCCAAAGCCAATGCCGGGATCCAGGCAGATGCGTTTGGCATCCACCCCCAGCTGTTGCAATTGAAAGGCCGCCTGCTGCAAGAAGGAATAGACCTGCGGCAACACGTCCCCTTCCATGGGCGCTATCTGCATGGTCTGCGGCTCGCGGTGCATATGCATGAGGCACACGCCGCACGATGCGTGGGCACTTGCCACCTGCTGCCCGGTCAAGCCGTGGGCATCACCTTGCCAGCGCAAGGCCCAGATGTCGTTGATGATGTCGGCCCCCAGGTCCAGCACGGCCTGCATGACGGCAGGCTTGTAGGTATCCACCGAAACCGGCACACCCAGCGTCACCGCATGGCGCACCACTGGCAGCACGCGCGCCAGCTCTTCATCCAAAGGTACTGCAGGTGCCCCGGGCCGCGTGGATTCACCACCGATATCCAGGATGTCCGCGCCGTCCTTGAGCAACTGGTCGCAGTGGGCAATTGCCGCGTCGCGCGATGCAAACTGCCCGCCGTCGGAAAAAGAATCGGGCGTGACATTCACGATGCCCATGACCTTGGGTTTGGACAGGTCAATGGTGAAGCGGGAGGTTTGCCAAAACATGCTGAAGGCCTTGTGTGCTGCTCTGGGAGCTACCATGACAAACGGGGCTTGCGCCCCGTTTCCTGACTGCTGACAGCCTCTGAAGAATCAGGCAACCGTTGGTGCGGGATCGACCGATACCGCAGGTGCGCCACCGTCGCTGCCGCCGCCGGAGTTGGGCGTACGGGGTGTCCAGTCCTTGGGCGGGCGGGGTTCCTTGCCTGCCATGATGTCGTCGAGCTGGTCACTGTCGATGGTTTCCCATTCCAGCAGGGCCTTGGCCATGGCGTGCATCTTGTCCTGGTTGTCTTCGATCAGCTTGCGCGCAAGGGCGTACTGCTGGTCGATGATGCGGCGCACTTCGGAGTCCACCTTCTGCATGGTCTGCTCACTCATGGTGGTGGTCTTGGTGACGGAGCGTCCCAGGAACACTTCACCTTCGTTTTCAGCGTACACCATGGGGCCCAGTGCATCGGTCATGCCGTAACGGGTAACCATGTCACGGGCGATGTGGGTGGCACGCTCGAAGTCGTTGCTGGCGCCGGTGGTCATCTGCTTCATGAACACCTCTTCCGCAATGCGGCCACCGAACAGCATGCTGATCTGGTTGAGCATGTATTCGCTGTCATAGCTGTAGCGGTCTTGTGCCGGCAGGCTCATGGTCACTCCCAGGGCGCGGCCACGGGGGATGATGGTGACCTTGTGCACCGGGTCGCACTTGGGCAGCAGCTTGCCGATCAGCGCATGTCCCGACTCGTGGTAGGCCGTGTTGCGGCGCTCTTCCTCCGGCATGACCATGCTCTTGCGTTCCGGGCCCATCAGGATCTTGTCCTTGGCCTTTTCGAAATCCTGCATCTCGACCAGACGCGCATTGCGGCGCGCAGCCATCAGGGCCGCTTCGTTGCACAGGTTGGCCAAATCGGCACCGCTCATGCCGGGTGTGCCACGGGCAATCACGCCCGGGCTCACGTCCTGGCCCAAAGGAACCTTGCGCATGTGCACGTTCAGGATCTGCTCACGGCCACGGATATCGGGCAGCGTGACATAGACCTGGCGGTCAAAACGTCCCGGGCGCAACAAGGCGGCATCCAGAATGTCGGGGCGGTTGGTGGCAGCCACCACGATCACGCCAACATTGGTCTCGAATCCATCCATCTCCACCAGCATCTGGTTGAGGGTTTGTTCACGCTCGTCATTGCCGCCGCCCAGGCCAGCGCCACGCTGGCGGCCCACGGCGTCGATTTCATCGATGAAGATGATGCAGGGTGCATTCTTCTTGGCGTTGTCAAACATGTCACGGACACGGGATGCGCCCACGCCCACAAACATTTCCACAAAGTCGGAACCGGAAATGCTGAAGAACGGTACCTTGGCTTCCCCAGCGATGGACTTGGCCAGCAGGGTCTTGCCGGTGCCGGGAGGGCCAACCAACAGCAAGCCGCGCGGAATGCGACCGCCCAGCTTCTGGAATTTGGCAGGGTCCTTGAGGAAGTCCACGACTTCCTTCACTTCTTCCTTGGCTTCGTCGCAACCTGCGACGTCGGCAAAGGTCACGGTATTGGTGGTTTCGTCCAGCAGGCGCGCCTTGCTTTTGCCAAAGCTGAATGCTCCGCCCTTTCCTCCGCCCTGCATCTGACGCATGAAATAGATCCAGACGCCGATCAACAGCAGCATGGGCCCCCAGCTGACCAGCAACGTCATCAGCAACGAGCCTTCTTCACGTGCCTTGACGTCGAATTTGACCCCGTTGTTGATCAGGTCGCCCACCAGCCCGCGGTCCAGATAGGTGGCCGTGGTCTTGACGCGACGGTCATCGGTGGTGACCGCAACAATCTCGGTACCGCCTTGACCTTCTTGAATGACGGCACTCTTGATGTGCTTGTTGCGCACTTCTTCCAAGAAGTCGGAGTAGCCCAGCGTGCCTACTCCGCTGGTGCCACGGGCATCAAACTGTTTGAACACGGTGAACAGCACCAGGGCGATCACCAACCAAACTGCAATTTTCGAAAACCACTGATTATTCAAACGAAGCTCCAGATAGGGCGCAAAAGAAGGTAGACGCATCCCTGCAACGCCTACGTGGTACCCATTTTAGGCGTTTCAAGGTGAAAGACACGGTATTTTCGCTATCGCGGCCATATAAATGGCATGGTCTTGATCCAACTACTTCAGGCCTAAGCCCACCAGAAAGGTCTCTGAAGAACGGTCGCGTGAAGCCTTGGGTTTGAAGGGCTTGACCTGCGTAAAGGCATCCTTGAAGCGCTGCACCACCGCGTTGTAGCTGCCACCGTGAAACACCTTGGCCACCAGTGCGCCCTGCGGTTTCATGTGGTTCTGGGCAAACTCAATGGCCAATTCGATCAGGTATTCGACCCGGGCCGCGTCGGCGGAGGCGATGCCGGACAGATTCGGCGCCATGTCGGACACCACGATATCGGCCTGGCGCCCAGCCAGCGCGGCTTCCAGCTGCTGGAGCACCTCGGCCTCCCGAAAATCGCCCTGGATGAAGGTCACGCCCTCGATGGGCTCCATGGGCAGCAGATCCAGCCCGATGATGGTGCCATTCAGGTCGCCCACTGCCGCGCCCTGCGGCGACATGCGGCGGCGCAGGTATTGGCTCCAGGCCCCGGGCGTACAGCCCAGATCCACCACCAGTTGCCCGGGCTTGATCAGGTGCAGGGCCTCGTCTATTTCCTTGAGCTTGTAAGCCGCGCGCGCCCGATACCCCTCCTTGGTTGCCAATTTGACGTAAGGGTCGTTGATATGGTCGTGCAACCAGGCCTTGTTGACCTTTTTGCTACTGGTTTTGGTTTTCATACACTTTCATCCTATTGGCAAGCGAGCTGAGCCGCTTGCGCCGGGCCGGAGACATAATACCCACATGCCCCAAATTCAACTGACTCCCGCCCAACGCAAGGTTCACCGCGCCGAGGCCCACCATCTTGATCCCGTCGTCTTGGTCGGCGGCGATGGTCTGACCGCCAACGTCATCAAGGAGGTCGATGCCGCCCTCAACGCCCACGGCCTGATCAAGGTGCGGGTGTTTTCCGATGACCGCACGGCGCGCGAAGCCATGTTCCAGCAGCTCAGCACCGATCTGAACGCTGCCCCCATCCAGCACATTGGCAAGCTGCTGGTGCTGTGGCGCCCGCAGCCCGAAAAAGAAAAGGTCATTGACGAAGACCGCATGCCCGGCCCGCGCGATTTCAAGGTCCTGAAATACAGCAAGCGCGCCGGTCAACGCCCCGAAGTCAAGACCCTGCGGGTGCTCGGTAACCAGCGCTTGACAGCCGGTGGCAACGTACGCCGCGCCAAACCCAAGCCCAAGGTCAGCGTCAAAAAACGCAGTCAGACCTGATTACCGGCGTCTGCCTGCGGTGCCACGACGGCAAGTGCCAGCTTGCCAAACACCGCCAGGGCGCACAGCCATTGCGCAAAATACATGGCACTGCCTACGCCGTGCCAAAGCCTGAGGTTGTCACGCGCAACAATGTGCGGTGACACACCAAACTCCACCAGCAACGCCAAAAGAGCCCCGGCCAGCGCCAGCATGGTGATGGCTGGAACCACGGCCATTGGCATGGCGTGCTTTTCCGACCGGAGCAGCAGCACCAGCAACAACGCACAAACCGCCGATATTGCGGTTTGTGTACTGAACAGCTTGGCTGCCATGCCACCGGCCACGGCCGGCGTAGGCAAGTTGGCAAACAGCATGGGAACGACAAAGAAACCCAGCACCGTCAGGCTCATGGCCCAGGCTGCTGCCAGCCACAGCGGCGCGGTGCGCAAGAGGTGTTGCAGAAGCTTCAAATGTAGTGAACCGCGACGACTTCGTAGGAACGCTCACCGCCCGGCGCCTGCACCACAGCGGTATCGCCCTCTTCCTTGCCGATCAGCGCGCGTGCAATCGGCGAACTGATGTTGATCAGGCCCAGCTTGAGGTCGGCCTCGTCTTCCCCCACGATCTGGTAGCGAACACGGTCACCCGTGTCCTCGTCTTCCAGATCCACGGTGGAGCCGAACACCACACGACCACCGGCGTCCAGCGAAGCCGGGTCGATGATCTGCGCAGCCGATAGCTTGCCTTCGATTTCCTGGATACGGCCTTCCACAAAGCCCTGACGCTCCTTGGCCGATTCGTATTCCGCGTTTTCACTCAGGTCGCCCTGGGCACGGGCTTCGGAAATCGCGTTGATCACCGAAGGACGCTCTACGGTCTTGAGTTTGTGCAGCTCGGCCTTGAGGATCTCTGCGCCGCGCTTGGTAATGGGAATGGTTGCCATGGATGTATTTGAAAAGGAAGGCCGGATTATGACAACTTAAGCCGTCAGTTGCGCATGCATTTCCTGCACGGAAATCACGCTGAGGTTGTCCAGGTATTTCATGCCTTCCACGGCAGCCTCGGCGCCCGCAATGGTGGTGTACGTGGTGACCCGCGCCAGCAGTGCCGACGTACGGATGTGGCGGGAATCGACGATGGCGTTGCGACGCTCTTCCACTGTGTTGACGACCATGGCGATCTCGTTGTTCTTGATCATGTCCACGATGTGGGGACGGCCCTCGGTCACCTTGTTGACCACGCCGCAGGCCACGCCGGCAGCGTTGATGGTGGCAGCAGTTCCCTTGGTAGCAACCACTTCAAAGCCCAGTGCTACCAGTTCACGCGCCACTTCCACGGCACGCGGCTTGTCGCTTTGCTTGACCGAGATAAAGGCCTTGCCACCGCGCGGCAGCTTGGCGCCCGCACCCAGTTGGGACTTCACAAAGGCTTCGCCAAAAGTCTTGCCCACACCCATGACCTCCCCGGTGGACTTCATTTCCGGTCCGAGAATGGTGTCAACGCCCGGGAACTTCACGAAGGGGAAAACGGCCTCTTTCACACTGAAATACGGTGGTGTGACCTCCTTGCCAATGCCCTGGCTGGCCAGTGTCTGTCCGGCCATGCAGCGCGCTGCGACCTTGGCCAACTGGATGCCGGTGGCTTTGGAAACAAAGGGCACGGTACGGCTGGCACGCGGGTTCACTTCCAGCACATAGATCACGTCCTTGCCGTCCACATTCTGGATGGCAAATTGCACGTTCATCAGGCCAACCACATTGAGTGCGCCGGCCATAGCGGCCGACTGGCGCTTGATCTCGTTGACGGTATCCGCCGACAAGGAATACGGCGGCAGCGAACAGGCGGAGTCCCCGCTGTGCACGCCGGCTTGTTCGATGTGTTCCATCACGCCGCCGATGAAGGTGGCGCCAGTGGAGTCTCGCACGCAGTCCACATCGCACTCGATCGCATCGTTCAGAAAGCGATCCAGCAGCACGGGCGAGTCGTGGCTGACCTTGACGGCCTCGCGCATGTAGCGCTCCAGATCGCGCTGCTCGTGCACGATTTCCATGGCGCGGCCGCCCAGCACGTAGCTGGGGCGCACCACCAAGGGGTAACCCAGAGCAGATGCCTTTTCCAGCGCTTCCGGCTCGGTACGGGCCGTGGCGTTCGGGGGTTGGCGCAGCTTGAGTTCGTGCAGCAGCTTCTGGAAGCGCTCACGGTCTTCCGCCGCGTCGATCATGTCGGGCGAGGTGCCGATGATGGGCACGCCGTTGGCTTCCAGATCGAGTGCCAGCTTCAGCGGCGTCTGGCCGCCGTATTGCACGATCACGCCCAGCGGCTTTTCCTTGTCGACGATTTCCAGCACATCTTCCAGCGTCAGCGGCTCGAAGTACAGGCGGTCCGAAGTGTCATAGTCGGTGGACACGGTTTCGGGGTTGCAGTTGACCATGATGGTTTCATAGCCATCTTCGCGCATGGCCAAGGCGGCATGCACGCAGCAATAGTCGAACTCGATACCCTGGCCGATGCGGTTGGGGCCACCACCCAGCACCATGATCTTTTTCTTGTCGGTAGGCGCGGCTTCGCACTCGGAGCCATCGGCTTCGTAAGTGGAATACAGGTAGGCGGTGTTGGTGGAGAACTCTGCCGCGCAGGTGTCCACGCGCTTGTAGACCGGGCGCACCCCCAGGGCGCGGCGCTTCTCGCGCACGGCCTTGTCGGTGGTCTTGAACTGGCGCGCCAGGCGACGGTCCGAGAAGCCCTTCTGCTTGAGCGAGCGCAAGGTGGCCGCATCGATCTTGTCCAGCACCGAGCCGCTGGCCGGTTGCGGCAGGCGTTCGATTTCCAGTTCGATCTTCACGATCTGTTCGATCTGCACCAGGAACCAGGGGTCGATCTTGGTCAGTGCAAACACCTCGTCCACGCTCATGCCCTGGGCAAATGCGTCGCCCACGTACCAGATGCGCTCGGGGCCGGGCTCGCCCAGTTCCTTTTCCAGGACTTCGCGGTCCTGGGTCTTTTCGTTCATGCCATCCACGCCAACTTCCAGGCCACGCAAGGCTTTCTGGAACGATTCCTGGAAGGTGCGACCCATGGCCATCACCTCGCCCACCGACTTCATCTGGGTGGTCAGGCGGCTGTCGGCGGCGGGGAATTTTTCGAAGGCGAAACGCGGGATCTTGGTGACCACGTAATCGATGCTGGGTTCAAACGACGCGGGGGTTGCGCCACCGGTAATGTCGTTGCGCAGCTCATCCAGTGTGAAGCCTACGGCCAGCTTGGCAGCCACCTTGGCAATCGGGAAACCGGTGGCCTTGGAGGCCAGCGCGGAGGAGCGCGACACGCGCGGATTCATCTCGATCACCACCATGCGCCCGTCCTTGGGGTTGATGGAGAACTGCACGTTGGAGCCACCGGTGTCCACGCCGATTTCGCGCAGCACAGCCAGGGAGGCATTGCGCAGAATCTGGTATTCCTTGTCGGTCAGGGTCTGGGCCGGAGCGACCGTTATGGAGTCACCGGTGTGCACGCCCATGGGATCCAGATTCTCGATAGAGCAGACGATGATGCAGTTGTCCGCCTTGTCGCGCACCACTTCCATCTCGTACTCTTTCCAGCCGAGCAGCGACTCTTCGATCAGTAGTTCGTTGGTGGGCGAGGCTTCCAGGCCGCGCTTGCAGATGGTCTCGAATTCTTCCGAGTTGTAGGCAATGCCGCCACCGGTGCCGCCCAGGGTGAAACTGGGGCGAATGACGGTGGGAAAGCCCACAACCTTTTGCACATTCCAGGCTTCCTGCATGCTATGTGCAATGCCTGAGCGCGCGGAGCCCAGGCCGATCTTGGTCATGGCGTCCTTGAACTTCAGGCGGTCTTCGGCCTTGTCGATGGCCTCGGGTGTGGCGCCAATCAGTTCGACCTTGTATTTCTCCAGCACGCCGTGGTGCCAGAGGTCCAGCGCACAGTTCAGTGCGGTCTGGCCGCCCATGGTCGGCAGGATGGCATCGGGACGCTCCTTGGCGATGATCTTCTCGACCGTCTGCCAGGTGATGGGCTCGATGTAGGTAACGTCCGCCGTGGCCGGGTCGGTCATGATGGTGGCGGGGTTGCTGTTGATCAGGATGACCTTGTAGCCCTCTTCTCGCAAGGCCTTGCAGGCTTGCACGCCGGAGTAGTCGAACTCGCAGGCCTGGCCGATGATGATGGGGCCGGCGCCGATGATGAGGATGCTTTTGATATCAGTACGTTTTGGCATTTTTTACCTGGCTTCTAACTAGTTCAGACTCGCGGTGGCCAGCTTGGTTCCAAACCAGAGGAACAAGCCGCCCACGCTGCTGGAGAGACTGGCGGACAGGCGTTTGCGGGCGCGAAACGCCTGGGCCATACGGGCCCCGAGGAAGATGAGAGCGGAGAGATACAGGGCACTGAACACCATGATGATGGAGCCCAGGATCAGGAACGGAACGGCAGGTGTTTCGTAGCTGGGGTCAATGAACTGCACAAAGAAGGACAGCAGGAACAGGATCGCCTTGGGATTCAGCAGGCTGATGACCAGTGCCTTCTTGAACGGGTGCTGCATATTGATGGGCGCCTGCACTGCGGTGGCGGCTTCTGTCGCCTTGTTGCGCCACTTCTGCCATGCCGACCAGATCAGGTTCACGCCCACCCAGGACAGGTAGGCCGCGCCCAGGTACTTCACCAGGACAAACAGTGCGGGATTGGAACGCAACAGGCTGGCTGCGCCCATGGCGGTCAGCAGCAGGAGAATCGTGTCGCCCAGAAAGACGCCGAATGCGCCCTGGTAGCCCGCCTTGACGCCACGCGCCGTGGCGACCGAGAGCACATAGAGCGAGTTTGGCCCGGGCAGCAGGATGATGCCGAAGGCGCCCAGCACGTAGGTCCAGAGATCAGTGACCCCGTAAAAACTCATGCACGTTGCTCCATCAATCCAACGAAACGGTCAAACAGATAGCCGATGTCCTGTGGGCCGGGTGACGCTTCGGGGTGCCCCTGGAAGCAGAACGCCGGCTTGTCGGTACGCTCCAGCCCTTGCAGCGTATTGTCAAACAGGCTGATATGGGTGGGGCGCATGTTGGCAGGCAGGGTCTTCTCGTCAACCGCAAAACCATGGTTCTGGCTGGTGATGGATACACGGCCACTGTCCAGGTCTTTGACCGGATGGTTGGCACCGTGGTGGCCGAACTTCATCTTGAAGGTGCTCGCGCCCGAGGCCAGGGCCATGATCTGGTGACCCAGACAAATGCCAAATACCGGAATGCCGGTCTCAATCAATTCCCTGGTGGCAGCAATGGCGTAATCGCAAGGCTCCGGGTCGCCGGGACCATTGCTCAGGAATACGCCATCAGGCTTGTACTTGAGCACCTCCGCAGCGGGAGTTTGCGCAGGCACCACGGTGACCTTGCAGCCGCGCTCCGCCAGCATGCGCAGAATGTTCTTCTTGACGCCAAAGTCGTAGGCCACCACATGGAATTTGGAGGTGGACTGCTCGCCATAGCCGGTGCCCAGTTGCCATTCGGTCTGTGTCCAGTCGTAGGCGACGGGACTGGTGACCAACTTGGCCAGATCCAGGCCGGACATATTGGGTGCGGCCTTGGCCGCAGCGACAGCGCGCTCCACGACGGCGCTGGTCACCTTCTCGCCCATGGCCAAGGCCATGATGCAACCATTTTGCGCGCCGTGGGTGCGCAGCTGGCGTGTGAGCTGGCGGGTATCGATATTGGCGATGGCCACGGTCTTTTCAGCGATGAGATACGCGCTCAGGTCCTGGGACTTGCGGAAATTGGAGGCAATCTGCGGCAGGTCCTTGATGATGAGACCGGCGGCCTGGACCTTGTCGGACTCGATATCTTCGGCATTGACGCCATAGTTACCGATGTGGGGATAAGTGAGCGTGACGATCTGCTGGCAGTAGCTGGGGTCGGTGAGGATTTCCTGGTAGCCGGTCATGGCCGTGTTGAACACGACCTCTCCGACGGTGGAGCCAGCGGCTCCGATGGAATTGCCAACATAGACCGTGCCGTCTGCGAGCGCCAGGATGGCGGGTGGGAAGGTTCCCTTGAGTGACAAAAGCACTGGTGACTCCGAATGGGTTACGGTTAGGCCCAAACGCGCTCAGAGTGGCTCTTGAGCGGATGCTTTTGAGAGGGGAAGTTTCAGAGTTGCGCTTGGGACAGCTGTTTTCTGGAAAGCCACTGATTATAGCGGAAGGGAGGTTCTGGCTTGTCCTTGGGCACTTCGATTTGCCGTTGGTGCGCGCTGTCTTGCGGGAGGCAGAGGGGTTCACGCCCTCATGCGGGGTACCGCAAAATCGGGCGCGAACCCCTCTGCCTCCCGCAAGACCGAGTTATTGGCGCACAAACGATTTGGACCTGTGATCACCAGCAACGCAGTTGCGCGGGTGGGGCTTGGGTTTTGACCCGATTTTGCGGTACCCCGCATGAGGGCCAAAGCCCAAGCCCCACCCGCGCAACGGAACCAAAAGCAGGCAAACTCAGCCCAATCCCAAAGAACTGGCATGCAGGCATATCGCAGCGGCGGCGGCGACGTTCAAAGACTCCTCACCGCCTGGCTGACCGATACGCGCAAACACGGTGGCCCGTGCCATCAGCTCCTTCCCCACGCCCTGCCCTTCATGCCCCATGACCCAGGCACAAGGACGCGGAATGCGCAGATCCTGAATCAGCTCCCCCTGATGCGAACTGGTCACCACCAAAGGCACTTGCAAGCCCTGCAGATCGGAAAGCTCCAAGCCCTCGACCAAGTGCAAGCCAAAATGCGCGCCCATGCCGGCACGCAACACTTTCGGACTCCACAAGGCAGCGGTGCCCTTGAGCGCCAGTACTTGGCGGAAGCCAAAAGCACCGGCACTGCGCAGGATGGAGCCCACGTTTCCAGCATCCTGCACCCGGTCCAGGATGACCGACGCAGCGTTTCCATCAAAATGCTGTTCTTCAGGCAAGTTCAGCACGAACCCCACGCTAGCGGGGGATTCCAAGGCGCTGATATCGCGAAACAGGGCATCTGGCACCACCACCTGCTTGCCACCCGCCTCGGCAATCGGGCCACGCACAGTTGCCCAGAAGGACTCGGCATACACGGAGGCTGCCGGTTGCACGCCCCGCTGGAGTGCCGCGCTGCACAGGTGGTCGCCTTCAACCCAGAATCGCCCGGCCTTGCGGTAGGCGGTGTTCTCATGCGCAAGCTTGCGCAGCTCCTTGAGCAACGGGTTCTCGCGAGAGGTGATGAATACGGGTTCGCTCATGGATTCCTCAAACCAGGACTTGCGCCACCGGCGCGAAGGTCTTGCGGTGTTCCGGACAGGCGCCGTGCGCGCGCAACGCCGCCAGATGTTCGGCCGTGCCATAGCCTTTGTGCCCGGCAAATCCATATTGCGGATAGCGCAGATCCAGCTCTGCGCACCAACGGTCGCGCGTGACCTTGGCCAGGATGGAGGCCGCTGATATGGCGGGCACGGTAGCGTCACCCTTGACAATGGCCTCGGCCAGCACGTCCAGCACCGGCAGGCGGTTGCCATCCACCAGCACCTTGGCGGGCTTCAGGCGCAAGCCTTCCACTGCGCGGCGCATGGCCAACAAGGTTGCCTGCAGGATATTGAGCTGGTCTATTTCCTCCACACTGGCCTGCGCCACCGAGCAGCACAGCGCCTTGGCGCGAATTTCGTCATACAACCGGTCACGCTGCAAAGCACTGAGTTTCTTGGAATCGTTGAGGCCTTTGATCGGGTGCAAATCGTCCAGGATCACGGCGGCAGCAACCACCGGGCCCGCCAGAGGGCCACGCCCCGCCTCATCAACGCCGGCAATCAGCCCGGTAATGTCCCAGCACAATTCGGCCTGGCGGGCCATGGTGGGTTCAGTTCTGGAGGATTTTCTGGATCGCATCGGTGGCTATTGTCGCGGTGTCGCGCTGCAGTGCACGGTGCAAGGCGTCAAATTTTGCATGCAATGTCTGCAAGCGTGCGGGATCGCGGTCCGCGGCATCCAGCCAGGAGATCACCTCGAAGGCCAGTGCCTTGGGAGTCGCCGCGTCCTGCAGCAATTCGGGCACCACAAATTCTTCGCACAGGATATTGGGTAGCCCCACCCAGGGTTGCAAGCGCTTGCGTCGCATGATTTCCCAGGACAACCAGCTCTGGTGGTAGGCGATCACCATGGGCCGCTTGAACAAGGCCGCCTCCAGCGTGGCCGTACCGCTGGCGATCAACGTCACATCGCAGGCAGCCAAGGCGGCATGGGACTGGCCAGCCAGTACCTGCACGCAGCCCGTCAAACCCGTCTGCTGCACCAGTACTTCAATGGTGTCCTTGAAACCAGGCACGGCAGGCAGCACAAACTTCACTTGCGGCTTTTCCGCCTTGATCAGTGCCGCGGCCTGCAGAAAGCGCTTTGCCAGATGGGCAATTTCCGAACGGCGACTACCGGGAAGGATAGCAACAACCAAAGCGTCGCTCGAAAGCCCCAAAGCTTGCCGAGCCGCAGCCTTGTCCGCCTGCATGGGGATAACGCTGGCCAGCGGATGCCCCACATAGGTCGCGGCAATTCCGTTGCGCTCCAGCAATGCAGGCTCGAAGGGAAAAATGCACAGCACATGGTCGGCACTGCTGCGGATCTTTTCCATGCGTTCAGGACGCCAGGCCCAGACCGAAGGACAGACAAAATGGACAGTCTTGATTCCAGCGCCGCGTAGATCAGCCTCCAGCTGGAAGTTGAAGTCCGGCGCGTCCGTGCCTATGAAAATGTCGGGGCGCTTCTGCAGCAGACGGGCGCGCAATTGGTCCCGGATACCGACGATTTCCCGGTAGCGGCGAAGCAGTTCCCAGTTGAAGCCGTGAACGGCCAGCTTGGAATGGGGCCACCAGGCCTCAAAGCCCTGGCGCTGCATGTGAGGCCCACCGATACCGAAACTGGTCAAGTCCGGCCAGCGCGCTTTCATGCCACCCAGCAACAGCCCAGCCAACAGATCCCCGGAAACTTCTCCGGCCACCATGGCAATGGCCGGCGCCTGCGGCTGGCTTGACGGATCCGCCATGACAGCCTTTAGCGAACGATGCCGCGCTGCGGAGACGTTTGCTCCAGAAAGGCCAGCATCATGTCCACATCCGGCGCGGCTTCAGGGGTGTCGTCGGTCAGCTCACTGATGCGAAGCTGCGCCTGCTCCAGCGTCAGGTCATCGCGGTACAGTGCCTTGTGCATGGCCTTCACGGCCGCAATGCGCTCGGGACTGAAACCACGACGGCGTAATCCTTCAAAGTTCATGGAGCGCGCGGATGCCGGCTGTCCCTGGCACATCACAAAGGGGGGCAGATCGGCAAACAGCAAGGCACACATGGCAGTCATGCTGTGGGCGCCGATGCGCACAAATTGATGCACGACGGTAAAGCCGCCCAGGATGACCCAGTCGCCCACCTGCACATGCCCGGCCAACTGCGAGTTGTTGGCAAAGATGGTGTGGTTGCCGACCTGGCAGTCGTGCGCCAAATGCACATAGGCCATGATCCAGTTGTCGTCACCCACCCTCGTCACGCCAGCATCGCCCGGCGATCCGATGTTGAAGGTGCAGAACTCGCGGATGGTGTTGCGGTCACCGATGATCAACTCGCACGGCTCGCCCGCGTATTTCTTGTCCTGCGGAATGGCGCCCAGGGAGTTGAACTGGAAGATGCGGTTGTCCCGGCCGATGGTGGTGTGGCCTTCGATGACACAGTGCGGGCCCACCGTAGTGCCCCCACCAATGCGGACATCGGGACCGATCACGGTATAAGGGCCAACCGTGACAGAACTGTCCAGCTCGGCTTTGGGATCGATGACAGCTGTGGCGTGGATGGCAGTCACGGCAACGGCCTCAGGCAATCGCACGCATGGCGCAGGTCAGCTCGGCTTCTACAGCGAGTTCGCCACCCACCTTGGCCTGTGCCTTGAATTTGAAGATGCCTGCCTTCATGCGTAGCATTTCGACTTCCAGAATGAGCTGGTCGCCAGGCTCCACCGGGCGCTTGAAACGGGCGCCGTCAATGCCGGCAAAGTAGTAAACCATCTCGTCGCTGGGCGATGTTCCCAGCGCGTCAAATGCCAACAACGCCGCAGCCTGCGCCAGCGCTTCCAGCATCAGGACGCCAGGCATGACGGGACGATGGGGAAAGTGGCCTTCGAAGAAGGGCTCGTTGATCGTGACATTCTTCAATGCCTTGATGGTCTTGCCTTTATCAAGCTCCAGCACCCGATCCACCAATAGGAACGGGTAGCGATGCGGAAGCTGTTTGAGAATTTTGTGGATGTCCATCATGATTTATTTTCTTTCTCCAAAATTTTGATGCGGTCACGCAAGGTGTGCAATTGCTTGAGCGTTGCAGCGTTGCGCTCCCACGTGGCGTTTTCATCCAGGGGAAATACACCGGTGTAATGCCCTGGTTTGGCAATTGACTTGGTAACGACGGTGGCCGCTGAAATATGCACGCCTTCGGCAAGGGTCAAATGCCCCAGCACCACTGCGCCACCGCCAATGGTGCAATTCGGGCCGATGATGGCGCTACCCGCCACACCAACGCAGCCCGCCATGGCGGTATTGCGCCCCACCCGCACGTTATGGCCGATCTGAATCAAATTGTCCAGCTTGACGCCGTCTTCAATGACGGTGTCCTGCAGCGCGCCACGGTCTATGCAGGTATTGGCGCCGATTTCCACATCGTCCCCGATGCGTACCGCGCCAAGCTGCTCAATCTTTTCCCACTGCGAACCATTGGGTGCAAAGCCAAACCCATCGGCGCCGATGACGACTCCAGAATGCAGGATGCAGCGAGCCCCCACATGGCAGTCCTCACCCACCGTCACGCGCGACCTGAGCACGGTACCTGCACCAATGCGGGCGCCTCGCTCCACCACGCACAGGGGACCAACGTAGGCACTCTCATGCACTTGCGCCAGAGGGTCTACCACGGCACTGGCATGCACGCCCATCAACTTGTTCCCATTGGTCTGCTTGCGCCACAGTTGCGTCAACCGCGCGTAATACAGATAGGGGTTGTCGGTGAGGATAAGACGCACACCTTCTGCCGCGCTCCCCCGCATGGAGGGGGCCACGATCACGCACCCCGCACGGGTGGTGCGAAGTTGCGACTGGTAGCGTGGATTGCTGAGAAACCCGATGTGCCCAGGCTGGGCGGACTCTAGCGGGGCGAGCCCCTGGATGTCGAGATCGGGGTCCCCCACGAGCTCCCCACCCAGTACCTCAATGATGGATGCCAGCGACAAAGGCATGGCTCAACACGCTCTTGCAGAGCGTTTACTTGACACCAGCGTTCAGTATCTTGATGACCTTGTCAGTGATGTCAATCTTGGGATTGAAATACACCGCTTCTTGGACAACCAAGTCGTACTTCTCTGATTCAGCCAGCTGTTTGATGGCCTTGGTCGCCTTGTCATACACCTGCTGCAGCTCTTCGTTGCGACGGCCATTGAGGTCCTCGTCAAACTCGCGCTTTTTGCGCTGGAAGTCGCGGTTCTGTTCCACGAACTCCTTCTGCTTGGCCGCACGCTGGCTCTCGGTCATGGTGGGCGCATCGCGATCGAACTTTTCGCTGAAAGACTTCAGCGAATTCTGCAAATCAGCCAAATCCTTTTGGCGCTTGGAAAACTCCGCTTCCAGCTTGGCAGTAGCAGCCTTGGCAGGTCCGGACTCACTGGTAATGCGCTGCGAGTTAATGAACGCAATACGGGATTCCTGCGCCTGAGCACCAGCTGCCAGAAACATGCCCAGCAGGCCAGAAACCAAAATCGTCTTAAGTGTCTTCATTAGAAAGAAGTTCCAATCTGAAATGCCAAGGTCTGTATTTTATCCCCATCAAGCTGCCGCACTGGCTTGGCCCACGCCAATCGCAAAGGCCCGACTGGCGAAATCCAGCTGACACCAATACCTACAGACGCGCGCATGCTATCGACTTGAATGCTCTCATTTGCGTCATACACGCCGCCGGCATCAAAGAAACCGAACCAGCGCAATGTTCTATCGTTGCCGCCTCCGGGGAAGGGCGAAAGGACCTCTGCGTTGAAGGTCACGCGCTTGGCTCCCCCGGTAGCTGTTGTACTGGTCGAGGAGCCAGCAGCCAAGGCAGCCAGCCTTTGCGACGTAGTAGTCAAACTTCCAGATTCGAAGCCACGCACCGTGCCCAAGCCGCGATTGCCCAGACCTCCCGAGGTGTAGTTCTTGAACACCGGGTAACTCAGACCGTCAGTGCCCGACCCAAGGGAAATCTCGCCATTCAAGGCCAGCGTGGTGCGCTTGGACAAAGGAAAGTACTGCTGCAACTGTGCCGTTCCACGCACATAGCGCAGGTCACCCGCCACACTCCACTCTGCATTCAAACTGCTGATGCGACCCGTACTGGGCGCTAAGCCACTATCGGTCGTATTGCGCGACCAGCCGGCAGTCAAAGGCAAGGACGTGGTGGTGTAACCAAACTCGTTGGCGAAATCCAGGTAAACCGTGGGAAGGTAAGTCCCCGGAATAATGTCCGTCTGGTCTACGCCAGCGCCAAGAAAGACGGTATCCACATCGGTGAAAGGCACGCCAAATACCACGCTGGCACCAGTGGTCCGGATGGCATAGCTGTCCACGTCGGAATAGGGTCTGGTGGTGCGCTGGGCAATATTGATCGAGCGCGAAACACCGTCTTCCGTGAAATACGGATTGGTGGTGCTAAGAACCAAAGTGCGGTTGTATTGGCTGGTATTGAGTGAAAGACCCAGCGAATTACCAGAGCCAAAGGCATTGTCCTGATTGAAGCCGAAGGTCAGGCCCAGACCTTCGGAGCTGGAAACGCCGGCACCCAGACTGATGCTGCCAGTCGGCTTTTCCACGACGTTGATGGTCAGATCCACTTCATCTTGCGTCCCTGGGACTTCCTGAGTGTCCATGGTGACCTCTTTGAAGTAACCAAGACGGTCCACACGGTTGCGGGATTGCCGGATCTTTTCGCCGTCGTACCAGGAGGCTTCCAACTGACGGAATTCACGGCGAATCACTTCGTCGCGGGTTCTGTCGTTGCCCGCCACGTTGATGCGGCGCACATAGGCACGGCGCGCCGGATCACCCACCAAGGTGATCTCCACACGATTGGTCGTGCGGTCTATGTCGGTCTTGGCTTCAACCCGACCGAAGGCAAAACCAAAATTGCCGTAATAGTCGCTGAAGGCCTTTGTGGTCTGCGCCACCTGATCGGCGTTATAGGCCTCACCCGCTTTGATGGTGATCAGTGACCGGAACTCTTCGTCCTTGCCCAAGTAATTGCCAGCCATCTTGATCTTGGAGACTACGAAGCGATCGCCCTCGGTCACGTTGATGGTGATGCTCATGCCCTGCTTGTCCGGCGAAATGGCTACTTGCGTGGAGTCCACCTTGAACTCCAGATAGCCCTGGTTCAGGTAGAAGGAGCGAAGCGATTCGATGTCCGCGTTGAGTTTGGTCCGCGAATACCGGTTGGACTTTGTGTACCAGCTGAGCCATCCACCGGTGTCCTGATCAAACAGGTCCAGTAGCTTGGACTCGGAGAACGCGCTGGCCCCCACGATGTGGATTTCCTTGATCTTGGCCGTATCTCCCTCGGTGACGGCAAAACTCAAATTGACACGATTGCGGTCAACCGGCGTAACAGTGGTAACCACTTCGGTGGCGTACATGCTCTTGCTGATGTACTGGCGCTTGAGCTCCTGCTCAGCCCGGTCCACCAGCGCCTTGTCATACGGACGCCCATCGGCAAGCCCCACATCCCGTAGCGCCTTCTTGAGAACATCCTTATCGAATTCCTTGGTTCCCGAAAAATCGACATTGGCAATCGTTGGACGCTCTTCCACGATGACAATCAGCACGCCATCCTTGGCGTCTATGCGAACGTCCTTGAACAGCCCCAAGGCAAACAGGGCACGAATGGAGGCCACTGCCTTTTCATCGGTGTAGGTGTCTCCCACGCGAACGGGGATGGAAGCGAACACGGTACCTGCTTCCACGCGCTGCAAACCTTCCACCCGAATGTCGCGCACTGGAAAAGGATCCAGCGCCATGGCAGCTTGCGCAACGATGCCAGCGACCACCGCAGCAACCGCACGCAATACAAAAATTGAATTCAAACGCATGTTAAGAATATTCGGGTAGAGAAACAAACAGATCAGGTCAACAGCCTGGAGAGATCGTTAAACATGGCGATGGACATCATCACCAGCAATATGGCAAACCCAACGCGCTGGAGCCGAGCCAGCCACACTTCAGAAACGGCGTGCCCGGTAAGACCTTCCCAACCATAATACATCAGGTGTCCACCATCGAGGACAGGCAACGGAAGCAGGTTGAGAACCCCCAAACTGATGCTGATAAGCGCCAGGAAAACCATGAATTGCTCCAGCCCCATAGCAGCAGATTGCCCTGCATAATCGGCGATGGTGATAGGGCCACTGAGATTTTTTACCGATGACGCACCTGTCACGATCTGCCCCATCATGCGCAACGTCAAGGTAGAGACCTCCCAGGTCTTTACCGCAGCTTTGCGCACACCATTTACAAATCCGTGACGAATCTTTACCGTCGCAGGCGCTTCACCAATCATGGCGCCCACGCGTCCAATTGTGCGATTGGCCTCGCGTTCCTGGCGTGGAGTGATCGCCAGTTCCACGCGGACACCATCGCGTTGCAGCAACCAGTGCTGAACGCGCGGGACTTCGTTGGCTCCGGATTCACGTATGTACTCGCGCAATTGCGCTGAATCCGCGATGCGCCTTCCGTCCACCTGCAGCACTAGGTCGCCATGACGCAAGCCTGCTGCTGCAGCGACACTACCCGGTGCCACATCACCGATGCGAGCGTTGGATAGTGGCGAGATAAAGCCGATGCTGCGAAACATGGTGGCATCTGCATGGCTTGCGTCCAATCCTTCCAAAGCCAGCACGGTGGACTGCCGCACCGTACTGTCTGGTGTGAGGTACTCCACTTGAAGGTTCGCTGAACCCAGAGCAGCGCGTGTCAACCACCAACGGAAATCTTCAAAAGACTGCACGTCAGTGAGGGGGTCACCCACAAACCCGACAGCCAGAATGCGCTCGCCTCCTGCGAACCCGGCCTTTTCCGCAAATGACTCCGCGGGCGGGCGAGATACCAGGGGCGCCGGTTCGGTAACTCCCATCCAATTGACGCAGGAGTAGAGAATCAACGCGAGGCACAGATTGGCCAACGGCCCAGCAGCCACAATGGCGGCGCGGCTGCGCAAAGGCTTGCGGTTGAAGGCAAGCGCCAACTCGGATGGGTCTACCGGGGCCTCTCGCTCGTCGAGCATCCTGACGAAACCACCCAGAGGCAATACGCTCAAGCGGTATTCGGTGCCCGAGCGGCGTGAAGTCCATCCCGCCAGACGCGGGCCGAATCCGATGGAAAACTGCAATACCTTGACGCCACAAGCCCGCGCCATGGCAAAGTGCCCCCACTCGTGCACGGCAACCAACAACGCAATGGCAAAGAGAAAGGCTACTACGGTTAGCATGAAGGCTCTACAGGCCTACGCGCAGAGCTGTTGCACCGCATGCCGCGCGACGGTGCGCGACTGCAAATCGAGTTCGAGCAAGGCTTCCAGCGAATCGGGCCGGGAAAAATGAACCTGGGCCAAGGTTTCCAGATTGACATGGTGGATCTGGTCAAAGCGGATGCGACCATTCAGGAATGCGTCCACGCCCACCTCATTGGCTGCGTTCAGTACGGCAGCGGAGCTGGCTGGCCCTTCCAGAACTTGCCAAGCCAATTGAAGACCAGGGTAGCGACGCTGGTGTTCGGCAGATGAAAAGGGCTCAAATGTCAGAGCGGCCATCTGCGTGAAGTCCAAGGCTGAAGCACCGTTCCGGATGCGCCGGGGCCAGGAAAGCCCGTATGCGATCGGCCCGCGCATATCGGGTGTTCCCAACTGGGCGACGACCGAGTTGTCAACGAACTGCACCATGGAATGGATCACACTTTGAGGATGAATCACCACTTCTATGGCGCGTGGCTCCATGCCAAACAGGAACTTGGCCTCGATGACCTCCAGCGCCTTGTTCATCATCGTTGCAGAGTCCACTGATATCTTGCGCCCCATGACCCAGTTGGGATGGGCACAGGCCTCTTGCGGGGTTACCGTATGCAGCGTCTCTGGTGCGCGCGTACGAAACGGCCCACCGGATGCGGTAAGAATGATTTTGTCCACCAGACTCTTCCAGGTGGAAGGGTCGTCCGGCAGGGACTGGAAGACGGCGGAATGTTCGCTATCGATAGGCAAAAGAGTTGCTCCACCGGCATGCACCGCGTCCATGAACAAATGCCCGCCAACGACCAACGCTTCCTTGTTGGCCAACAGCAGACGCTTGCCCGTACGCGCCGCAGCCATGCATGGAGCAAGACCTGCTGCACCCACAATGGCAGCCATGACCGTATCCACTTCGGGATGGGAGACAACGTCGACCAATGCCTGGGGGCCTGAAAGAACCTGGACCAACAATCCATGGGCAGCGCAACGATCCTTCAATACGCGCGCGCTGGCAGCATCCGCCATCACGGCATAGGTTGGCAAGAAGTCACAACACTGTTTGAAAAGCGTGTCCACACTGGTGGAGGCGGTCAGGGCAAACACCGCGTACTGATCCGGATGCATTCCCATCACGTCCAGCGTGTTGACACCAATGGAGCCAGTGGATCCCAATATGACGACACGTTGCTTCATTGCAGACCTCCGCTCACCAGCATCATGGCCAATGGCAATGTCGGCAGCAACGCATCCACACGATCCAGAACCCCACCATGGCCAGGCAACAGCTTACTACTGTCCTTCACCCCGGCCGCACGCTTGAACAGTGACTCCACCAGGTCTCCTACGACGCTCATGGCCACGAGAAAAACTAGTCCGACCGACAACAGGGGGGTCCCCATCATCCACAGACGGGTATAAATGCTGACGGATTGCCTATCCACATGCGACTCCAGCGCCATCCAGAGCAACGCCACCAGGAAGACGGCAACCATTCCACCCACCACACCCTCCCAGGTCTTGCCCGGGCTGATGCTAGGGGCCAGCTTGTTGGGGAAAATCCGTCCGCCAAACGCACGTCCGGAGAAATAGGCACCAATGTCGGCAGCCCACACCAGCACCAGAACCGACAAAAGAAAATTGACACCGATTACGCGAGCCTGCATGACGGCCAGCCATGCCGCCCACAGCAACAAGACTCCGCCTGTCAATCGCAGCACGCGTGGGAAACCCTGCCATGCAGCAACTCCAGAGCGCAACGCCCACGCACCAGCAATTACCCAAAAGGCACCAACCAACATCCACAAGTTGCCCAGCCTCACATAGGGCATGCCCAAGTACCAGGCGCCAGCGCACAGCAAGGCACAGACCAGCCCGGTGAGAAGTGCAGCCATGCGCTCAAATCCGTTGAGATTGGCCCACTCCCACGCCGCGCACGTCAGTAGAACAAGCGTCACAACTCCGAACGGCGTGGCATTTGAGTAGAAGGTGGCAGGCAGCAATATCGCCAGCAACACCAGGGCTGTCAGGATTCTTTGCTTGAGCATAGAGAGTCCGCTTAAGCGGATGCGTTTTTGGAGGCCGGCAATTGCTCGGTCGTCATGCCGAAGCGACGTTCACGCGAAGCAAAAGCCTGAATGGCGGCTTCCAGGGCTGCTTCATCAAAGTCTGGCCACAGTACTTCGGAGAAATAAAGCTCACTGTACGCAGCTTGCCACAGCAAGAAGTTGCTCAGGCGCATTTCACCGCCCGTTCGGATGATCAGATCGGGGTCACCGCAGGTGCTGGTCGACAATTTTGCAGATAGGCTTTCCTCGGTGATCTCCTCACCAGCAGACGCCAATTGTTGTGCAGCATGCACTACGTCCCAACGTCCGCCATAGTTGAAGCAGACATTGAGCGTAATCACCTTGTTATCCGCTGTTTCACGCTCTGCCGTGTCCAGGCTCTGGCGCACACGCTCAGACAGGCCTTGACGTGAGCCTATGAATTGCAGCTTGACGCCGTCTTTTTTGAGTTGGTTCAGTTCGCGGGACAGGGCCACCACCAGAATATCCATCAGAGCGGATACCTCGTCGGCCGGACGTCTCCAATTTTCGGAGGAAAAAGCGAATACCGTCAGAACCTTGACACCGTGCAACGCACAGCTTCGCACCGTGCGCTTGAGTACATCAACGCCTTGTTTGTGGCCCGCAATTCGCGGCAAGAAACGCTTGGACGCCCAGCGCCCATTGCCATCCATCACGATAGCAATGTGGCCTGGGACAGACACCGGTGCAACGGCCATTGTTGATCGAGAGAGCAAGTAAACTGGCCTTAGACAGCCATGATGTCCTGCTCTTTGGACGCCACGAGGCGATCCACTTCGGCAATATGTTTGTCCGTGATCTTCTGAATGTCTGCTTCAGAGCGCTTTTGGTCATCTTCGGATGCCAGCTTGTCCTTGACCAGCTTCTTGACAGCATCGTTGGCATCGCGACGGATATTGCGAATGGCCACCTTGGCGCCTTCGCCTTCGCCGCGCACTACCTTGGTCAACTCGCGGCGACGCTCTTCCGTCATGGCGGGCATGGGTACGCGGATCAACTCGCCCATGCTGGATGGGTTCAGGCCAAGGTCGCTGTCGCGAATGGCCTTTTCGATCTTGGCAGCCATGTTCTTTTCCCAGGGCTGAATACCAATGGTGCGCGCGTCAATCAGCGACAGATTGGCAACCTGGCTGATGGGGAGCATGGACCCGTAGTAATCCACGTGCACCGTATCCAGCAAGGCGGGATTGGCACGGCCTGTACGTATCTTGGTGAGGTTGTGTTTGAAAGACTCGATGGAGTGGTCCATCTTGCCTTCGAGCGTCTTTTTGATTTCGGCAATAGCCATTTTCTTATCCTCCGACCATCAAACTGCCAATGGGCAAAATCACAATTTACACGTGGACCAGGGTGCCTTCATCTTCCCCCATCACCACGCGCTTAAGTGCACCGTGCTTGAAGATGGAGAAAACCTTGATGGGCAGCTTCTGGTCGCGGCACAAGGCGAACGCCGTGGCATCCATGATGCCCAGGTTCTTCGACATGGCTTCATCGAACGTAATCTTGGAATAGCGCTTGGCGTCCGGGTCTTTCTTGGGGTCGGCCGAATACACGCCATCCACCTTGGTTGCCTTCAGAACAATCTGCGCTCCAATTTCTGCGCCACGCAATGCAGCGGCTGTATCGGTGGTAAAGAAAGGATTGCCCGTGCCGGCAGCAAAGATGACGACCTTGCCTTCTTCCAGATACTGCAATGCCTTGGGACGCACATAGGGCTCGACAACCTGCTCAATGGCAATGGCTGACATCACACGCGCCGTCAGTCCGGCCTTGTTCATGGTGTCACCCAAGGCCAAGGAGTTCATCACAGTTGCCAGCATGCCCATGTAGTCGGCAGTGGCACGGTCCATTCCCACAGAACCGCCGGCCACGCCACGGAAGATGTTGCCGCCGCCGATCACCACGGCAACCTCGACCCCCAGGCGCGTAACCTCGGCCACTTCTTCAACCATGCGCACAATGGTGTCGCGGTTGATGCCGAATTGGTCGTCCCCCATCAGCGCCTCACCAGACAATTTCAACAAAATTCTCTTGAAAGCGGGCTTTTCTTGCTGCATGGGGTACGTCCTGTCGGGCCTGGTTGGTGGGTTGAACGGAATTAGGCAGCCTGCTTGGCAGCGGCCACTTGAGCAGCCACTTCTGCAGCGAAGTCGTCCACCTTCTTCTCAATGCCCTCACCCACCACATACAGGGTGAAACCCTTGACGGTGGTGTTGGCGGCCTTGAGCATCTGCTCAACCGTTTGCTTGTCGTTCTTCACGAATGCCTGGTTGAACAGGGACACTTCCTTCAGGTACTTCTGCACGCCACCTTCGATGCGCTTGGCAACGATTTCAGCAGACTGCACGGGCTTGCCGGCCGCTGTGGCGATTGCCGCATCTTCTGCGGCCTTGGCCGATGCCACCGAACGCTCACGCTCCACCAACTCGGCAGGCACTTCAGCGCTGGACAGAGCCACAGGCTTCATCGCAGCCACGTGCATGGCAACGTCCTTGGCTGCCACTTCGTCACCGTCAAACTCAACGACCACACCAATGCGGGTGCCGTGCAGATAGGTAGCCAGCTTGGCGCCGCTTGCAAAACGCTTGAAGCGGCGGAACGTCATGTTCTCGCCAATCTTGCCGATCAGGCCTTTGCGCACATCTTCGAGCGTGGGACCAAAGCCATCCTGGCTGTAGGAAAGCGCACCCAGCGCTGCCACATCAGCGGGGTTGTGCTTGGCGATCAGTTCGGCAGCAGCCTTGGCCAATGCCAGGAAGCTGTCATTCTTGGTAACAAAGTCGGTTTCGCAGTTCACTTCGATCAGCGCGCCCACAGCGCCTTCCACAAAGCTTGCCACCACGCCTTCGGCAGTGATGCGTGCGGCGGCCTTGCCGGCCTTGCTGCCCAGCTTGACGCGCAGCAGCTCTTCCGCTTTTTCCATGTTGCCTTCAGCTTCGGTCAAAGCCTTCTTGCATTCCATCATGGGGGCGTCGGTCTTGCCACGCAGTTCAGCAACCATACTCGCAGTAATTGCAGCCATTTTCAGTTCTCCGTAATCAGTTCAAATTCAATAACAGCTTAAAAAAAAGGGGCAACAAAGCCCCCTTTTCTTGGCGGGCAATGCTTTAGGCAGCCTCGTTGACCTCAACAAACTCGTCTTCGGTTTCGGCCACAGCCTTGACCACGTCGTCCACGGCGTTGGCACGGCCTTCCAGAACGGCGTCAGCGATGCCACGGGCGTACAGGGTGACAGCCTTGGAGGAGTCATCGTTACCGGGGATCACGTAATCAATACCTTCAGGAGAGTGGTTGGAGTCCACCACACCAATCAGGGGAATGCCCAGCTTGCGGGCTTCGGCGATGGCGATCTTGTGGTAGCCCACGTCGATCACGAAAATCGCGTCCGGCAAGGTGTTCATGTCCTGAATGCCGCCGATGTCCTTTTCCAGCTTTTCCAGCTCGCGAGCAAACATCAGCTGCTCTTTCTTGCTCATGGATTCCAGACCGGCTTCTTGCTGGACCTTCATGTCCTTGAGGCGCTTGATGGAAGTCTTGACCGTCTTGAAGTTGGTCAGCATACCGCCCAACCAACGCTGATCAACGTAAGGCACACCTGCGCGCTGCGCTTCGGTGGCCACGATTTCTCGGGCTTGGCGCTTGGTACCCACCATCAAGATGGTGCCGCGCTTGGCGGAGAGTTGACGCACAAACTTGGCGGCGTCCTGGAACATCGGGAGCGACTTTTCCAGGTTGATGATGTGAATCTTGTTGCGATGACCGAAGATGAACGGGGCCATCTTGGGGTTCCAGAAGCGTGTTTGGTGACCAAAGTGGACGCCTGCTTCCAACATTTCGCGCATTGTGACTGCCATGTAATTTCTCCAAAGGTTAGGTCTTAAATCCGGCCCGTCAATTGCATTCAGTGAAGATAAAATTCTTCAAAAACACAACACCTTGTCAGAACCGGTTTGCGATTTATTGTGGGTGGTATCAAACGCACCACCTGCACAACCCGCGGATTTTAGCATGGAAGTACGGGTTTGCCCCCAGTTCCTCCCTGCCTCGTGTCCGACTCCTGAATGCAGAAATAGGTTTTCATGAAAATTGCGGTAATTGGCGCCGGGATCGTCGGCATGTGTACGGCATTCGAGCTGGCGCAGGATGGACACGAAGTCAGCATATTTGAACGCAATTCGTCAGTGGCACAAGAGGCCAGCTTTGCCTGTGCCGGCCACCTGTCGCCCAGCTTGTCACACCCGTTAGCACTTCCGGCGTGGCCACATGGCGCTTGGTTGCGCGCCGTCTCTGCCCGGTCCCCTCTTTCAGTTGGCAAGGGCTTTGGTCTGAGCGACCTGAAATGGCTGCTGGGCTGGAAGACACCTGGCCGCGATTTTCCGGCAAACCTGGCGGCCGCCTTTGCCTTGGCGGCATACAGCCTGGAGCAATTGCACAAACGCGCCACACAAGCCGCCTTGGCATTTGAGCAATCCCAGGGCAACCTGCTGCTGTGGCAGTCCGAGGCCGAGCTGGCGCAACACCAGGAACGCCTTAAGATTCTCAAGGAAGCCGGGCTGGTCTCGCAGGTGCTGACCGCCGCCGAAGCCCGCGCGCTGGAGCCAGCTTTGCAATCGGACTACGCCTTTGCCGCGGCCAGCTATTTTCCGGGGGATGAAATCGGCAACTGCAGGCAATTTGCCCATCTGCTCAAGGACAAGCTGACGCAATCCGGCGCACAGTTGCATTTCGGTACGCCAGTAAGCGGGATATCCTCCACGTCCGGCATCCAGATTCGTACAGCGGACGGCGTCACGCACGACGTCGACCAGGTTGTCACCTGCGCCGGCACCGGCAGTGCCGCTCTGGGATTGCCGGGCTTGCAGTCCTTGCCGCTGACCACGGTTTGGAGCTATTCGCTGAGCGCCCCCATTCGTGAGCCCCTGAACGCACCGCGCAGCGCCGTTCAGGATTGCCGCAACCACGTCACGATAAGCCGCATCGGCGCCCGCGTGCGCGTGGCTGGCGGTGCGGAAATAGGTTCGCGCAACCAGGGCAACGATGAGAAGACCGTCAAGCAGCTATACCGCAGCCTCAACACCCTGTTTCCCGGCGCTGCGGACTTCAGCCGCAATGCGCAACTTTGGAAGGGTGCGAGCCAATTCACGCCGGACGGCATGCCCCTGATCGGCCCCGGCAGCGGCCCCGGCATCTGGCTCAACCTGGGCCATGGTCAAAACGGCTGGACCATGGCCGCCGGTTCGGCCCGCATCATCGCTGACCTGGTGAGCGGCAGACAGACCGAACTGGATATCAGCAGACTACACCCCGGGCGCTTTCAAAGGTGAAATCGCTTTGCTCCCGTGCCACTAGCTGACACAATGGACAAAACATAAAAAGCCACGCTATGAGCCCTGAACTTTCCCAACGACTGACTGCCGCCGTTGACGGTATGCCTGCCTTTCCCAAGAGCGTGCAACGCATTCTGGAACTCACCCGTGACGTAAACAGCACGCCCAAGGATCTGGTGGACGTGATCGACAAGGATCCGGTGGTCACGGTCAAGATCCTCAAGGTGGTGAATTCGGCCTACTACAGTCTTCCCAAGCAGATCACATCTATCGGCCATTCAGTGGTGTACCTAGGCTTCAACACCATCAAGAACCTGGCACTCAGCATTGCGGCCATCGGCATGCTGCCAAAGGACAACGCCTCGGGTTTTGACGTGCAGCAATATCTTTTGCATTCCCTGGCGACGGCCGGATTGGCCAAGCAATTGGCTCACAAGGTGGATGACGCCGACCCGATGGATTGCTTTATTGCCGGACTGCTGCACGACTTTGGGAAAGTGGTGTTTGCCCAATTCATGTCCAACGAATTCAAAGCGGCGCTGGAAGAAAGCCAGGCCACCCAAACCCCTCTGCACAAGGCTTTGCAAAAGCACATCGGCGTTGATCACTTCGTGGTGGGGGCCATGCTGGCTGAAAAATGGCGTTTTGCGCCCGCCCTGATAGAAACCATTGGCCGCCAGAACCCGGACAATCTGAAAGATACGGACATGATTGCATGCGTATTCGCGGCCAATCAGATCAGCAAGAAGCTGCAGTTTGGGTTCGGAGGCAATCCATGTTTTGATGAGCTTCCGCCCGCAGTACAAAAGCGCCTGGGCGGAACCCTGGACGAAGTCATCGCCTCGATGGGCGACCTGAACGCCCTCTTCGAAGAGGCCAAAATTTTCGCGAAACTATGAGGCGAGCACGATGAAGGTCAAATTCTGGGGCGTACGCGGATCCATTGCCTGCCCGGGCCCCAAGACTGTTCGTTATGGCGGCAACACCACCTGCATCGAGATTCGCACCGACAACAATGAACTCATCATTCTGGATGCAGGCACGGGCATCTTCCCGCTCTCGCAAGCCCTGCTGGCGGAGTTGCCGGTCACGGCCAACGTACTGATTACGCATTCGCATTGGGACCACATCCAGGGCCTGCCCCTGTTCATTCCCAACTTCATTCCGGGCAACACGCTGCGCCTGCATGGTGGCTTCGACCCGGTCTCAGGCAAAGGCATTGAACAGGTGATGTCGGTACAGCTGCAGTACAGCTACTTCCCTGTTCGCGAAGCCGAAATGAAAGCGCGCATCGAATACGTCACCTTAACGCCGAATGAGACCGTGCAAGTGGGCTCCGCCAAAGTGACTCCTTGTCTGCTCAATCATCCGGTCATTGACTTTGGTTACCGCGTAGAGTGCAACGGTAAATCGGTTTTCTTTACGGGCGACCATGAGCCGCCTTACAACATCTACGAGCCTGGTGAGGAAGGGTATGACGAATACCAAGTGTTCGTGGACGAGAAGAACCAATCCATCTACGACGCCATACGAAACGTGGATGTTCTGATTGCCGACAGCTCTTATACCGATGCGGAATACGCCAGCAAAAAGGGCTGGGGACATGGCACCTACGGTAGCAGCATAGGCATCGCCAAGGCCGCCGGTGCCAAGGTGCTGTTCTGCACCCACCATGAACCCACTCGCAGCGACGATGCGCTGGAAACCGTCTTTGCGGCGGCACTGCAAGACCATGCACACAATGCCCAAGGTCTGGATGTCCGCCTGGCGCGTGAAGGCGATGTCTACGAATTCTGAACGCATAGTCCGCGCAAATAGCGCGTACTCACAACGTGCCTGGCCATTGCACACTGTGGAGCATGCCCGCAAGCTGGAAAGCTTGTACGCCAGCCAATCTGGCGCCATCCCGCTGATGCAAACTGCAGGCCTGGCACTTGCCCGGCTCGCCCTGGCACTAGCGCCCCACGCAAAAGTCATTTGGATTGCATGCGGCCCAGGCAACAATGGCGGGGATGGGATGGAAGCCGCCATGCATCTTCTGCAGTGGGGCAAGCAACCGGTTGTCAGCTTGGTGCATGACCCGCTCAAGGGACCTGCAGATGCACGCCGAGCCTGGGAGACCGCGCGGCAAGCGGGTGTCACCATGCAGTCCACGGTGCCGCCCCAGTTTGATGTCTGCCTGGACGCACTATTTGGAATTGGCGCGCAACGGCCCATTGCAGCTCCTTACGCGGATTGGGTGGAGTACATGAACGCGTCGGCATCACCCACCATCGCTGTCGATATCCCCAGCGGCCTGCACGCGGATCACGGATCCACACAGGACGTGCATGTGGTCGCGGACTTCACCTTGAGCTTGCTCACACTCAAGCCTGGTCTGTTCACCGCGTCCGGGCGGGATGCGTGCGGCGAGATCTGGTTCAATGACCTCGGGGTTGCAGAGGTTGCTTCACCACAAGCTGTCTTGTCCGGCCCGCCACCCGTCATTCACCGCCCCCATGCCAGCAACAAGGGGAGCTATGGCGATGTGGCTGTAGTCGGGGGCGCGCAAGGTATGACCGGAGCGGCACTGCTGGCCGCGCGCGGCGCCTTGCATGGTGGCGCAGGCCGCATATATGTATGTATGTTGGACGAGCAAGCGGCTGCACTGGATGTTCATTTTCCTGAACTGATGTTTCGTCCATTGGGCAGCCTTGACTGGTCGGACGTTACGGTCGTCGCAGGCTGTGGCGGGGGCGGCACTATCTCTGCGCAACTTCCCCAGCTAGTGCGCGAAGCGTGCGCACTGGTGCTGGATGCCGATGCGCTCAACCAGATCGCCCAAAGCCCCGACTTGCAGGTGCAGGTCCATCGGCGCAAGCCAAACTGCACCGTGATGACGCCCCATCCGCTGGAGGCTGCTCGGTTGCTAGGCACGAGCACCTACGCCGTTCAATCCGACCGACTGGGTGCAGCTAGCCAACTGGCTGAACGCTTCCAATGTGTAGTGATACTCAAGGGCTCGGGGACCATCATCGCCGCACCCCATTCAATGCCGCACATCAACCCGACCGGAAACGCCAAACTGGCCACGGCCGGCACGGGAGATGTGCTTGCGGGCTTGACGGGCGCCTATCTGGCGCAGGGACATGGGGCCCAGGAGGCTGCACGCGCAGCGGTATACCGCCACGGCCTTGCCGCGGACCACTGGCAGGGTCCGGTGCTCCACGCCTCCGAACTCTGCCAGCGCCTCTGACGTCGCGCCTGGCCTAGCGCTTGCGGGTGGACTTTTTGGAGGCAGTCGACGACCGCCCCGCCGATTTGCCGGTCGCTGATTTTTCGGAGCGGCCGGATTTAGCGGCACCACGTTTGCGCGACTCCACCTTGAAGGCCGGTGCGCGGCCACCAGGTTCCGGCTCAAAACGGTCCGCAAAGGGCGCACGCACCTTGCTTTCCCGCATACCGGGCTTATCGCCGGAGGATCGACCGGTCAAACCGTCGTTCTCATTCACCAGGCGGAAGTCGATCTTGCGTCCGTCCAGGTCCACGCGGCTCACCTGGATGCGCACGCGTGTGCCGATGGCGTAACGGGTGCCCGTACGTTCTCCACGCAGTTCCTGACGCGCTTCATCAAACCGGAAGTACTCACCGCCTAGTTCGGTGATGTGCACCAAGCCCTCTACATACATGGCGTCCAACGTGACGAACAGGCCAAAGCTGGTGGCAGAAGTCACCACGCCGCCGTACTCTTCGCCCAAATGCTCACGCATGTACTTGCACTTGAGCCAGGCTTCCACGTCGCGGCTGGCTTCATCCGCGCGGCGCTCATTGGCGCTGCAATGCAGGCCCGCGGCCTGCCATGCCAAGCCTTCGGCGCTGGCCTTGCGCGGTTTTTCGGTTGGATCCTTGACTTTGGAAGCCAGACCTTTTTCCAGGCGCCGGGACAATTTGGCATGCGCCTCGCCCGGCATGGGCAAGGTTGGCAATTGATAACGCGTGCCCGACAGGATGGACTTGATCACCCGGTGCACCAGCAGGTCCGGATAGCGACGGATCGGACTGGTGAAGTGGGTGTAGGCGTCAAACGACAGACCGAAGTGACCACTGTTGATGGGCGTGTAGATAGCCTGCTGCATGGAGCGCAACAACATGGAGTGAATCTGCTGTGCATCCGGCCTGTCCTTGGTGGCCACCGCAATGGCCTGGAATTCGCCGGGAGACGGATCATCACTGATGGTCATACCCAGGCCGATGGCCTTGAGGTAATTGCGCAGGATTTCCTTCTTCTCGGGCGTGGGCCCTTCATGCACGCGGAACAGGCCCGGATGCTTGCTTTGCGCAATGAAATCCGCACTGCACACGTTGGCAGCCAGCATGGCCTCTTCGATCACGCGATGCGCCACATTGCGAGTACGCGGAACGATTTTTTCGATGCGACCATTGTCATCGCAGACGATTTGCGTCTCGGTGGTTTCAAAGTCCACCGCACCACGCCTCTGCCGTGACTTCAGCAGGGCCTGGAATACGCCATGCAGATTCAGCAAATCGTTCACCCGGTCCTTGCGCTTGACGGCTTCAGGACCCTTGGTATTGCCCAATATGGCCGCCACTTCGGTATAGGTAAAGCGTGCGTGGCTCCACATCACCGCGGGGTAGAACTGGTAGGCCGAGACCTCGCCGTCTTCAGTCACGAACATGTCGCAGACCATGCACAGGCGTTCCACCTCCGGATTCAATGAACACAGGCCATTGGAGAGTTTTTCCGGGAGCATGGGAATCACGCGCCGCGGAAAATACACACTGGTGGCGCGGTCATAGGCATCCACGTCGATTGCGCTGCCGGTTTCCACATAGTGGCTCACATCGGCAATTGCCACCAGCAGGCGCCAGCCCTTGACGGCATTGCGTCCGCGGCCCTTGGAGAAAGGTTCGCAATACACGGCATCGTCAAAATCGCGCGCATCTTCACCGTCAATGGTGACCAACGGAATATCGGTCAGGTCAACTCGGTTGGCACGGTCACCTGGACGCACGCTGTCCGGCAACGTTCTGGCCAATGCCACACAAGCCTGGGAAAACTCATGCGGAACGCTGTACTTGCGAACCGCAATTTCGATTTCCATGCCCGGGTCATCCACTTCGCCCAACACTTCCTTGATGCGCCCCACAGGCTGACCAAACAGTGCCGGAGGTTCCACCAATTCAACCACCACGACCTGCCCCGGCTTGGCCACACTGGTTGCGCCCTTGGGAATCAGAATGTCTTGGCCGTAGCGCTTGTCTTCGGGTGCGACCAGCCAGACACCACTTTCCTGCAACAGACGACCAATGATGGGCTGCGTGGAACGCTCCACGATTTCCACCACACGTCCTTCGGGACGGCCCTTGCGGTCGCTGCGGACAATACGTACCTTGACACGGTCCTTGTGCAGTACTGCGCGCATCTCGTTGGGGGGTAAATAGATGTCGGGAGCACCGTCATCTCGGGACACGAAACCATGTCCATCACGATGTCCCTGAACAATTCCTTCAATTTCTTCCAGCAGAGTGCTGGGTTGGCTAAAATTTTTGATACAATACCTTTCTTTCCTGAGATGCCCAGATGGCGGAATTGGTAGACGCACTAGTTTCAGGTACTAGCGAGTAACTTCGTGGAGGTTCGAGTCCTCTTCTGGGCACCAACAATGGTAATGCAGATAAACAAAAAGCCGCTCCAAAAGAGCGGCTTTTTTGTTGCCTGCGTGCGTTGCAACAACGCAGCCATCAAATGGGCTGTGCCACCAGATCGTGGCCTTGCGCGCTGACGATGCGTGCCTTGGTGAACTCCCCCACTTTCATGGTCTTGCTGATTTTCTCCGGCGGCAGCAAACGCACCACTCCATCGATCTCGGGAGCGTCCGCGTAACTGCGGCCCACACCACCTTTTTTGCCCAACCCAGGCGCCGAGTCCACCAGCACCTGCATGGTTGCACCCACACGGCGCTGGAGCCGCGCAGCAGATACGCGTTCTGCCACTTCCATGAAGCGGGCGCGTCGCTCTTCGCGCAGTTCCGCGGGCAACATGCCAGGCAAGGAGTTGGCAGCAGCGCCATCCACCGGGCTATAGGCAAAGCACCCTGCGCGATCAATCTGTGCCTCTTCCAGAAACTCCAGCAGGTGCTCAAATTCGGCTTCGGTTTCTCCTGGGAACCCAGCAATGAAAGTGCTGCGCACCACCAGCTCCGGGCACACCGCACGCCATTGCTGAATACGCTCCAGATTCTTCTCGCCACTGGCCGGACGCTTCATGCGACGCAACACGTCCGGGTGACTGTGCTGCAAAGGCACATCCAGATAAGGCAAAACCAAACCGCTGGCCATTAGAGGCAGTACTTCATCCACACTGGGGTAAGGGTACACATAGTGCAAGCGCACCCAGGCGCCGTAAGGTTGCGCCAACTCACCCAAGGTCTGCACCAGCTCCAGCATGCGCGTCTTGACCGGTTTGCCATCCCAAAACCCTGTGCGGTATTTCACGTCCACACCATAGGCAGACGTATCCTGGCTGATCACCAGCAACTCCTTCACTCCACCTTCAAACAGGGCACGGGCCTCAGTCAGCACATCACCGACGGGGCGTGATACCAGATCGCCTCGCATGCTGGGAATGATGCAGAAGGTGCAGCGGTGGTTGCAGCCTTCGCTGATCTTCAGATACGCATAGTGACGCGGCGTGAGCTTGATGCCGGCCACGCCAAACGCATTGGGCACCAGGTCCACAAACGGGTCGTGCGGTTTGGGCAGGTGGGTGTGCACCGCGTCCATGACTTCCTGCGTGGCATGCGGGCCGGTGACGGCCAGAACCTTGGGGTGCATTTCGCGCACCAGATTGCCGCCACCATGACCTGCCTTGGCGCCCAGGCAGCCGGTCACAATCACGCGGCCGTTTTCTGCAAGCGCCTCGCCGATGGTGTCCAGGCTTTCCTGCACGGCCTCGTCGATGAAGCCGCAGGTGTTGACGATGACCAAGTCAGCGCCTTGGAATGTCTTGGAAGTCTGGTAACCCTCAGCGCTCAGCTGCGTGAGGATCAGTTCGGAGTCGGTCAGCGCCTTGGGGCAGCCCAGGCTGACAAACCCGACTTGGGGCGCTTTGGTTGTGGGGACGGTAGTTGGTAATGCTTCGCTCATACCCCGATTGTCCCAGCATTTGCACGCCGGGGGCGCTCAGCAGGGATTGTCAGGCCGAAGGCTTGATGCCAAAGGTACCCAAGAACTGTTCCGTCTGCTTTTGCATCTGCTCCTGCATCTGGGTAAACACATTGGCTCCCATCACACCCTTGACCATGGGCGCCTGCATGTCCATAAGCGCCTGCATGTTCTTTTCCAGGTAGCCGCCCATGAATCCCTGCATGGCATGGCCGTAGAAGCGGATGATGTTGGCCAGAACCGGTGCAGTGAACATGGGTGATCCGTGCGCCTCTTCTTCCAGAATGATTTGCAACAAGATGCTACGGGTCAGATCATCCCCAGTCTTGGCATCGCGAACCACAAATGGCTCGCTGTCCATCACCAGTTGCTTGATCTCGGCCAAGGTGATGTAGCTGGAGGTATCGGTGTCGTACAGCCGGCGATTGGGGTACTTCTTGATGACGCGTTCAGTGGATGATGTTTCTTTGGAGTCCATCTTTGTCATGTCGTGTCGTGCTTCCTCTGCGAAGCAGCCAATGTACAGCAGAGCGACGCATTCTAGGGAATCAATATGCGGCTGCGGTCGCAGGAATACCCTAGTATTTGCCCTTTTCGAGCCGAAATTCCGGCTACCGGCACCAGCGGGAGATACCCATGACATCAACCATTTCCGGAGGCTGCCTCTGCGGCGGCGTTCGCTATACCGTCAACGGCCCGTTGCGCGACGTCATAGCCTGCCACTGCGAACAATGCCGCCGTACCAGCGGGCACTTTGTTGCTGCTACCGCCTGCCGCAGGAAGTACTTCAGCCTGGAACAGCAAAAGAGCCTGCGCTGGTTCAGTGCTGTACCCGGATTCCGGCGGGGCTTTTGCAATGTGTGCGGCTCCAGCTTGTTTTTTGAGAAAATTGGCAAGGAAAGGATTTCCATCGCCGCCGGGAGCCTGGATAAGCCTCAGGGATTGCACATCGCGGCGCACCTCTTTACCTCGGAGGCCGGCGACTACTACACCATAGACCCGCAGACTCCGGCTTCCCCGGTAGGCGAGCACCATGTCGTTCTGCCGGAGTGAGTGCCCCGAAAAATCAGATAGATCACCACATGAAATACATATTTGTTATAGCTACTATGGCGACCTGCGTGCGCATCACAGAGCCGATGTTCGGATAATGGCGCCAGCAAAACATAAGGAGTCAGGTCTGATGGCACACAACAAATTCGTAATGGCGGGCGTCATGGGCTGGCCCGTGGCGCATTCGCGCTCTCCGGTCATCCACAACCATTGGATTCGCCAATACGACTTGCAAGGCGCGTACGGCCTATTTCCGGTTCAACCGGGCAAGCTCGAAGACGCCATTCGCGGCCTGCCCGCATTGGGCTTGGCAGGATGCAACGTCACCATTCCGCACAAGGTCGACGCCATGAAGCTCATGGACGCTGTGGACCCGCTGGCGCGCCGAATGGGCGCCATCAATACCATCGTGGTCAGCCCGGAGGGAGCGCTGCATGGATTCAACAACGACGGATTCGGCTACATCCAGTGTCTGCGCGATGCCAAACCCGACTGGCAGGCCAACGCTGGCCCGGCCACGGTCCTGGGCGCTGGCGGGGCTGCGCGCGCCGTGGTGCTGAGTCTGTTGGACGAGGGTGCCACTGAGGTTCGTCTGATCAACCGCACACGTGCCAAAGCGCAGGCGTTGGCCGATGAATTCGGTTCCGGCGTGCAGGTATATGACTGGGATGAGCGTCATGAAGCCCTGAGCGGCATTGCGCTGTTGGTCAACACCACCAACCAAGGCATGCATGGCCAACCCGATCTGGATATCCAGCTGGACCGCCTGCCACAAACCGCACTGGTGTCGGACGCCATCTACATCCCGCTGGAAACACCGCTTCTCAAGGCAGCACGCTTGCGCGGCAACGCGACCGTCAACGGACTGGGCATGTTGCTCAACCAGGCGCGCCCCGCCTTCAAGGCCTGGTTTGGCGTCATGCCCGAAATCACCGACGAGCTGCGCCAGGCGATCATGGCCACGTTCTGAGCGTGGACTTCTTCGCCGAGCCCAAGATTGACGGGCACTGCCACATTCTGGACCCGGTTCGCTTTCCCTACGCGCCCGACGTGTTGTACCGACCGCAGGGTCAGGAAATTGGCGACCAGAACAGCCTGGAGCAGGTCATGGCCTGCTACGGTGTGCGCCATGCCCTTCTGGTAGGCCCCAACTCTGGCTATAACCTGGACAACCGCTGCATGCTGCACGCCATTGCCACTGGAGCAGGACGCTTCAAAGGCGTGGCGGTCGTTCCAAATGACGTCTCCGTCGAATCGCTGCAGGCATTCAAGGACCAGGGCGTCGTGGGTATTGCCTTCAACATTGCGCTCAACGGCCTGCCCTACTATGCGACGGATCTGAAAACGCTGCTGCAGAAGTTGGAGAAGCTGGACCTGTGGGCGCAGTTTCAGGTGGAAGCGGACCAGTTGCTGGACTTGCTTCCGTACCTACAGGGTTCACAGGTACGCATGGTGTTTGACCATTGCGGCAGACCCGTTGGAGCCAAGGGTACCGAGCAAGCTGGCTTTCAGGCGCTGCTGGCAATGGGCCGTGAAGGCCGGGCGGTGGTCAAGCTCTCAGGAGAGGCCAAGTTTTCCGCGCAGGGTTTTCCGTTTGATGACGCACGCAGCTACTGGGACGCGTTGATACAGGCTTTTGGTCTGCAAAACTGCGTGTGGGCTTCCGACTGGCCCTACCTGAAGGCACCATTCCGGCTGGACTACGGCCCCATGCTCAAGCGCTGGGAAAACTACCTCACTGCCCAAGAGCGCAGACAACTCATGTGGGACAACCCCAAACGCATGTTCGGTTTCTAGTCCATCGACGCACGCATTGCCCGCTGCGCTTCTTTGATTTATCGCAAAGAAAACCGGCCGCCTGTGCCTATTATTTGGTTAGGCGAAAGCCTGATGACCAGAACCCCGATTCTGGCAGTCCCTGCGAGCAGGGACAAAAACCCGGCCCCTATGAGGCCGGGTTTTCATTTGAGGGCTACACCGCACCTGGAAGCCCCCCCGCCCAAGCGAAGAACTCGCTCAAATTGTTACCGAACGCACAGACTTGTCTGCGGCATAAGCCTATCTTGGGGCTGCGGCGAATTGACGCCCACCTGCGTTACCTCCCTGGCAGGCCATCACGAGATGGTTCAAACCCAGCCCTTCAAACGGCTGGGTTTTCTTTTTCCCCGGCAACAGGCAACAAAAAAGCACTTGGCGTTTCCGCGAAGTGCTTTTGTTCATTACCAAATTTGGTAGGCGCAATTGGACACCCCGAAAAGGCCCACACACCACAAAAAACCTCGGTTTCCTTGATCGCTATTTCCTTTTCACGTATTTTTTCTGAAAAGGAGTCGAAATGCCGCTTTACGAGAAACAGCTTCAGGCCCTGCGCCGCAACCCCGTCCCTGGCCGCTACACCGATGGCAATGGCCTGTCACTTTTAGTCAACAAGGCTGGCGGTATGTACTGGCAGTGGCAGACTACAGGGTCCAACGGCAAACGGACGGACCTCTCTTATGGCCCATACCCCGCCGTCGGCCTGGCCGATGCCAGGTTGAAGCACCTGGACGCCAAGCGCCTGCGTCTTACCGGGCAAGATCCAGCCACGGTGAAGCGACAGGCCAAGGCCAGAGCCGCCGTGGCCGCCGCCAACGACTTCGAGACGGTTGCCCGTGCCTGGTTTGAGACGAGAAAGGCGGAATGGGCTGAGGCCTACGCCTTCCGCATCATTTCCCGGCTGGAGAAAGATGTCTTCCCCTGGCTGGGAAAACTTCCAATCCAGCAGATTGAAGCCCAGGACGTGCGCGGCACGATCAAGCGGATCCAGGACCGGGGAGCCCTAGAGACCGGGCACCGCATGCGTGACGCCATCAGCATGGTCTTCCGGTTCGCCATCGCCTCAGGCTTGGTGGACAAGGATCCAGCGGCCCATCTGCGCCAGGTACTCAAAAAGCCCACGACCAAGCACATGGCCGCGATCACAGACCCTGATTCCTTGGGGGGCCTGCTGCGGGCTCTCAAAGGGTATTCAGGCACGCTCATCGTCCGTACCGCCCTGCAGCTATCCCCCATGCTGATGGTGCGCCCTGGCGAGCTTCGGCAGGCACGCTGGGAAGAAATCGACCTTGACAGCGGCACGTGGACCATTCCGGCGGTCAGAATGAAACGAAAAAAGGCCGGCAAGCTCAACGGAGATCCGCACATAGTTCCCCTCGCCCACCAAGCCGTGACCCTGCTGGAAGAATTGGCGCCGTTGACGCGTCGCGAAGACGGGGGCGGTCTAGTGTTCAGGGGCGAGCGAGACCACGAGCGCCCAATGTCGGAGAACACAGTCAATGGAGCCCTGCGGCGCCTTGGATTCGACACTCAGGAGGACATAACCGGGCACGGCTTCCGTGCGACGGCCCGGACCCTTCTCGACGAGGTACTTGGCTTCAATACGGATGTGATTGAGGCCCAACTTGCCCATTCAGTTAAAGACACTTTGGGGCGGGCATACAACCGGACAAAGCACTTGGCACAGCGGCGGGAAATGATGCAAGTGTGGTCAGACTATCTAGATAAGTTAGCTGTAGCTGACCACCCAATGCCATTGCGCATGGTCGCTTGATCGCAACCTTGAAAGGGCAAACGGATTGACGAAGCGACGGCCTTCAGCGGTCCTCGGCAGTAAGCTACTTCTTCAGGTGCGCGTAAGTGCGAATGGCCAGCAGGGAGTGGATGACCCAGTTGGCGGCGCCGCGATTCAATATCTCCGGGCTGGCCAGCCTGTGGGCGATGCGATTGCGTAGGTTGAGCTCTTTGGGGTCGGTGTAGAGGGCTCGCAGATATCTTGCATCCCCTTTCGCACAGCTAGGCATGTACCATGCAAAGGTAATATCCACTCAAAATGTTAAAAGCTTTAGGTCCAACTCACCCACTTATTGGAAGTCTGAAGCGGTCTGCTTTTAGTTACACGGCCAATTGAGTAGGTGCTGTTACAAATTGCGTTATCAAAATCAATATTCAGGAGGGATTCATGGCGACACTACTGCACCCCGTTTTGACCCAGCTAGTTGCAAAGGTCACCGAAGTGGAAGCGCAAATTACAGCTTCTGTTCCCAGTGATGAACCAATCAGCATTGCCCATGGCAACTGGAGTTTTCCTGGTTTAGGAAGACCAGAACTCATAGGTGTTGCACGCGCTATAAAGAACCTGATCGCCGAGAGGGGACAGGATAAAGTCGTCAATGAACCCCTGCTAACTGATTACATACGCCGCTTAGATTTCTTGCGCGCAAATACCATACCGCAATTCTGGGGCGGCAATGGTGGTCTGTCAGTGGCTGCCTACTTATCAACGATGGATGGGCTGCATACGGCCTTACTAACGTCCATGAAACCAATCGACCCTGACGAGGTAAGCCATTCGCTCAAACGCACCAAAGAACAAGTGCATGCGATGGAAGCACGTCTTACTAATCTTGACCCAAGGACAACAAAACTGGCCGACATGGTGCAGCGGATTGAAAATGCCTACAACGTCGCCGATCAACTGCCTGCGGTGTCTCAGGATTTGTCCGAGGCGCGACAACAACTCAAAGACACCCTCAAGGACGCGGGCGAGGATATGACCCAACTCAAAGGAATCAAGGAATTTGCCATTGAGCTCAAAGAAATGCTGAAAAAGCGTGATGACGAATCCAAGTCGGTGCTAGAGCGATGTGAAACTGCATATGCCGCGTCTACAAGTGTCGGGCTGGCAGCAGCATTTGGTGAGCGCTCCGAAGCCTTATCCAAGTCCATGTGGCTGTGGGTTGGTGGATTGATTTCGGCCCTGATCATAGGCGGCATCTTGGGCGCAATTCAGCTTCACTCAATTACATCGCTCATTAAAGACCCGCAGATTGGGACCGGTGCTTTAGGCGCAAATTTCGTATTGGCACTTCTTTCAGTGGCCGGGCCCGTTTGGTTTGCCTGGTTAGCGACCAAGCAAATTGGCCAGAGTTTCAAACTGTCTGAAGACTACGCGTTCAAAGCCTCGGTGGCGCGCACCTATGAAGGTTTCAGGCGTGAAACCGCTCGGTTTGACAAGGACATGGAAGCCCGCCTCATGAATTCAGCCCTGTCACGTCTGGACGAACTACCGTTACGCGTCATGGATTCGCATAACCATGGCAGCCCCTGGCATGCGCTTGCAGACTCCGACGTTGTAAAGGAGGCCATAAAGGCAGTTCCTGGTTTTGCTGAGCAAGTCAAAGACTTCGCCGCAAAAGCAGTCAGTAGCAAATCAGCATCTACACCACCCGCCGTTTGAATTCCCAGATTACCGTGACGAAGTCGTCGCCGGTCCAGCCGAAGACCACTTTGAGCCCAGCGCGGTAGCGGCGTTGGCAACGAAACTGAATAATGGCGATATTTTCGCAATTTCACGCTTCCGACCATTCAGCATCTTTGGAGGCAGGAATGTCGCAGATTTCCCTGATTGGCACTGTTCACGAGGAGATCGGTCGCGCAACAGCTTCTGCACTGCTAGACATACTTCGGAGCGTTCGACCGCAGGTCATCTTCATGGAGATACCGCCCGAGTCGTTCCCAGACTTTGACAGTGGGAGTCGTAGCAATCTTGAATCGCTTGCGGCAAGACAATACCGCGAAGAATCCGGCGCGGTACTTGTCCCCGTGGATCTGCCTACCCCAGACGAATCTTTCTTTAGCGATTGGCGATACCTGGACAGAAGAATCACTGCCACGAGCCCTGCCTATCGCCACTTGGTCGACGTGAACACAGCCGACACTGCAGAGCATGGTTTTTCCTACCTCAATAGCGAGCAATGCCGAGATGCCTGGTCAGCGATCTACAACGCGACGGAGCTGGCCATTCAACGTCTTTCACATGACACCAGGCTTCCAACGGTCTACGAAGCCTGCCGACGCACCAATGGACTCCGTGATGAGGCCATGCTACAGGGTATCTACACCCACTGCTCCCAGAACCGATTTGCGACTGGAGCCCTTCTTGTCGGTGCAGCTCATGCAGATTCAATTGTCAACAGATCACGTGAGGGGCTTAGCGCTGACAAGCCTTGCGTTGATTTTTGGAAATCCACGCGATTTGATTGCAAGGACTAGGGCCTCTTCCGCACCGACCGCATTTCTTTGGCCCTCCGTTTGAGAACCGACTCGATCAGCTCCGGGAGTGGCGTCTGCAGGCCTTCGGCCAGTCGTAGCAAGACTGTGATGGTTGGTTGATTCTGCGCAAGTTCGATCTTGCCCACGAATGTACGGTTGACCTCAGCCCTCAAGGCCAACTCTTCTTGAGAGATGCCGAGATCTGCTCGTCTGGCTTTCACCTCCACTGCTAACGCCTTCAATAGGGTTTGGTCTGTTTCTTTGCGCATGCGGAACTGTCAAATCTCAGCCGCATTTAGTCACCCGCATATATGGTACAAATTGAAATTTTAAACTTCCCAGGTACATACTCCATGACAACGAATTTCAAGACGACTCTCGCTCAGGCCACCTTGGCAATACTCGTTTCCGCGTGCGGAAAGGACCCTGCGCCTCTGATGAGTTTGCCGCCCGTCAAAGAAATGTCCAAGGCCGCACCCGCCACCGCTCCAGTGGAACAGTCGACTATGCCGGTCGGCCAAATGGGCGACAAGAGCAAGCCTCTGGATGAGTACGTCGAACTGAACTCTGGCCACCAGCTGGTGGCCTATTTCGTTGGCCAGTACAAGATGTCGGCCGATGATTGGGCACAGGTCGCCAGCAAATCGAGCACGATCGCCAACGAACAAGACGCGTTCAAGCGACAGGACATGGTGAAACAGTACCAGGCGAAGGCAGAAGCCGAAGCCAGCTCTGTAGCTGATAAGCGATATGTCTATTTCGACCTGCCGGACCTACTACCACGATACGGTGCCGATTCGCATCTTGGTGAGTACGACTTCAATCAAAAAGGCTTCCCAGTTCCATTCTTCGCAGGAACCCAGGTTCGCGATCAAATGACCGGGCAGTACCGATCCAACCACAGCAAACTCGGCTTCAAAGATGACCGCTCTTTCTTCATGGAGTTCGATAACAGCGATCAGTTCGGACTTCTCAAGGTTCAAGATGAGGTACTGACGCGCACTATTGAAGCCGGACGTAAAAAGGGCAATCTGATTGACGGCGTGATGTTTCGCCCAGATCTCCGCGTGCGCGCCTTTGTCTTCGTCACTGGAGCTAGCTACACGCCCATGAGCGCCTTTGTAACTGGCCAGGTTATGAAGATCCAGCTGCGCGACACCCTGGGCAAAGTTCTTGCAGAACTATGATCAAGCGCGTATTCCGGTTGACCTGACCATTTGTCGCGGAAATTGCTGACAATACCCAGGAACCTCTCACGTTTGACCAGAGGTCGTTGCGGCAACTAAGGGCGGCGGTCATTGAGCATAGTCACAAGCCGGCCCCAGCGCTCGTAGCAGAAGGCGAAATCACCTCCTCCCAGCTGGGGCACACCACGGACTTGAGATTAACGCATCAGGCGCAAACTAGTGCGCGACCGTATTTCGCCCAAGCTAGTCGTGCTCCTGTTCGGCTGGGTACTCAATTGGCGTCACGCTGCCCCAGCCTTCCCGTGCGGGAGCATTCCGAATGGTCCGAATTGATTGGCCCTCGGTTGCGAATACCTTGCCACCGCGGTGGTATACGGCGCGAACGACCGCCTTTCTAGGATGGTGTACGTCCGCTTTAGCAGAGCTGATGTAGGCCTTGAACTTCGTACCTGCCTGGTTCTCCGGCACCTTCGGTCCAAGCCATCGATCGAGGATTTCAGACGAGACGTTCCGTCGTGAACCATGATGCGGCACCTGGAACTTGTCTATTCCAGGCAGGGTGAGTCCGGCATTGGGAGCGTAATCGGCCGCTTCCGTTAGTCCGCCACGCCCCACATCGCCGGTCAGCAAGATGCGGTCACCTGTCAAGTTGGCGAACTGAACTACGCTCATATCGTTCTCAGCGCTGGTTTCCTTGGGCGAGAACACCTCGTCACCCCACAGCGCCTTGACGAACTCCTTCGCCGCCTTCTTAGCTGTTTCAAATAGTCCTGCGAGACCGCCCTTATTAGCCATGGGGTCGTCTGCGGCGATCTCCGGCGTCTTCTCTGAGGCCACAACGAGGTCTAAGAAGCGGGCCTTCGTCGGCGCCAAGACGCTAAACGCACCTATCATTTGTCCCTGAAATGGCTCTCGTATATCGATGCCCTTTTCGTTGGCTATATCCTCGAGTGCTGCCAGATTCGGATAAAGAGAACGCAGCTTGCGGCGTAAATATTCTGCCGACTCGTAGTTTTCAAATCTATCGAGCAATTCCTCACTATATTCCCAAGGCCTCAACATCCAAAGAGTGCCAATTTCGAAGTTTTCCAAGATCGGTCGCAAGCCAGCGGCATGATCACCGTCGTTATGTGTCGCGACCACGTGGTCGATTTTCTTCGCTCCGTCGTAGTATTTCTGGATGTTCTGAACGAGACGCTCTCCGGTTGACAGATACCCGCCGTCGATGACGTGCACATAGGTCTGCCCACCGATGCTATATCGCATCGAAATTGCATCGCCACTCTTGTCGGACTCGACGTCCCAAAAGTCGATCTCGTAGAAATCAGTCATCCCTCGCTCCCCGTTGTTGAATCACTTTTTTGCTCAGATCTCGACTGCCTCGAAGGTTCGACGCCCCAAATCGACTTCCCTATGCCCTCAAACTTCTCAACAAACTTATCCACGTTGAGACCTGCCAGAAAGGCCAAGGCCCACACACCGAGTTGACTTGCGTCGGGGTTCTTCGCGGCCCCCAGAAGAAGTAGTCCTGAGTTCACGAACAAAAAGCTGATGCCGCCGACTACGCAGCTGACCACTGGTCGAATGAAGTACCAGATTAACCAGCTATTGCTCCACTGGTTACGAACGGCCGAATTTAGGTAGACGCCGCGCAGGCAGTAAACACACCCACCCACGCCGCCGAAAAGGATGCAGTAGAGGGCGGGATGCAGTCGCTCTGGGATGGTGGTTTGACCTAGAACCATTTGCCCTGCGAGCCAAGTACATGCGCAAAGCTCGGCCATCAACACGATTGCCACAACCCATTTCATTGCCCTCTCCCCTGCCTATTGATGTGTAACGAGATGTAACTTTACCTTACGCTTCGAAAAAACACCATTCCGCACTTGCTGGAGTGAACCACCACTTTTGAAGCACAGCCATCCGTTGCGCTTGCGGGAGCCTGTTATCGGTTTGCACCCGCGGCGGCCCCGTGCAGCGCGTTGAGCTGCGGCGTCATCTCCATGCGGTTCAAAGTGGAGGCGATCTGGCCTGCGGCCACGTTGGCGCGTGACACGCCATCGAGAAGTCGAAGCATCATGGTCTGGTCGTGGGCCTTCATGACCGCCAGCTCCTTCATGACAGGAGCACCTGGCTGGCTGGCCAGGTTCTTGTGCCAGTCCAGGTTCATGTAGCGACGCTCGACCTCCAAATTCTGCAGCTCGTCAGGGCTGATGCCCCGGGTCCGCCATTCCGTCAGGCCGTTGGTCTGCAGGTAGTTCTGTACATAGCCAGCATCGACCGGGCTGTTCAGCATCTGATCGATGGCGCCGACGGTGGTCTTGTTCTCAATGCGACGCTCCACGAAGGAGTCGAAGGGATAGGAGGCCATGCTTGACCGGGCCTCGAAGGAATCCTTCAGAGTGGTGTACTGACGGCCCGGGCCGGTCTGCAGCTCACCAGCCGTCAGGGTACGCAGTTGCAGAGGCTGGAACAAGTTGCGACGAAGTGCGGCCAACGCGAAGTATTCCGGCTGCTGGTCGCTAGCCTGGATCGTCAGTTTTTTGCGAGGAACTTCACCGGCTTTTGCGGCACCTCGGAAGAGGGTTTCGCTCTTGATGTCTGCATCCTCCTCTGCCTGGATGCCAACTCGCGGGCTGGTGCCGCTGCTTTCGCAGGCTGCACCTCGAACGCCTGCGCGATTGACGAAGGTCTCGCAAGCCCCCTTTACTGCCAGTGACGACTGCACCTCAACAGGTGGAGGTGACTCGACACCGCTTGCGATGTTGATGGCTTTTGTCATGGATGGAGAGGCACCTGGAGGGGCGCCGATTCGGCGGTGGAAGGTTCCATTCGGGTCGTTGACCCGGCTGATGTCGGCCGCGCCACGTGTGCCGGCAATGGCTCCACAAGCGTTCTGTATCTGGTAGTCGCGCTCAGCCCGACGCATTGCGTCGGTGGCGTGCGCATCGGTCACAGCATTGGCAACCTGCTCGGTTGACTTGGACTGAACGGATGCGCTGACTTGCCCACTGCTCCGCAGCGCATCGACAATGGTCTGTAGGCCCCTGGCCGCCTGTGTGTCAAAGACAGCCCATTGGGCGCTTGCCCCAACGGACACCAGCATGGCGGCCACGGCTATGGATAATTTTTTCATTCGCCCGACTCCCCACTATCCACACCGCGCCCGGTCAGCGAGGAGATTTCATGCAGGGCCGCTGCGCGGCCTACCCAGTACCCGCGAAGATAGCCTTCGTCGGGCGCAGTCTCAGCCAAAAGTTCACAGGCTTGAGGGTCGTGGACCACTTCGTGCATATCGTCAGCTACATCCACCCAGGTCGGCGCGGCCTCGCGCACCTCGGCCAGGTATTCAACGTGAAATTTCAGGAGCCGCGCGCGGCGTTCGCGCGCTGCAGTCTGAATCTGTTCAGGGGTCATGTCATTGGTCATCATTTGTAGATCGCTCCTATAAGAGTTCAATAAGTCAGCAGTTGGCGAAATGCACAGTGACACCCGATTCGTCGGCCGCTGGTAAGGCCTCGCGGATCGCTTTGCGTGCCGCATCCAACGTTGGCCACTTTTTGTTGTCGCGTCCCCCTGGTGTGTCAAGAATCCAAAGTCCCTCTCGGGATGGAGAAATGGAGTCTGGCTCGCGGATTGAGATCGAGACCTCCCAGCCGTTTCCGTCTGCCTCCAATGCCTCGAAGATTTCGGGGAAGCAGCCATAGCCCTCGGCCAAGAGCCTCTTGGCAGTCTTCCAGTCAAGCTGGCTTGAACTGATGTTCGGTGTTGTGGTTTTCATTCTGATCTCTCTTGCAGCACTGCTGCGGTTGTTGGCGCCGCAGCGCCGGGGTTAAAAATGCATCCTCTCGCTCGGGTCTCTCCTCGTTTCCCCCGGAGGGGGACGGAAGGGGGAGAAAGCCCCCGCCAGCAGGGCGGGGGTTGGGGGTGGGTTGGGTGGTGTGCATGAGAAAACGGGCCTTCGCCCGTCTTGCATCCCCCCCAAGTGCCCCCCTCATAGCGCAGCGGGGGGCACTTGGGGGTGATGAGGGCGAAGGACTGTTTTCCCGTAGGGGGTAGCGCCGCAATGGGCATGACAGAGCGCGTAGCGCGGCCCGCGTGCGGGCTGGCGTGACCATTGATAGCGGAACCCGAAGAGAGCGCCGAGGTCTGTGAGTGAGAGGCTGTTGCGCATGCCGCATCGCGGCTTGCGCTACCCCTGATGGGATGGCATGCGCAGGGAAGTGTCCGTAGCGGACGTTTCCCAAGAGCGCGCCAGAGCTCGATCAGCCGCTTGCGGCTGAGGCGCCCCGCATCTTGGTTTTCAGCAGTACTCATTCGAGGCGACACTTATTATTGGAAAGCCTCTGCGCCTCACTGCGCAACCTCGACCTCTCACATACTTCCGCCATCCGACGGTGGTGCTGGGCACGGTCTGCCGGCAAACGTGCCAAGGCCCTGTCATATGCCTCGTGGTCTCCCGATCGCCAGGCACGGGCTGCAGCCAGCTCAAGCAGCGTATTAGGGTCTAGCTGCTCTGGCGCCGGCGCCGGTGGATCAAACACAAGGGGCTCCCAGGCTGTACCAGGTTCGGCCAAATCCAGCCAGGTGCGTAGCGCCGCCACAGCGGCAGCAGCCTCGGCCGGCAGTTCAGGCAGGGGCAGTGTGGCCGTGGTCACGACCGAGGCCAGCGTGGCCTCGACCTCTAGTTCCGGCTCCGGTGCCGACACTGGGGCGATCAGTAAAGACGCCAACAAGGCATCCAGATCGTCCGGCTGGCTCATCGTAGGCGCTCCTGCTCGTAAGTCTCATCGTCGTCCAGATCTTCATCATGGCGAGACTTCTCGATGGATTCGAAAACGTCGGCGCGTGCGGCCTGGACTTCGGCATCCTTCACGGTTCGACCAGGCAAAAGGTTGGGCCTTTGCTTCTCTATCGAAGTGCAGGCTTGCTCGAGCACAGTATCTACAGCCTTCAAAGCAATGGCCCGACGCTTCAGCTCCGTGGCGTCGGCGTCCGGGCGCGGTGGTGCCGGTGGCACCAAGCCGACGGGCACATCGACTGTGTTTTCGAATTTTGGAACCTGAAGACGCCCGAGCGATTCGGGAGGAAGACCAAAGACCCGCTCGACCAAGCGGATCAAGAAGTTGACCAGGCCACCGATGGCCACACGGACGGCGTGGACGGGCAACTGAAGAAGCAGGGCCGCCAGCCCCTTCTGCCTCTTCATGACCGACACCCTGTATTCCTCGCCCAGCTCGGCGGCGTCACGGTCTAGACGCGAGCGAAATGCCTCGTCGACGCCGTCCAACAGGTCGCCCAATGCCTCGCGGTTTGCGGAAGCCTGACGCTGACGCTGCTTCGCCTGTGTCCGTTCCCGTTCCCGTTCCCGTTCCCGTTCCTGGATATCCTTCAAGCTAAAAGGGGCGGCGTCAACGCTCGAGCCCCCGATCCAGGTGTTTCCCTGCTCGGCCTTGCCAGCCTGCTCAGCCTGAGCAGGTGTATTTTTCAATTCAGCCGGCGCAGGCGTATCGGCCGATGTCTGTACGGTCTTCTCAGGATCGCTCAAACCGCGCTCAAACAGGCCCTTGTGAGAGTAGGCAGAGCCCAGGTTGCTGGCGCTGATCCACATCCCGTCGCGTGCATATTTGAGGCCGGACATGCGGCCTTTCGGGGCGTAGGCCTCAACGTCAATACCATGGCCTTTCAGGGCCTCACTGAATTGCGCCAGGCTGTACCCTGCCGGGTGTTCAGCTCGCAGCCTCTCCGTGACCGAATCGATTTGCTTTGTGATTTCAGATTTGTTCAATTTCTTACCTGCCTTTCCGAGTTGTTGCTCAAGTTCCTTTTCATTTCTGGTGAGATTTCTCTTCTCTTTTTTGGGCGTTCGGTCGTGCATCAGCAGACCAAATTCGCGCTCGATTTCTGCGGTAGCTTGGATGGCCCTGCGTGCCGAGAACTCACGATTCCAAAGTGATCCATCTCCCATGCTTCGGAGAAAAACAATGTGGGCATGGTCGAAGTCGGTATCGCGATGAATCCAACTGGCCCAGGCTCCGCGTTTGTGATCGAAGCCCATCTTGTCCAGGAAGCTCTGGACCATTGCCTCCCATTCCTCCTTGGTTTTGCGCTCGTCGCCGGCCTCTAGCGACAGCGAGTAATGCATCACCGGCGCCTTGGCATCCGTCCGCGCAGCGCGAAATGGAGCAGCCTGGCGGGACATTTCCCGCGGAGTTCCGATCAGCGTGCCGCCAATGAACTCGCCGCGCACCTCGCGATCGTCTAGCCGCGCGCTTCCTGCTCTTCCTCTGCCAGCACTTGGCCGTCGCAACCCATTAGCGGCGTTGGGCTGTCCGAGTTCCAAGTCTGGATGTGCATGATTCGGCAATAACAAGCAAGGCTGGTCTTTGAGAGAAACCAGACGGCGCCGGAACAGGCCTGACAGGCTGTCTGCGGGTTTGGTCGATCTGCTGGCTCTAAGGCCCGCAAAACGGGACTCGTGATCTGAAATTCTGGGGAGTTCAAAGGGTCGTCCATGGGTTCCATCTACAGGCTGTGCAAGTTGAAAAAATGATTCGTTTGACGCGACGGTCTCTTTCTCGAAAACGATGTACTCAGCTACCCCGCGGAAGCCGTACCCGATCACTTCATTAGCGACCAAGCGACCTCCCTGTGAGGCCGCCATGGACACCGATCAGGCCGTCGCGCAGCCCGTGCGCAATTTCGATCACCTCATTCAGCCGACCAGCCAGATGACGCAACCCTTGACCAGGTGAAAGACGCTCCAGCTCGTTGACATGCTTAACTAGCTGGTGCAAATTGGACATTGGGCCTTGGGCCAGTTCGCCCCAGATTTCGCGATTCACGGTCGGCACAAGAGGCGCAGGAAGCACCGGCTTGGCGCCCTCTTCGGCGGTGCGCAATCGCTCGCTTCGTGACATTGAGCCGCGACGAGCATCAAGCCCTGCCAGTTCAGCGTGCGTCATCCAAACGGTCGTGCGTTGGGTTCGCAACTCAGCCAAATCTTTGGGCCGTGGCCCAAACCGTCTCGCCATTCAATCCTCCGTCAACATCCGCATCCATCAAGAAAAACTCCTTCAGGATCAGCACTCCTGAACCCAGCCCGCGGCAGGCGCAAGGCAAGGAATGAGCGAAGCGAGGCTCCTTGATCACAAGTGGAACTAAAGCGGCTGAAAGCCGATTTAGAGCCGCTTGGGATACACCTTGATCCTTACCGCATGACCCTGTTGGATTGGCATCCTCAAGGTTTCCCCGATGGAATTCACCCTGCCAATATTTCCGTGATGGGACTATTAATTGGCGGGGAGACACGGCAGCGAACGTCCGACAAGATGCCGTCCGCACGATCTCCTGCACAGCGCAAGAGACGAGACTTGCAAGAAAGGACGAACGCATGAGCGAGCTAAAGCGCGACGTCGAAAGCGACGGCTATACAAACGAGAACATCAGCGAACTGACTGATTGGGTGCTGTCAGGACCACCCAAGGAAAGGAAGAAGACGAAAGCCGAGGCGCTGGACTTGATGGCTCCGGCTCTGAAGAAGATGCGCGACGAAGCAGACTACACGTTTGAAGACCTTGTCGAACGCCTCGCACAGAAGCACTTCAAAACCCATGCGCGCGCCGTGAGTGAAGCGATAGCGCGCCTGGACGAGTCAAAGCCGGCGCGACGCCGCAAGGCCAAGCGCAATGTCAGCGAGACGCCGGCTGGCAGCGGCGATGCACAGCTGCGTAGCGATCTGGAGACCGCCGGTCAACAGCGCTTGACGGCCTGACAACACGTCAGGCAGAAAAGAGCCGCATCATGTCATCTGCACGCATGATCGAACGTTATGCAAGTGACTGTTGCGCCTGCGGCGTACGGTCGATAAGATGAAATATTGGACATTGAATCGAACATGATCATGCAAAGCAAGAGGGAAGCAAATGTAGAGCGTGCACGACGCTTCGTGCGCGCGATGGAGCAATACAGTGGACTGCCTCTCTCGGAACTTGAGCGCATCTTGCAGATCGGCTCGCAGCGCGAACTGAACGGAGAAAAGGATGTCTCAGGTGACGCTGGCGCGACGCTCGCACGCTGGCGTGCTGGCCGCGCGAAGCGAGTAGATATGGTCACGGTACAGGAATATGCAAAAGCCGCTCATGATCACGGCCTGCTGCCTCCACTACATGATGGGCTGCTACGCCGTCCGGACGCATTCTTGGCATTCGATCAGACCCGAGACGCGGATACGGTGTGGATCGAAGAGAACAAGAAAATGAAGCGTCTGGCGAATCTGCAAGCAGCAGCAATCGAAGCAATCGGCGCGTTCGCTGATGCTCTGCAAGAAGACGATGAGTTGATCATCGTAGACGCATCAATCGAGGAAGATACAGAAGGCCGCAGCGCCGAGATCGGCGCTAGTGAAATCCGGTCCAATGCAAACAAGATCGGCGCGGTTCGGTTTGCCCGGCTGAACGTCAAACCGAACCGGTGACCAAAGAAGTCACGGGAGCGTGACCGAACGTGACTCCGCGTGACTCTTGACTAGTCACTCCGTGACTTAAATAGTCACGAACAAGTCGCGCACACCCGACCATACGTGACTCGCAGTAACCACGAAAGGGATCACGAAACGAGCGACACATGGTCAAGCGCACGCCGAAGCTCACGCGCCTTGACCTGGCCGCAGCGCATATATGTCCGGATTCCGGAGACGGTAGGAACGCACCGCCCTGCACGAACTGCTAAAAGCAACATGGACACTTCATCGGACTCAGCATCAGATATCAGCGGTGCCTCCTGATGCAAATCGGCCTGCACAGGCTGCGTAACGGCCGGTGCAGGCTGCTGCACCGTTACCTGCACGATCTGCTGCAAACTCGCCTGCGCTGTTGGTGCCGTGGCGTGCACGGGCATGAGCACGGCCGGCTGCGGCTTTGTCGGCTCAGCGTCTGCTGCGGCTGGTTGCCTGACCTCACGCCACAGCAGCATGCCCGACACCTCCAGCAGCAAGGCCATCAGCAGGCCTGCTGCAAGTTGGACCACATCGGGTCTGACGCCAAGCGCGTGGGCCAGCGTGACGGCAACTGGATCTGCGGTGACCGTGGCGGCTGCGGCGGATGCCGCGGCACCGAGGGCCAGGAGCTGGTCTTGGAGCACCTGGCGGCGCTGGGACTCTGAGAGCTCAGCCTGCAATGCCCGCGCACGGTCCGGGGCTTGCGTCCAGGACAACTGGCGCAGGATCGTCGCTGCCGGCCTCGCCTTGATCTGGTCGATAGCCTGCTCGATGTCCGCGCGCTGCCGTGCAGCAGTCGCTGTGGCCGGGTTTGATGCTAGGCGCGCAGCGCCAGCTTCAGCGGCAGTCGTGGTGAAGAAGCCTGCATGTGACCACAATGCGCACGCCAGAAGCAGGAGCCAGACGGGCCAGAGCACCTGGTCCGGAACGCTGCGCAGCAGTGCTGGCGTCACATGCACCAGCAACACGATGATGGAGCTGAAAACGGCCAGCACCCAGGCAGCCTGTGGCGTAGCCGCACGGCCGCTGGCGCTGGCCACAGCCATGCTGATGGCCAAGCCAGTGCAGGCCACGGCCGTGGCGATGGTGAAGGTCTTTTGAATGGTCATTTTCGATTTGATTTGGTGACGAAGGCAACTGAAACGAAGAACGCCAACGGAACTGTGAAAATGTCAAGAATTCGAACTAGCTCTTGCGAACCGTATTGAAAGAAGAAGTGGGCAATACCCATGGCTGGGAACCCGACCAATACGCCAGCAAATGCACAGAATTTTCCCATTCGGTCCGCGTAGATATTCACTTTTTCCCGAAGCGTGACCGGTTGCATTCCGTCGTTCTTCTGGGTGTCGTCGTCAGTCATGTCTTTCCCCTTGAACGCTAATGATTTGATGTCTCTGATCCGGCCAGGATTTGCGCCCGGCTCTGCCTGCACCGGCTCCGCAGCCGGTGTGCTCGACTCGCTCCCCTCTGCTAGCGCAGCGGGTCCCCAGTCGTCTCGCATCCGCTACGCGGACTGATCGGCAGCCCGATCGCGGCTCAGCAGAAAGAGGGGAGTTGGGTTGTCTGGCCTGTCGGCCGGCCAACACCTCTGCAATCACTCCAATCGGCCGCAAAATCGACTCTTTTTGTCTTATAGACCTCGGCCACAGAAACAGGGTGTAGTTCAAGCCTGCCCCCCAGGAGCCACTTGGTGCCCCCAGTTTTTCCGCATCCTGCGAAGGTTCTCCCTGGCCGCCACCGCCACGGAGGAGGTCCCGGAACTACCAGTGCCTTGGCCTGGCAGTCCAGAGCCAACGCGCTCGCCACCAGCCAGCGCCGCTGCCTCGCGCGCTGCCTGCTTCTTCCTAGCCTCGCGTGCATGGCGGACGTCGGGCCCGAGATCCTGAGTGAAGGTGCCTTCTTGCTGCCTCTTCAGCAGCGTGCGCAGCAGGCCTGGAGGGTTTTTGACCTTGCCAAGCTGTAGCTGGCCTGCCAGTTCATCCAGCAAGGCTTGAGCCTCTGCCAGCCCGGGCCAACCATTGCCAAACAGCACCCCATGCATGCTGCCGAGCTGGTCTTCAGTCAGGCCTGGTGGCCAGGCCAGTTGTCTCCTGTCATCTTCATCCACCACCACGGATCCCGCCGCGCGCACGCGTGCGGTGGTGGTGGTGTTTGGAGAACCTTGTGTTTGCAGACCCTTGTGTTTGGATACCCTTAGTCTCCGGTTTTCCGAGACTCGTGAAAGCCGAGAATCGGAAAATTCCATACTCGGAAAATCACATTGTGGTGGCACAGCGCCGCCAGCACTCTCTGCCGCCTTTTCCACCTTGACCTTGAGGGGCGCTTCGATGGCCCAACGCGCGGCACTGATTACCACCCAGCGCTGACCCGCCAACCTCCCCCCGTCTCCACGTAGCTTCTCTACTCTCATCGCCCCCACCGCCTCGAGCTCAGCCACAGTCGAGCGCGTGGCATGGACGCCGTCTGTGCCCATGCGAGTCAGGTGGGTCAGGCACGGGCGCCACCCCTCAGGCAGGTCCCACAGAAAGGCAAAAAGCCCGCGCGCAGCCCAGCTGAGACGGGAATCACGCAGGGCGGCTCGCTCAATTGGGCATGCCATGGCCACGCGTCCTTCAAAGACCAGCTCCCCTCCCTGGGTTTGGGTTTTGGACGCGCTCATGCGGCCCCCCTCCCCTCGAAGATGTAGCTCTTGCCTTTAGCAGCGGCCCAGGCCCTGGCTGCATCCGGATCCGCCAGGGCGGGCGTACCTGGCCCACTGGTGACCACATAAGGACGTGGCAGTGGCTTGCCCGCTCGGCGCGCGCGCGCGTTGGACTGAATGATGCTCTCTTGCTCCACTGCAAGGCGTGGGTGCTCGAAGAGGAAGCGTTTGAGACTGACAAGCTTAGTCATGCCACACCTCCCGGCATGGCCCGCAGCTGGACCGGTGGTAGACCGTCGATGTATCTCTGAACATCGGACGCATGCCACGCAACGCGACGTGTGCCAGTGAGCTTGACCGGACGGGCCAAGTGGCCAGTGCGGCACAGCTTGTATAGGGTTGTGATCCCGACATCCAGAGTGGCGCAAACGCGTGCGCTCGACATCAACTGATGATTTTCATGGGCCATTTTGGGCAGCTCCTGTTGCCCGGCGCCAGGCAAAGCTGCGCCGGAGGCCTGCACGAAGGCCAAAAAACATCAGGAGTGGTATTACGACGAGAGACGAGCCTCGAGCTCTCGAAGGGTTCAGGGTCACGGCGACCGTGACCTGAGTTTCGGCTCGTGCTGCCTGCCCTCATTCCCGCCTAGACGGGGATCACGGCCTGGCCGAGCGGCTCAGGCTTTTGCCACATCTGTGGCCTGCCCGGTATCCCTGTAGTGCGACCTGCGTTACCCCGGGCGTCGCATTGGCGACAGAGTAAATCTATCACGCCGCCAAGCCTCGTGCAAGCGTGTCAGCTATTTTTTCTATCTAAATGCCCACTACAGTAACAAGTAACGCCAGACAGTAATGGGAAAGGCGTTACTTTAGTAACGCTATGAGGTGCACGGCTGAGTTCGACCGGACAGTGCAGATATGTTCCCGTGAAGCAATTGCACCTTTCAGTGGCGTTCGGCATAACGACTGCAATCAGTTTCTCAACGGACAACGCCGTATGTGCATATTCCAGTCAAGCCGGCCACTCATTCAAATCCAAACCGTACCAGCCATTCCGGTTGAAACCAGGCCAGTTGTTCCAACGCCATGTTAGCCAACGTTACGGCAGGCAGAAATCGAGCGGCTTGGCGGCTATAAGTAATAATCGAACGTCAGCTTCTGAGCGCTTTGTAATTCAACAATGCCGCGGAAGCCGACATTTACGGACAACTTTGAATTCGGAGATGGAATCCAAAATGGTTGACACTCTTGCTATTGGGGACAGAGTACGGCTTAGCGGCGGATATGACATGAGTCCAAAATGGCTTTCGGGAAATGACGCCTATACGGGCATGGTCACACGCTTCATTCCCGGACAGAATGAGGTCCCGGCAGCGGTCGTAAAACTCGACAAGAGCATCGATTTTGACGGCAAAGTCGGGGACGTTTTAGTGCTTGAGCTGCGATACAAAGGGGGCTCATGGAAATCGCGGGATACTGTTCATGTTGAACTGTGCAATTTTGAGCCAGAGCCATTTGCTTGGAAGTCGCGGCAACAAGGGCAATGGATTGAGTCTCATGCCACCTACGAAAAGTTGATGTGATTCCTCTATGCCGCGAAAGCCGCCATTCAGTGAAGCGGTTCAAATGTAACCATCAATGAGCCTAAAAACGCTATTCTCATTTGCAAGCGTCTTTGTTGTTGGCATTCTCATTGGCCTAGTTGTGGCGTCCAATGATGTCCGTGTTCCGGCCCGTCCAGCAAACGTCCCGGCAGACGCCAGTTGGCAAGGCGGAAAAGACGGTGGCAATTGGTTTCGGTGCGCAGAGCATACTTTGAGCCTTTATCGTTGTCAGGTCTATGCCGATGTGACCGGCGTGCTGATAATTGACGACTTGTATAAACCAACGGAAAAGGGCTCGAATGGAAAGGTGGTTCCGCGTCTACTTCTATCGGACAGCGAAATCGAACTGGCTGGTGCCAGGCTTATTCGCGCTAGGTAGTGGTGCCAGCCGGTTTGCCGCGATAGCGGTCGTGCAAGTAGATGGGCTAATCGGTCAGAATAACGCCGAAATGACCACAACAGTAGTCCTATGAGCACTGAGAAATTACATTCGGATGGGACGCTTTGTCCAGAGGGAACAAGAAAAGTACCGCGACCTTTTAAGGCCTGCTGCGATGACTTCTCTCGCCATACGACCGCTTGCTATCTGGATGTTCGGTATGAATGGTGGACTAAGCACAAGGGTTGGTTCATACCAATCTCGCCATTAGCAGGAGGTGGTGGAATTCAAATCAAATACTGTCCTCACTGCGGGAGCGAGTTGTGACCCAACTGCCGTGAAGGCTGACATTGTTTTGACCAGCACCAGGAGCTAAAGGTTACGCCCGCGATAGCAGTCGTTCAACGAGGTCCCTCATATAGACAACGTCCACAATGAATTTTTCAAGCAGTATTTTTCAGCAACGTATGTGCTCGTCGGAATTCTCGTGCCGTTACGGCCAGCCGTCATGCGCCAATACGTACATGCATTGATGACAAAACTAATTGCAACCATAGTTATCAGCGTCAGCTTCGGACTAGCACTTGCATTTGCGGCATTTGGAATAGGATGGTTCTACGGGACGCCGGGTGCTCTTGGCGTTGCAATCATTGCGGCGGCATCAACCACGATTTTTGGTGCAGCCAATCGAAATTATCGCTTTATTGCTGCATTAGGTGCTTCTACCGGACCTGCATCCCTCGTCATTGTGATGGCTTCAATGGAAAATTTTGTATTAGACAATATCACGCTGACATGGAGTGCTGTGGGCCTGCTTTTGATATCTGCACTGTATTTTGGTGCTTGGTTCGGGCCATGGCTCGACGACCGAGAGCAAAGTAAAAAAGATGTATGACAAGCTGACGCATCGCCGGATTGCCGCGCAAGCAGACTTTCCCGTTGAAATTCTATTCACGTAATATCTAAGTAGTCGGATGAAGAAAAATTCAATTCTAGTGCTTCCAATTTCACTCGCGATTGTTCACGCCTTGGCAATTTTGATTGTCTATTTGCAGCACTACGAAGGCAGTTGGGGAGGTATATTCTTCGTCATTCCAGATTTACCGGCTATCCTGCTATTGGGATTGTTTAGGCCACTATTTTCGTTTGAAGGTTATTGGTTTGCACTTGCAATAATTGGCTCCATTTGGTGGTTCTTGTTGGGCGCATTTTGTATGCGTATATTAAAGAAGGCTCGAAATTGACTGTCACCAAAGTCTGTCAACATCGCCGCGAAACCGGTCAACCGGCAAGTGCCATCGTTTTCGCGGAGTTTCCCGTGGCGGTGAAATTTCCATCCCTTGAGGGTTAGTCTGGTAATAATGAATTTGCTCGACATCATTATTGTGTTGACGGAAGTTGTGGCCGTTGTCGCCATTGGAACCTATGCCACATGGCTATTGACCCAGCGACTTCACGGGGGCGAGTCGCGGCGAAAGAGCTTTACGGAATGGATTCGCAACATTTTCGAAGCTGTGATGGGGCTTTAGTCCAATTTGCCACGTTCGCAGTTAAGCCTCGAATGACCGCTTCGGAGGGACGGGAATGTCAACTACCAGCCCTTTGCTGGTGGCAGAATGCCATTGACGGTGTACCGCCGGTTCGCCGCGAAAGCTGACATCCATTTAGTTCACCCAAATGGGGGATGTACGAATCATTGAGCATCAGTGATACTGAGTGGTATCAGCCTATTCTGCTATTTTTGCAGTACTCGTTAAATTAAGCGCAATGCATCTAGGTCACCGCACTTGGCAAATCTCAATTGGCACCTCAATGCTCGTGTTCGCGGATGTTGCGCGGGCCGATGCAGGCGTACCCATGCTTTTTCTCACGTTCCCCGCGATGCTTATTGCTTTGATTCCCATTATTGTGATAGAGGCGGTTGTCGTTGGGCGACTGCTTGGCTCTAAAGCTTTGCTTCGGGCAAAATCTGTTGGAATTGCAAATGTGGCATCGACGATTGTTGGACTGCCATTGACTTGGGTTGCATTGGTCGCATTGCAACTGATTAGTGGCGGTGGGTCTGCTTATGGGCTTGCAACGCCAGCGCAGAAATTACTTGCCGTCACGTGGCAGGCTCCCTGGCTTATTCCCTATGAAGACGATTTGTACTGGATGTTGCCGGCGGCGTCTTTCGTACTCCTGATACCATTTTTCTTCACGTCCTACTTTGTTGAGGCGGCAATCGTGACTCGGCTAGAGTCTGAATATCCGCGAGCTGCTGTTCGAGCAGCAGTATTTCGTGCGAATATTTTTAGCTATCTGCTCTTAGCCGCTTTCAATCTTACCTGGCTGTTTTGGTCAGTTCAACATGGACCATCAAATGGCTAATCTGCCAGGCCCGCGAGTGAATTCAAAAGAAGGGTGCCGCTTCGCCGCGGAAGGAGACATTCCGAGCCATTACCTAACAGTGCGCCTTTTTAAATAATGGACAAAAATTTGCAGATACCCTCTGCCCAATACCCATTGGCTTGGAAACTGCTACTGGCATTTTTGTCAGTTGGACTTGTTGTTGCTCTAATTCCATTTTTTCTAAGTGGGCCTACACCTCCAACACTAGGTCCAGTGGGTAAAGCTGTACGTGCAGAGATTGAGGCAGCATACAAATCTGCAGGAGGTTTAGTTGAGTCTCTGAACTGTTCAGGGAGCAAGGGTTCCCTTTTAATTTCCTGTGGTGGAGGCCAGGCAAGTCTTGACAGACTCCGTAGCGAGTTGAAAAGTAAAGGTTGGCAGCCAAGATTGGATTCCACTTTGGCTCGAATTACACTGGAACGTGGACAGTACGTTATGGTCATAGAGGCTTCTAGTCGCAACACGTCTTTTACAGTCCATGAGTGGGTGGCGAATTGATGCTTCACCAACGTGGGCAGAGGCAGAAATGCCGCGATTGCGGTCATTGAGCAACTTCACCCGTTCGAGGGATTGCCAACGTTGAGATTTGACCGGAGACTGGACACTTTTGAGATTTCCAAGGCGAAAGTCGTCGGAAAACGGGCTTGAAAATGGCTAAAGATGATGCGTTTTACGAACTTGACGAGTTTGACAAACAGGTAGCGGACGAAGTCAGGGCGACATTCCCAGGCTGGGCACATCTGGCAAAAGTTGAGGTTGGTGCCAATGAACGTTTTTTCGTGCTTTTGGTTACTCCACCCTCTCAGCATATCGACCAGCCATTGCGTGTGGATACAGAGGGCTTAGAAGTAACAGTATCTCTAGACAAGTGCCATTCGCATTTCGACGCATTTGACGACGGCTCTGGCAACGATGCACTTAGCCTGGTGCAAAATATCTTGGCAGAGCAATTCGCATGTGTATCTTTTTGGCGGGGTACTGAATGTTGTGGCTCCATGTTTCAAGAGAAGTCCAAAATGCCAATGGACAACAGGGACTTTCCTTATGCTGACCGTATCCGAATCCGCTCGTGGCTCGGAAGTCTTGATAGAGACATTGAATGCGTAGGACACGACTAAGTGAATTTGGCAAGCAAATTCGGAATTGCCGCGGAAGCGGTCAGTGAGAGGCAGAACCCGATTTGGTTGTCAACACTACTTCGTCAAGCCATCAATCAAATGACAAAAGCAACAATTTCGTTGATATGGGCAGTTCTCTTTGCGTTGACTTATGGTGGTATCTTTTTGTTAGAGGATGGGTTTGAAAAGATACGATTGAAAGAATCGGGTGTCGTTGTTACGGCAAAGGTAGTAGAAGTTAATCCGGAGCCCAAGGACTCGCGAAGCTTTTATCGTGTTTCCTATGAATTCAATTTCAAGAGATTTACACCGAGACTGCCGGACGCAGGACGACACTCGGTCGGGGATGAAGTTTCGCTAATCATTGACCCCAACTCACCAGAGTCATTCACGTTTCAAGAAAACGGACAGGAAGTGTCTTCCACACTAATGTTTTGCCTTTACGGCGCCCTCTTTTTGGCAAGTACTATTTCGACAGTAATTTGGCGGAAGTTCAGCGCAGAATAGGCAAGTGAAAAAGATTCCACCGTATTTTCTCAGCATCTATGCGATGTTTATGTCTGCTTGCAGCTTCAGAGATGCTTGTAATGTGGCTACCAACCGGTCGCTCGAGTCAGACACGTAAGGTGTCCGCTTACAGCCCGCTGCTGGTGGCAGAATAGAGATGAAGGTGTACCGCCGGTTCGCCGCGAAACCGGACATAGCTACGATTTACCCGATTGGGGGATTTTCAACCTGTGTCAAGTGATGGACAATGGGCCAAGATGAAAATTCTGCCAAGTCTTGCACTTGTAGCCTTTGCGCATATTGCCTTTCTGGTTGCCGCCTACGGCACACGAATTTTTGCAGTATTGGCAATCCCGTCTGTTGCTGCCCAATTTCTCTACTTTGGTGTTTCAACAGTTGCAGCCGGTGTAGCCTTTCGGGGAGTCAGCAAAAAGATTCGGACGTTGGAGCCATTTTCAATGGGACTAGCGTTCTCAGCTATAGCTTCATTGATAACCCTATCCATTGGCATTTTCGTGGCCTTTAATCTTTTTGGGACTTGATACAGTGCAGCAATGCCGCGATAGCTGACATTCCTCGGCGTCCCCCATTTAGGTGATGTTCAGTCTACGAACAAACGGTCACAATATCGTGAACGAAATTTCTGCCAACACGCCAAACTCTTTCTATGAACATCTTCGGTTTAAAGGGAGAGCGACATGCTCAAATGTCACGCTTTCAGTACGCTCTGTTTCGAGTTAAGTTGCTCATCGTTTTGGTTGCGTGGCTTGGCGGAGTTGCGGTTGGAGTTATTCAGTGGGGGCATTTGCCGCAGTTGGCTAAGGTGATATTGGTAGTTGCCGGATGGATTTTCATTCCCACCATGGACATGATTGAGCAGATTTTGGTGCCCTATGAAAAGTACCTCGAAAAGGGACTCTGGTAAAGAGTCACTTTGCCGCGAAAGCAGTCTGTCAATTAAGTAATCCAGCGGGCTATAGTTCTACGCGATTCATATCTTCAAACTTTCGTCAGGCATCACATTGAATACCCGCTTACCATGCTCAGTCTGTGGCGAGCTCATACACCCGGACACAGCAGCAAAGAATGCTGGCCTTTGCATGCCCTGCAAGGGCGGCTACCGCGACCGCATCGAAGCGGGTAAGAAGCGACGTGAAGAAGAGAAGAAATACGACAAGAGCCCCGCAAGAGTCTTCTGGCTCGCGTTAGTTGGCCGGGTCCACGCGTCCGGGAATGCCTTCAAGGTACTGTCGCAAGACGAGAAGGTTTACTATGCCGTTCGCGTTCTGGTGGGAGAGGTCTTCAATGGCGGCTTTTATCAGTTCTTCTCGAACCATTCCGGGGAACTGTTCGGACTTGCATTGGATGGCCTGCTTAAGCTTGATGCGGTTCACACGCACGGCCTCGTTGTTCAGGCCAAAGAGCTGCTTTTGGGCGCACTAGATGTACCTCTTGACTTCGCGGAGCGCAACAAGGCACTTCCGAACATCGAGTCCATCGACATCAAGGATGAACGCGGCATCCTCATGGATAAATTGGAGGCTGATTTCTACACGGACGCAGTTAGTCTGAATGTCAAGCTGACTCAATTCGCGACCAATCGCGGCCTTTACGCCGGGGATGTATAGACCCTGGCGGCTTATTGTTGGTCCCAACGTTTAAGCCTGGAGTCATAGGACGTGGATGACTGCTGTTAGCCCGCTGCCGATGGCAGAATGTCAATGAAGGTGTACCGCCGGTTCGCCGCGATAGCTGACATCTGACTTCAGGTCTCAAATACTGGCTAGGATGGCGCCATGACTCATGACAACATCGCCGAAGTTGAGATTGACGAGGTCGGCCATCTACGCATTCGACCTGAATTAGCCACGTTCCCGTATATCTACCGCGAGGCAATGGAAGTAAGTTGGCACCAAGAGGACAAGGTGCTTTACTCGCCAAAGCCCAGGGAATGGCACTATGGCCGCTGGTTTGAACAAATCCTCTCTGCCGCTTCCGAGCAAGGCTGCAAACTGTCGCTAACGCCTGATACGAAGTGGCGCAACGTTGATGAACAAATCATGGAGGAAATCTTGAATGCGATTCAATCTCCAAAATCATGAGCCCTGGTTTGCCGCGATTGCAGCCATTCGGCAAGACTTCCCAGCTTGATATTATTCCAAAGCATTCAAAGCAATATTCTTTAGCCTCCCAAACATGCGTATCCTCACCATCTTGGCATTTTCCCTGGCACTTGCAGCCTGCGCTTCGAAACCTGTCGAAGTGAGTTTTTATAACAAGGGGGTCGATGCTTACCGCGCCAAGGACTATGCGAGGGCACGTGAACAATGGTCTAAGTCTGTTGAGCAGGGTGAGACCTCTGCAATGAACAATCTCGGTTACCTTTTGTTTGAAGGTCTTGGTGGTCCGTCTGACATTACGCAGGCACTTGCACTGTGGCAACGCGCAGCGAAGCTAGGCCATTCGGAGGCTCAATGGCATCTTGGTGACGCCTACGAACGAGGCAAAGGAGTTCCACCAAGCGCTACAGAAGCCTATGCCTGGTACCGATGCGCGATAGCCAGCGCGCAAGCCGCATCAAGTTCGGATGCGACAGAAACCGAAATTCTTAAGGACGCAAGCAAGTCTCTGGCAAGGTTGCTTGAGAAACTAGCTCCGGAGCAGTTCGCTGCTGCTGAACTGCTTGCCAAACAATATGTCTCAAGCTACGCGCGCCGAAGCGGTGTCTGACGCGGCAGCGAGGTGGTTCCTTTACGGCGCGCCGCTCCGCCGCGAAAGCGGTCACTCAACAGAGTGTCCCGATTGAGGGAGTTCAATGATGAATTCTGGAAATTAGATTTAATGCATCAAGAGGTGCACCCCATATGTTAGGACAACATGCATGACGTCACCCCCTTGCTAAGGGTAGGAGTATTCGGTTTGCCACCGGTGCTACTTTTGGTGCATCTCTATTGGCGACTCAAAGAGTCAATTCCTTTGCAGTTCCGCGACTCGCGAGCAAAGACTGTCGTTGGAATGCTCTCAGTTTTTCTGTGCTCGCTTGGCGTACTTTTGTTTGTACTTGCATTTTTCAGTGACCTCAACTCTCTCTTGACCTGCACTGGTGCCGGTTGTGCACAAGCTGGCTTGGGCACGTTTTTCTTTGTTCCCGTTGCGTGGATTAGCTGGCTATTGGCGTGGCTTGCCGCCCGTTTTCTACTTCGTGCGAAAAGTACATAGCGGCTATGGGGAACTTTGGAAGGCCGATTGCAACCCGTGTCAAACTTCGGTTTGGCCGCGGAAGCAGACATAGCAGCGAGGTGTCCCGTGAGCTATAGTGTTTCGCAATTTCTTTCGCTAAACGATCAAGTCCATTATGAAGTCACCCGCCTTGGTCGCAACAGTTTTGGGTGGCATTGGGGCGGTCCTGTTGTGCGTGATGGGCTTTTCCTTTGCGCTCGAAGGTGCGGGATCCTACAAGACGCTAGGCTCAGTTAAAGCTGGTCTGGTGGTCGGCGTTGTGCCAGCCTACTTCCTTACGTTGTGGCTAGCCGCATGGTCAACTTGCCGGGTGGTGTTACAAATGAAGCACAAGTGGCGAATGGCAGCATTCACATCAATCGCACTGGCAACCGCATTAGGAACGTTCTTCGCGCCGCTGCTTTCCTTCACATCGCTCGCCTTAGCATGTCTTAGTGTTGCTCTATGTCCCGATGCGGCGAACCCGGTTTCCTGGTCGTACCTGCACCTCATCACTGGACACCAAGCAGTGCCACTTATCATCGGTCCCGCTGTTGTCTTTGTTGCTGCCAATCTTTTCAAAGGCCCGGACGGGTCTCACGAAGCCTGATGCCGCTTGGCCGCGATAGCCGTCACTCTAATGGTGCTTACAATTTGTTAAGACATACTCAATGCAAAACAACCAGTCAATCGGTAGTTGCTTATGCGGTTCAGTTACCTTCACTTTGCAATATCCAACAAAGTGGGTGCTTCATTGTCACTGCTCACGTTGCCAGCGCGCGCACGGTAGCGCATTCGTGACTTGGGTAGGCGCAGAGACCAGTCAAGTCGAAATTGACGACAGCAAGAACAAACTGGCTTGGTACAGTGAGCCAATGGGTAGCCGTCGGGGTTTCTGCAGCAACTGTGGGAGTCCCATGTTCTTTCGTTCCAAAATTTGGGTAAATGAAACGCATATTGCGAGAGCGCTGTTTACGCAGCCTCTTGATCGTGAACCAGGCTCCCATGTTCACTACGACACCCATGTCGACTGGGTGGCAGTGGGTGACAATCTTCCAATTGAACCTGACGCGCAGTAGATGTTTGTCGCAATGGCAGAATGGCCGCGAAAGCCGACGTTGTTGGAGGTTCACCCATAAGAGGGATTCATCAAGGCAAGTTCAGGCTACCATAGTGAGGAATCATGACGAACACAGCAGCTACGGCCGAGCATTGGATGGACTTTATTGCTGGGCGACCGGAGTTTCCAGCAGGTTCGAAACTGCACGCTGCATTTCAATTCGGAAAGATTACTCGGCTATGTGATTGCGGATGTAATGCATTTGAATTCGAAATTCCTGAAGAGGCTACCTTGGAGCCGCTGGTTAATTCCGGAGGCGGCGCCATCTTTGAGTTGTCATTTCAGACTATTGAGCTCGAAACCATTGAGCACAAGTCCATCGAGTTCATTGTGTTCGCAGACAACCGAGGGCATTTCTCTGGGATTGAAGTGGACTATTGCGGCAATACGTTCCCGGTTCCTGATGGCCTGCAAATTCACGAGCCTCCTTACCATGTCCGATGCTCACCGCATCTTGCCTAATTACTTCGACTTCGCCGCGAAAGAAGTCACTCCACTTGCCTTCACGGAAATATGGCTTACATTTCCTCATGCTTCGTAATCGCAGCTTTTTACGGATAGTGTCACTCACCTATGGTTGCATCGTGACATTCATTGCACTATGGGCATGGTATGGTGAAGTCTCTCCTATCTATGCCAATCGAGAACATCTTTTGCCAGCATTGCTTTTGATGTTTGCAGGCTTACCTTCATCACTGACTTTGGACTGGATGTATGAAATGTTCCCAAAGTTATTTGACGGAGTTTTACAGCTCACCTACCTGACTGGATGTGGCCTAGCCCAAGTGGGCACCCTCTATTGGTTATCGCGGAATCGACGTGGCTAGGTACGGCTAGGACCTTGAACGAACACGTCCGCTTTGGAGCGCTGGGAATGTCAACTACCAGCCCTTTGCCGCCAGCGTAACGACCCAGTGCCACGAGCACCTGCAGTACTGAGGCAATCACGTGAAAACCTTTTCACGAAATCACCGGTCTGAGCTTTTCACGTGATTTTCACGTAACGAATACGTGAAAGCTGGCGACATTCCGCGAAAGACTGCGAAAAGAAAAAAGCCCCGTCTCAGAGGGAGAAGGGGCTTTAAAATGGTGTCTTGGAAGTAGCTTCCAGGACCAATTTGGTAGGCGCAATTGGACTCGAACCAACGACCCCCACCATGTCAAGGTGGTGCTCTAACCAGCTGAGCTATGCGCCTGAGCCTTTGATTATAGCAGCAACTATTGCACCTTCCGACCAAACTCCACGCGATCCACTCAAGAAGTTCCCGCCATGCGCCATAATTGACGTTTACGTAAACGTCAACCATAGCAGGAGAAACCATGGAAATTGCAGGCAAGGTCTACATCGTCACGGGCGGTGCATCAGGATTGGGTGAAGGCACGGCACGCATGCTGGCAGCCGCTGGCGGCAAGGTCGTCATCGCTGACATGCAGGTCGAAAAAGGTGAGGCTGTGGCCCGTGACATTGGCGGCGCCTTTGTGAAGTGCGACGTCAGCAGCGAGGCCGATGGCCAAGCCGTGGTAGCCAAGGCAGTTTCCTTGGGCAAACTCATGGGCCTGGTCAATTGCGCGGGCATTGCCCCCGGTGAAAAGACGGTTGGCAAGACCGGTGCACATGCCCTGTCCACATTCACCAAATGCATTACCGTCAACTTGGTGGGCAGCTTCAACATGATCCGCCTGGCAGCAGAAGCCATGAGCAAGAATGAACCGGAAGCCACCGGCGAACGCGGCGTGTTGATCTCCACCGCATCGGTGGCCGCGTACGACGGACAAATGGGACAAGCCGCCTACAGCGCGTCCAAGGGCGGCGTGGTTGGTATGACGCTGCCCATTGCCCGCGACCTGGCACGCAACGGCATCCGCAACATGACGATTGCTCCTGGCATCTTTGGCACCCCGATGATGTTTGGCATGCCTCAGGAAGTGCAAGACTCGTTGGCCGCAGCCGTGCCCTTCCCTTCCCGCCTGGGTACTCCGCAAGACTATGCCAAGCTAGTACGCCACATCTTCGAGAACGACATGCTCAATGGCGAAGTGATACGCCTCGACGGCGCCATCCGCCTGGCACCGCGCTAAAGGTTAGAGGCCAAAGCCATCGTCAGCGGAAATCACCGCTCCATTGATGAAATGGCTTTGGTCCGAGCACAGCGTCACCAGCATGGCATCCAAGTCCTTGGGCTGGCCCAGCCGTTTGCGCGGAAACATGTTCACCAGCTTCTGCCCTGCCTCGGTCTTCCAGTGGTGATGGTTGATTTCGGTATCGATGTAGCCTGGGCACAGCGCATTGACATTGATGCCGTGCTTGCCCCACTCCAACGCCATGGCCTTGGTCATCTGGATGACGGCGGCCTTGCTCATGCAATAGGTACCGATCTGTGGCAACACTCGCAGCCCGGCAACCGATGCCACGTTCACAATGCGCCCACCGGTGTAATTGCCCGGTGCCGCCCCCACTGCACGGGCCAGCATGCGTTTGCCCACCTCCTGTGCGACAAAGAATGCACCCTTTACATTGACGTCGAATATGAAATCAAAGTCTTCCGGCTCCACGTCCTGCAAGCGCTGGGTGGTGCTCACACCCGAGTTGTTGACCAGGATGTCGATGGAGCCCACTTCGGTTTCCGCGTGCGCCACAGCCGATTTGATGGAGTCGTGATCGGTCACGTCCAGCTCGATCACATGGGCGTCACCGCCCTGGCCATCAATGAAAGCGCGCAACTCCTTGAGCTTGTCCACGCGACGGCTGGCGAGCACGACCGCCGCACCCGCCGCCGCCAGTGTCTTGGCAAACTGCGCACCCAGGCCACTGCTGGCCCCGGTGATGAATGCGATGCGGCCCGAAAGGTCGATGTTGTATGCCATGGGTACTCCCTGTTTGCACGGTTTGCGGTCATGAGCAGTGTCTGCCCTAACCGCGAATAAAATCTGCCTCAAATTCCATTCCATTATCCAGCGAGACCCTCCATGACCCCTCAGGAAATTCTGTCCCAGTTCGGCCCACGTGAATCCATGGAGTACGACGTGGTCGTCGTGGGTGCGGGGCCAGCCGGCCTTTCTGCTGCCATCCGCCTCAAGCAACGCGCCGCCGAGACCGGCAAGGAGGTGTCTGTCGTTGTGTTGGAAAAGGGCTCCGAGCCTGGTGCACACATTCTGTCGGGCGCCATCATGGATCCCATCGCGCTGAATGAACTGATTCCCGACTGGAAGGCAAAGGGTGCCCCGCTCAACCAGCCCGTCACCGACGATGCCGTGAGTTTCCTGACCGAGACTTCCGCTTTCCGTACCCCCAACTTCTTCCTGCCCGAATGCGTGCAAAACCATGGCTGCTACATCATCAGCCTGGCCGAAGTCACGCGCTGGCTGGCAACCCAGGCCGAAAGCCTGGGCGTGGAAATTTTCCCCGGTTTCACCGCGGCCGAAGTGCTCTACAACGAAGACGGTTCGGTCAAAGGTGTGGCCACCGGCAACATGGGCATCGGCAAGGACGGCAACCCCACCGACAACTTCCAGATCGGCATGGAGCTGCTGGGCAAGTACACCATTTTTGCCGAAGGCGCACGCGGTCACCTGGGCAAGCAGATCATTGCCAAATACAAGCTCGATGTCGGCACCGACCCGCAAACCTATGGCATTGGCATCAAGGAAGTCTGGGAGATCGACCCCAGCCGCCACCAGCCCGGTTTTGCCTTCCACACCGCCGGCTGGCCCATGGACAATGCCACCTATGGCGGCGCCTTCATGTACCACATGGCAGACAACAAGGTGGCGCTGGGCTTCGTCACAGGTTTGAACTACAGCAACCCTTACCTCAGCCCGTTCGAGGAATTCCAGCGCTGGAAGACCCATCCCAACGTGCGCTACTACTTTGAGAACGACAAGGGTGAGGTTACCGGCAAGCGCCTGGCCTACGGCGCCCGCGCCATCACTGCCGGCGGCCTGATGTCACTGCCCAAGACCGTATTCCCCGGTGGTGCCCTGGTGGGTTGCGACGCGGGCTTCTTGAATACCAGCCGCATCAAGGGCAGCCACGCGGCTATCAAGACCGGTATGCTGGCTGCGGAAGCTGCATTTGACGCACTGCAGGCGGGTCGTCAGCACGACGAGCTGAGCGCTTACCCGGAAGCGTTCGAGAAAAGCTGGCTATTCACCGAACTCAACAAAGCGCGCAACTTCAAGAGCTGGTTCAAGAAGGGACTGGCCGTGGCGACCATCATGAACGGCATTGAGCAGTTCGCCCTGCGCGGCCACTTCCCCTGGACCCTGCGGCGCGACAAGCCTGACCACCTGTATCTCAAGCCCGCGGCAGAGTGCACGCCCATCGTCTACCCCAAGCCCGACGGCAAGCTCACCTTCGACCGCAACTCCAGCGTCTTCCTGGGCAACGTGAACCATGAGGAAAACCAGCCGGCCCACCTGACGCTCAAGGATGCGTCGGTACCGGTCAGCATCAATCTGGCCAAGTACGCAGGACCCGAGGCGCGTTACTGCCCCGCTGGTGTGTACGAGTTCGTCAAGAACGATGACGGCTCCGACCGCCTTCAGATCAATGCGCAGAACTGTGTGCACTGCAAGACCTGCGACATCAAGGACCCCACACAGAACATCGTCTGGGTCACGCCCGAAGGCGGTGGCGGTCCCAACTACGCAGACATGTAATTCACGCTCTTCAAATTCCCAAGCCCATCACCCGATGGGCTTTTTTATTGCCGTGCCACCGCAGATGCAATGGGTTCTACAAAACGCAGCGAGGTCGCCAACAGACCGCATCGGAAATAGAAGCGGTGGCCCAACTGATTGCTCAGTGGCGTGTCGAGCACCAGCTTGTTGCATCCCAGGCGCTCGGCTTCGGCGCGAAGAAATCCGACCAATGCCTCACCATGTCCCCGCCCTCGCGCGCCGACATCGGTTACCAGATCGTCCAGGTACATGAACTGCCCGTGCACAAGATTCTCCTGAATGCGGTAGCCAGCCAGGGCCTTCAGTTCGTCCTCCACATACAACCCGGCCAAGCGATAGCCCCGCTCTGATTGGCGTTGCCAATAAGATACCCAAGCGGCCGCGTCGGCAAGTTCCGGACGCAACTGGGCCATCAAAGGGAAGCTACTTCGAACGACAGCCGCATCATTGACGGTCCGGATGGTGAGTGCAGCAGCACATTGATCCATCGTCATGCCGTGCGCTCCGGCTTGGTTGTCATCCCGGGCGGCTCAAACCGCAACGATCCTGCAATGCGGTTCCAGGCATTGATGGCAGCAATGGACGTAGTCAACGCGGCAAGCTCGACTTCAGAGAATTGCAAGGACGCGCGCTCGTGGGTTTCATCGTCAATGTGATGCGATGCCATACCGGTCAGGGCTTCCGCCCAGTCCAGTGCCGCCTGCGCGCGCCTGTCAAAACAATCCACGTCACGCCAGGTCGCCAGCAAGTCCAGCTGAACGGCTGGTACACCAGCCTGCCGCGCCCAATCCAGATGCAGCTTGAGACAAAAGGCGCAGCCGTTGATCTGCGAAACACGCACCTTGACCAGCTCGATCAGGCGCTTGTCCAGCCCGGTGCCATCGACAGCCTGGCCCAGACTGCGCAGAGCGGCCACAGCGCCCGGGACGGATGTGTCAAACGTAGCCCAACCCATGCGAGGCGATAGAACGGGAAATGCGGAAGTAGTCATGGTCATGAAAGAAGTTTGGAATTAATATCAGGGTTCTGATAACAAATGATATTCGAACTCTGACATCATGCGCAAGCCAGTGAACACCCAACCAAACGCCGTACCCGATGTGGGCCGGGGCAAACGGGGCGTCGATGGCCATATTGGCTATCTGTTGCGACAAGCCCACTCCGCGCACCGCGCCCGCATGGAAAGGGCTTTGGCCGCCGATGGCGTGACGCTGCCCCAGTTCTCCGTGCTTGTCATGTTGGCCGCCTACCCGGGTGCCTCGGGCGCGGAACTGGCACGGCTGTCCATGCTGACACCCCAGACCATGAACGTGATCCTGTCCAACCTGGAGCGTGACGGTGCCATTGCACGCCGTGCGCATGCTGAGCATGGGCGTATCCAAGTCAACGAAATCACATCTGCAGGTCGCAACCTGTTGTCGCGCTGCAAGCGGGCTGTCAAGGTGGTAGAGGAGCGGCTGCTGGCAGGCCTGAGCCCACTGGAGGAGCAAGCCGTACGCAAGTGGCTGGTGATGGCTGCGCAGGAACCGGCAAGTGACGGCTTGGAGCGGAATTGATCCTCCACTCCTGGAAAAAATAGGGAATCAATTTGCATCTGACGCAAACAAATTCAAAAAGGTCGCTTCCAGAGCATGTAGAATCGCTCGGGTCAGGAGAGAGCTTCTCACCGAAGAAGCCGCCGAAGGCGCAGGACCGCTGATTGCAGCAGTCTGAACGCTCAGGCAAAAGGACTGACAAGCGTTGTGTGGCAAGTCCACGCAGCGACACCCCACTGGAGAGAGGCTGCCTAAACGGCAGTCCACCGAAGGAGCAAATCACTGGCGGCTCGCTGCCCAGTGGCCAATCTCTCAGGTAAAGCGGACAGCGGGGGCAGAGCACGGCATGTTTTCAAGAGCAGGTCGTGGATACCCAATTTGCCCCCAGATGGAGAGTCTCTTGTCCGATTCCGCAACCCCCTTGCTTACTACGCCGCTGAACGCCCTGCATATCGAGCTGGGCGCACGCATGGTGCCTTTTGCCGGCTACTCGATGCCGGTGCAGTATCCCGCCGGGCTGATGGCCGAGCACCACCACACCCGCAACGCCGTCGGCCTGTTTGACGTGTCCCACATGGGCCAGTTGCGCCTAGTGGGTGCGGATGCCGCAGCAGCGTTCGAGAGCCTGATGCCGGTGGACGTGATCGATCTGCCCGTGGGCAAGCAACGCTATGGCCTGCTGCTCAATGAAGAGGGCGGCATCCTCGACGACCTGATGTTCATACGCCGCGAGGCTGACATCTTTGTGGTGGTCAACGGTGCCTGCAAGGCGGCCGACATCGCCCATATCCAGGCCCGCATTGGCAGCCGTTGCGAAGTCATTCCTATGCCGGAGATGGCCTTGCTTGCGCTGCAAGGCCCGCAAGCGGTGACCGCCTTGTCGCGGCTGGCTCCCGGCGTGGAGAAGCTGGTGTTCATGACTGGTGGCCATTTCACGGTGCACACCGGCGCGCAGGACATAGCCGTGTTTCTCACCCGCAGCGGTTATACGGGTGAAGACGGCTTTGAAATCTCGGTGCACAGCCGCGATGCAGATGCCTTGGCGCGTGCCCTGCTGGCGCAGCCGGAAGTCAAACCCATCGGTCTGGGGGCCCGCAATTCGCTGCGCCTGGAGGCCGGACTGTGCCTGTACGGCAACGACATTGACACCACTACGAACCCGGTGGAAGCCAATCTGCTGTGGGCCATGCAAAAGGTGCGCCGCGCAGGGGGCGCACGCGAAGGCGGCTTTCCCGGTGCAGCAAAGATTTTGGCGGCGCTGGCACACCCTGACGCCAACGCACGCAAGCGCGTGGGCCTGGTGGCACTGGAGCGCATTCCCGTGCGCGACCACACACCGCTGCAGGACCTGCAAGGCCAGCCCATTGGTGAAGTCACCAGCGGCCTGCTGGGCCCCACGGTCGACAAACCGATTGCCATAGGCTATGTGCCCGCATCCATGGCTGCACTGGGCACCCGCGTGAACGCCATCGTGCGCGGCAAGCCCGTGCTGATGGAAATAACTTCCATGCCCTTCACGCCCAACCGCTATTACCGTGGATAACATGCCCCTGCGGTTCACTGAAATACATCTGTCACAACACACCCTCTACTGAAAGGAATCCAATATGACCATCAAATTCACCCCCGACCACGAGTGGCTCAAGCTCGACAACGGCCAGGCCGTGGTGGGCATCACCGTCCACGCACAGGACGCTTTAGGCGACGTCGTTTTCGTCGAACTGCCCGATGTGGGCAAGACCTACGCCAAGGGTGATGTGGCTGGCGTAGTCGAGTCGGTCAAGGCCGCTGCCGACGTCTACATGCCCGTGGACGGTACTGTCACTGAAGTCAATGAAGAGCTGCGTGCAGACCCCGCGCTGGCCAACAGTGACCCACTGGGCGCCGGCTGGTTCTTCAAGATCACCGTGGCCGATCAAAGCCAGTTCGACGCGCTGATGGACGACACCGCCTACACCAAGTTCTCGGAATCCGCCTAAACCCACCGCACCGCCTTGCCATGACAGTGAACGCACCCTCCCCCACCCTTGCAGAACTTGAAAACAGCAGCGAGTTCATCGCCCGCCACATTGGCATCACCGAAGCCGACGAGCAGCACATGCTGCGCGTCATCGGTGAGTCCAGCCGTACGGCGCTGATCGACAGCATCGTGCCGCGCAGCATTGCGCGTGCCGACAGGATGAACATCCCGCCTGCGGTGACGGAGGCTGCGGCACTGGCCGAAATCAAGGCCATGGCCGGCAAAAACAAGCTGTTCAAGAACTTCATTGGCCAGGGCTACTACGGCACCCACACGCCCGGCGTGATCCTGCGCAACATCCTGGAGAACCCGGCCTGGTACACCGCTTACACGCCCTACCAGGCAGAGATTTCCCAGGGGCGCATGGAAGCACTCGTGAATTTCCAGACCATGGTCTGCGACCTCACCGCCATGCCGATTGCCAACGCCTCCATGCTGGATGAGGCCACTGCCGCCGCCGAGGCCATGACGCTGGCCAAACGCAGCGTCAAGAGCAAGAGCAACGTCTTCGTGGTGGCCGGTGACTGCCATGCCCAGACCATCGAAGTGCTGCAGACACGTGCCGCGCCGCTGGGTCTGGAAATCAAGGTGGCGAATTCCGCCGCCGAATGGTCTGCATTGCTGGAAGGCGACTACTTTGCCGTGCTGGCGCAGTACCCATCCACTAGCGGCCGCATCGACGACTGGGCACCTGAAGTCGTCAAGGTACATGCCAAGCAGGCGGCGTTCATCGTGGCAGCCGATCTGCTGGCCCTGACGCTGCTCACGCCCCCGGGCGAATGGGATGCCGACATCGTGGTGGGCACCACCCAACGCTTTGGCATGCCTTTGTGCAACGGTGGCCCGCACGCCGCCTATATGGCCTGCCGCGACGAGTACAAGCGCTCCCTGCCAGGCCGGTTGGTGGGCGTGAGTGTGGACGTGCATGGCAATCCGGCATACCGCCTGGCCCTGCAGACACGCGAGCAGCACATCCGCCGCGAAAAAGCCACCTCCAACATTTGCACCGCGCAGGTGCTGCCGGCGGTGATCGCCAGCATGTACGCGGTCTACCACGGCCCGGCCGGGCTCAAGCGCATTGCGCAGCGCGTGGCCAGCTACACCGCCATCCTGTCGCAAGGCATTGCCGCACTGGGCTACACCTTGACCAGCACCACCGCGTTTGACACCGTCACTGTGCGCTGCGCCTCGGCGGGCGACGCACAGGCCCTGGTCGCCAAAGCGCTGGACACGCAAGTCAATCTGCGCCTGTCCTGGGACGAATACATCAGCGTCTCGCTGGACGAAACCACCACCCGTGACGATCTGGCCCTGCTGTGGTCCCTATTCGCCAAGCCAGGCCAGGCATTGCCCAAAGTCGAAGCCTTTGCCGACCAGGCGCAACCGCTGATTCCACAAGCGCTGCTGCGCACCAGCAGCTACCTGGGCCATGCCGTATTCAACAGCTACCACTCCGAGACCGGCATGCTGCGCTATATCCGCATGCTGAGTGACAAGGACCTGGCGCTGGACCGCAGCATGATCCCGCTGGGCAGCTGCACCATGAAGCTCAACGCCACCAGCGAGATGATTCCCATCACCTGGCCCGAGTTTGCCAACATCCACCCCTTCTGCCCCGCCGAACAGCGCGAAGGCTATGCCGAGCTGGATCGCCAACTGCGCGCATGGCTTTGTGCCGCCACCGGCTATGCCGACATCAGCCTGCAACCCAATGCCGGCAGCCAAGGTGAATACGCAGGCCTGCTGGCCATTCGCGGCTGGCATGCCTCGCGCGGCGAGTCGCACCGCACCATCTGCCTGATCCCCAGCAGCGCGCACGGCACCAACCCCGCCAGCGCTGCCATGGCCGGCATGAGCGTGGTGGTTACCGCCTGCGACGCGCAAGGCAATGTGGACATGGCCGACCTGCGCGCCCACTGCGAGAAACACAGCGCCAACCTGGCCGCGGTGATGATCACCTACCCCAGCACGCACGGCGTGTTTGAAACCCAGGTGAAGGAGCTGTGCGCCCTGGTGCACCAGCATGGCGGCCGCGTCTATGTGGACGGCGCCAACATGAACGCCCTGGTCGGCACCGCTGCACCCGGCGCATTCGGCGGCGACGTCAGTCACCTGAACCTGCACAAGACCTTCTGCATCCCCCACGGTGGCGGTGGTCCGGGTGTGGGCCCGGTGTGCGTGGTGGAAGACCTGGTGCCCTTCCTGCCCGGTCACAAGACAGGCGGCGTGGATGGCAAGGGCGGTGCGGTGTCCGCGGCTCCGCTGGGCAATGCGGCCGTGCTGCCCATCAGCTGGATGTACATCCGCATGATGGGTGCCGAAGGACTGAAGCACGCTACGGAGGCAGCCATCCTGGCGGCCAACTACATCAGCGCCGCCCTGGCGGATGCCTATCCCACGCTCTATGCCAGTACATCCCTGAACGGCAAGCCCGGCCATGTGGCGCACGAATGCATTCTGGACCTGCGCCACTTCAAGGAATCCTGCGGCGTGATGGCTGAGGACGTGGCCAAGCGGTTGATGGACTATGGCTTTCATGCGCCCACACTGTCCTTCCCGGTGCCCAACACCCTGATGGTGGAGCCCACCGAAAGTGAAACCCTGGCCGAGCTGGACCGCTTCATCCACGCCATGCTGTCCATTCGCGCAGAGATTGCCGAGGTGGAACAAGGCCACTGGCCGCAGGACAACAACCCGCTCAAGCATGCGCCGCACACGGCCGCTGCCGTGGTAGGCACCGACTGGGACCGCCCCTATGCACGCGAGCTGGGCGCCTTCCCGCTGGCCAGCCTCAAGGCCAACAAGTATTGGCCCACCGTGGGGCGGGTGGACAACGTCTACGGTGACCGCAACCTGTTCTGCAGCTGCATACCCACCGCGGAACTGGAAAGCGCCTGACCGTCGTCATTCAGGCAGTCCCTGCGGGACGGGAGCCAAGCTGCCGATAATCGGTCATGCGCAAAATCTCCCGTTCCCTTGCCGCACTGATGCTGGCAACCCTGGCCTGTCTTGCCGCACCGGCGGGTGCTGAAGAGCCCCCCCCACCCAAAGTCACCGTCGTGCTGGCGGGTGGCGGTGCCAAGGGGTTTGCCCACATCGCCCTGTTGCGGCGCCTGGAAGAAGACCATGTCCCCATTGCCAAGATCATTGGCACCAGCATGGGCGCGGTCATCGGCAGCCTGTACGCCAGCGGCATGTCAACGCAGGACATTGAAAAAGTCATCGGCAGCCTGGACCCGGGCCGCGTTGCGCTGGACCAATTGAGCCGCACCGAACTGCCGCACCGCACGCGCGACTACCAGCAGCGCTACCCGGTCGATCTGGAGCTGGGCGTCAAGAACGGCCAGCTCACCTTTGCGCGGGGCGTCAGTGACGGCCAGCGCTTTCTCACCCTGATGCAGGAGCTGACTGCGCGGGTGCCACCAGGCACCGACTTTGACCACCTCAAGATTCCTTTCCGGGCCGTGGCCACGCGCTACCGCGACGGAGAGCTGGTTTCCTTCGACCATGGCTCGCTGGCCCTGGTGGTGCGCGCCAGCATGGCGGCACCCGGGGTGTTTGCCCCGGTCGAAATCGATGGCGAGACCTATGTGGACGGTGGACTGGTCGCCAACCTGCCGGTGGAAGTTGCTCTGAAGGAAGGCGCAGACATCATCGTGGCTTCCTATCTGGGCGATACCGACAAGGTGGGCGACAACCTGGACACCGGCAATGCACTGAGCGTGGCCACCCGCATGCTGGATATCCTGATGCGGCAAAACGAGCGCCGCAACATTGCCCTGCTGCGTCCACAGGACATTCTGGTGCGGCCCCAGTTGCAGAACTACACGGCTGGCAGTTTTGACCAACCTGCCGAGATCATCCAGGTGGGCCAAATCGCGGTACAGGCGCAGGATGCGCGCTTCCGCGAGCTGGCGCGCATCACAAATGCGCAAGTGACAGTGCCGGTGCCAGCCCAAGCGGCATCCGAGTTTGTGCCGGAGAGCGTTCTGGTCAGCCGCATCCGCGTGACCGGCAACCGGGACGTCTCTACCGCCTTCATCGAACAAGAGTTTCAACCGCTGCTGGACAAGCCCTACCAGCCCCATCTGGTCAGCCAGAAGATTGACGAGCTCTACACCAGCGGCAATTTTGAGCGCCTGAGCTACCAGATCAGTCCCATGCTCAACGGCAAATATGAGCTGGTAGTGGACGTGAACGAAAAGACGTATGGTCCCAACTTTCTCAAGACCAACCTGGGCTTCTATACCGAAAGCAGCGGAACCAACCGGTTCTCTCTGGGCGCAGGATTTCGTCGTCCGTGGCTGACGCCCGATGGCCTGGAACTGCAGGTGGACTTGCGTGCGGGTTCCCAGAGCGAGTTAGCGGCAAGCCTGTTTCAGCCCCTCTCAGGGGGGTGGGGACTGAATGCCTACGGAACCTACAACAGCAATGAGTTATCGGTCTATCGGCCAGACGTTGCGACGGCCGTGAAAATGGGCGCAGCCACCCTGCGTCGCCAGGAGTTGGGGCTCAACCTGTCATACGACTTGAGCAAGAAGGCTACCGCCAAGATCGGTCTGGTAACCAACCAGACCCAGGTCACCATAGACACGGCCAAGACTGTGAGCTTTCCGTCGGATAGCGGTGGCGCAGTCACCTACGTGATGCAGGACGGCCAGTGGGATTTCACCGGCATGAATGCACAGTTCACTGCCGACCTGCTGGACTCGCCCTCTTTCCCGACCCGGGGCTACTTCATCAATGTAGCCGCGGCACAAGGTGTGACCGGAACCAACCAGTACACGAGTTACCGCGCCAATGCGCTATGGGCCAGAAGTTTTGGCGCCCACGTGGTCAACCTGGGGCTGGATCTGGGTGCCGACCATATCCTTGATTGCAACGGCTGTACGCGCGTGACATCCCTCTCACCACTGTACCTGGGGGGCTTCCAGTCCATGGGTGCTTATCAGATGGGTCAGCTCAGCGGCGACCGGCTGCTGCACGCCCAAGCGACGTACATGTACCGTCTCTCGGACGGCGGTATCCTGCACCAGCCCACCTTTGTCGGTTTTGTGGCCGAAGTGGGCGACTCCTGGGTCAGCAACAGGGACTACGACCCGAAATACAGCGGCACCGCATTCATCGGTGTGGACAGCAAGATCGGCGACGTCTTTTTTGGCGCAGCGTCCGGCAGCAGCGGCAACCGCAACATCTTCCTGCAGTTGGGAAGGCGCTTCAGCCTGTGGTGATCGGCAGACGCTTCAGGCCTTGACGCCAAAGCGGTTGGCCACCTGACGACGGAACTCGCGTGGCGTCATGCCTTTGATGTCCAGAAAGCGTCGGTTGAAATTGGCGATGTTGTTGAATCCGACCTCATAGGCAATGCTGGTGATCTGCCGGTCCGACTCCATCAGGAACTGACAAGCGCGGTTGATGCGCACATGGTTTACAAAATCGGTGAAAGTATTGCCGGTGGCACGACGGAAGAAACGCGAGAAGCGGCTCTCGGTCATGTCCAGCTCCTCGGCCAGCGAAGCGGCAGACAAAGGTTCGGTGAGCTTGTCGGTGATGCGGCTGAGAATGGCGTTGATCTGCTCGAGCTGTGCGTCGTTGTCCACACTCTGGATCTGCGCATTGGACAGCAGGCGGTAGTCGTTGCACTGCGCCAGCTCATTGAGAAACGTGCAAAACGCGCCGAAGCGGGCCAGCCCCAGTGAATTCTTGACCTTGTGCCAATGCTCCAAGGCCTGCGGATACAGGTCGAAGAATTCGATGCCATGCTTGGCGCGCTCCAGCAGTGGCAATATGGCGCGCATTTCCGGCACGTGACGACTGGCCTCCTCGATGGGCGCATGTGGAAACTGGATCACCAGATCACGCTCGGCCACACCACCGTCGGGCAAGTCCATGCTGACCCAGTTGTGCGGCAGGCGCGGGCCGGTGAGCACCAAATGACCGGGCTGGAACTGGCCTATCCAGTCGCCCACAAAGGCCTTGCCCGAGGTACTGGTGATCAGGTGCAGCTCGTACTCGTCGTGGTAGTGCCAGCGTGCCAGCGGCGTGGGAAAGCCGTGCGACAGGCAGCGGATGATGCCCACTTCCTCCGGGCGCTCATAGCCTAGCTCCGGAGAGCGCGTATAGGCATGCTCCAGTTCGGGTTTGAGTTGACGCGGCTTATTGGACACGGGAATTCACTCAGGAATTTTGCGCACTGTAGCTCAAGACATGACGTTGCCGCCATCCACGTTGAGCGTCTGCGCCGTGATGTAGGAGGCTTCGTCACTGGCCAGGAAAACCGCTGCACCGCAGATGTCGTTGGGGTCGCCCATGTAACCCAGTGGAACAGCCTCACCCACCCGCTTCTTCTTTTCGCCGATGGGCAGGTTCTCGTATTTGGCAAACAGTGCGTCCACATGGGCCCACATGGGTGTGGCGATCACGCCGGGCGCAATGCCGTTGACCCGGATCTTGTGCGGTGCCATTGCCAGTGCGGCGCTCTGGGTGTAGCTGATGACCGCTGCCTTGCTGGCGCAGTAATGCGACACCAGTGCCTCACCCCGGCGACCCGCCTGTGATGCCATATTGATGACCGAGCCACCTTGCACCTGGTGGGCCACCATGTGCGCGAGCGTCTTTTGCATGATGAAGAAGGCACCCTTGACGTTGACCGCGAAGATTTTGTCGTACATCGCCTCATCGCTCTCCAGCAGCGGCGCCATGTCAAAGATGGCCGCATTGTTGTAGAGCGTGGTGATGGCACCGAAGCGGGATTCGGCAGTAGCGATCAGCGCATCGATGTCGGTCGCACGGGTGACGTCCGTAGGCACATACTGGACCGCGTCCGGAAACCGCGCCATCAGATCGGAAACGGACGCGGATGGGGTCTTGCCGATGTCCGCAATCGTGCACTTGGCTCCTTCGCGCACATAGGCCTGGGCCACGGCGAATCCAATACCGCCGGCGGCGCCGGTGAGCAATGCGTGCTTGCCTTGTAAACGGGTCATGCTGACTTCCTCTGAATAAATGTCTGAACGCGGGCATAGGCGCCACGCAGTGCTGCAACCAGACGCTGGTCTTGTGCCTGCGGGCCCCACAAGGTGGCATCCGCACAGAAGGCGGCTATCGGATCAGCGGCGTCGCAGATGGCGTGCGCCACTGCTGGCTCCATGGCCTGGTCCTGGTAGGTGTAGTGGATCTGGCCGGCGTGCCAACGCTGCAGATACGCCAGAAACAGCGCGGGCAAGATGGCCACGCTGTCTATGGACTCGCCGCGCGCCAGACGCTCGCGGATGGTTGGAGCGATGAAGCCCGGTATCTTGGAAAAACCGTCCATGGCCACACGCTGGTTGGTGTCTGCTATGGCGGGGTTGCCAAAGCGATCCAACACCACGTCGCGGTACTGCGCCAGGTTGATGGGGCACGGGTGCTCGGGCGTGTCCAGCACCGGGATCACATCGTCCGTCACATAGTCGTAGGCGAACTTGCGGATGTCGGCATCATGCGTGCCTTCGTGGATGTAGGTGTAGCCGATCAGAGTGCCAGCCCAGGCAATGCAGCTGTGCGTGGCATTGAGCAGGCGGATCTTGGCCTCCTCATAGGCCTGCACCGACTGCACCATTTCCACGCCTACGGTCTCCCACTCAGGGCGGCCAGCGATGAAGTTGTCCTCAATCACCCACTGGATGAAGCTCTCACCCATGAGCGCTGCGGCATCATCCACACCGGTGGCGGCTTTCACGCGCGCACGCACTTCCGCTGTGGGGCGCGGTGTGATGCGGTCCACCATGGCGTTGGGGCTGCTGGTGTGGGCTTTCACCCAGTCCAGCAGTTCGGTGTCCCCCAGCAGTTCCAGAAACTGCAGCAATCCGCTGCGTGAGCGGTCACCGTTGTGCCGCAGGTTGTCGCAGTTGAGTAGCGTCACCGCTCCTGCCTTGGCCTGCATGCGCGCCTTGAGGATGGCGGTGAGTGCGCCATAGATGGTGCTGCCGGCCCTGCCAGCGCGGATGGCATCCAGGTCCGCCTGCAGATCGGCAAAGCCCAGGTCCAGACCGTCCTTGGCATCAAGGTAATAGCCCGCTTCCGTCACGGTAAACGAGATGATGCGTGTCTGCGGGTCTGCACCCAGGCGGATCAGTCCCGAGAGCATGGGGTCGTGACGCACCACGGTATGGATGGAGGTGATGCGCGTGTAAGTGCGCTCGCCTTGCGGCGTGACCGTCTCCAGCGTGTAAGCGCCGTCCTGCGCAATCAGCGCCTCAATCGTCTCAGCCATGTCAGGGCGAATATTGCCGCCGGCCAAGGACCAGCGCGTGTCGCCACTTTGCTGTAGCTGGTGCAGGTACACGGCCTGGTGCGCGCGATGGAAGGAACCCAGCCCCAGATGGAGCATGACAAAGGGTTTGATGGAGTCTTGCATGTCTAGTGAACCAAAGATTCTCGGGCTTTGCCGGTGCGGGTGATCCGCCCCTGGGCGTCAAACAAATGGGCAGCATCCACATCAATGCGCATGCCTACGGGGTGGCCAGCGGCCAGATCGGTGCGTTCGTTCTGGCGTGCCACCAGTTGCACACCAGAGTCGGTGGATACGTAGATCAGGGTCTCGGCGCCCAGTGCCTCCACCAGCTCCACCTTGCCGTTGATCTGCCCTTGTCCAGGGGCGCACAGAGCGATGTTTTCGGGCCGCAAACCGACAAATCCATCGGCCTGCACCGGCAGCGCTGTGCTCTGCACCAGTGCCTGCACATCCTTGGCTGCCACCACATTCATCTGCGGTGTGCCGATGAACTGCGCCACGAACTGATTGGCGGGTCGATCGTAGAGTTCCAGTGGCGTGCCTACCTGCTCGATCTTGCCGTCGCGCAACACCACGACACGGTCCGCCAGCGTCATCGCCTCGACCTGGTCATGGGTCACGTAAATCGTGGTGGCACCCAGATCACGGTGCAACTTGGCGATCTCGATGCGAGTCTGACCCCGCAGCGCGGCATCCAGATTGGACAGAGGCTCGTCGAACAGGAACACCTTGGGCGCACGCACGATGGCCCGGCCAATGGCCACACGCTGGCGCTGGCCGCCGGACAGCTCTTTGGGTGTGCGTTCCAGATAGTTGGTGAGGTTGAGAATGGCCGCCGCACGTCCGACCTTTTCCTTGATGACAGCTTCATCCACCTTGGCAAGCTTGAGCGCAAAGCTCATGTTTTCAAAGACGCTCATGTGCGGATACAGCGCATAGCTCTGGAACACCATGGCCAGATCGCGCTTGCTGGATGGCTGGTCGGTGATGTCCCGCTTATCCAGCAGGAGCTTGCCGCCGGTGGTCTCTTCCAGCCCCGCAATCAGGCGCAGCAAGGTGGACTTGCCGCAACCTGACGGGCCGACAAAGACGATGAACTCGCCCTGGTTGATCTGCAGGTCAATGCCGCGTATCACGCGCACATTGCCAAACTCTTTTTCTATGCCTTGCAACTGAAGGTACGCCATTGGATTTCTCCTAATACTTGTTATGAATTGAGACCGCCGAGCGCCATGGGTGCCCCCAAGGGTGCGGCGGAACCGGCTTCGCCGGGCCGCTCGCACCGCCCCCTGCAAGGGGGAAAGCGGCTACGCGCAGCGAGCAAGCCGGGGGGTGTTCCATCTACTTCACCGCTCCGAAGGTGAGCCCCTGCACCAGCTGCTTCTGGCTGAACCAGCCAAACACCACGATGGGCGCAATCGCCATGAGCGAGGCGGCAGACAGCTTGGCCCAGAACAGACCTTCCGGACTGGAGTAGCTGGCAATCAGCGTGGCCAGCGTGCCGGCCTTGGCCGAGCTCAGGTTCAGGCTCCAGAAGGCTTCGTTCCACGACAGCACCAGGCACAGCAGCCCGGTGGATGCCAGGCCACCCACGGCCAGCGGCAACAACACGCGACGGAATTCCTGCCACAGCGTGGCGCCATCCATGCGGGCCGCTTCCAGGATTTCGTGCGGTATGTCCTTGAAATGGGAATACAGCATCCACACCATGATGGGCAGGTTGGACAGCGTGAAGATGATCACCAGCGCCAGTTGCGTGTCCAGCAGACCCGCACTTTGCGCCAGTACGTAAATGGGGACCAGCGCACCCACGGCCGGCATCATCTTGGTGGAGAGCATCCACATCAGGATGTCCTTGGTCCGCTTGCTGCGGAAGAAGGCCATGGAATAGGCCGCCGGAGCAGCGATCGCCAGGCCCAGCAAGGTGGACATGACACTGGTCACCACCGAGTTCTTGGCATAGAGCAGATAGTCGCTACGCTCCTGCACTTCCACGAAGTTGGCAAACGTCGGTTTGAAGAACAGCAGCGGCGGCACCGAGATGGCTTGCAACTCGGTCTTGAAGGCGGTGAGCACCAGCCATCCCAGAGGGAAGAACAGCAGCAGCGTGACTGCCCAGGCGCACAGCGTGCGCACGATGAGTGCCGGAGGGTATTTGGAGCGTTGTGCCATGTTATTTGTCCAGGTTCTTGCCGACCATGCGGATCAGGAATGCGGCTGCAATATTGGCCAGCACCACTGCAAACAAGGCACCGGCAGAGGCCACGCCAGCGTCAAAATTCAGCAGCGCCTGCTTGAAGATCAGGAAGGCCACATTGGTGCTCGCATCACCGGGGCCGCCACCCGTGGTGGTGTAGATCTCGGCGAAGACGCTGAGCAGAAAGATCATCTCGATCATTACCACCACTGCCATGGAGCGGCCCAGATGCGGGATGTAGAGGTAGCGCAGTTGCTGCAGATAGGTCGCACCATCCATGCGCGCAGCTTCGAGCTGCTCGCGGTTCATGCTCTGCAGCGCGGTCATGAAAATCAGCGCTGCAAACGGCAGCCATTGCCATGACACCATGATGATCACCGAGCCCAGTGGGAAGTCCGTGAGCCAGTCAATCGGCGTCGCGCCAAAGAACTTCCAGACCTGTGCCAGCACCCCGTAAATCGGGTTCATCATCATGTGCTTCCACAGCAGGGCATTGACCGTGGGCATGACGAAGAATGGCGAGATCAGCAGCAGCCGCACTGCGCCACGGCCAGGAAAAGGGTCATCGATCAGCAACGCAATGCCGATGCCGAACAGCACCGTCACCACGATCACGCTACCCAGCAGCAGCAGCGTATTCATCACCGCCACGGAAAAGGACGGATCGGTCAGAAAGTATTGAAAATTCTCCAGTCCGGCAAAACCTGTGACCTCGGGCTGCATCAGGTTGTAGCGGATGAAAGCAAAGTAGATGCTCATCACCAACGGGACGATCATCCACAGCAGTAAGGACGCCACTGCAGGAGTGAGCAGCAGGCGTGGCAATAGTCGTTTCATAGGGCGCAGTTCATCGTTGTTGTAGGTTTGGAATGCGTGAAATCAGATGCCCTGAAAAGGGTCATCAAATAAGGTTCAGTGGGCGTAGCGAGCGGCTTGAGGTGGCGCGCGGGGCGCACAGCCGTACTCTCGTACGGCGAGCACCACGCGCGTCAGATCAGGCCGCGCAGTAGCCCAATGATCCTTATTTGTAGTAGCCGCCCTTGGTCATTTCGCGCTCCGCCGCAGCCTGCGATGCCTTCAGCGCCGCATCCACCGTGGTCTTGCCAGCCAGAGCCGCGCTCATCTGTTGACCCACGGCGATACCAATCGCCTGGAACTCGGGGATGGCCGCAAACTGCACGCCTACGTACGGAGACTTGGGCAGCGTGCTGTCGTTGGGGTTGGCAGAGTCGATGGCTGCTTTTTCAGCCGCTGCAAACACGGCAGCCTTCTGGAATTCCGCATTGGCATAGGTGGACTTGCGGGTACCGGTGGGTACGTGGGCCCAACCATTGGTCTTGCCCACCAGGTTGATGTAGTCCTTGGAGGTTGCCCAGCTGATGAACTTCTGTGCAGCATCCGCGTTCTTGGTGCCGGCCGGAATGGCCAGTGCCCATGCCCACAGCCAGTTGGCGCCCTTTTGCGTCACGCTGTAGGGACCTCGTGCGAACGCCACCTTGTCAGCCACTTTGGACTGCTTGGGGTCAGTGATGAAGGATGCTGCGATGGTGGCGTCAATCCACATGCCGCACTTGCCTTCGTTGTACAGGGCCAGGATTTCATTGAAGCTATTGGCAGAGGATCCGGGCGGGCCGTACTTGGTCAGCAAATCCACGTAGAACGTGACTGCATCCTTCCAGGGCTTGGACTCGAGCTGGGGCTTCCACTTCATGTCAAACCACTGGGCGCCAAAGCTGTTGGCCATGGTCGACAGGAAGGCCATGTTGTCACCCCAGCCCGGCTTGCCGCGCAAGCAGATGCCGTACACGCCGTTCTTGGGGTCATTGATCTTGGCAGCAGCATCACGCACCTGGTCCCAGGTGGGGCGGCCTTCGAACTTGATGCCGGCCTTGTCGGTCAGGTCCTTGCGGTACATGAGCATGGAGCTCTCGCCGTAGAAGGGAGCGGCAAACAGCTTGCCATCCACGGACAGGCCGTCGCGCATGGCGGGTAGCAGGTCATCGACGTCATAGGCTGCGTCGGTCTTTAGTTCCTTGAGCCAGCCCTTCTTGCCCCAGATTGGGGTTTCGTACATGCCGATGGTCATGACGTCGAACTGACCGCCCTTGGTGGCGATGTCGGTCGTCACGCGCTGACGCAGCACGCCTTCTTCCAGCGTGACCCATTTGAGCTTGATGTCCGGATTGGCTTGCTCAAAGTTCTTTCCGAGCTTTTGCATCTCGATCATGTGACCGTTGTTGACGGTGGCAATCACCAGTTCGGTGGCCGATGCAGACAGCCCGCACAGGGATACCAGTAATGCTGCAGCCGTAGCTACGCGGGATTTGAGTTTCATGTTGTTGTCTCCAGAGTGATGAGAAGAGGTCTGTGCTCAATGCCTGAGTGCAACCAGCACTGACAGGTGAAAGATACCGACTCACAGATGCAGTAACGATACTTGCAATACCAGTTGAAATACTTATTTGCACCAGATACCTAGTATTTACACCTATGTCTGCAAAGATAGTACGCATTTCAATCAACCAATGCATACTTGCTTGGAACGTGCTGCCGCCTGGAAGACAATGCAATCCACACCGCAGGTCCTGCCTGTATCCGAGGTCTATCGCATGAAAAAAGATGACGACGATGAGCCCAGCGTCTGGGTCACAGTACTCAAGCTGGTCGTGGGCGCCATCATCCTGATCGGCGGGACCGGTCTGGCGCTTTGGTATGTGGATCAGGTGCAGGAAAACGCCAAGCCGGGCCTGGGCTCCGGCGTGGGCCCACCCGACTGGGGAATAGTGGGCGACAACCCACTCAAGAATCGACGTTAAATGCGGGCCGGAATCGGCTTGAGCGTGTGCTGCACGTCAGCGCACTGGGCGCGGTGGCGCAGTGCATGGTCCATCACCACCAGGGCCAGCATGGCCTCGGCAATGGGGGTTGCGCGTATGCCCACACAGGGGTCGTGACGTCCCTTGGTGATGACCTGGGTCGGGTTGCCGGACGAGTCAATCGAATCGCGCGGCGTGGTGATGGAACTGGTGGGCTTGATGGCAATGCTCACTTCCAAGTCCTGACCAGTAGTGATTCCACCCAGGATGCCGCCGGCGTTGTTGCTGGCAAAGCCCCGGGGCGTGAGCGAGTCGCCGTGTACGGTGCCGCGTTGCGACACGCTGGCAAAACCGGCACCGATTTCCACTCCCTTGACGGCATTGATGCCCATCATGGCGTACGCAATGTCGGCATCCATCTTGTCAAACAGCGGCTCACCCAGGCCCACCGGCACGTTGCTGGCCACCACGCGAATGCGCGCACCGCAGGAGTCTCCCGCCTTGCGCAGGGCATCCATGTAGTCTTCCAGGGCAGAGACGTCGGCCACCGGGGCAAAGAAAGGGTTGCGCGGCACATGGTCCCATGATTCGAAGCCAATCGGTAGTTCACCAATCTGCGTCATGCAACCACGGAATTCGGTACCGAACTTTTCCTTCAGCCACTTCTTGGCAACGGCGCCCGCCGCCACCATGGGCGCGGTCAGGCGCGCACTGGAGCGGCCACCACCACGGGGGTCGCGGATCCCGTATTTCTGGAAATAGGCGTAGTCAGCATGGCCGGGGCGGAAAGTTTCCAGCAGGTTGCCGTAATCCTTGCTGCGCTGGTCGGTGTTCTGGATCAGCAGGGCGATCGGTGTGCCCGTCGTCTTGCCCTGGTAGACACCGCTCAAGATCTGCACCGCATCGGGCTCGTTGCGCTGGGTCACGTGGCGGCTGGTGCCGGGGCGACGGCGGTCCAGATCAAACTGGATGTCCGCCTCGGTGAGCGCCATGCCGGGGGGGCAGCCGTCAATCACACAGCCAATGGCCGGGCCGTGGGATTCACCAAAGTTGGTGACTGCGAAGAGTTGTCCAAAGGTATTGCCGCTCATAGAAGGCGGATTATCCCAGAGCGCGCGGCCTGCTGGCCGCCCGGCACATCAGTTGGGCGCTGCAGGAGATTCACCCTCGGGCCAATCGCGGATATAGGCCTTGAGCATCTGGTTCTCGAAATTCTGGCTGTCCACCACGGCGCGTGCCACGTCGTAGAAGCTGATCACGCCCATGAGCATGCGCATGTCCATCACCGGCATGTAGCGGGCGTGGCGGTCCAGCATCATGCGGCGCACTTCGTCCATATCGGTTTCCATGGTGCAGGTCAGGGGCGCGTCGTCCATGGCGGTACGCACGATGGTGGTGCCAATGACGCCGCCATTCTTGACGAGGGTCTGGATCACTTCGCGGAAAGTCAGCATGCCCACCAGGTCGCCGTGCTCCATGACCACCAGCGAACCGATATCCTTTTCCGCCATCAGGTCCAATGCGCGGGACAAGGGTTCATCGGGATGGGCGGTGAAAAGCGTGCCGCCTTTGACGCGCAGGATGTCGCTGACTTTCATGGTGTTTCCTCAAGGCACTAGGTATGGGTATCCAGAACTTGAATATAGCCCACAATGTGTGGCTTTCCAGCCCCTTTTGACAACACTTCGCAACGGAGACGACCATGGCAGGTTATGCCGACCCCGGTTTCGACACGCTCGCACTGCATGCCGGTGCCACCATTGATGCCACCGGCGCGCGCGCAGTGCCAATCCACCTCACCACGTCCTTCGTTTTCGAGTCCAGCGACCACGCCGCCTCGCTGTTCAACATGGAGCGTGCCGGCCATGTGTATTCGCGCATCAGCAATCCCACCAATGCGGTGCTGGAGCAGCGCATCAGCGCGCTGGAAGGCGGCGTGGGCGCCATCTCGGTGGCCAGCGGACAGGCTGCCCTGCATCTGTGCATTGCCACCCTGATGGGCGCGGGCAGCCATGTCGTGGCCTCCACGGCGCTCTATGGTGGCTCGCAAAACCTGTTGCACTACACGCTGCGCCGCTTCGGCATAGAAACCACCTTCGTCAAACCGGGTGACCTCGATGGCTGGCGTGCCGCGGTGCGGCCCAACACCAAGCTGTTCTTTGGCGAAACCGTGGGCAACCCGGGGCTGGACGTGCTCAACACCCCCGAGGTGGCCGCCATTGCCCACGAAGCCGGCGTGCCGCTGCTGGTGGACTCCACCCTCACCTCGCCCTGGCTGGTGCAGCCCTTCACGCAAGGTGCCGATCTGGTCTATCACTCGGCCACCAAGTTCCTGAGCGGCCACGGCACGGTGATTGGCGGTCTGGTGGTGGACGGTGGCAGTTTTGACTGGGACGCCTCGGGCAAGTTCCCGGAACTCTCGGCACCCTACGAGGGCTTTCACAACATGGTGTTTACTGAGGAGGCATCGGTGGGTGCATTCTTGCTGCGCGCCCGGCGCGAAGGGTTACGCGACTTTGGCGCCGCCTTGAGCCCGCACTCGGCCTGGCTGATCCTGCAGGGCATAGAGACGCTGTCGCTGCGCATGGAGCGCCATATGCGCAATACCCAGCGCGTGGTGGAGTTCCTGGCCCAGCATCCTCTGGTTTCGCGGGTGGGCCACCCGATGCTGGAGTCGCACCCCGACCATGCTCTGGCGCAGAAGCTGCTGCCGCGCGGCGCCGGCTCGGTGTTCAGCTTCGACATCAAGGGCTCGCGTGCACAGGGCAAGGCCTTTGTGGAGGCCCTCAAGGTATTCAGCCATCTGGCCAATGTGGGCGACTGCCGCAGCCTGGTGATCCACCCGGCCAGCACCACCCACTTCCGCATGGACGATGAGGCGCTGGCCAAGGGCGGCATCAGCCAGGGCACGATACGCCTGTCCATCGGGCTGGAAGAGGCGGATGACCTGCTCGATGACCTCAAGCGCGCCCTGCGCGCTGCCGAGAAAGCAGGAGCCTGACATGCACATCCAGGTCCACAACGCCTCCATTTACTGCTACACCGCCGGCAAGTCTTTGGACCCTGCCAAACCCACCGTGGTGTTCATCCACGGCGTGCTCAACGACCACAGCGTGTGGATTCTGCAGAGCCGCTACTTTGCCAACCATGGCTGGAACGTGTTGGCGCTGGACCTGCCCGGCCACTGCCGCAGCACGGGTGCACCGGCCACCACGGTGCAAGAGGCTGCCGACTGGGTTCTGGCCTTGCTGGATGCAGCGGGCGTGGCCAAGGCCGCCTTGGTGGGCCATAGCTTTGGCTCCCTGGTAGCTCTGGAAGCTGCCGGGCGCGCGCCCGAACGTGTCAGCCAGTTGGTGCTGGTAGGCATTGCCTACCCCATGCAGGTATCGCCGGCACTGATCGACGCTTCCTTGAACAGCCCGCAAAAGGCGCTGGACATGGTGAATGTGTTCTCGCGCAGCACCCTGGCGCCTCCCCCTTCAGCCCTGGGGCCGGGCACCTGGATTTATGGCGCATCCATGGCACTGGGCAAGAAAGTGCTGGCCAGCAACAAGGCGGTCAATCTGTTTCACACCGGCTTTGTTGCCTGTGACAGCTACCGCAACGGCGAAGCCGCGATTGCGCAGGTTTCCTGCCCCGCCCTGTTCGTGCTGGGAGAGCAGGACCAGATGACGCCGCCCAAGGCGGCCAAGGCATTGATTGCCAAGGCGCGCAACGCCAGCGTGGTGATGCTGCCCGGCGGCCACCACCAGATGACCGAAACGCCGGAGCACATGCTCAAGGCTTTGACAGGCTTCCTCAAGGCCGGCGCCTGAGCGCCAGCGCTAGATGACCTCACGCAGCGTGATGGTGGGCCAGTGCGCGTGCTGCCAGAGCTTTTCGGTGGCCGCCACGCGCGGCAGCAGTAAGGCATGCATCAAGGGCTCCAGGGTCACCACTTCTGGGCGCGCCAGCAGCACATAGCGTGCAGCCGAGCCATAGGCGTCTGACTCATTGAGCTGGCCGACCCAGTCCATGGCAATCAGCGCTTCCATCACGGGCTCCATGCGCTGGGCATCGGTCGCCAGTATCTGGCACAGCTGCGCCAGGGTCCGGCCCTTGTCCTCCTGGCCCGCCGCGCGATCCAGCTCACCCAACACTTCCAGCGCCAGTTGGAACTGCCAGCCGACGCCGCTGCGCTTGCGCGGGATGCCAGCGATCAGGCTGGGCACATAGGCCGTCAGTGCCGCCCCCAGAAGCACGATGACCCACGCCATGTAGATCCACACCAGCAAAATCGGCAAGGTGGCAAAGGCACCGTAGACCGCCGAGTAGGTTGGCACCTTGCTGATGTAGATGGCCAGTAACCTCTTTGCCACCTCCATGCAGGCGGAAACAAACAGGCCGCCCATCCAGGCATGCCCCCAGCGCACAAAGGTGTTGGGCACGTAATGGAACATGGCCGCCATACCGCCGGCGACCAACAGGAACTGCAGCACATCGAGCAGGAATCCCAGCCCTCCCGGCATGGCACCCACCAAGCCCTTGGAGGCGGATAGCGCGTAAGAGGTCATGGTCAGGCTGGCGCCCAGTACCACCGGCCCCAGGGTCATGGCGGACCAGTAGATCAGCACGCGCTGGCCCAGCGGCCGCTTGGCGCGCACGCGCCAGATGCTGTTGAGCGTGCGGTCAATCGTGAAGATGAGCGCCAGTGCGCTGGCAGCCAATGCCGCCAGACCCGCAAAACCCAGTTTGCTGGCCTTGCCGGCAAACTGGTTGAGGTACCCCAGCACCTGGCGGGCGATGTTGTCGGGCACCAGGCTTTCGATCAGCCACTTCTGCAACACGTCCTGGAACTTGGAGAACATGGGAAAGGCCGTCAGCACCGCCAGCGCCACCGTGATCAGCGGAACCAACGCAATGGTGGTGGTGAAAGTCAGGCTGCTGGCGGTCAGGCCCAGCCGGTCCTCGCGGAAGCGCTCACGCAGCATATGGGCAGCGTCACGCCAGCGCACGCTGGACACTTCGGACAGCCAGACAAGAAAACGTTCGAACAATTGCATCCCGCTATGATGCCACTGCCATGTTCATTGCCCCCTCTTCCCCTCCCCTCGTTCCCAGTACCACCGCCGCCGTGAGTGCCAGCCGCTGGCTTGCCTTGGGCAGTCTGCTCGGTCTGGTGGTGCTGGGATTGCTCTGGGAGCTGTGGCTCAGCCCCTTGCGCCCCGGCGGCAGCTGGCTGGCACTCAAAGTATTGCCCCTGTGCATCCCCATTGCGGGGATTCTGAAAAACCGCATGTACACCTACCGTTGGGTTAGCCTGATGGTGTGGCTGTATTTCATCGAAGGCGTGGTGCGCGCCTGGGGTGACAGGGCCCCGGGCAACTACCTTGCCATGCTGGAAACCGCCTTGTGCCTGGTGCTGTTCGTGGCCTGCACCCTGCACGTGCGCGCACGCCAGCGCAATGCCAAATTTGCCACCGCGCACGCAGCGGACCAGCAGTCTGCCTGAAAGTTCCCTACAGCATGCCCCCTATTGCACAAGACTCGTTTTTGCACACCCTGCGCGCCATCGTGGGCGATGCCCACGTCCTCACCGAAGGCGATCTGAGCGCCTGGGAACTGGACTGGCGCAAGCGACAGCGGGGCAAGGCCCTGGCCGTGGTGCGCCCTGCCACTACAGAGGAAGTGGCTGCCGTGATCAAGGCCTGTGTCGCATCCGGCATCAGCGTGGTGCCGCAAGGCGGCAACACCAGCATGGTCGTGGGGTCGACGCCGGACGCCAGCGGCACCCAGCTCGTACTGAGCCTGACCCGCATGAACAAGATACGCACCCTGGACGCTGCCAATCTAACGGTGACCGTGGAGGCTGGCTGTGTGTTGCAGACTTTGCAGCAGGCCTGTGAAGCCCAAGGTTTCCTGTTCCCCTTGAGCCTGGCGGCCGAGGGCAGCTGCACCATAGGCGGCAATCTGGGCACCAATGCGGGAGGCACCCAGGTCGTGCGCTACGGCAATACGCGCGAACTCTGCCTGGGCCTGGAAGTGGTGACGGCGCAGGGCGAGATCTGGAGCGGCCTCACCGGCCTGCGCAAGGACAACACCGGTTACGACCTGCGCCACCTGTTTATCGGCTCAGAGGGCACACTGGGCGTGATCACCGCGGCCACCATGAAGATGGTGCCGATGCCGGCGGCCATGCTCACCGCTTTTGCTTCGGTGCCTTCGCTGGACGCGGCGGTCGAGTTGCTGGGACTGGCGCACAAGACGCTGAACGCCGGCTTGACCGGTTTTGAAGTCATGGGCGCCTTTGCACTCAGCCTGGTGCGCAAGCATTTTCCGCAGCAGCACATTCCCTTTGACGGCGAAGACCCGTATTGCGTGGTGCTAGAGGTGTCCGACCACGACTCCGAAGCCCACGCGCGCACCCTGCTGGAAACCCTGCTGGAGGAAGCCCTGCAGGACGGCTGCGTGCTGGATGCCGTGGTGGCCGAGAGCCTTGCCCAGGCCCGTGCGCTCTGGCATATCCGCGAAAGCATTCCCCTGGCCCAGGCCCAGGAAGGACTGAACATCAAGCACGACATTTCCATTGCGGTGTCGCGCATTCCCGACTTTGTGCGCGAGACCAATGAGCGGATCGCCCAGGCATTTCCCGGCGCACGCATGGTGACCTATGGCCACCTGGGGGACGGCAATCTGCACTACAACGTGCAAGCCCCCGAAGGCAGCGATGCCGAGGCCTTCCTGCGCGACCAGGAAAAGCCCATGAATGCTCTGGTCTACGCTCAGGTGGACAGCTACAACGGATCCATCTCCGCCGAGCACGGCATCGGTAGCCTCAAGCGCGAAAAACTCGCTGAGCACAAATCCCCCGTGGCCCTGGACCTAATGCGCGCCATCAAGCAGGCCCTGGACCCGCACAACCTGATGAATCCCGGCCGCATGCTCAAGCCCTGACCGGGAAAGGCGTCTGAAACACCTCCATGGCCCGGAGGAGTCCGGGTGTCAGAGCGGTATGCGCAGGTAAAGGAGGAGCCCGCACAGCGGGCGGGGGACACGGAGCATACCGCTCTGACACGCGGACTCCGCACCAGCGACAATAGAGGCCCAAACCACCATGTTCCAAAGTGTCATGAAAAGCCCGCAAACCCAGCGCCCCGTGCGCTCCCAATACGAAGATTTCATGCGCCACGTGTACACCACGGGCGTCCAGAAGACCGACCGCACCGGTACCGGTACGCGCAGCGTGTTTGGCTACCAGATGCGCTTTGACCTCAACGAAGGCTTTCCCCTGGTCACCACCAAGAAGGTGCACCTGCGCTCCATCATCCAGGAGCTGCTTTGGTTCCTGACCGGCTCCAGCAACAACAACTGGCTCAAGGAACGCGGCGTATCCATCTGGGACGAGTGGGCAAAGCCAGATGGCGACTTGGGCCCGGTGTACGGCGTGCAATGGCGTAGTTGGCCCACACCCGATGGAGGCCATATCGACCAGATCAGCGAACTGGTCAAGACGCTCAAGACCAACCCCGATTCGCGTCGCATGATCGTGAGCGCCTGGAACGTGGCCGACCTCTCCAAGATGGCGCTGATGCCCTGCCATGCGTTCTTCCAGTTCTATGTGGCACCCGGCGAGAATCCCGGCGACAAAGGGCGCCTGAGCTGCCAGCTCTACCAGCGCAGCGCCGATATCCTGCTGGGCGTGCCTTTCAACATCGCCAGCTATGCGCTGCTGACCCATATGCTGGCCCAGCAATGTGACTTGGAGGTGGGCGACTTCATCTGGACCGGTGGCGACTGCCACATCTACAGCAACCACCATGAACAGGTAGAAGAACAGCTCAGCCGCGCGCCATTCCCCTACCCCACACTGCACATCAAGCGCAAACCCGACTCGATCTTTGACTACGCCTACGAGGACTTTGAAGTGCTGGACTACCAGAGCCACGCCGCCATCAAGGCGCCTGTGGCCGTGTGAGCACGATGAAGCTGCACCTCATCTTCGCCCGCAGCCGCAACGGCGTCATCGGCAAGGACAACGCCTTGCCCTGGCATCTGCCGGAAGACATGGCGCATTTCAAGCGCACCACCCTGGGCTGCCCGGTCATCATGGGCCGCAAGACCTGGGATTCGCTACCACCCCGCTTCCGCCCCCTGCCCGGCCGCGCCAATGTGGTGGTGACGCGCCAAGCCGACTGGCAAGAGGCTGGCGCATTGCGCGCCGATTCATTGCAAGCCGCCTTAGCCTTGTGCGGCATCGCCGAAAACGCCTGGGTCATAGGCGGCGCGCAAATGTATGCACTGGCACTGCCCCTGGCCGCCTCGGCGGTGATTACCGAGATCGATGTGGATGTTGAAGGCGACGCATTTGCCCCTACATTCGATGCGACATGGCGGGAGACCGCCCGCGAAGAACACGTGGCAGCCAACGGGCTGTCATATCGTTTGATTACCCTAGAACACAATACAGGAGTTTGAAGAATGTCTGAAGGTGGATTTCACGTGCATGGCCCCCACGACCATGAGCTGGAGCATGCGGTGCAAGGCGGCCATGGCGACCATGGCAAAGGCGGCGGCATGATCAACCAGATCGCGATGTTCACTGCCATCATCGCCACGGTGGGTGCCATCTTTTCCTACATGGGCGGCGCAACCCAGGCCAACGCCGGCTTGTTCAAGAACAATGCGGCACTCAAGAAGGCCGAAGCCTCCAACCAGTGGAACTACTTCCAGGCCAAGAGCACCAAGCAGTCTCTGGCCGAGCTAGCGCGCGATCTGGCCCCGGAAGCCAAGCAGCCCACCTACCAGGCCAAGATAGACCGTTACGAAAAAGAGAAAGCCGAGATCAAGGTTGCTGCGGAAAAGCTCGAAGGCGAAGCCACCGAGTGGGACCACCAGAGCGATGAGCAGATGCACCAGCACCACCGCTGGGCACAAGCCACTACGGTGCTCCAGGTGGCTATTGCGCTGGCGGCCATTGCCCTGCTGACCAAGAAGAAATGGCTGGAGTACGCCATGTTTGGCGTGGGCGGATTGGGTGTGATCGTGGGTGGCCTGGCCGCGATGCACCTGTAGTAATCAGTTCAGCCGCTGGATGCGCCCCATCACCGGTGGCGGAACAATGCCCTTGACGCGCAGGTAGAGCTTGGTCACGGCCAGGTCATTGTCACCTTCCTGCACATTGCGGCCGCTCTTGAACACATTGAAGGCGTCGCCGCCACTGGCCATGAAGCTGTTGACCGTGACGCGGTAGAGCTTGTTCATCTCCATGGGCTCACCGTTCAGGCGCATGGAGCCGGGCACCACGCGGTGGCCGGTCCCCGGTGCGGCCCCTTCGGGCTTGCTGGCATCCCACACATAGCTGAAACCCTGCGACACGGGCAGAACGCGCCCACCTGCGGGTTGGGGCCGCTCCCATTGCTGCTCCAGCAAACGCAGGATTTGTGCGCCCGTCAGATCCATGGTAACCAGGGTGTTGTTGAAGGGCAGCACATTGAACAGCTGTCCGAAAGTGACGGTGAGACTGCTGGTGAGATCGCTGCGCAGTCCACCTGGATTGGTAAAGGCGATCTGCGCAGGCTTGTCGCCGTAGCTGCTGTCGGACGTTCCCGCCAGAAAGGCATCGGCAATCAGCGCACCCAGGGTGCTTTCGCCCGCTGCATTGGTGCGGCGTTCCAGCGGCGCGGTCAGGCGCCCCACTTCCATCTCGGACAGCGGTGCGGTCAGGTCACCGTAACGTCGCACAATGGCCTCCACCTGCGGGTCGGGCTCCAGCGCCTTGGCGCCTTGGGGCAATGGCAGCGGATTGCCATTGATGTCCTTGACCACCGCCCCATTGAGCACGACGAAGTTGTTGGCGTCCTTGGCCACCACCTTGCGAGCCATGGCGTCGATCTGCAAGTCGATACGTGTGAGCAGGCGGCCATAGAAGCCGGTCTGCGTGACCAGCTTTCCGTCCGGCCGGGTGCACACGTATTCCTGATGGGTATGGCCGCTGACCACCACATCCACGGCTGAGTCAAACCCGTCGGCCAGATCGAGAATAGGGCCGCTGAAATCCGGACAGGTCTTGTCTTGGACCGTGCGCGCACCGGTTTGCCCGCCCTGGTGAATCAGCACCACGACCGCAGCTGCGCCTTGCGCCTTCAACTGGGGGGCCAGCTTGTTGACCGTTGCCACCTCGCTCACAAAACGCAGGCCCACCACACCTGCGGGTGTCACCACCGACGGCGTAGCGCGCAACGTCAGGCCGATGAAGCCAATCTTCACGCCGCCAACTTCGCGCAAGGCGGTGGCGGGCAGCAGCGTCTGCTCGGTGCGGGTGTCTACCACATTGGCCGCCAAGTATTGGAACCGGGCACCCGGAAAGCCACCTGCGTTCATGCAGGTGTCCTTGCCCACGATCCCGGTGCTGCCATCCTCGGCGCGGGGATAGCAGCCACCATTTTGCAAGCGAAGCAACTCCTTGCGCCCCTTGTCGAATTCGTGGTTGCCCACGCTGGAGATGTCCAGCCCGATCTGGTTGAGCACCTCGATGGTGGGTTCGTCATGGAACAGGCCGGAGGCCAGCGGCGTGGCCCCCACCAGGTCCCCCGCCCCCACCACCAGCGTGCGCCCGGGGTTTTGGGCGCGTAATTCGCGCACCAGACTGGCCAGATAGGCAGCGCCTCCTGCAGCCACGCGTGTGCCGCTGGCATTGGCGGCATCAGGCATCAGCACACTGCCTGCGGGCGGCAGGATGTTGCCGTGGAAATCATTGATGGCGATCAGCGACACATGCACCGGCTCGTCGGCCCGAGCAGCAGGCACCAGAGTGGCGCAGAGCAACGTGACCAGTGCCGCAAGCGCCATGGAAATGCGCACAGCGCGCAAGGCTGCCATGGGAGAGTAAACAGACTGGTCTGCAGGCGCGCACTTCTTCATCAACAGCTCCGGCGAGTTGGCACAATGCATCAACTATAGTGCCGCAGCATGACCCTTCAACAACCCTATTCGCAATGAGCAAATCCATGAAATACGCCACCTGGAACGTGAACTCCCTGAGCGTGCGGCTGCCGCAAGTACTGGACTGGCTGGCCACCAACCCGGTGGATGTGCTGGTGCTGCAGGAACTCAAGATGACCGACGACAAGTTCCCATTCGAGTCGTTTGCCCAAGCCGGTTACGAGCCGCATTGCTTTGGCCAGAAGACCTACAACGGTGTGGCCTTGCTGTCGCGCTTGCCGGTCAGCGATGTGGTGAAAAACATCCCTGGCTTTGACGACGACGGGGCCCGTGTGATCACCGGCACCGTGGGCGAGGGTATGCAGGCCGTGCGGGTCGTGGGCGCGTATTTCCCTAACGGCCAAGCACCGGGCACCGACAAGTTCGAATACAAGATGGAATGGCTCAAGGGCCTGCGCAACTGGCTCAAGGCGGAACTGGTGACACACCCGCGCCTGCTGCTCATGGGCGACTACAACATCACGTTTGATGACCTGGATGTGTGGGACCCGGTGGGCATGCGCGACCAAATCCATTGCACCGAGGAAGAACGCTACCAACTGCGCGCGCTGATTGCGCTGGGCTTGACCGACAGCCTGCGCCTGTTCGAGCAACCGCCCAAGAGCTACAGCTGGTGGGACTACCGCGACATGGCGTTCCGGCGCAACCGCGGTCTGCGCATCGACCATATCCTGGTGAGCAATGCGCTCAAACCGCAGGTGACGGCCTGCACGATTGACAAGACGCCGCGCAAGAATGAGCGCCCCAGCGACCACGCTCCCGTGGTCGTGGAGATCAACTCACTCTAGGCCCAGCTCCTGGATCTTGCGGGTGATGGTGTTGCGGCCGATGCCCAGCTTGTGGGCGGCCTCGATGCGCCGCCCCTTGGTACTGGCCAGCGCAGCCAGGATCAGACGTGACTCAAAGCGTTTGGTCAGCTCATCCCACACGTCCAATCGGCCCGAGCTCAGCAGGGCTATGGCCTCACCTTCCAGACCCGTTTCCCAGCCCTGAACCACCTCGGTCTGGACCGTCGCTGCAGGTGCGACGGCGGACGCTGCGGTCACAGGGGCATCCACTGCAGGAATGCTTGCCACCACAGGCGCAATCCCGGCACCGGGCGCTACAGGCACCTTGGGCGGTTGATCGGTCCGGGCCACACCTACCTCCGGTGGCAAGTCCTTGGGTTCGATCAGTTGGGCCGGCGCCATCACCGTCAGCCAATGGCACAGATTCTCCAACTGTCGCACGTTGCCGGGAAAGGCAAAACCTTCCAGCCAGGTCAGTGCGGCCTCAGAAATGCGCTTGGGCTCCACACCCAGTTGCTTGGCGCTCTGCTGCAGGAAGTGGCGGGTCAGCATGGCCACGTCCTCCTTGCGCTCGCGCAAGGCAGGCAAGCGCAGGCGAATCACGTTGAGGCGGTGGAACAAGTCTTCGCGGAATACACCTTCCTTGACACGCTGCTCCAGATCCTGGTGCGTAGCGGCAATGACGCGCACATTCGTCTTGACGGCGCTGTGGCCGCCCACGCGGTAGAAATGTCCGTCGGACAGCACGCGCAACAGACGCGTCTGCAACTCGAACGGCATGTCGCCAATTTCGTCCAGAAACAGCGTGCCGCCGTCAGCCTGTTCGAAACGCCCACGGCGCATGGTCTGAGCACCGGTGAAGGCACCTCGCTCATGGCCAAACAGCTCGCTTTCCAGCAAGTCCTTAGGAATGGCTGCGGTGTTGATGGCAACAAACGGACCGCTGGCACGCGGTGAATGCTTGTGCAGTGCACGCGCTACCAGTTCCTTGCCGGAGCCTGACTCGCCAGTGATGAGCACCGTGACGTTGCTCTGCGACAGGCGTCCAATGGCACGGAACACGTCCTGCATGGCGGGAGCCTGCCCCAGCATCTCGGGCGTTTCGGCCATGCGCTCTTCACTGACCTCTTCGCGCTGGCTTTCTTCCACGGCGCGGCGAATCAGTTCGACGGCTTTGGTCAAATCAAATGGCTTGGGCAGGTACTCGAAGGCACCGCCCTGAAAAGCGCTGACAGCGCTGTCCAGATCGGAGAACGCAGTCATGATGATCACCGGCAAGCCGGGATACTTGGCCTTGACCTTTTCCAGCAATTCCAGACCAGAGCCACCCGGCATGCGGATGTCACTCACCAGAATCTGCGGGCCTTCGTCTTCGGCCGCGGTCGATAGCGCCGCCAGAACGTCACGTGTATTGGAAAAACTGCGCGTGGGCAAATGCTCTCTTAGCAGTGCTTTCTCAAGCACGAAGCGTATGGATTGGTCATCATCAACGATCCAAATCGGCTTCATGGTTATCTTGTCCCTTGTGTCTGGCATTACGGTAACGGAATCAGAATCTTGAAGTCCGTACGGCCGGGCACGCTATCAACTTCGATCGAACCATGGTGCTGTTGAACAAAGGTTTGCGCCAATGTCAGTCCCAGGCCAGAACCGCCTTCTCTGCCCGACACCAGCGGATAGAAAATGCGGTCCTTGATCGAATCTGGCACGCCAGGTCCGTTGTCGATGACATGCAATTCCAATGCCAACCGGTAGCGCTGCTTACCAAATGTTATTTGCCTTACAACACGCGTGATGAATGTCAGCTCTGCATCGCCGTCGGCAATGCGTTCACTGAGTGCTTGCGCAGCGTTGTGCGCGATGTTGAGCACTGTTTGTATCAATTGCTCACGGTCCCCGCGGAACTCGGGAATGGAGGTGTCATAGTCGCGTAACACACGCAGACCTTTGGGGAACTCAGCCAGTATGAGAGAGCGCACACGCTCGCACACTTCGTGGATGTTCACGTCACCTACCAGATGGGGTCTGCGGTGCGGAGCCAGCAAGCGGTCCACCAGACTCTGCAGACGATCGGCCTCGTGAATGATGACCTGCGTGTATTCGGTGAGTTCCGGTGAATCGATCTCAAGCTCCAGCAACTGTGCCGCACCGCGGATTCCGCCCAGCGGGTTCTTGATTTCGTGTGCCAGATTGCGGATGAGTTCCTTGTTGGTCTGCGCCTGCTCCATCAGCCGCTCTTCACGGTCTTGCCTTGCCTGTTGCTCCAGCGGCACCATCTCCACCACGATTTCGTCACCCAGGTCGGTACGGGTGACGATGACATGCACAGGCATTGCCTCGTAACCCACGCGCTTGAGCCAGGCGTCATAGCGTAGAGCGGCGAATTCATTCTCGCTGGCACCCTCCAGCGCGTTCTGCAACTGACTGGGCTCAGTGAAGGCATCGGCAAAGACGGAACCAACAATGGATCTGCGCGATATGCCCAGCACATCCTCCAGTGCCGCGTTGGAGAAAAGGACCAAACCATCCCTGTCAACCACCGTGACCAGGGTAGCCAGCAAGTCAAACGACTGGTAGACAGACACGGACGTGTTCCGTGGACTTTCAGATTCAGGAGTTGAGTCAGTCTTGTTCAAGCGAACTATTTCCCATTGGAATTGGACGCGCCGGAGGAAGACGATCCCCCCTGTTGCGCAACACGCGCCAGTTCCCGCTTGATACCTGCGATATCGGCTTCGCCCCGGGCAATGGCAGCCTTGAGGTCAGCAACACGATCCAGATACTTCTGGTAGTTGCGGGTTTCCGGCCCCAGTTTTTCGGGCTCTCCGTTGTTGTATTCCTTGAGCAATTCGGCCTGTCTGGCTTCGGCCTTCTTGAGTTCACCTTCCAGAATCAGTCGGGCATCGGAATCCTTGGCACGCTGGTCTGCTGAATCACCGCGTGGTGCACTGGACTTGCCAGGGGGCGGCTTGACCGCCTGAATGACCGTGACATTGCCGCCGGAAATCAGTTTGCAATTCTTGGCCTGAGCCTCCGAAACCGTATTGGTGTATTCGTTGCCACACCGATAGATGCGGTCATCGGCAGCCCAAGCCACCGAGAGTGCCGAAACCAGAAGACATACGGAAAAAACAAATTTCATTATCAGTCCACCCATTGCGAAGGTCGGGGCAAGCTAGCAGTATGCGCCAAAAACAGCAGCGTACTGAATGTACTCAAAGCCGCCTTGGATCTTTACCATTTGGGCAGCAGATCCGCCAACGAAAAAGGACTGCTTGCGCAGTCCTTCCCGTGAGCATCCCCGCAAGGAGACGCTTCGCACACACCTGATTACAGGGAGTAGTACATGTCGTATTCCACCGGATGGGGAGCCATGCGGAAGCGGGTCACTTCCTGCATCTTCAGATCGATGTAGGCATCCAGCATGGAATCGGTGAACACGCCGCCCTTGGTCAGGAACGCACGGTCCTTGTCCAGGTAGTCCAGCGCCTGGTCGAGGCTGTGGCACACGGTTGGCACCAGTGCATCTTCCTCGGGAGGCAGATGGTACAGGTCCTTGGTGGCGGCTTCGCCGGGGTGAATCTTGTTTTCCACGCCGTCCAGACCCGCCATCATCAGTGCGGAGAAGCACAGGTAGGGGTTGGCGGAAGGATCGGGGAAACGGGCTTCCACGCGACGGCCTTTGGGGTTCGCCACAAACGGGATACGGATGGAGGCGGAACGGTTCTTGGCAGAGTAAGCCAGCTTCACGGGCGCTTCGAAACCAGGAACCAGGCGCTTGTAGCTGTTGGTGCCAGGGTTGGTGATGCCGTTCAGGGCACGGGCGTGCTTGATGATGCCGCCGATGTAGTACAGCGCGAAGTCGGACAGACCGGCATAGCCGTCACCAGCAAACAGGTTCTTGCCATCTTTCCAGATGGACTGGTGCACGTGCATACCGGAGCCGTTGTCGCCAGCGTAGGGCTTGGGCATGAAGGTGGCGGTCTTGCCGTAGGCATTTGCCACGTTCCAGACCACATACTTCAGGACCTGGGTCCAGTCGGCGCGTTCAACCAGGGTGCTGAACTTGGTACCGATTTCGTTTTGGCCAGCGCCCGCCACTTCGTGGTGGAACACTTCAACTGGAATGCCCAAGGATTCGAGGATCAGGGACATTTCAGCGCGCATGTCTTGCGTGCTGTCCACTGGGGGAACGGGGAAGTAGCCGCCCTTAACCGTGGGACGGTGACCGCGGTTGCCACCTTCGAGCTTGGCGCCGCTGTTCCAGGGAGCTTCGTACTCTTCGATTTCGAAGAACACCTTGCCGGGTTCGTTGGTCCAACGCACGCCGTCAAAAATGAAGAATTCGGGTTCCGGACCGAAGTAGGCCGTGTCGCCCAGGCCGGAAGCCTTGAGGTAGGCTTCAGCGCGCTTGGCGATGGAGCGGGGGTCACGGTCATAGGCCTTGCCGTCGCTGGGCTCAACCACGTCACACTGCAGGAACAGCGTGGTTTCTTCAAAGAAAGGGTCGATGTTGGCGGTGTTGGCGTCGGGCATGAGCTGCATGTCCGATGCTTCAATGCCCTTCCAGCCGGCGACGGAAGAACCGTCAAAAGCATGGCCGGAAACAAATTTGTCTTCGTTAAAGGCGGAGATTGGCACAGTGACGTGCTGCTCCTTGCCACGGGTATCGGTAAAACGGAAGTCAACAAACTTGACTTCGCTTTCTTTTACCATCTTCATCACGTCTGCGACGGTCTTGGCCATCAATAACTCCTGTTGCACGGTTAAAAAAGGATTGCCGAATTCTCAATGCAGCTTTTGTGCCAGAACCTTCCGGCAAACCATTCTGAGAACACAGGCCATTTTGCCCTGAGATTCAGGGATTTCTCAGCCCATCAGGTTACGACAGGCAAACAAGCACCATCTTGACGCCCCATTTTGGGGCCACCACGAATTGCCCTTATATGGTGCGTTTTATTTGCGCACCATTTCGGGACCCAGTGGGACATCCATTGCCTTCAGCGCTGCGACCATTTCCCGATATGCGGCCTCTGCTGCCCCGGGAAGTCCCTTGACGCCCAGCTCAATATGACGACCGTATTCCGGATGGTCCACGCTAGGCAAACTAAAAACCTTCACCGGATGTGCCTGCTCAATGTGCTCCATCAGGGGCGTCAAGGTAGCCTCCATGGCACCAAATACGATCAGCGAATTCTCCTGCCATGCATCCTGGCGGAAGTGGGCTGCATAGTAGGTGTCTAGCACCCATTCCACCATGGGGTGTGCCATCACGGGAAAGCCGGGCACGAAGTGCACCGCACCTTCTGCGGCGCCTGTGCAGCTAAAGCCGGGTATTTTGTTGTACGGGTTAGGGATGATCTGGGCGCCTTCGGGAAACACGCCCATGTTCAACCGGTGCTTGTTGTCATCCCGCTCAGGTTCGTAGGGAACGCCCTTCTCCAGCGCCAAAGCGCGCATGCGTTCCTGGATCAGCAGTTTGGCTTCCGGATGCAAGAGCAAAGGTCGTTGCAAGGCCGCCGCCGCGCACTGGCGCGTATGGTCATCCGGCGTTGCACCTATACCTCCAAATGAAAAGACCACGTCGCCGGAGGCAAATGCACGCTGGAGCGTGGCCGTGATGCGATCGGGTGAATCTCCGACGTAATCGGCATATGCCAAAGGCAATCCGCGCGCGCCCAAGAGTTCAATGGCCTTTGACAAGTGCTTGTCTTCACGGCGCCCGGACAGTATTTCGTCGCCAATGATGATGATTCCAAAATGCATAAACGGACTTTCTAAGGCGAAGGTTGCGTCTGAGATGAGGGGCCGCCAACGAGCGGCACAGGGGTCACCTCCTGTGCGGCAGGTGCGGAAGCAGGCACTTCGGCTTGGGCGTTGGCCTGTTGACGCAGTGCATGCAAAGCACCCAGGCAATAGTGGGTAAACCAAAGCGAAGCAAAGGCAAAAACCAGGGTGTAAATCCAGATGGCCATGGGCACCAGGAACACGAAGGCCGGCGCAAAACCTGCGCCCATGGCCCACACCACACTGGGGGATGCACCCAGGTAACCACAGATCACGCCCATCAACAGCAGCCAGGTTCCGTGTCGCTTGAACAGCAATCGGCGCTCTTCCTTGCTGGCATGTTTGGCCAGCGCATCGAACGCCATCACACGGTAGGTTAGCCAGCCCCATATCAAAGGAGGGATCAGCAAAACCAGCGGAGGCAACAACCACAGGGGAACCGAAACCAAAAGAGCCAGAGCCGCCAGCAGAGTGGAGAACAACGACCACGCCAGACTGGAGGCAAGACCGCCTCCTTGCCGGACTTCCAGACCGGCAAAACGATTCGCCGCGACCAGATTGACCAAGGCAGGCGTCATCATCAGCGCAACCGTCAGCATGGAGATCACAACGATCAGGGGGGTCACGGCAAACACCACCAGCAACGGGGCCAGTACGGCCTTGAGCTTGCCGGCACCTACGCTCTCCAGCCATTGCCAGACTTGATCGAGATAGGGAAACGAATCTATCCACACGCGCACCTGATCCAGTGCCATGTCCCAGAAGAAGTAGCCTGTAACCATGGTGAGCAGAACGATCAGCACCAACGGCAGGACAGAGAGCGCAATCACGCGCGGGCGCACACAGTACACCGCAGCGCGCCAGAAAGAATCCAAAAACAGGTTCATACGCTGAGCATACCGTGTACCCGAAACATGCATCAGCCGCCGTGGTTTGCGATCCAGTCCTTGAAAACGGGATGCTTGCGCAGGCTTTCAAAACACAGACCACGCTCCTTGAGCCCGACGATCAGAGCCTCCAGGTTATCCACGGCCCAGGGTTTGGCCGACGCCGAAGTCTCCAGATCCACGAGCAACACGTCACCGGCACGGATATCTGCGGCAGCCGACCGAACTGACAGGCTGCCCACCAAGTGCCCAGCCCCGGTCGCTCCGACATACGCGTAGCCACACGCACTGGCGGCCGCCAGCAGCTTGGATGACACCTTTCCCGCCGGGGCATGAAAGAGTGGCAAGGGTTTCTTTCCGGTGTAATAGGCAATGCGGTCCGCGGCATGCCCGATCTGTTCGCAATACTTGGGCGGATCAAAAGTGAACTCACGCCCTGCAAAGGCTCCAGATTCCGGCTTCATGCGAAAGGCCGGTTTATAGCCTGCCACATCGCCCCGCCAGACGACGTGATCATAGGTCTGTGACGCGAACTCATGCCCTTGCTGGGCGATCACTTTCCACCAACTACCCCATTGCTCCCCCAGACTTCCGCCACCATTTCGGGTGCCCAGGTTGGAGGCAAAAAAGGTCGCCGTCACCTGCTGCCTGCGCAATATATCGGCGACCTGCGGGGCAAACTCCATGTGCCCTGGGGCTACCGTCAGGTACACCGGTTGCGCGCACGCCTGCGGACTTCCAGCCTCTGCAGAGTGCGCTGGCTGGACCAGGGCGCACATCATGAGCAGCCCGATTGCACGAGGGAGAGTCGCGGTGTTTTTCATGCTCCCGCTATCAACGCCAGATCATCAGATGAGAGCCAGCGCCACTGGCCGGGCGCCAAATCCGCAGGCAATTTCAAGCCGCCAATTTGCGATCGGTGCAGCCCCTCCACCCGGTTGCTCACAGCAGCCAGCATGCGCTTGACTTGGTGGTACTTGCCTTCCGTCAGGGTCAGACGCAGATCAAACTCACCGGTCGCCTCGCATGCGGCTGCACGCACGGGCTTGGGGTCATCTTCCAGCACCACGCCTTCCAACAGCTTCTTGATCTGGCGCTCATCCAGGGGATGCTTCACCCGCACCTCATAGACTTTGGGCACATGGTGGCGCGGCGAGCTCATGCGGTGGATGAACTTGCCATCGTCGGTCAGCAGTAGCATGCCAGTGGTGTCTTGGTCCAGCCGCCCAACGGCTTGGACACCTTGGACCGCGCCCTTTTGCGGCCGCATGCGCAGCGGCGAAGGCAGCAGCGTATATATGCTGGGATAGGTCGAAGGCTTTTGCGAGCACTCGGTAGCCGTGGGCTTGTTCAGCACCAGATAAGCCTTTTCCGCATATGGCCAGACAACGCCCTGTACCTTGAAGCGCAGCCCCTCGGTATCGAACTCTGCTGAAGCGTCGGTACAAGTCTGTGATAGCTCCGCTCCTCCGGAACCGAATACTTGTACATGGCCCTGCTGAATCAGTCCGGCACAGACGCGGCGCGTGCCAAAGCCTTGGGAATAGAGAATGTCCTGCAATTGCATGGCGCGTAGTATGGCAGTGCCGCGCCGCAATTGGCCGAAATTGCCGTTGATCGCTACACTTTCCGACATGCCTCGTGCGCCGCAGATTCCTTTGATTGATCCCACCCGTTGCACCGGCTGCGGTCGGTGCATCGCGGCCTGCCCCTTGCCATTGATCGCGTTCCGGACAATCGAATGGCGCAAATTCGCGGTATTGCAGGATGAGGCCAACTGCACAGGATGCCGCCGTTGCGAGGCGCGTTGCCCGGTTGGCGCCATAACAATGACGACCGGTGGCATTGCAATGCCCAGCCAGCCGGCGCTAGCGAACGCGGGGTGAACGCCTGGGCTTGAGTACCGGAATCAGTCCGGAACCATCCAGCAATCTGGCCCGCAATTCAGCTATGGCTTGGGCATGAACCTGACTGACCCGCGCTTCACTGACCTGGAGTAGCTTGCCGATTTCAACCATCGTGAGGTCTTCCACATAGTAAAGGCGCAAGATTGCGCTGCTCTGCTTCGATAGAGCCAACAGGGCTGACGCCAGACTATCTTTCAAAGCCGAGCGCTCCAGAACCTTCAATGGATCGGAGTCCACATTGGCCAAAGGATCCTTTGCGCGCCCGTCAGACTCCATGATGTCGTCCAGGGAAATCAGGGCATAGTCCGACGCATCCTGCAGCATGCGTTGGTATTTCTTGAGCGTCATGCCCAATTCCGTCGCCACTTCATGCTCCAGTGGCATACGGCCCAATTGATGCCCCAGCCTCTGGATCGCCAGCTCCACGCCACGCATGCCTCTGCGCAACTGGCGCGAACCGTGGTCCAGCTCGCGCAATCCGTCCAGCATGGCGCCATGTACGCGCATCGCCAAATAATTCTTGAAATGTGCCGTCGTCAGCTTTTTGGATGTCGACAGGATGGAATTGATCAGCGCAACATGCCCGTCTTGCACCAGATCATCCGCTTCTACGTTCGATGGAAGCTTGCGCGCGAGGCTTCTTGCCAACGCCTCTACAAGAGGCGTGTGCTCCTTGACCTGCCGCTGAAGTTCCTGTGTCGATATATTTTGCATGGTGGCCGCAAGCTGCGTAGCGCGTTCTGCATTGCCTTTCAAAGCTTATATCGTGCGATTCGGGCTCCATGTTGAGGTTTTTCGCAACGTTGCTGCCCAAAGTGCCAAAAAGAAAATGCGGGGAAAGTCCCCTTTCTCCGCCCATTGCCAACAAGCACTTGACAAGACAATGCCAGCAACTTACCCATGCCGAAAACCACCGCTATCTGGCAATGAACTTCAAATTTGCAATTTTCTTATTGACGGCATTGCTGTCTTGGACTGCTTCGGCTGGCAGCACAAACCTATGCAGCTGGGAAGGCGCCGCCCAGCGGTATGGGGTGAACTCACAGGTTCTCTACGCCATTGCAGCCCAAGAATCCGGTTTGAACCCGAACGCAGTGCATGTGAATGCGGATGGTAGCCAGGACGTTGGCCTGACGCAAATCAACACGAAATGGCTGCCGCACCTGAGCAAGTTCGGCATTACGTCAGAGAACCTGCTCAACCCTTGCATCAATATGCATGTGGGAGCCTACATCCTGTCACTGCACATGATTCGGCTCGGAAACACTTGGCAAGCCGTAGGTGCCTTCCATTCCAACACTCCCTGGCGTCGAGATCAATACGCGCAGTCCATCTATCAGCGCATCCAGTTTCAGGTCAAGCCAGGCAGCGCCCATGGAAGTTGAAATGGTGATGCAACTAGCCCTTGAGGAGGCACACTGCAAGCTGAAAAATGAGCGGAAAAAGAAACGCTCATCAACGCTCTGGCATTTCGCGAGTGAGTAACACTGGATCTGTAATGGGAATCCGTCCACTTTCTATTGATCATGAGCGCTTTGCAAGATAACTACCAGCTCGTTCTGGAGGCCTATCCGGAAATAGCAAGAAAGATCAAATTTTTCTGGGGCAACCAGGAATTTACGGACCTGATGAACGAGCTACTGACCAACACGCGTGGTCACCAGCGCGAAGGATTTCCCCTCCGAGTGGTTGCATCGTTTATCACACTACAGCAGCTTCACGACCAAGTCTTCCCTGCCTTTTCAGAAAGGTCCTACGCCCCCAAAGTCCTGAGCTACCGGCCCTCGGCCTTCGGCGATCTTTGATTCCTTGCTGGCAAGAAAAAGGCCGCCAAGTGCATCACTTCGGCGGCCTGTAAATCGGGAGTCTGTAGGCGGACGTTCTGCTATCCGGGTTGGAACAAAAACTTGGCGAGTCACTTCCTGTTACAAGGCGGCCGCCATGGCATGGGATTGCCGACGCATCAGCTGTGCGCCTTTGCGATCTTCATCACAGGTCAACACAAACTCCCCTCGAACGCCCCAGCTGGTCACATGCGGCGCCAACAGTCCGGCCGGGAACTGGACCGTGCGACCATCAACACATTGGGCTACGACCTTATCGACGCTGCCGCGGTAATACTGCAAGTACTCCTGCGTAGTCAGATTCAAGCTGAAAACAAATTGCTTCATGATGTGAAAGTTATGAGTACCAAACGTCTTCATTTTCTTGATGAAGTCAATGCACAATTGATCAATTAGCGGCACTTTCACTGTGCAATTCAAAACTTATCTGCAAGCAGGCAATTTGCAATGAAAAAGGCCGCCAAGCGGTTAATCTTGGCGGCCTTTGTCAGGGGGCTGGGGGAGTTTGAAAGATAGCTTTAAACCCTCATAAACACATGTGTTTAGGTGCTGCAATGTGTTTTGTACCCCCATTTGTACCCCCGCTTTAACCTTTTTGCAAAAACTATCGAAGGCCAGCTATCTCTGGGCACTAGGCGGATCCCACTATCCGATGTGCCATGAACTGGGAAACACATGACACCAACAACCTGCAACTCGTCATTGCTGGAGCAAAAAGGCAAGAACTGTCGGACTGTCGTTGACCGCTGCCTTACTACGTATGAATGTAAGCGTCTACTGGGCACATCACACTAACTGAGCTGGCCGAGTGCCGACGCAGCGACGCGGCAAGAATTTGCCAAATCTTTAGCAAAAGTGATGGTGAGTACCGCAGGGAACTGTGGGAATTCATCAGCATGATGAATAGCATTCACGAATTGAACCACGTCTGAAACTGTCACCATCAAGTTGCGAGAAAAGGTGATATGCGCAGGTGTAGCCGGAAGCTTCTCTTTTCCACGAGATAGCAGTGCCGTCAAGGAATACTGCGGACTAATGGAACTGACAGGACCCAAACCGAGTGCTGCTGACGTGTGAGCCGAGAGATTTTGGCGTTGCACGGGTTGACAGTCGCGCCATACGCGGGCGAAATGAGAGACGATGAAATCACTATTGATCGCGCCGCCCGGCCGGAACTCACTGCCGTTCCTCGCATGCAGACCTTGGCTGGAACTGGCAATGAGATCTGTAACGCTCACAGGCGCAGCGCCAGTACCTACCATCGCCATGAGCGCATTCGCCGCTGTCGGATTCGATTGGGCTACTACATGAAGCCGATGACAGAGCGCCCGTTCTAGTTCAAATAGTGCGCTGTTAATGGCGGACTGCGGGATATCAGGCGACCCTAGCGACAAAGTGATGGAAGAAAATACGCTCTTGACTTCGGCGGTCAGTATTTCACATGGCCATTGCGGAAACCAGTCCGGCAGCGTCACCGGCGATGATATCTGCGGGATACCTAACGGTCTCTTGGAAACGAGTACTAGGCTGAACTTTTGACACACTCCCACCAACTCTCGGTTCTCAGGAATGAACCATTCTTCGTTTTCCTGGATGGTCAGGTTGAGGTCGTCAGAAACACCATTTGCATCATGGAAGCGGTTCTTGTTGACCGTTGTAACTAGGATTGGGAGGCCTGCGAAGCACGTAGTCAACTCTGCCACTAGCTCCTGGCGTGAACTCGCCGACTCAATCCAGAACACTTCTATCTTTTCTGTCTGTTGTTGATGAAATAGAATGAGCGAAGCCGCAATGGTGTCAGGACTGAGCATGTTTGAATAGGAAGTTAATATGCGACACCGACAGCTGCGGAAATGCGTGCAAGCAGCGGAATTTTTGCCCTTACTTGGTCATCGACAAGTTCGATGAAATTGCTTTCCGCCGCACTGGCCAAAAAAGAATTACCCGTGTAGGCGCTGAGCTGGGAACTCACCAATGTGGAGTTGACATATTCCTCAGCTCTTTGAAAACTCATTGCGCTCGTATCCGCCCCCCCATTCAATGCGAGATGACGCAGGAGTTTATAGGCTGTGTGTAGCCATGGGCCTTGCTCAATACTTGCTTTCGATAGAGCCTCACTGGCAGCGCCCCGAAAGAACTTGTAGTGCGTGCTTCTTCCGACCGCGCTCAATGTCAATCCGTGGAGGGCATATTCCTCATAGAGTGATCTTGTTAGGCGGGTTTCGCTGGGAATAATTTTTCGCGCAATGAGCCAATCAACAAAATCACGCAGCAGATTGACGGCAAGAAATGGATGACCACCAGTCTCCTCGAAGACTGCATCCACGAAAGAAGTGTCGAAGGTCAAAGTCTTCTGGAAAGTTCGCCGCACCAGTTCGTGGAACTCGCTTTCCGGTGAACTATTTTCATGACTGAAAAGTGGATACGGTTCCTGATGGACGTAGGCGCTCAGCTGGTTCTGGTCCATGAAAATGAAATGCGCGTTGGGCTGCTGGCCCAGGAGAATCAGCAGATTCTCCGTTGCGAATTCCACAAACTGGTCCAGCAATGGCTGCACGACCAGCGTACGCGCATCCTCACTGCGTCTCCCCATGACCCGCAACCAACCAAACAGGCGGTCGTATTCATCCACGATCAGTATCGAGCCACGGTTTTCTTGTACGCCCATTGGGGCCGCACGCGCTACAATACTGCGCAAAAAATCACGCGGCAGTGGTTCCGCAGGTTCGAGCGCATCGCAAACCTCCTCGAACAGCATGCGACTTGCCTTATCTCCACCCGTCATCTCGCAACGCTGAAATACAGCGTTTCGCTCAGCAATGCCGCTGGCGAGTTCACTCACACCGGTGGTTTTTCCGCTGCGACGGACGCTGCACCACAGGAGCACTCCGGTACGAGTAGACAGTGTTGTCTCCAAGGCCCGTACACTGGGTCGATCAACCCGGAAGTACGACATGAGTGAGGGATTTTCCAAGGGAAAACGTTCCGCGATGTTGGTCTTTAGAGGCACGCTGGGTTGAACGACTACCGTGTTCTCGTAGAAACGCAGCCGCAAACGCGAAAGCAAGAAACCGACGGAATTGCCCCCCTCATCTGGCATCGCCACGACGATGCCCTTGGCCTCCTTGGTGGGGAATGATCCTTTCCAATACTCTTGCACGGGCTTAGGTGTCAGGCAGGCGATATACCCAAGTTTGGCCCGTCGTTCGATTTGATATCTGAGCCCTCCACTCCCTCCCAGAATACCCAACTCGAGAGGCTTTGTGTCACTGGAGTCAGCCGGAGGTCGCAGAGTTAGATCAATCGTGACATCATCGATGTTAACCATGGCAGAGGTCACTACTACAGCATCTACACTGCTTTTTGCAGATGCATGGTCAAGCTCCCGTGCAAGCAGCTCAAGCGGACGCCCGAGAATGGGCGCAATGGTACAGAGGTTTATGCTCTGGTCGAGCAACTTAAGATCTGCTTCTTCGAGAAGCGGCAATACGTGAACCCAGGACTTTGCGGTGCGAGCCAAAAGCTCCTGCGCGTTGAGCTCCCCGAACCGTGAATTCAAGAAGCCAATTAGGATGCCACGCAACATGCGGGAAGTTACCTTTCGAAGGGCACGACAGCCCCTCGGTTCAAAAATCCGCGAGGTTTCGTCCGCATAGATTTCCACCGGTAGTGCAAGAAACGAACGCAGCCCACCTAAAGCCTTTGCTACCGCGGCATCCGGCGTCGCTTGTCCCTGCAACATGATCCTGCTGAAGCCTTTGGTAAATATTTCTCTCGAATGCACCTGTATCGCAGTGCCCACCTCGGCAAACGCAGTATCTGTGTCTCTGTTGTTGCGCATCAAATCCACTGTATCGGCCATGATCGCCTTGAGCTCGTCCCTGTAGTAGGTCGACCACTGAAAGATGTGCCATTCACGGAGTTCCGAGAATCTGTCCTGGAGCGATGTGACGAATTGCTGCAGCCGGACCGGGTGCTCAGAGGGACTGCCAGGCACTTCTGCACTTGCCGCCACTTCAATTCGCCCAAGGCGGCTACTCAGCTCCTCGCCAAGCTTTCTTTGCTTTTGCGGCATGAAGCGACCAATGATCTCCTTGATCGGTTCATGAAGTCGTCTGATATCAACTTGGCTGCACTGCTGGAATAGAGTTATCAAGTTGTTGAAAGCATCGTTATATTGACGCCGAGAAATCAGTTCTTCAGCTTCGGCAAGCACGGCTTCGATGGACTTTGTCATTTGTTCAGCAGGGTTCGACCGCTCTCGTTATTGATTGATCGTAATATAAAAGTATCACCAAGTACGGTCTACAAAAGAACCCTCGCATCAGTCGAGGATGCGGTGCCTATGGGCCTGGCACTAATCCCGACATTTTCTTCAACAGATCTTCAGTGACTTGCTGAGCACTGATCATTCGATTCGTCGAGTCAATAGTAAACCGATGTTTGCTCGCAGACTGCCGCTCTATTACTCTAATGTAGTCGTCGGCCTCAGCCCCTGCAAGTTGCTTGAAACTTTCGCGAATCACCCTCGTGCTCAAGGTCTTGTCACCAGGGGCCTGCGCAGCGATCCAGTCCTTGAGCACCTTCCAAGCTGCCGAAGCGGATAAGGGTTTCGTCGACTTCAACTTGACGATAAGCGCCGCATCTGAGGTCAAAGGCCGCGAGTTTGCTGCTCGCAGCGCCACATAGTACTTGAGCTGTTGCACCATGATGGACGGCAGAGCTACGCCCTCAGACCGGAAATCTGGGTGGAGCATTGCACCACCATGCTCACCTATTACCAAATCGCTCCCTCGGAGTTCCGCGATCTCTTTGGGGCGAAATCCCCCCCAAAAAGTTAAGCCGACAATACACCTTGAGCGGCTGATCACCTCGCTGTCGAACTCGCCTGGGTCAAGCAAAAAATTCACCAAACCGTCTGGTATCCGAAATGTCAACGTGGATTGAGTAGGGCTGCATCGTTGATTTCCTAACCCCGGCACCCAGTTCAACCAACGCTGTATCCAGCAATGCCGCAGAAATGACCGCGTGATCCTCGCAGCTTGAAGCGCGCTAGAAATCTTTAGTGCATCCGTACGTTTTGCGCTGACCGTTGATCGAGCTTCGGTCAGGTTGCGGAGGTAATCAAGCCAAGCTTCTTCCGTAATAGCTTGGGTGTCAAAGATGTCCGCATCCTCCAGATATTCCCGGAAGCGCCGAACCTCCCCGGCGTAAGACGTGCGGGTAACCTCGCGGATATGTGTACATGCCCCGAGCCAACTTCGTTGCGCTTGATCGATTGAGACGTGAATTTCATTCATTTCCTAATTATGTACATAATTTCGAAAATAAGGTACGATGACACACTTCCACAATCAAAGCCAACTATGCGCAATCCACCTGAGCGCTACCTCCAGACCCTGCGAGAGCATTTCGCGCAAACCCCGCAGTGGTTCAATTCGGGCTCAAATTTGCCGCCAGCGGCGTTTACGCCGGTCACCGGCGCGGCGCTGACGACGAACCAAGATGGGAAGGGCACGGCATTCCAGCGCTGGTTCCACTTCAAGGAAGCCTTCTCTCCGGAGTTCGTAAGCGCGGCCATCGCATCTCTGGGCTACCGCCCCACGCATGTGATCGATCCGTTTGGAGGGTCCGGCACAAGCGCCATCACCTCGCAGCTGCTGTCGATCAACGCGACAACGGTGGAGGTCAACCCGTTTCTCGCCGACGTGATCAAGGCCAAGCTGAGCCCCTTGACTGGCGAGAAGCTGCTATCGGCAGCAGCCGACTTCCAGGCGCGTCTGCAAGACACACCTGCCGATCTGTCCCGGCTCACTCATCTGCCGGCGACTTTCATTGAGGATGAAGGCAAGGACCGGTGGATCTTTCCGCGTGACGTCGCCCGCAGGCTCGCGCAGTACTTGACGTGCATCGACGCCATTGATGATGTCGATGTTCAGCGCTTCTTCAGAGTGGCACTCGGGTCGGTGTTGGTCAACTGCAGCAATGTATATGTCAACGGAAAGGGACGCAGATACCGTGGCGCCTGGCAATTGAATCAGCCGACGCCCGAGAAGCTGGATCAGCACTTTGGGAAGCAGTTCAACACATCCTTCGAAGACGTCCTGCGATTCGAACATAGACCGCGTTCACAGGTCACCGTTATCAATGGAGATTCGCGCACGGCGTTGCAACAAGTACAGGAGAAGGCGGATCTGATTGTCTTTTCACCGCCGTACCCGAACTCCTTCGACTACACCGACATCTACAACGTCGAACTGTGGGTGCTCGGCTACATTGGTTCCTCTGCCGACAACCTGACCCTGCGGAACCAGACGTTACGCTCCCATGTACAAATCCGGCGCAGCTACGAAGGCCCCAAGAATAAATCGGAAAAACTGAGCAGTGCGCTGGACGCTCTTGGAAGCCGTCGCGAGGCGCTCTGGGACTCAACCATTCCGGAAATGGTCGGGGCCTATTTTCGCGATCTGGAGCTCGTGCTGGAGCAGAGCCAGCGACTGCTTACGAGTACAGGCCGGGTCATTATGGTTGTCGGCGATTCCCGGTACGTCGACGTACGCATTGAGGTCGCTTCGATCCTAGCGGAGCTCGCCAAGAGCATGGGCTTTGGGCGGGTCACAACGCGTGAAGTACGACAGATGCGCGCGAGTGCTCAGCAGGGTGGTGGCCTCCAACTCGCTGAAAGCATCGTGGAACTCGCGCTTTGACTGTCGCCCCATCAACTGATTGATCGGGGCGGTGGCGCTAAGATACGTAACGAATTGCACACAAAAGAGCGTAAGCCCGGTGCAAGACTGATTGAGCGCTTGAGGTTATGCGGACAACAATCATCCAGGGAGGTTTTTTGAAGTCCAAGATCAAACTGCCGGTTTTCGTCCGGTTGAGTATTCGCAACTACTCGCTGTACCCCGGGACCAACAATCGAGGATTTGACCTTGATTTTCCTGCTGGTGTCACCGTCCTCGCCGGCATCAATGGCGTCGGCAAGACCACCCTGCTGAACCTGCTCATGCGCATGCTGCTGGGTCCGCTGGACCGAGCCAAGTCCGACCTCGACCTGAGCCGGATCAGCAAGCGAGAGCTGGTGCTGGACAAGCGCTTCTCTTTCTTCGCGGACCGCGTGCCTGAGGAGCTTGGTGACAACGCCACAGCCTCGCTGGACTTCACGGTGGGGGATCGCGCCATCACCGTGACCCGCTTCCTCAAGACAATGGCGCTGAAGTCCGTGAAAGTCAACGGCCGCACCCGCTCTGTCACAACGGAACTCCAGTTCTCTGAGGAGATGGCTAGGCTCTGCGGGCTGGCGTCCGCCTACGACTTCCATGTGACCGTACGCTATCTCCAGTTCTTTACCGAGGAGCGACAGCCTATTCTTTGGTCCGCTGCGACGCAGTACGAGTTCTTCAAGATGCTCTTTCTCAACCGGGGACTCGTGAAAGAGACCGATGACACATTCGCGATGATCCAGCGGTTGGACACGACCTATCGCAATCGTATCCACCAGCTCAAACCACGAGAAGATCGATTCAAGGAGAGCCGGGCAGCCGCAATGGAGGCTCAAGATACCGGCAACCTTCTCGCCCGAATCGAAGCCGCAAAGGCGGCAAGCGCTACGGCCTCAGAGGAATACCTGAAGCATCAACGTGCTGCCGATGAGCTGCAGGCGGAAGCTCGACGGCTTGATGTCGACCTCAATCAAGCGGAAGCGACGCTCGCCGACCTCGAAGATCAACTGGAGCACGCCGACGCGACCTTCATCGCGCAGGCGCTGCCAACCATCGACGATAAGGCCAAATTTTTGATGGCTGGCCTCGGTTCGGGTCAGGGTTGTTTCGTTTGCGGCACCCGACATCGAAATCAGTTGAAGATCGCCACCAAGCAGCTCAAGGGCGGCAACTGCTTCGTCTGCCATCACCCGATCTCAGGCCGTGGCAAAGACGCAAAGGTGGAGCCCATAGCCGTCGCGCAGGTGCGTTCGCTGGAACAGTCGCTCGAGAAAATCCGAGCCACCGCAGCGGCGATCGAAGCCCAACGCGACGCTATCTACAAGCAGGTTGCACCCGCACTTCAAACGCTTCGCCAGGCCGCCTCACGGAACTCAGAGGCCGCGCTGGCATTTGGCATGCTACAGGCGCAGCTACCCGACCCGCCTCAAACGAGGAACGCCCTGGAAGCCGAGTTGAAGGCAGAACGCGATGCGTTGGAGCTAATGAATAGCGAGCGCAAGGACCTAGCCGAGACCTACCGAGATCTCATCAAACAGGGTCGAGGAGAGATGGAAGTGTTTAAAGAGACCTTGCGAGCGAAGCTGACCGCCTATGCAGAAGCGTTCCTTCAGGAGACGGTGACGGTTCAGTTCGGTGCGCAAGACAAGGTGAAGATCGCCACTGGCGCTGGCCAAGTCGGCATGCCGTCGTTCTCGATTCTGATGACGTCGAGCACCCATGTGGTCCCCAAAGAACGTCTGACCAGTAACAACGTCTCAGAATCGCAGAAGGAGTTCCTCGATCTGGCGTTTCGCATGACGCTTCTAGACATGGTGTGCGCGGGCGGGGCGACGACGCTCGTGATCGAGACTCCGGAAGCCAGCCTGGATAGCTGGTTCATGCTGCGCGCTGCAGCCCTCATGCGCCAGTTTGCGCCTGCGGATTCTGGCCCGGTGCGCAACCTGATCGCCACCTCGAATCTCAATGGCACCGCCATGATCCCCGCCCTCCTGGGCCGCGTGGGCAAGCACGGAAAACCCATACGCGCCGCCAAGACCACCGGTGCGCAGTTCGTTGACCTCCTGAAGGCGACCGCAAGATCGAACACCTTGAAGGAAAGCGCCGCCCGGACATTGCTCGAAGAAGAGATCGAGAAGTTCCATGACTAAGCTAGCCCACTCGGTGCCTAGGAGTGTCCAGGAGCGACTGCGGTTCTCGCGCTGGGTTCTTTTCACGATCAACGCGGCTGAAGCCGCCGGCATCGGCCAACTAACCCGCAAGCAGTTGCATTTGCTGCTGTTCGTTTCGTTCGCTTCATGCCGCTTCTATGGGATCGAGCCACTGCGTCAGCGGGCACGACGAACTGAGCAGGGACCCTACTACCGGGCAGCACACGTCGCGCTAGGGGCACTGACTTTGTCGGGTTTGGTGGAGGTCTGGGACTTCTCCCCGCATTCGTCATCGATGCACCTGCAGTTCGATGGCAACTTCCGTGCAACCGTTGCGGGTCTGGAAGTCGGCCGCCAGTTACGAAGTACCCAGCGCGGTGAAGCGCTCTACGCCTTCTTACTTGATCTCTGCCTGGGCGTTGTCGAAGGCGCCTGGCACGACGAGCGCACGCGCGACCGTCAAGAGCGCCGTGGTCTGGAACGGGTGTTCGAGCAGGACCTCACCTACCAGGAAGCGCTTGAGCGCCCGGGGAAGGTGCTGTTCGTTGAAGAGACCCCCGACGACAAGACGACGCCGACGCTCACCGGCCTTCGACAGATCCGTAAATACCTGTCGGAGAGAACGTTTGTCAACCGTCGCGACGTGCTGACCGTCTATCAGCGGCTGCTTCAGAAGAAGGCGGCCTGATATGAGTCAACCAACCACGATCAAGCGTCAAGACATCATTGGACTCGATACAGGACTCTCGCTGGTGTCAGGGTCGTCGCAAGAACGATTCTTCCAAACGCTGGTTGACTACTTCGTCAGTTGGTCGGCGGCCAACGCGACGTCGATTGCAGCCGGGCACATTACGCGCGATAGAGCACTTCTAGTGATGTACTCCGAGTCGCCCAAACTGGAGCCCGGCATCCCGGCGACTGTCATCGTTAACCCGAAGGCAGTGTTCGCCGCTCTCTACACGTTGGACGATGGTGTCGCCGTCGCAGGTGAAAGCCTGAGCGAGGTGATTCAGCTCGTGCCCCATTTTAAGGACGGTGCGACCGAGGCCATGGAGTTCGTGCAGCAGCACCTCAAGGAGGGCCAGACATTTGCGCTCTTGATGCTTGGTCAAAGTCGAATGTTGGTGCATGACAGCGGCGTCCCGATTGAGGACTGGATGCACAAGCAACGGGTTATCGAAATCAAGCAGATCCCCAATGCCGCGATCACGCCTCTAATGATAGAGCAGCAACTGGATGAATTCCATAACGACGCATTGTCAACGCACAGGGGCACCATTGCGCGCCTCATGTGGGAGATCTACGAGGAACCGAAGCTGCCAGTTCTCAAACGCAAACCCGAGCTCCATGTGCAGTCAGGATTGCTGACTTTCTTCCGCGGCATCTATCGAGAAAAGGTTGCGGTTGTCGACGAAGAGGTGTCGCTGAACGAAGGACGTGTAGACGTCAGGATCGTGCGTTTCGACAAGACCAACCGCCGCCTCATCACGATGATCGAGCTAAAGGTTCTCGATCCCAAAGCCCCTGATCCAAAGAACCTGGAGTGGGCCCACAAAGGGATTCAGCAGGCGCATGACTACAAGAAGGCGAACTACACGGACGCCGCCTTTGCCTGCATCTATGACGCTCGCAGAAGCAAGGACGACCAGATGCCGACGCTTCAGCAGGATGCTGACGAGAAGGGTGTCCTGCTGAAGGTGCACCCCATGGCAGTCCCAGCTCCTCGGCCGCGCAAAAAAGGCGACGGCGACGCTGCCACTGACGCCAAGCCTGTTAAGGTCCCGCGGGCCACTCCGTTGGCAAAAAAGTCCACGAGCAATCCAACGGCCAAGAAACGAGTCGTCGCGAAGACCTCACCAAAGACAACCTGATATGGCCCAATCATTAGGACAGATCGGGATACCGATCTGTCCTATGTTCTTTGTGCGACGCGGTGATCCAGTAGTGCTTTGCGATCACGCAGTACGGAGCCGCTGCTTCCTCAATGGCCTTTCTGACCTCCTCGCGGTTGTTCGCGCAAAAATCGTAGACGCATAAGTACGCAACGTCCAGGGTCTCGTCATCGCGGTAGGCGGCCGTCTGAGAGACGCCCGACTTGGCCCAATCAATGTTTTCCTGCAGGCTGATGGCGTTGGGCTTCACAGTGCCAGGTTTTGGCGTCATGAAATCACGAGTAACTTTGAGTTCAAGCACAGCGCTGCAGACGTTAGCCTTCATCGGCGTCAGCGTGATATCGGCGCGACCATGGCCAATCACCGTCTCAGCTTTGACCCTGGCCACTTCCGAGTACTTGCCGAGCAGGAAATGCAAAAGGTCGCGCTGCACTTCGCCTTCGGGACCTTCAACCGTGATGCGCTGCGCGCGGTCCTTCCACCAAGTGCGGGACTGGCGTGCCGACCTTTCGTAGAACTGTTGCAGGGCCTGCTCCAGTGTAGCCAAATCCAACACCAGGGGTGCATCGTCAAGCTCGCGTCGGATTTCCGGCGAAGCATCTGAATCTACCCCGTCAGGCCAGATGACCAGCACGGACGTGCTGAGCAAGGCAACGGTGAGGGAATTCCCTAGACCTGCGGCGCGGATCGCGTCCGTCATCGCGTTGGTATCCGGAAGGTACCCCGGCTGCGCGTAGGCGCCGATCTCACCAGTTCCGACAGCAAGCGTGCCAGCAAACGGATCAGTTGGCGCCCCCCCGAACATAGGCCGTCGTGTCCAGCCCAGCCCTTCGCCCACGTCGGCACAGTTCTCAGCGTGCACGACCACTACGGGAGCCGAGAGGCTTTCGCCTTTGGCACGAAGGTACCCGGCATGTTTCGCGAGGGCCCGTGTCCAGGCATCGAGGAAGGCTGTCCGCGTGCCGGCGTCTGCCACCGAAAGACCAGCTGCCCCCTCCTCGACGACAGCATCAACTGCTGCTTTCAGGGCGCCGCCCAGGCCCATGGTTTCCGTGCCGCTGACCTTCATGCTTCTGCCATCGCCCGGTCTAGGTAGTCGCAATACAAGCGCACGCCGTCACGCTGTGCGTCAGGTCGAAGCTTGCGTAGATGGTCGATGAGGTAGTGAGCAACCTCCATGTTTTTGTTGTCGGCGCTCCATTCCGAGAAGTCGACAACCTCACCTGGAGCAATAGCCGCATTCCCATAGTTTGCATCGACCGCGCCGATGTCCGCGCGCGCAGTCAGGAAGCGCCCAAAGCAGGCCGAAACCAACTCACGCAGCAGTCGCGCGGTCCGCTGGGCCTCCGGGGAATGGGCGAGCATTGCCGCACAGATCTCCGTACCCTTCGGTCCGAGCCCGTATTGGGCAGCCATGCGCCCCCTCGCACTGAATTCCACGTGCTCGATGACCAGCACGCCAGCGAACGCCAAGCGGTCGATCTCTCGCTGCACATCGGGGAAAAACGGGTAGTCCCCTCGCTTCAGTACTCGGCCACGCACCCTGGTCACCCCGAACAAATCCGCCAAGGTGTTGGCCAGATAGAGAATGACGTGTAGTTGCGAAGTCGCCACCGGTGTCAGGCCCATACGGCGGGCTTCGGCGATGCTGAGGACTACCCATGCCTTCCACATGCCTGCGCTGTCAAGTCGTGACGAAACATCCATATTCATGCCTGCGGGCCGCTCGGCTGGCCGTCAGGATAGATTGCCTGGTCGCGTTCTTCTTCATAGGCGGCTCGGAAGCGCTCGAGCGCCCGGGTAGGTACAGCAATGGCTAGCAGATCCAAGACGTGCGTCGCCCGCTCCTCGATAGGGATCATTGGCGGCATCTCGCTGGGCGCTTCGTCGACGACCTGACCATAGAAGCGCTGGTCAGGGTAGGCTCCGAACAAGGCTGGAATCATCTGTTCGCGGTTGACGTTGGACGACGCGATCAACCGGGTCTCGACAGCGCCGTTCGACCGGGTCGCGAAGCGACGTAGGAGGTCCGCAGCGCGAGGCACAAAAACCGAATCAAGGCTGGCCTCAGGCGTTTCAAGGATCAGCATTGTGGGCGCATTTGGCGCAGCCAGTTCCAGGAGCGCCATGCGGAAGGCGAGATCAATGAACTCCTTCTGGGACTCGGACACCGATTGACCGGCTTCGCGCACCGTCGTTACGTTCCGATGAACGCCAGATGTCAACGCCGGAATGAAGTGCGGAAAAGTGAATAAGTCCGTGTTCGCACGCTGCCCCAACCGCCTGACCCTTGGCGTGTACTTGATCTCGCATTGCTCTGCCAAGAAGCCACGAATGTACTTGGCAAATGCCTGCTCAATCTGGCCGGAGACTGCCCGAACTTCCTGATCGATCGCTTCGGTCAACTCACGGAACTGCCCAGCCAACTCGATGCGCTCCACCTCCAATTGGTTCAGCGCAGCCTCAAAAGTCCCAAGCGTTTTGTTGAGCTCTTCTCGCCGCTCGATCACGTTCGGCAAGTTGTCGCCCAGCGCCTTGAGCTGTCCCTCCAAAGAGACCAACTGCGACGTGATTGACATGAGTTCCGCCGCCGTCGACGAATAATCCTGCTCTGCGTCACGTAAGGGTTGCTCCATCGCCGCCAAGTCGGCCTCAGCAGTCGCGATGTTCACACGTTGTTGCTCGATCACCTCGCCTGTATGCGGGTCGTTCGCAGGTCGATGGCCTTCTTCGATCGGACTGCCGCATACGGGGCAGGTGTTCATATAGAGTTTGGCGGTGACCCGCTCCATCGCTTCTGGGGTCTGTGTGCCGCAGACTAGGCAGCCGGCGCCAGCCTCGAAGTGCGCCAGAAGGTACCGGGCAGGGCTGTCCAACTGCGGGAAGAATGATTCGTAGAAATTGTTGAGCTGCGCGGCCAAAGCCGAACGCCCGTCGTGAATCTCCTGCCGTCGGTTCTCCATCTGTTCACGCAACTGATCACGCGTCTGGGCGAGCTCGTTCTTGCGAACCACGAGTGCCTTCAGATCTTTGCGACGCTCCTCCAGCGACTGAACCAGCCTTTCGATCTGGCCGCCTTCTATCGTGCTGGTTTGCTTGTCAAACTCCTTACGCCGTTTGTATACGACCGCATGGACGTTCCGATACTCACTGTCCTTGCTGAGCAGCTCGTTGAACAGGTCGACGTATTGCCCACGGTGTCCACCCTGAACGTCGACCAAGATGCCCAGGATGTCACCTTGCGCCGCAGCATCCCAGACGAGGCTGCGCCTGTCTTCGAGATAGAACACGATGTAGCGCAGCAGGAATACGAAGTCCTCGAAAGACGACAGGCCCGATGCGGCTACCACCTGGTCGCGATAGATGGCCTCCATCTCGGTGCCACGTGCGGTCGGGAAGGGTTGCTGATCAACCGAAAGCTCGACAACGTCAAGGTTCGCCAGCGACCTGGTCACCTCGAACTCGTGGTCGCCGAGAGTGAACCAAATAGTTACCTTCGCATTGACTGCGTCGTCAGGCGCCCGCTTGCGAAACCAGAATCGGTCCACCGGGACAATCCGCCTCCGCTTGTCGCCCAAGTCGTCTTCGCCAGGTACATCCACCGCCCCCGAAAGGGCACGCAGCAGCATGGTCAGCAAGGTGGTCTTACCGAGACCATTGATGCCGACGATGACGTTAACGCCAGGGACAAACGGGTGATCTAGCCCTGGCTTGGTGTCAGTGCCAGCGTACATGGCAAAGTCTGAGACCTTAACGCGTTTCAGGACGGGGAAGTTGATCATTGGTGCATCCCTATAGATGCACCCTGACCATGCAAAACCTCGTCCTGTCGCATGATGCGCGTCAGAAAGCTGAAGCGATTAGACGTCACCACCGGCAGGCGCGGTCGAATTTGATTCTGCATGTCCCTAAATGTGTTTGCAGCGAAATCGGATATGTTGACCCGCTTACCGATCATTCTACTGAATCTCGCTCCAACGCAATGCAAAGAATTCCGAGGCCAACTAGCCGCAGCAAGTCCCCTAAAACATGACCGAGCAGACCACATGTTTAGAGCTGCTAGTCGGAATAGGATTTGGCCTCCGGTGCCAAGGCCACAACTATCGGATCTGTCTCCCAAGCTGGAATGATGTTTGGAGGAGTGTCACCCCGAGAAGGCGCCACCGTCCCCTTTTGCACCAACTGAAGGTCGTCGATACGAAAGCATGGCGACTCGCCAAGCGGTATGCGGGTGCCGTCGGGGATAACGACGGTGGACTTGATGTCTACTGCCTTTTCCTGTTGCTGACGCTGGGCCTGAGTGCGTTCTTCCTGGCGGCGAAGCTCGGATGTGGGGTCGGGGATTGCTTGTGCATGCGCGTGCCCCACTCCGACCATGCAACCGATGTACCCTGCGATAACAACCCAGCGCAATAACACTCTCAAAAATCCTTCACGAAACAAAACACAGGCGCGAATAAACACACGCGTGCGAGTAGGCCCAATGCATATGCACCGAGTTGCATATGCAGCGACTAAAAAACTAGTGGGATGTATATAGTTCGAGGGGGTGCGACACATGGCGCGCAATCCCCATACAGGGAACTTGCAACCGGTGTGGCTTTCCTCTAGCACACCGGCCTGAACCATGGAAGCCTCCCATTGGGGAGCGCGATGCATTGGCTGACCGAGTATTCTTTATTGATCTTGTGCGATTAGTATAGGGGCAAATTCCAGCCCACAAATAACGCCTCCTGAACTGCGGCTGTCCAAAGCTTCTGGCATGGCTGCAAGCACAGCGATGACTTAACTACGCATTCATCACGATCTCAAGGGCATGGTGACGCAATGGTCTGCGCCTAGTGATTCCAAAAATTTACAGCCACATATCACCCCTTTGAATCCCCCCAAGGAATTCACATCTTCTTGCGCCCTCTAGCGTAGGAATTTTCTCAATCCCTCCCTCGCCAGCCACTGTGCTGGCCTTCACAAAGGCTCCAACCTTCCCCGGATTCGTCCTGGGCGGGTTGGAGCCTTCTTTTTTGCTGCACTTTTTACAGGAGCTTTTTCATGCTACTTTCTTCCTTGCCTGCCCAATTACTGATCTGTTTTCTCCTCACATTTATCACAGGTGTAGCGGCGGCCTTCTTTCTGCCTCAACTGCACGCTTTGTAGGAGACAGGCCGATGCTCCCACCCTGCCCTTATTGCTACTCCAGTCGCGTGCTTACCCGTGACCTAGCGCAAAAGACTGGCAGCATCATTGGTACGGTCGCAGGTGCAGCCAGCGGCATCGCAAGCTCCATTAGTGGCGCTGAGATTGGCGGCGCACTGGGTTCAACTGCAGGCCCGGTCGGTGCCCTGCTGGGTGTCATTGCTGGCGCTGTCCTTGGTGGACTGATTGGCGGCTCCACGGGTTGCGCCATTGGTTCGGCCCTCGGACAGGCCGTTGATAGCAACGCACTGAACAACTACCGATGTCTGGACTGCGGCTCCCGCTTCAAGGCAAGCGCTGAGTAAAACACGCGCAGTCACTTTTTCTCTCAGGTTTTTCATTCTTCATTTCAATCACTGACAACCGTCACCCGTAAACCATCGGGGATGGTGCCGTCGAAACGCAATCAAAAAGGAACTTTCATCATGGCTCATCTCGTGAACTCCATGGCCTACCGGGGCACTGCCCCATGGCATGAAATTGGCAATGCGCTTCCTCCAAAACAGCCTCTCGAAGATTGGGCGCGTGAGGCAGGCATGAATTGGAATATTTGCGAAACACCGGTGCGCTACATGGCCGAACAAAGTGGTGCACTGGGTGCCATCATGACTTTTTCCGATGCGAAAGTGCTCTATCGCAGCGACACCAAAGCAGCGCTGTCTGTGGTCGGTGGTCGCTATCGCGTCGTGCAGCCTCGCGACGTTCTTGAGTTTTATCGGGACCTGTCCGAGGTTGCCGGTTTTGAATTGGAAACTGCCGGTGTTCTGAAAGAAGGCCGCAAGTTCTGGGCCTTGGCAAAAACGGGAAAATCTGCCTCTCTAAAAGGCGGCGATGTGGTCAACGGCTATTTACTTCTGGCAACGTCATGTGATGGAACCCTGGCAACGACCGCCACACCCACCACGATCCGGGTGGTTTGCAACAACACGCTGACCATCGCCCTGAACGGAGCAACAGGTGCCATCAAGGTGCCGCATAGTACCCATTTCGATGCTCAGGCCGTGAAAAAGCAACTTGGCATAGCCGTAGCGCAATGGGATGTTTTTATGTTTCGCATGAAGACGCTCGCAGAACGCAAGATCAAAAGCCATGAGGCTATGAACTATTTTTTGAAGGTTCTCTGTCAGGCTGACGAGCATGTTGATCCCGCGCTAGGTCTTACGAACGAGCGTGCTCTTAAGAAGGTGCAGTCGCTCTACGAAGGGCAAGGCAGAGGTGCAGAGCTGGCTTCGGCCAACGGAACGGCATGGGGATTGCTCAACGCGGTGACTGAATTCGTGGACCATGAGAAACAAGCCCGCTCGCGGGAGTCACGCCTGGACAGTTCGTGGTTTGGTCCAGGTGCTGCGCTCAAACAACGCGCACTGGAACACGCCCTTCAGCTTGTTGCCTAGGATGGTCTTTGCGTCTCACGGTTGATCGCATCCACCAGCGGACTGCGAGGAACCTTGCTACATCCATTTCGATTTCACACGCGCATCCACCCAATAACTCTTTACCTAGTCCATATCGTCATAAACCCCGCACAGAGTAGTTCTGTGCGGGGTTTATGTCTTTTGGGTGCTGGTGCATCTGGAGGGATGTGTTGTTGTGCATGTAGATGTGTGAAACAGCGATTTGACCAATCACTTTTTTCAACGCAATTTGAAACAACTTTTTGAAAGGCATTGCCATGAGCACTGCACCGAATACAGACCGGCCACGCCGCAATCCACCGGCCCTCAAGCTGGTCAAAACCCTGGACATGCCACGTGAAGATTGGCTCTCTGTTCGCAAAGGTGGCATTGGTAGTTCCGATGCCGCAGCAGCCGTTGGCCTCAATCCCTATGTTTCTCAGCTGGAACTGTGGCTGATCAAGACGGGGCGGGACACCAACCTGCCCAGTACGGACCCTGACGATGACTCCAGCCCCATGTACTGGGGCACATTGCTGGAGCCTATCGTGGCGGCGCATTACTGCAAACGCACCGGCAACCGGGTACGCAGGGTCAATGCCGTGTTGCAGCATCCTGAAGAACCCTGGATGCTGGCCAACATTGATCGAGAGGTCCTCGGCGATCCCAGTGTTCAGATTCTGGAGTGCAAAACCGCTGGCATCAATGGTGCCAAGCTCTGGAGGGAAGGTGTCCCTCCTTACGTGGAAGCCCAGGTTGTTCATCAACTGGCCGTCACCGGCAAGCAGGCAGCCGATGTAGCCGTGCTGATCTGCGGGCAGGAATTGCAGATTCACCGCATCGAGCGCGATGAGGCCATGATCCAGCAATTGATGGAACTGGAGCGACAGTTCTGGCGATATGTGCAAACCGATGAACCACCACCCGCCGATGGCTCCGAATCGGCAGATGTGGCGCTGCGCTGCCTGTACCCACAGGACTCCGGTCAGACGCTGGACTTCACCCATGACCTGGTGATGTCCGCTACCTTCTCGGACCTCCTGGCCATACGAGCCCATCTCCAAACCTGTGTAGAGCTGGAAGCCCAACTCAAGCAGCGCATTCAGCAACGCATGGGAGACGCTTCCAGGGCCCTGTTTGATGGGGGTTCTGTTTCATGGAAGCGCAGCAAGGATGGCTCCATGCTGGATACCGAAGCGCTGCTCAAAGACCATCCCGAGCTGCAGCAGCGCTACAGCCTGGCCAAGTCCGGTTCACGGCGGTTTCTGGTGCAGTGAAGGGGCACATCGTGCTGGCGCTACCGCCGCTATGGCCGATATAGCCACCGCCACCGGCGTAGCGCTTCTTTCCTGACACCCCCAAAGCCCCCGTTGCCGGGGTTGTTGTGCCCGCCCCGGCGATGTCATTGGGGGCGGGCATGTGCTTTTGATACCAAGGATTACCATGATCAAGGGATTTGCCATTACCCCGCCCGTGCTGGGGCGCATCTCCATCGGCAAGGTGGTCGAACGCGAGGGCAAGCGGTTGCCGGTTGCCGACGACCAGTTCACGATTTCTACTCAGGTGCAAATTCGGGGCGGCATCTGGTTGGTTCACCCAATGGATGAAACATTGCGCAAAGCCCAGGGCGGCAAGATTCGGTCCATTTCCGTGCGGGTGATGTTCGATGACCCGGACCTTAACTTCCGGGCAGCGTATACCGCGTTTGACAGAAGCACCGGCAGGCAGGTGTGCAGCGGTGACGGGCAGACCTGCCAGCGTCTGACACCCAAGGGGCTGGAGACACTGCCCTGCCCGACTCCGCAGGTGTGTACGTTTGGCACAAACGGGGCCTGCAAGCCCTATGGACGCCTGAACGTGACCCTGGGCGATGACGATGCCACGGGCAGCTTTGTGTTTCGCACCACGGGCTACAACTCGATTCGCACCCTGGCGGCACGGCTGGCGTACTTTCGGGCACTCTCGGGAGGCCACTTGTCCTGTCTGCCGCTGGAACTGAAGCTCAGGGGCAAGTCCACGACGCAAAGCCATGGCACCCCCATCTACTACGTGGATGTGACGCTGCGCTCAGGACTCACGACCGAAGAGGCCCTGAACCAGGCCCACGCATTGCATGTACAGCGTCAAACTGCCGGGTTTGACCAGGCAGCGCTGGACGACGCGGCACGGCTGTGCTTTGCCAATGGGTTCTTCACGGACACGGATGAGGATGCGTCTGCCGTTTTGGAAGAGTTCTACCCGGAGCCGGACGGCCAACAGGCCCAAGCATCCAGAACACCCAAGGCACACCGAACGCTGAAAGAGAAGCTGGATGCAAAGGCTGTGGTGTTGAAGGGAGGGGCTGGTAGTGCGCCTGCAGTCACAGGAGGGCCATCATGATGCTCAACCAGATGCCTCAGATTGAGCACTGCAAGCCCACTCCAACCAGAACGGGGGATGTATGACCCAGTTGCTGCACATCTTTGCGCAAGGTCTGCGCTTCGATACGCAGTTGCAGTACACCGTGTCGGGTGCTTCTGGACACCGTTACCGCAATCTGCCATTGGGTAACCCGGACTCGGTGCAGGCTGCTGACAGTGGCCCGTTCTGTCTGGCGCAGTGTGTGGCGGTACTGGGGAAGCTTCCTTTCGACCAGGCCGCTGCGCATGTGTCCCGATATAGCTTCACGGAAGAGGTGCGCGGGATGGACCGTGCTCAGATGCATCTGGGTGAGGCATCCATTCGCATGCGATTTGTGGAATCGGGGCTGGCAGGCACCATTGGCAGTACTGCATGCGCAGCAGTGCAACAGGGCCACATGTGCATGGTGCAGTTCTGCAGCGCAAGCTCCAGCCTGTGGGCAACTGTCACGGGGGTGGAGATGGCCTCCACTGCCGGCCATATCCGCACGCTGCACTTGCTGGACCCCACAGCAAGTGAACCCTGGGGCACCTGCCACAACACCCGATTGGAACTGCAGGGGAAGGCGGGCCGTGCGGTACCTGCATCTGCGGGATACGGGCTGCATTACCGGCATCTGGACGGCAAGGCCAGTGCGGTACGCCTGCAAGGGCTGCTCGTTCTGAGACAGTGATTTAGCGGCGGGTGATGGGGTGCACCCGGATCGTACGTGGCGAGCGTGTACGGGTGACATCAAGACCCTTGCGCTCTGGCAGGTGCGGGTCCATGAGTTCATGCGCGGGCATACCAACAGCCTTGCAGAGCAACTCGATGTTATCTATCGAGATATTGCGTTGCCCACGCTCCAGCGTACCCACAAAGGCGCGGTCCAGCCCCGCTTCATCCGCCATGGCTTCCTGAGACATGCCTGCGTTCACCCGTACTAACCGTAAGTTGCGTGCAAAAACCTGGCGCAACGACAGCTTGTCAGAGGGATTGGGACGGGGGACCGCTTTAGACATCCCCCTGATCGTTTCAAAAAGAGGTGTTTGATACCACGGTGTTTGAAACCCTTTATGATGCCTTCAGCCCAGCAATAACGGGAACCAGCTTATTCCCAGGACCCTGTTTGAACCCTATCGAAACGAAAGCACAACTGGATGCCCCGTTTGCAATCCAACCGAGCCAATGACCTCACTCGACTCCACCCATTCCCAATCACTTCAATAGAACCATGAAAAATTCAACGACACGTCAGCGCACTTCGAAACTCACATGCCTTACTGCCGCTTTATTCATTGCCACTGCAGGAATGTCCGGTGCCACTACACTGGATGATCTGCTGAACTTGGCAAATCAGATTGGCAAGAATCAGGAAGTACCCACCAAGGAAGCACCGCCAGCAGCAGCACCTTACACCCTGCAGGAAGTTTTCGACTTGTTGCCGAATGTCTACTATTTGTACAAACTGCAAAGTCCCGACGACAGACCCTATGGTTTTCTCTTACGCGATGATGAGAGACACATTAAATTCAGAAGCAGCATAAAGGGTTTTGATCGAGCACGGCTAGATGGATTTAGAAAGCAATACTTCGACACCAATGGCGATCCCTTGTGGGGCTCCCCAGGCTCCACCTATATCACGTACTTTTTTGAAGCAGCGGCCAAATACATTGCCGACAACAGTCCCAGCAATGAAGCAGCGCTTGCCCAAACAATACAGACAGCACTTAAAAGCTACGAGAGGGATGACATGAGCAGGCGGTACCTGCCAAATGCGAAGGCTTTCCTGGATCAGTTCATGAGCCGCGTACCGCAATTGACAAATGCATACAAGGTGATCTTGCAGCAAGACAATGAAGTCTATAAAAGCATTACCGATCCAGAAAAAGAAAAGGAAGCAAAACAAAAAGTCGCCAAAGAGCAGTTGGACAAATGCCTCAATGGAAATCCGTACAAGGTATACAAGCTGTCAGTTGATCTATTCAATAACAATCGATCGATACAGTACAACCAAAGTCAGATAGACCGGCAAAACGAAATCGGTAAAGTGTCCGGGTTGGTGGACAGGTCAGTGATGTACACCGCTGGCCAGAATATTGTTTCCAGCAAGCGGTATGCATCCGATTTGTTCGCAAAGTACAAGTCGCTTGGAGGAAAGGCAAGCAGTTATCAGTCTGTTACTCCTGAGAAGGACCCATGCAATTGAATGTGTAGTGCAGCCTTATTCTGTAATTCCTGTTCCACGGAAACCCATTTCTGGCGCAACGTCTGGGAGTCCATTCCAGTGACCGGAATTCACCGGGCAAAGTCACATACAGCCTGCTATCAGCTCTCCCCATTCCTTCGGGAATGGGGAACTGGCAGGCTTCTTTTTTTGCCTGTGACTGGCTTTCGGTTCATTGCAAGCCGACAAAAACCGCCGCGTGCATGGGGACGCCGGATGCACCCTAAGTAGCTAACGACCATCCAAGGGATGGGCATCGCGCTTTGACCAATGGCGCGAGTATTACCCTGATTCGTCCTTCCCATCACGCCGTCACAGGGGCCCAGTTTTCAGGCGTCCTAGGGCCTGGGGTCTATACAGACTTGGCTTGCAAGCTATGATTCATGCGGCCAAGCGCCTGGTCCCATCATTCGACTGATCAGGTACAGGCAGATGCAGTCTGCCAGCTCTGCTTGGCAAGTGATCACCACCGCAACCGTACAGGATACAAGTATGACGACGACACCACCATCGGAGAAATTTGTCAGCTTGTTTAACAATACGCTAAGCGGCTTGGGAGATTTGTACAAGAAATGTCATGACGGTCAGCCAAACGTCGATTTCAAAAGTTTTTTTTGTCAAACTGCCGACGAGGTGGTCGCTTCACACAAAGAACAGCATTTAGAAGGATGGACGAATGTTTTGGGCACTGCATCAAGGTTGTCTGCTGTAGAAGCCACAAAAAAAGCAATTGAAATTGCAACTATAGAACTCATCAATGCCCAACATTCTCACCAGAAAAATGAATTCGAGAGAAGCTGGTTCTACCTGGCATCGGCACAATATTGGTATGGAAATGCAATTGCGATTGCAGGCGTAGTGGTAGGCACTGATGGCAGACCTTCTTTTTCGCTGGTAGAAGCGGGGAGGCAAGGAGGCTCGAAAAAAGATGGGAAAATCTTTGCTCCAATCAGGGAAGAGGCTTATCGCTTGGCAAAAACATTGCGCGCCGATTCGCCAAAGGGTTGGGAATCAAAATCGGCTGCTGCCAATAGGATATTGAATGAGTTCAAGAAATCGAGGATAGTGAACCCTATAAAAGGACAGCCATTCGATAAAGATACAATAATTGACTGGCTGGGAAAAATGCCGGAAACTGGCAAGTTGTTTCCCCCAAAGAACACTGCCAAATGATTGGCGGTCATCGACTTGGCCAACGCTCGCCTGGGTTCAATCGTTGAGGCCTTCCCGACGCACTTTCGCAACTAGGCAAGTAACCCCAAGGCGCGCCCCTCTCGTCACCGCACCTGTTCACCATGGTTCCGTACAGGTCTACGTGGCGGACATGTATCGACGTGGCTTGGACCCTTACTGTGTGGCGTTCACTTCTTGAATGCCCCCGAATTCCGTGTCGCGGATTGTCCGCGTCCTGTCCGGTTGCGCACTCTCTGATCCCGCAATCTTACGGTGAATCGCACCACTGGTGACACGGTGGCAGAACTTTTCGCTTCAGCAGTGAGGCGTCGATGTCACCCATCTCGTGGAGCAGTCCCCCACATACTCCCTGATCTGTTTGGCGCAGCACAACAGGCTGCTAGCGACAGAACCGCCCACTACTGCTTCCGTCTCTGCTTGTAAATGAGTACGCCTTCTCTAGCGTTCATTCCCCTGGCGCACCCCTGGTCGGGCATGGTCACCGTTAGATACCTATCACTGCAATAAAGCGCAGGTTCGGTGCCCCATACGAACGCCAGAGAAGGAGTTCGTGCCCTCATAAGCAACCGCCGCCCGTACGTCTTCCGGCAAGCACCCACTTCTGCCGAACCTGGATAAAAAGACAGCCCGTCTACCCCTACACGGCGTAGACGGGGCCTCTCCTCATCGACAGAATCGCTTCCATGTTTCAAGAACGAAAGGAACCAAAGATGCTCATCTCAAATCGATCCGACCGTGTTTTGCGGCCCAAACAGGTCATGACCAAAGTGTCGATTGCCAGGGGGACTTTGTACGACTGGATAAACGAAAAGTCACCTCGTTTTGACCCAACATTTCCCAAACGCTTTTCAATTGGCGGAAGGGCAGTTGGCTTCCTGGAATCAGAAATTGACGAATGGCTGAACAACTGCAAGCGAAACCAATGAAGGACAAATCAAGCAACTCTGTATATATCTGATCGCCAACAACCTCAAGGAATCACGAATATAAAGCAACAGCAACCCTTTGAACTCATGGAGATTATCAAGAGCTTGATTTATGTAATCTATGTTATTTGTAAATATCACTATCTATACCAACACCACCCCTACAACCTATCCATTCCCAACAGAAGGAGTATCCATTAACTGCGACTAACCATACCAATCCATGCCTGCACACAGGCATGTGGAGATTCATTAATTTATTTTCAATTGAAAATCAAACACAAGGACGATATTCGAATATTACCCACCGGAAGTGGATGAGAAGGATTAAAAGAACATGAACCAATACATGGCACAAAGCGGAATGAGGAATTCCGCAATAACTGATGACGAACTCTGGAACTGTATATATGCCGATGCAACCTCCTGCACACCACCAGGAAATCAAAATATTGTCTATCTGCTGGATGGATGGATTGATCATGCAAGAAGCGTTGAACAATTCACTCGCAAGGTTGCACGAAGCAATGCCTTGCCCTGTGTCGTGGAACGTATCACGCAAGGCACTTTCATCAAGAAGGAAAACCCACTGCTCGAACAGTTCTACGCCATTAGGCCCAATCCAGCGAGTCATGGCATGCACCGCTGGGAGGCATCCTCAAACTACCAGGCCTTCGAGTCAGCCTTCGAACGTGCGGGCTTGCGCAACGCACAATGGACCGGTGATCCGTCACGGTGCATTGGAGCAGATGGATTCCTTGAAGCCGAACTGATCAACTCGTTGGCAACAAGCGTAAGGGAAGCTTGCCAACAAAAAAAGTTCAAGGCGCACAGCAAGAAGCGCGCACAGGACGCCACAAACCTTTTCAGTCGTTCGCAACGTGTTCTGGAGCGCTGCTTGGCCAGCGGTCGTCACGTCTACGTGATGCGCGTTGACTTCACCTACAAGACAAATGAAGGCGCGATTATCGACGCGGAGCGGCATTTCCAGTCCTTCACCAAGGTACTGCAAAGCGATTTCTCCGGCTCCATCGCGGGATACGTGTGGGATCGGACTCACTGGCCGCATGCCGCTGTAAATCACCATCTTTTTATTTTTTCAACGGACGCTGCACCCCAACACCTCGCAATTGAACTCTCAAGCCTATGGGAGCAGGTCACAAAAGGCACGGGGCTGGGCATTGATTGCTCCAGCTGGCAGGGACATTACAAAGGACAGGGGTGCGGCTGGGTATACCCCCACCACCCTGCAGTCCTGGACGCATTAAAAATCTGGTGCAAACGGTTGACTTTGTTGCGCTTGGCCTCGTTCAATGATCACGAACATTGCGGTGCAGTCAAACTGCAGACGAAGGAGTTATCACCCAATACCACCGCCTTTACACACCTGAGCCCAGGGAGCCGCATGCCTGGGTTTGGTGTTTTCTGAGCAACGAATCATGAGGTCCGAAGAGGATTCCGCTACCTTTGATTCCCACGTCTGCAACTTGCTCTATAAGGCCAGTAGCGAGACGCTGTATGGCCATTTGAAAGAGAAGAGGAACTGGCATTCAGCAGTAATCGTCCATGTGGAGGCATTTGTAGATAGTGCCCTGGCCGATGATTCCATTCCATTCACACTAGGCCTTGATGTGCATGGCAATCCAACGTATGTTCCGTCTAACCTGGTGAATTTGTATTTTTCGAGAATGCCCTCCATGCTGGAGTCTGTTGATCTGCTTTCGAGTCAGTTTGACTACAACGAGCATTTATCAGCTTTCATTGAGTGTAGCCATGAACTGGGCTTATACACGGAGCACGCTCAAAGGAAAATGGTATTCCGATTGCCTGCAATATATTCAATGTTGCAGCCTGCGGCAGAAGCTTTCAATTCCCTGGTAAATGCAATTCGGATTCGCTGCAGGTCTAAAGTTGTACGAGACAGAATCAACTCACAGCGATATGAAGCAAAGAAGCGCTATCGGGAATATTGTGCCTACGTGGACTCGCTTCTGGAATACCGGGGGCGCCAAGTTGTCATTCGTATCGATTTGAGCTTCCTCGCAACTTATACGGCACAAATTGGGATCGATCAGGCATTCATATACCTAGATCGGTTTATTGCGAACTGGCGCACAAACCGCCTATTTGAGGGACTCATTGGGCACATCATCAAAGCCGAATACGGCGTTGCAAAGGGCATACATTTCCATTGCATTCTTTTTTTTAATGGTTCAATAAAAAATCCCCGCAAAGATGTGTACTTAGGGAGGGAGATTGGCGAGTACTGGTGTAAATCAATCACCGAAGGAATAGGAAATTATTGGAATTCAAATGCAAAAGCAGATGATTTCAGAAGGCTTGGAACTTGCGGAATTGGTGTGCTTCACCACAGCGATGTACAGACCTTGAACAATTTGAAGGGCTATGTTGTATCGTATCTGTGCAAGATAGATCAGTTTTTCCGGCCAAATTTCGGAAAGACGTATCGCCTTATCCGAAGAGGTTTATTTAAAAAACCATCCAGGATCAAAAGAGGGGCGCCGCGGCGGGTATTCGCGCGCTCTGGTCATTCGGCCGACAGCCATCAGTCGACCTAAACTTAGCGAATTCACCATGCATGCAATACAGTTCAGCAGTGGAGCGCTCGTGACACGCACCCAAAAAAATAAGTGTCGCCAATGAGCAATCAACTACGACGCCCTAGGAATGCTCGTGGCCGTCACACCAGGTGCGATCTCACGCAACTTGGCGACAATGCGTGTCGCGCCGACACGCGGAAGGTCCGTCAATGGTGGCTTGGGCGTCACTGCAAGCACTGACGCATCCAGAAGGCTGTCAGACGAATTTTCTTCGTCAGCAGCGACCAGCCCCACACCTGACTTCACATTTTCAGCAGGCTGCGCGCCCAAGGGACTATTTTTCGCTGAGATTTGAGCGGGACCATGCTGTCCAACTTCTCCAAGTGCGAGTTTGTCTAAATAGTCCGCCCATCGTTGAATCATCTCAAATCTCTGCGAAATGTACTTTGTTCGGTTATACGCCGTGCCATTTGCGTCCCGAACCGAGTGGGCCAAATTGGCTTCAATGACGTTGTAATCTATGTTCAATTCATCAACGAGCATCGTTCGCGCGCTGGCTCTGAATCCATGCCAACTCTGCTCCTTTCCAAACCCCAAGGAGTACAAAGCACTGCGAACCGAGTTATCGGAAATAGGCCGTTCATGACTACGTTCTCCTGGAAACACGTAGCGTCCATGGCCCGTTAACGGTTGAATATCCTGAAGCAGCCGGACAGCTTGGAGGGGCAACGGAACCGTGTGCGGCTCTCCCTGCTCCTTACCCTGGATCGTGCGTTTCATCTTCATGCTCGGAATCGTCCAAAGCGCAGCAGCAAGATCAAGCTCGTTCCACTCCATCATGCGAAGATTTCCAGGGCGCTGGTACAACATTGGCGTCAACTGCAAAGCAGTGCGCACTATGGATCCGCCTTTGTAACCTTTAATGGCGCGCATCAATTCACCCATGCGAACGGGATCAAGTATTGCCGCAAAATTCTTGCCGCGGTAAGGTTTTAGTCTGGCCTTCAAGCCTTCGGTGATGTTGCGCTGATTAGCCTCTGCGGTTGGAAGCCAGTAGTCCCAAATTTGCCGCGCTAACATCAATGCACGGTCTGCCGTCTCTAGGGCACCTCGATCCTCGACCTTTTGGAGCGCAGCAAGCAACTCAATCGGTTGTATTTGTCCAATGGATCTGTTGCCTAACAACGGAAATAGATCCCTTTCCAACTGACGAAGCATTCGCGTTGAATGACTTGGACTCCATTGAGTTACCTGCTTACCATACCACTCCAACGCAACATCCTTAAACGTGGTCCCTCCAAAGCCGCTGGCACGTAATTTATCCATTTTTCGCACCTGCACGGGATCAAATCCAGCGGCTTTCTTCAACTTAGCGGCATCCCTGGCCCTCCTGGCTGCAGTCAAGGTCTGCGCCGGATAGCTCCCAAGCGCAAGTTGCTTCTCTTTGCCATCAATCCGATATTTGAGGAACCAGCGCTTAGATCCGCCGGGACTGACCTGCAAGTACATCCCTCCAGCGTCGGCAAAGCGTTTAAATTTTTTGCCCGGTGGGCACACTGCATTGCGGCACTCGGCATCGGTAAGCATAGAGGGAGGCTCCAGGGTGATGGGGGTACAAGTCTGATTTTTGGCATTCTACCCCTCGATATACCCCCGAATGCCCCCCCACAGAACTTTGGAAGCAGTCAAACACCTTTGGACCGCATTAGACTATAAGCTATTGATTTTCAAAGAAAAAAGGCTTCCGGTTGGATCAACCCGGAAGCCTTTAGACTTTCATTTGGTGGAGCTGGGGGGATTTGAACCCCCGTCCGCAAACCTTCTTCGAACAGTTCTACATGTGTAGCCGTCTGATTTGGATCTCGCCCCTCATATCGCGCAGTGGCACGCTATACAAGACGCCAGCAACCTATTTTCTCGACCCGCCCTAAGTTACCCAGGACGGGCCCAGCCGAATGAAATTACCCCACAGCCTGGACAGCTTGCGCCGCCCTTGCCCAGCCTATCGGCTTGCTGTTGTGAGGCTCACGTGCAATTAAGCAGCGAGTGCGAAACGTTCGTCGTTTGCAGTTAGTTTGTTTGAATCTGTTTTACGAGCGCATTCAGCTCGACATGCCCTGCTGCGCGTCCGAATCCACGTCGAAACCAGTGCAGCCCCTCAGACCTTATTTTAGGCTGCTTGCAGCCATTGCAAGAGCTCCATTGGAGAATTAATCCGGATATCTGCCCCCCAGGATGCCGTATCAGACTTCTCCCCCAAGTATCCGTAGTCTGCGGCCACAGTCCCCATGCCCGCGGCACGACCGGCCACAATATCCCTTTCATCGTCTCCCACATAGACGCAACGCCCAGGAATCACCCCCAAACGGCGCGCCGCTTCCAGCAAGGGCTCTGGATGAGGTTTGGAGTACGGAGTTGTGTCTCCGCTGATCACCGTACTGGCTGTTGCAAATAAAGGCATTGCGCGCGTCAAGGGATCAGTAAAGCGGGCGGACTTGTTAGTCACCACGCCCCAAAGCAGCCCGCGTCGTCTCAAATCGTCGAGCATGTCGGCAATTCCCTCAAACACATAAGTGCGCTGAGTCATGCAGGCTTCGTAATTGCTGAAGAACTCCTCCCGGAACGCCTCGAATTCGGCATCCTTTGGTGTCAATCCAAAGGCCACAGACAGCATCCCTCGAGCACCTGCGCCGGCCATGTGGCGATATGCCTCCAGTGGCAAAGATGGCAGACCGCGGCTTACCCGCATCTGATCTGCCGCTGCGCCCAAATCAGGGGCGCTGTCTATCAAAGTGCCGTCCAGATCAAACAGCACGGCGGTCACGTTCTCAAAACGCATGGGGGTTACGCCATTGGCCTTTGCGTGGCGATCAGGTAGTTCACACTGGTATCACTATTGAGCCAGTAGCGCTTGGTCAAAGGGTTGTAAGACATACCCTTTGTGTGGCGCAAATCCAACTCCGCTCCTCGACAATAGGACGCCAACTCGTTGGGACGCACCATTTTTGCGTATTCATGCGTACCTCTGGGCAGCATATTGAGCACATATTCGGCACCCACAATGGCCAGCAGGAAGGATTTTGCACTGCGATTGAGCGTTGAAAAGAAGACCCAGCCGCCCGGCTTCACCAAAGTCGCGCAGGCCTTGACGATAGACGCCGGGTCTGGAACGTGCTCCAACATTTCCATGCAGGTAACCATGTCAAATTGGGCAGGAGCCTCTTCAGCCAGCGCCTCGGCACTTACCTCGCGGTAGCTGACGTTCGGCGTCTGGGCTTCCATGGCATGCAGTTGTGCGACCCTCAATGCCTTGGTAGACAAATCGATGCCCAAAGCCTGCGCCCCTTTACGTGCAAGGGAGTCGGTCAATATGCCGCCGCCGCAACCGACGTCCACTGTCTTCAATCCCTGCACCGGGCAAATACCGTTGATCCACTCAAGGCGCAAAGGGTTGATCTGATGCAAGGGCCGGAATTCACTCTCCTGGTCCCACCAGCGGTGGGCGAGATCCGAGAATTTGGCCAATTCGGCCGGGTCAGCGTTGACGTGTGTGTTCATGCGTGCATTATCCATCGGCCATGAAAAAAGCCCGCCGAAGCGGGCTCTTTCACTAAGTGGACTAAGCCAGATTAGTTGGCACGTGTTCCAACCACTTCGATTTCAACGCGGCGGTTCTTGGCGCGTCCTTCAGAAGTCTTGTTGTCAGCAACGGGGTTCTTCTCGCCCTTGCCTTCGGTGTACACGCGGTTCTTTTCGATGCCCTTGGACACCAGGTAAGCCTTGACAGCTTCAGAACGTGCAACCGACAGCTTCTGGTTGTATGCGTCGGTACCAACAGAGTCGGTGTGACCCACTGCAATGATCACTTCCAGGTTGATGGCCTTGACCTTGCTCACCAGATCGTCCAACTTGGCCTTGCCTTCGGGCTTGAGCACGGACTTGTCAAAGTCGAAGAAAGCTTCAGCAGCGTAAGTGACCTTGGCGGGAGCTGCAACTACAGGAGCAGGTGCTGGTGCAGCAGCCTTGGGAGCTGGCTCGGGAGCAGCTGCCGGAGCGGGTGCAGGTGCAGGAGCGGGAGCTGGTTCGGCAGCCTTGGGAGCAATCGCGCCATCACAATCGGGAGCAGCAGTTGCGGGAGTCCAGCTGCCATCGCGCCAGCATTCACCAGCAGCGTCTTTCCAGACATCGCCAGCGCCGCTTTTCCAGTTATGGATTTCTTGAGCGCCCGCCACGGAAGCAAGTGCTGCGGTAGCGATGACAATTGCCACTTTATTGATTAGTTTCATGACTTTCCTTTGTACTGAGCAAACTGCAGCGGGGCTGCGATTAAATTGAAAACGTCCTGATTGGCTTCCTCAGCCCCAGAGCGTTAGCCGCCATTGTGCCACAGTCGCAGCAATTTTCCTAAGCATATGCCCGGGAAACCATATGCAAAAAACACCTTATTACAGGTTGAGGTACCGGGCAAACCACCCCAGAAGGTGGAACGTACAATGTCGGGTTGTCCCAGACATAGCCACAATCCTCCATGACCCAGTTCGCCAAAGAAACCCTGCCCATCAGCCTCGAAGAGGAAATGCGGCGCAGTTACCTAGACTACGCCATGAGCGTGATTGTGGGTCGCGCTTTGCCCGACGCACGGGATGGCCTCAAGCCGGTGCACAGACGTGTGTTGTTTGCCATGCACGAACTCAACAACGACTGGAATAGGGCCTACAAAAAGTCGGCCCGTATCGTCGGTGACGTGATCGGTAAATACCACCCGCACGGCGACCAATCCGTGTATGACACCATTGTGCGGATGGCCCAGGATTTTTCCATGCGCCATATGCTGGTCGATGGCCAGGGCAATTTCGGCTCGGTAGATGGCGACAACGCGGCGGCCATGCGTTACACCGAAATCCGGCTGGCCAAGATCGCACACGAGTTGCTGGCCGATCTGGACAAGGAAACGGTGGACTTCGGGCCAAACTATGACGGTTCAGAAAAAGAGCCGCTGGTGTTGCCGACCCGCATCCCCAACCTGCTGGTCAATGGCTCCGGCGGTATTGCCGTCGGCATGGCGACCAACATCCCCCCCCACAACCTCAACGAAGTGGTGGATGCCTGCCTGCACATGCTTCGCAACCCCGAAGCCAGCATTGATGATTTGATGGACATCATTCCGGCGCCGGACTTCCCGACCGCAGGCATTATTTACGGAATCAACGGGGTCAAGGAAGGCTATCGCACCGGCCGAGGTCGTGTGGTGATGCGGGCCCGCTGCCATTTTGAGGAAATTGACAAAGGTCAGCGCCAGGCCATCATCGTGGATGAGCTGCCCTACCAAGTCAACAAGAAGACGCTGCAGGAACGCATGGCCGAACTGGTGCATGAGAAGAAGATCGAGGGCATCAGCCATATCCAGGACGAGTCGGACAAATCCGGCATGCGACTGGTTATCGAACTCAAGCGCGGTGAAGTGCCGGAAGTGGTGCTGAACAACCTCTACAAGCAAACCCAGCTACAGGACACCTTTGGCATCAACATGGTGGCCTTGGTCAATGGCCAACCCAAGCTGTGCAACCTGAAAGACCTGATTGAGGTCTTCCTGAATCACCGGCGCGAAGTGGTGACACGCCGCACAGTGTTCAACTTGCGCAAGGCGCGTGAACGCGGACATGTGCTGGAAGGCCTGGCCGTGGCGCTGGCAAACATCGACGAGTTCATCCGCATCATCCGGGAATCACCCACACCGCCGGTGGCCAAGGTCGAGTTGATGAACCGCCCTTGGGACAGCCAGTTGGTGCGCGAGATGCTCACCCGCACCCGTGCGGACGGAGGCGTGGTGAATGCCGATGACTACCGGCCAGACGGTCTGGAAAAGCAGTACGGTATGGGCTCCGACGGCCTGTATCGCCTGTCTGACACGCAAGCCCAGGAAATTCTGCAGATGCGTCTGCAACGCCTGACTGGGCTGGAGCAGGACAAGATCGTGGCCGAGTACAAGGAAGTCATGGCCGAGATCGAAGACCTGCTGGACATTCTGGCCAAGCCTGAGCGCGTCTCCACCATCATTGGTGAAGAGCTGGGCCACGTCAAACAGGAATTCGGCCAGACCAAGCTGGGCGCGCGTCGCAGTCTGGTCGAGCACTCCTCTTTTGACCTCTCCACGGAAGATCTGATCACCCCGACCGACATGGTGGTGACCATGAGCCACAGTGGCTATATCAAGAGCCAGCCATTGGGCGAATACCGGGCGCAAAAGCGTGGTGGCCGTGGCAAGCAGGCCACCGCCACCAAGGAAGACGATTGGGTCGACCAGCTCTTCGTGGCCAACACCCACGACTACATCCTGTGCTTCTCCAACCGGGGCCGCCTGTACTGGCTCAAGGTCTGGGAAGTTCCGCAGGGATCGCGCGGATCGCGCGGTCGCCCTATCGTCAACATGTTCCCGCTGCAGGACGGCGAAAAGATCACGGTGGTACTGCCGCTGACTGGAGAAAAGCGCAGCTTCCCTGCCGACCAATATGTGTTCATGGCCACCAGCATGGGCACGGTCAAGAAGACCGCGCTTGATGAATTCAGCAACCCGCGCAAGGCCGGCATCATTGCCGTGGACTTGGACGAAGGCGACTACTTGATCGGTGCCGCGCTCACCGACGGCAAGCACGACGTGATGCTGTTCAGCGATGGCGGCAAGGCGGTGCGCTTTGATGAAAACGATGTGCGCCCCATGGGTCGCAATGCCCGCGGCGTGCGCGGCATGATGTTGGAAGACGGCCAGGGCGTGATTGCCATGCTGGTTGCCGAAGATGAGGAACAAAGCGTTCTGACCGCCACCGAAAACGGCTACGGCAAACGCACCAGCATCACCGAGTACACCCGCCATGGACGCGGCACCAAGGGGATGATCGCCATCCAGCAATCCGAGCGTAATGGCAAGGTGGTCGCAGCCACCTTGGTGCATGTGGATGACGAGATCATGCTCATCACCGACAAGGGCGTGTTGGTTCGCACCCGTGTTGCTGAAATCCGTGAACTGGGTCGCGCGACACAAGGCGTCACCCTGATCGGTCTGGACGAAGGCTCCAAGCTGAGCGGTCTGCAGCGCATCGTGGAAAACGATGCCCAGGCGGCAGATGCGGACGAGGGCCCTGCAGACGAAACCGCATAACAGAGGCGGGACGAATGCAACGCCCATACAACTTTTCCGCCGGACCTGCGACCATGCCGCAGGAAGTCCTGACCCAGGCCGCTGACGAGATGCTCAACTGGCCGGATGCCAGCGGCAAGCGCTGCGGCATGGGCGTGATGGAAATGAGCCACCGTGGCAAGGAATTCATTTCCATCTACACGCAGGCGGAGGCCGATCTGCGTGAGCTGCTTGCGGTGCCAGCCAACTTCCAAATTCTGTTCATGCAAGGCGGCGGACTGGCCGAAAACGCCATCGTCCCGCTGAACCTCTGCACTCTGCGGTCAGGCGCTTCGCAAACCGGCGGTGCCGACTTTGTGCTGACCGGCAGCTGGAGCGAGAAGTCTTTTACGGAAGCTGGCAAGTACTGCAACGCACACATTGCCGCCAGTGGCAAGTCTGAAGGCTTTACCCACATCCCGGCACCACAGACCTGGGAGCTCAGCGAGAGCGCCAGCTATGTGCACATCTGCTCCAACGAGACTATCAACGGTATCGAATTCCATACGCTGCCCGATCTGAAAGCGCTGGGCTCCAAGGCCGAATTGGTCATCGACTTCTCCTCCCATGTCGCTTCGCGCGGCGTGGACTGGAGCCGCGTGGGATTGGCTTTTGGCGGCGCCCAGAAGAATCTGGGCCCGGCGGGACTGACATTGGTGGTGGTACGTGAAGATCTGCTGGGCCATGCAATGGCCATCTGCCCCAGCGCGTTCAACTACCAGACCGTCGCCAAGAACCAGTCGATGTACAACACGCCGCCTACCTACGCCATCTACATGGCGGGGCTGATTTTCCAATGGCTCAAACGCCAGGGTGGTGTGGTGGCCATGGAAGCAGCCAACAAGGCCAAGGCAGAGTTGTTGTACCGCACCATTGATGCGTCTGGGCTGTATTTCAATAGGGTGCAGAAGGAATGCCGCTCACGTATGAACGTGCCTTTCTTCTTGCGCGACGAGTCGTTGAACGAGGCCTTTCTCATCGGCGCCAAGGACGCTGGCCTGCTCCAGCTCAAGGGGCACAAGTCAGTTGGCGGCATGCGCGCCAGCATCTACAACGCCATGCCGCTCGAAGGTGTGCAGGCGCTGGTTTCCTATATGCAAGAGTTTGAACGGACCCACGGTTAGAGCACTATGGCCAAAACGCTTTCCGAATTGCGCGTCCTGATCGACGCTGTAGACCAGGAGCTGTTAGCAGCCCTCAACCGCCGCGCCTCCTTGGCCAACGAAGTGGGTGAAATCAAGCGCGCCGAAGGTTCTGCCGTCTTCCGTCCTGAGCGCGAAGCCCAGGTCATCCATGGTGTGCAGAGTGCCAACAAGGGCCCCATCAAGGACTCCAGTCTGGCGCTGATCTGGCGCGAAATCATGTCTGCCTGCCGCGCGCTGGAAGCACCCCAGCGCGTGGCCTACCTGGGCCCCAAGGGCACGTATAGCGAAGAAGCAGCCCTGCGCTTCTTTGGCTCCAGCATCCAGCACGTGCCCTGTGCCAATTTTGACGAAGTGTTCCATGCTGCGTCCTCGGGCGCAGCGGAGTTCGGCGTCATCCCGGTGGAGAACAGTACCGAAGGCGTGGTGACGCGCTCGCTTGATCTGCTGCTGAACTCACCGCTGCACATCGTCGGCGAAATCAGCCTGCTGGTGCGTCACCATTTGCTGCGCACCCAGGCTTCGCTGGAGAACATCGAAGTCGTGCTGGCCCATCCGCAGGCCCTGGCGCAGTGCCAGCAGTGGCTCAGCACGCACCTGCCCAATGCCGAGCGCAGGGCCGTATCCAGCAATGCTGAAGGCGCGCGCCTGGCAGCCGCCAACCCGGCCTGGGCCGCCATTGCCAGTGAGCGTGCCGGAGCCGAGTTCGGTCTGCACACGGCAGCACAAGCCATTCAGGACGAGGCCTTCAACCGTACACGTTTTGTCATGGTCTGCCTGCCTGCCGTCATGCCGGCACCCCAGGCCTCCGGCAAGGACTGCACCAGCCTGGTTGTGTCTGTGCCCAACCGTCCCGGTGCGGTGCACGACATGCTGGTGCCGCTCAAGGAGCATGGCGTATCCATGACACGCTTTGAATCCCGCCCGGCCCGCTCCGGCCAGTGGGAGTACTTTTTCTACATTGATCTGCAAGGCCATCCGTCCGAGCCCAATGTCGCTGCCGCCTTGCAGGACCTGCGTGGTATTTGTGCTTTCTACAAAGTGCTGGGCACCTACCCACTTGCCGACTAGCCGACACAGGAACGCACATGTTTGAACAGCTTGGATTGATCGGATGCGGCCTGATGGGCGGATCTTTCGCCCTGGCGCTGAAGAATGCCGGGTTGGTCAAACGCGTGGTGGGATACAGCAAATCGCCCAGCACCACCGAGCGCGCCCGCAAGATGGGCATCATCGATATCGAAGCGCCCTCTGCGCTGCTGGCAGTCTCTGGAGCAGACATTGTCTTGATTGCCGTGCCGGTGGCAGCCACAGAAGCCAGCTTCAAGGCCATCAAGCACTTGGTCACGCCCGACATGCTGATCATGGACGTGGGATCGACCAAACGCGATGTGGTGGATGCCGCCCGGCGCGCCCTGCGTGAGCACGTGGATTTGTTTGTGCCAGCCCATCCGATTGCAGGCAAGGAAGTTTCCGGTGTGGAACACTCCGATCCCGACCTGTACGTCGGCAAGCAGGTCATCCTCACTCCCACTGAACGCACTGCGGCGCCGCAGCTGCAAAAGGCCATCGAAGTCTGGAGCCGCCTGGGTTGCAACGTGCAGACCATGTCACCGGAGCAACACGACGCTGCCTTCGCGTCAGTCAGCCACCTGCCGCATCTGATTGCCTTTGCGCTCATGAACGCCATATCCGGCCAACCTCAAGGTAAGGAATACCTGTCCCTGGCCGGCCCCGGCTTTCGGGACTTCACCCGCATTGCGGCCAGCGAGCCCAAAGTCTGGCGCGACATCTTGCTGTCCAACCGGGAAGAGTTGCTGGCGCAAAGCCAGCTTTTTCAACGCAGCCTGCAGGCGCTGGAAGCCATGATTTCCAGCAGCGATGCCCAAGGTCTGGAAAGTCTGATTGAACAGGCCAGCCTGACCCGCGCCCAATGGAGCATGAACTCCAGAAACAAATCCTGATGTTTTCCACCGCCTTTCTCGACCTCCCCCCGCTACGCGGAGCTTCCGGCACCGTCACCCTGCCCGGCTCCAAGAGCATCTCCAACCGGGTGTTGCTACTGGCGGCCCTGTGCGAGGGCAAGACCGCCATCCACGATCTGCTGGACAGTGACGACACCCGCGTGATGCTGGTGGCACTCCGGACACTGGGGTGCCAGATCAACCAAAGCGGCAGCACGGTGGAGATCACCGGTCTGGGCGGCAAGCTGCTCAATGCCCAAGCCAAGCTGTTCCTGGGCAACGCCGGCACAGCAATGCGCCCGCTCACGGCGGCTTTGGCTGTACTGGGTGGCGACTTTGAACTGGGTGGCATTCCGCGCATGCATGAGCGCCCCATTGGTGATCTGGTGGATGCACTGCGCCAACTTGGATGCCACATCGATTACCTGGGTCAGGATGGCTTTCCGCCGCTTCACATCGGCCAGCCCACTCTGTGTCTGGATCAGCCCATTCGGGTACGCGGCGATGTATCCAGCCAGTTCTTGACGGCGCTGCTGATGGCGCTGCCCCTGGTGGCGCAAAAAGACATCGTCATCGAGGTCTTAGGTGAACTGATCTCGCGGCCCTACATCGAGATCACGCTTAACCTGTTGTCCCGATTCGGTGTACAGGTTCAGCGCGATGGTTGGCAGCGCTTCACTATTCCGGCTGGCTGCAAGTTGCGCTCACCCGGTGACCTGCACGTGGAAGCAGACGCGTCCAGCGCCAGCTATTTCATCGCCCTTGGCGCCATAGCCTCGGGTACGCCGGGCAACAACGGCATTCGCGTGCAAGGTGTGGGTGCCGACTCCATTCAAGGTGACATCCGCTTCATGGAAGCCGCCCAGAAGATGGGCGCACTGATTGAAAGCGGCCCCAACTGGCTGAATATCCGCCGCGGTTCCTGGCCTCTGAAGGCCATTGACCTGGACTGCAACCACATCCCGGATGCCGCCATGACTTTGGCTGTCATGGCCTTGTACGCCCGTGGCACAACCACCTTACGCAATATCGCCAGCTGGCGCGTCAAGGAAACGGATCGCATTGCGGCCATGGCGACTGAATTGCGCAAGCTGGGCGCCTCGGTGGAAGAAGGTGCCGACTTCATCCGCGTGACGCCACCGGCAGATGCGGGTCATTGGAAGGCCGGAACCATTCACACCTATGACGACCACCGGGTTGCCATGTGTTTTTCATTGGCTGCCTTCAACCCGGCCGGGTTGCCGGTGCGCATTGAAGACCCCAAGTGTGTGGCAAAGACCTTTCCCGACTACTTCGAAACGCTGTTTTCGGTGGCTCACGCAGACACGCAGCGCATCCCGGTACTGTGCATGGACGGCCCCACGGCGTCCGGCAAAGGAACATTGGCGGCCGAATTGGCGCGGATTCTGGGCTACCACTTCCTGGACTCCGGCTCGCTCTACCGCATCACCGGGCTGGTTGCGACGCGCGCCGGAATTTCGTTGGAAGTTGCCAACCAGGAGCGCATTGCGGCCATCGTGCGCGCCCTGCCCATCCGCTTTGAGGGCAGCCGCATCCTGCTGCAATCCTCCGACGGCAGCGAAGACGTGAGCGATGCCATCCGTACCGAAGAAGCGGGCATGAATGCGTCCAAGGTCTCCGCTTTTCCCATGGTGCGAGAGGCCCTGGTCGACTTCCAGCGTAATTTCCGCAAGTTGCCCGGCCTGGTTGCCGATGGGCGCGACATGGGAACCGTCATTTTCCCGACTGCCCCGCTCAAGGTGTTTCTCACCGCCAGCGCCGCATGCCGCGCGGAACGCAGATATAAGCAGTTGATTTCAAAGGGAATTTCAGCTACACTACAAGACCTTCGTGCCGACTTGGAAGCGCGCGATGCGCGGGACACAACCCGCAGCGTTGCACCTTTGAAGCCGGCTGAGGATGCCAAGCTGCTCGACAACTCGGATCTGACGGTCGAAAAATCCGTCGAAATCGTGTTGGAGTGGTGGCAAGGCAAGCAGCCTTTCAGGTCCGCCTGAAGGGTTGAACCGGAAAAGCAAAGGCTCACGCCTTTGCGTGGCCCCCAAGGCTCGCCTCGCGCGGCAGCGCACTGGCCAAGGGGATCGATAACTTAACCCCGTGGTGCAAACCACAAACTACATGTCTGAATCTTTCGCAGCCCTATTTGAAGAATCCCTGCAACGCTCCGAGATGCGTACAGGTGAAGTGATCACCGCTGAAGTAGTTCGTATCGAGCACAGCTTCGTCGTTGTCAACGCCGGACTCAAGTCCGAAGCCTACGTGCCAATCGAAGAGTTCAAGAGTGACAAGGGCGAAATCGAAGTCCAGGTTGGCGACTTCGTGTCCGTGGCCATCGACTCCGTTGAAAACGGCTATGGCGACACCATCCTCTCCCGCGACAAGGCCAAGCGTCTGGCTTCCTGGATGAGCCTGGAAAAGGCCCTGGAATCCGGCGAATTCGTCACCGGCACCACCTCAGGCAAGGTCAAGGGCGGCCTGACTGTTCTGGTCAATGGCATCCGCGCTTTCCTGCCCGGCTCCCTCGTCGACACACGTCCTACCAAGGATCTGTCTCCGTACGAAAACAAGACCATGGAATTCAAGGTCATCAAGCTGGATCGCAAGCGCAACAACGTGGTGCTGAGCCGCCGTGCCGTGGTGGAAGCATCCATGGGCGAAGAACGCGCCAAGCTGATGCACACCCTCAAGGAAGGTTCCGTGGTGCAAGGTGTGGTCAAGAACATCACCGAATACGGTGCGTTCGTGGACCTGGGCGGCATCGACGGTCTGCTGCACATCACTGACATGGCATGGCGCCGTGTCCGTCATCCCTCTGAAGTGGTGCAAGCCGGTCAGGAAATCACCGCCAAGATCCTCAAGTTCGACACCGAAAAGAACCGCGTGTCCCTGGGCCTCAAGCAAATGGGCGACGATCCCTGGATGGGCGTCAACCGCCGCTACCCCCAAGGTACCCGCATGTTCGGCAAGATCACCAACATCGCCGACTACGGCGCGTTTGTGGAACTCGAACCCGGCATCGAAGGTCTGGTGCACGTGTCCGAAATGGACTGGACCAACAAGAACGTTGCGCCTTCCAAGATCGTTGCCCTGGGTGACGAAGTCGAAGTCATGGTTCTGGAAATCGACGAAGACAAGCGTCGCATCTCCCTGGGCATGAAGCAATGCAAGGCCAACCCCTGGCAAGAATTTGCCCAGAACACCAAGCGCGGCGACCGCGTCAAGGGCCCGATCAAGTCGATCACCGACTTCGGCGTGTTCGTGGGTCTGGCTGCCGGTATCGACGGCCTGGTGCACCTGTCCGACCTGTCCTGGAACGAGCCCGGCGAAACCGCCGTGCGCGAATACAAGAAGGGCCAGGAAGTGGAAGCTCTGGTGCTGGCTGTGGATGTGGACCGCGAACGCATCTCCCTGGGCATCAAACAACTCGACTCCGATCCTTTCACCACCTTCGTGTCGATCAACGACAAGGGCCAGACCGTTACCGGTAAGGTCAAGACCGTTGACGCCAAGGGCGCTGAGATCGACCTGGGTGATGACATCATCGGTTACCTGCGTGCCTCCGAAATCAGCCGCGACCGCGTGGAAGACGCTCGCAACGTGCTGAAGGAAGGCGACGAAGTGACCGCTGTGGTGGTGAATGTGGATCGCAAGACCCGCAACATCCAGTTGTCCATCAAGGCCAAGGACATGGCTGACCAGAACGAAGCCATGCAATCCCTGAGCCAACAGTCGGCTCGCGAAAATGCTGGTACGACCAGCCTGGGCGCCCTGCTGCGCGCCAAGCTGGACAACAACTAATCTTTAGCTGTTGACCGATTGAACGGCCGGTGCGGTATTTGCACCGGTCGTTTTTTCTTACCCCTACCTATTGCACCCACAGATGACCCGCTCCGACCTCGTTGAAGAACTGGCCAATCGTTTCGGTCAACTGACCCACCGCGACGCCGAGTTTGCCGTCAAGGCCATTCTGGACGCCATGAACGACGCGCTGGTACGTGGACACCGCATAGAAATCCGTGGCTTTGGCAGCTTCTCCATCAACCGCCGCCCTCCCCGCATCGGACGCAATCCGCGCAGCGGCGAAAGTGTGGCCATTCCTGAAAAGCGGGTGCCGCATTTCAAACCCGGCAAGGCTCTGCGTGAAGCAGTGGACCAACGCACCGCCGAAATGGAACTGGTGCTGGAAGCCAGGCGCAAGGCTTGACCCCCGGCTAGTAGAATCACCTCAGCCCCGAGGAGATCAATGAAACCAATTGCATGGCTCTTTAAGTGGACACTTAAAGCAGCCATTTTTTTTACCCTGTTCGCATTCGCACTCAATAACCAGGGCGACGTGACGGTGCGCTTCTTCTTCGGACAGAAGTGGACCGCGCCCATGGTGCTCGTCGTCTTGGGCGCTTTCGCGCTCGGTGTGCTGATCGGGGTACTGGGCATGGCTCCGCGCTGGTGGCGCCAGCACCGCAGCACCCAGGCCGTCGTACAACCGCCTGCCGAAGCGCCGGCAAAGAAGCCTGTTGCAGCAGCCTCCGCAGTCTCGGACTACAGCGACTCGAACCTCCATGGAGTTTGATTTCAGCTTGTTGCTGCTGGCATTACCAGTAGTGTTTCTGTTAGGGTGGCTGGCCTCTCGCCTGGATCTGCGCCAGTTGCGCCTGGAAAGCCGCCAGGCGCCAAAGGCCTATTTCAAGGGTCTGAATTTTCTGCTCAATGAGCAGCAGGACCAGGCCATTGACGCCTTCATCGAGGCGGTACAAAGTGATCCGGACACCTCCGAATTGCACTTCGCGTTGGGCAACCTGTTTCGCCGCCGTGGTGAGTATGAGCGTGCGGTGCGCGTGCACCAGCATCTGCTTTCGCGTGGCGACCTGGTTGCAGACGACCGCCACCGCGCCCAGCACGCACTGGCCCTGGACTACCTCAAGGCCGGTCTGCTCGATCGTGCCGAAGAGGCCTTGCTCAAGCTCGAGGGCACGCGATTTGAGGCCCAGGCACGACTGGCCCTGCTGGCTAATTACGAGCGCTCTCGCGACTGGGAGCATGCAGCAGGCATTGCCAGCAAGCTCGAAGCGGCAGGCCAAGGAAGTTTTGCTGGCCGACAAGCGCATTACCTGTGCGAACAGGCAGCAGCACAGATAACGGCGCAACAGCCCGCCGAGGCCATGTCCTTGCTGCGCCAAGCGATGGAAACCGCGCCCCAGGCGCCCCGTCCGCGCATGGATCTGGCCACCCTGCAACGCGCTCAGGGAAACCACGAAGCAGCCCTGGCCACGCTGACCGAGGCCATGCTGCAATCACCGGCTGCAACACCCCTGATCGCCCCCATGCTGGCAGACGCAGCCATTGCCGCGCACGCCATTGCTCCGGCGCTGGCACTGCTCAAGACACGTTACGAACAAAGCGCCTGCATCGACGTGCTGGATGCCATCGTCAACCTGGAGGCGGCCAATGGTGACAACGCCGTCACCGCGCGTCAGTGGTATGCGCGTCACCTCGAAAAAGAGCCCTCGCTGGTAGCCGCGGCCAAATGGATTGCCGGCGAAAAGCTGGAGCACGAACAGTTTCACCCTCAGGTGCAGCGCGCGCTGGACCATGCCGTCAAACCCCTTACCCGCTATCGCTGTGCGGCCTGCGGCTTTGAAGCCAAACGGCACTTCTGGCAATGCCCGGGATGCCAGGCGTGGGACAGCTATCCGGCTCTGCGAGTGGAAGAACTTTAGACAAGACTGGTGTCGTTGATGACCATTACAAAAGAACAAATTGCCAAGGCCCGCGTCCTCGTCGTGGGCGACGTGATGCTGGACCGCTATTGGTACGGTGCGGTGGACCGCATCAGCCCTGAGGCACCGGTGCCCGTGGTGCGCGTGACCCGTGAAGAGGAGCGCGCTGGCGGTGCCGCCAACGTGGCCTACAACGCCGTGAGTCTGGGTGCGCATGCAAGTCTGCTGACCGTGGTCGGGGACGATGACGCCAGTCACCACCTGGAAGACCTGGTCGCCAACACCGGCATCGAAACCTATTTCGGCCGCGATGCCGACCTCAAGACCACCGTCAAGCTCCGCGTCATCGGCAGGCAGCAGCAGCTCATCCGCCTAGACTTCGAGAACACGCCCAAGAATGAAATCCTGGCCGGCCAAACCGCGACCTTTGAAAGCATATTGCCCGCGCACAATGCCGTTCTGTTCTCCGACTACGGCAAGGGTGGTCTGGCCCATGTAGTGGACATGATTTCGCGCGCCCGCGCCTTGGGCAAGCCGATACTGGTAGATCCCAAGGGCAGCGACTATGCGCGCTACCAGAACGCCACCATCATTACCCCCAACCGCGCTGAGCTGCAGCAAGTGATCGGACACTGGAATGACGAAGCCGATCTACGCACCAAGGCACATAATCTGCGCACACAACTGCATCTGGATGCCGTCTTGCTCACGCGTAGCGAAGAAGGCATGACCTTGTTTGACGCCAACGGCGAACTCAACGTGAGCGCACAGGCCCGCGAAGTGTTCGACGTCACAGGTGCCGGTGACACCGTCATCGCCACCATGGCCGTGCTGGTGGGCGCTGGCATGAGCCTGCGCGAAGCCATGCCCCTGGCCAACCGCGCCGGTGGTATCGTGGTGGGCAAATTTGGAACGGCTACCGTGTCTTACGAGGAACTATTTGCATGACCCGCATCGTTGTAACCGGAGCTGCCGGGTTCATTGGCAGCAACATCATCAAAGGCCTGAACGCCCGTGGCATTGACGACGTCATCGCCGTGGACGACCTCACCCTGGGCGACAAGTTCCGCAACATTGCCGACCTGAAAATCTCCGACTATGTGGACGCTGATGACTTCTACAGCGCCTATGCCGGTGGACATTTCGGCCAGGTGGAAGCCGTCTTCCACGAAGGTGCCTGCAGTGACACCATGGAGCAGGACGGCAAATACATGATGGGTAACAACTACACCCTGTCATGGAACCTGTTCCAGGCCTGCCAGAAGCGCGGCGCCCGGCTGTTGTATGCCTCGTCCGCCGCCACCTACGGCGGTTCCGACACCTTCCGCGAAGACCCCGCCTTTGAAGCGCCGCTGAACGTGTACGGCTACTCCAAGCTGCTGTTTGACCAGCGCATGCGCCGCGAATGCGGTGTGCACTTTGAGCGCACCAAGGCGGGCCGCACGCACCAGGTCGTGGGCTTTCGCTACTTCAACGTCTACGGTCCACGGGAGCAGCACAAGGCACGCATGGCCAGTGTGGCTTTTCACCAGTTCAACCAGTTCAAGACCGAGGGACGGGTCAAGCTGTTTGGGGAATACGGCGGCTATGCACCTGGTGGCCAGATGCGCGACTTCGTCTTCATCGATGACGTGGTGGCAGTCAATCTGTGGTTCTTTGACCATCCCGAGCAATGCGGCATCTTCAATCTGGGCTCTGGCCGCGCACAACCTTTCAACGACGTGGCCAGCTCCGTGGTCAACACCCTGCGGGCCAGCCGTGGTGAAAGTGCGTTGTCGCTGGACGCCATGGTGCAGCAGGGGTTGCTCGAGTACATAGCCTTCCCCGATGCGCTGCGCGGCAAATACCAGTGCTATACCCAGGCCGACCTGAGCGCACTGCGTGCCACCGGCTGCGACCACCAGTTTGTGGATGTGCAGACCGGCGTTGCCAAATACGTGGAATGGCTGTCCCGGAGCTGAGACCCATGTTGAAGTACTTGATGGCCTGCTGGTGCTGTGCGCTGTGCGTATCGGCCATGGCGGTAGAGATCAACAGCGCCAATGAGGCTGAACTCGACAGCGTGAAAGGCCTGGGCCCCAGCAGCACCGCCCGCATTCTGAAAGCGCGCGAGGCGGGCCCGTTCAAGGACTGGGCCGACCTGATGAAACGCGTCAAAGGTATCAAACCCGCCAGTGCCGAGAAGCTGTCTGCCGGAGGCCTCACCGTCAACCAGCAGCCCTATGACTCCAACGGTGCAGAAAGCAAGACGCCATGATGCCTTCCATACTTGCCATATGCGTGGGCGCCAGCCTGGGCGCGCTGGCCCGTTGGCAATTGAGCCTGCTGTTCCTGCCGACATCCATGACCATTCCCGGCACCGTCATCCCGCTGGGCACCTTGGCGGCCAATTTGATTGGTGGCTATCTGGTGGGCGTGTGTGTGGCTATTTTCCAGGCACTACCCCAACTGGATCCAGTATGGCGTCTGCTGCTGATCACCGGCTTTCTGGGCGGGCTGACCACCTTCTCCAGCTTCTCTGCGGAAGTGGTTCTCATGTTGATGCAGCAACGTTTCGTGCTGGCAATCGGCACCGTGTGCGTGCACTTGCTGGGCTCTCTCATGCTCACGGTACTTGGGATCAAAACGGTTTCCCTGTTCTTGCCAACGCACTGAAGCGTCAGCATGCTCCATAGGTGACGCCTACGCAGGGCGCACCTACCGGGGGGGTCAGGCAGCCAGCGCAGCAACCGGCAGCAAATGACCAAAGCGGGCGCGAATGGATGCCTCGATTCCGGCAGCGTCCAGCCCTTGCAAGGCCAGTAGCTTGGCTGGATCCCCGTGTTCGATGAACCGGTCTTCCAGTCCCAGCTGCAGCACCGGCAGCACCAGATTTGCCGCCTGCAAGGCCTCCAGCACCGCGCTACCGGCACCGCCCATCAGCGCGCCTTCTTCGACGGTCACCAGCGCCTGGTGAGACTGGGCCACGGAAACCAGCAACTCCACATCCAACGGCTTGACCCAACGCATGTTCACCACCGTGATGCCCAGAGCTTCGGCCACCTTGAGTGCCGGGTACAACAAGGTACCAAAGGCCAGGATGGCAATCTTCTGGCCCTGCTTGCGCACGACCCCCTTGCCCAGCGCAAGCCCCTCAAGCGAAGGCTGCACAGCCACACCGGCACCAGATCCGCGCGGATAGCGCACCGCCACGGGGTGGTTCTGTGCATAAGCCGTATTGAGCAGCTGGCGGCACTCGTTCTCGTCAGCCGGACAGGCAATGCTCATGTTGGGAATGCAACGCATGAAGGCAATGTCGTAGGCCCCTGCATGGGTGGCACCATCGGCGCCTACCAGCCCTGCGCGATCCAGCGCAAACACCACCGGCAGGTTTTGAATGGCCACGTCGTGAATCAACTGGTCGTAGGCGCGTTGCAAGAAGGTGGAGTAGATCGCCACCACAGGCTTGAGCCCTTCCGTGGCCAGACCCGCGGCAAAGGTCACTGCGTGTTGTTCGGCAATGCCCACATCGAAATAGCGCTTGGGAAAGCGCTTCTCAAATTCCACCATGCCGGAGCCTTCGCGCATGGCGGGCGTGATGCCCACCAGTCGATCATCGGCCGCGGCCATATCACATAGCCACTGGCCGAAAACCTGGGTAAAGGTCATGGGCGCAGGTACTGTGGCCTTGACCAGGCCCACTGCAGGATCGAACTTTCCAGGACCGTGGTAGGCCACGGGATCGGCCTCGGCCAGCTTGTAGCCCTGGCCCTTCTTGGTCACTACGTGGAGGAACTGCGGGCCCTTGAGGTGCTTGATGTTTTCCAGCGTGGGAATCAGCGAATCCAGGTCATGCCCGTCAATGGGGCCTATGTAGTTAAAGCCGAATTTCTCGAACAGGGTGGCTGGCACCACCATGCCCTTGGCATGCTCTTCAAAGCGCTTGGCCAATTCGAACAGGGGAGGCGCGCCCTTGAGCACAGTCTTGCCCACACTCTTGGCTGCCGCATAGAACTGGCCGCTAAGCAATTGCGCCAGATAGCGGTTCAAGGCCCCGACCGGCGGGCTGATACTCATGTCGTTGTCGTTGAGGATGACCAGCAAATTGCAGTCCGCAACGCCACCGTTGTTCAATGCTTCAAAGGCCATGCCTGCGGTCATGGCACCGTCGCCAATGATGGCAATGGCGCGCCGGTCCTCGCCCTTGATCTTTGCAGCCAGCGCCATACCCAATGCCGCTGATATGGATGTGCTGGAGTGCGCCGTACCGAAGGTATCGAACTCGCTCTCGGAGCGCTGCGGGAAGCCACTTAAGCCTCCCAACTGGCGCAGCGTGGGCATGCGATCACGCCGCCCAGTGAGAATCTTGTGCGGATAGGTCTGATGCCCCACATCCCACACCACACGGTCGTGCGGTGTGTTGAACACATAGTGCAAGGCAACCGTCAACTCCACCGTGCCCAGGTTGGAACTCAGGTGTCCGCCCGTGGTAGCCACACTGTTGAGCAAGAACTCCCGCAACTCTTCAGCCAGTGTGTGCAGCTCCGCCCGTGGCAACTTGCGCAGTTCAGCCGGATCGTTGATGGTCTCAAGCAGGGGATAGGATCGGTTCGGCATGTGATTTCTTCTTTTCTACTGCGCGTTCTACGCTCTAGTGTGCGCGATTCACCACCATATCGGCAAGCGCAGCGAGCGCCCGGGTATTGGTCAGGCCACTCTGTTGCAAGGCATGCAAGGCCTGCACCAGCAGTTCCTGCGCATAGGTCTTGCTGCGCTCCAGCCCCATCAGGGACACATAGGTAGGCTTGTCATTGTCTGCATCTTTGCCCGCCGTCTTGCCCAAGGTGGCGGAATCGGCTGTGACATCCAGAATATCGTCCACCACCTGAAACGCCAGTCCGACGGCTGCGCCATAGTCCTGCAGCGCCGCCAATGCGACCGGCGAGGGTGCGCCACAGTATGCGCCCATCACCACACTTCCCTGCAGCAGGGCGCCTGTCTTGAGCTGGTGCATTTCACGCAGCTCGGTTTCATTCAGATGGTGCCCGACACTTGCCAAATCAATCGCCTGACCGCCAGCCATGCCGCCACTGCCGGCGGCACGCGCCAGCAGAGCGCACAAGCGCGCCTGGGTCACGCAGTCCACACCACCTTCAGACGGTGTCAACAGCTCAAACGCCAGCGCCTGCAAGGCGTCTCCTGCCAGCAGGGCACTGGCCTCACCAAATTGCACATGCACCGTGGGCTTGCCACGGCGCAGCACGTCGTTGTCCATGCACGGCATGTCGTCATGCACCAAAGAGTAGGCATGGATCAGCTCTACGGCGCAGGCTGCACGCAACGCGGCTTCGGCACCCTGGGTTGAATCTGCCGCAACGGCTTCATGCGCCGCCAGCACCAGGAGCGGACGCAGGCGTTTGCCACCATCCAGAACGGCGTAGCGCATGGCTTCCACCAAAGCAGCAGGCGCTGCATGCCCCACCCCTTTGGGCTCATCCGCATTGATCCAACGGTCCAGCGCGCGTTCCACCTGTTCCAGGCGCGAACGCATCCAGGGTTCCAGGGCAAACACCGGGGCTTGGGATACGGCCATGGTCGCAACCGTCATGACTGAGCCTTCCATGCCTTGAGCGAGCCGTCGTCCAGCACCTTGATCTGGTCTTCTACCGCGGCAAGCTTGTCTCGGCAAAACTGCAGCAGTGCCGCACCGCGCTGATACCCGCTGAGCAACTGGTCCAGGGGCATTTCACCCGACTCCAGGCGACGTACCAGCACTTCAAGCTCTTGCATGGCATCTTCATAGCTTTCAGGCAGTGGCAGGGTTTCAGACGGCGCGGGTGACGCGGATGCGGTTGTTTGTGGTGCACTGGCCTTGGGCATGGTCTTGAATATTTGGAGTCACGGCAAATCCGCGAGTATCGATTTTAGGCGCTAGCCTTCCAAACAGGACGCCCCTGACGAATTTCAATGGCTGTGGAGCTGGTCAGTAACCTATTGCTACACTGTTCTTCACCATGTCCCACCCGGCAAGCACCACTCTCTTCGTCTTTCCATGAACTGGTTTTCCTGGATTCGCCCGGTCAAGAAAAAGCAGGAAATTGCCCCCGCTGCTGCTGCCCAGCCCATGGAACCTCGAAACGAGATACCTTCCTTGCCAGAGGATGTGCCGGACTTCCTCCCCTGGCTGCTGGATGTCGAACCTTTGCAGGAGATCGAATCGTCCTTTCAGGAGCTTCGCGCATTGGAGGCCGTCAAGAAGACGCTGGCGTTGCCCACCATCCCCCAGAATCTTCTACCGCGGGCCAACGCCCTGGTACCCCAGCTGATCGCTCTGATGCGGGAAAGCGCGTTGCCAAAGAGAGCGGTTGCCGAAAGGGTGTCCAAGGACGCCAAGCTCACTGCAGAGGTTATGCGCCTGGCCAACAGCCCGTATTACCGCTCCCAGGAAGAAGTTGCCACCCTGATGCAGGCCATCACGCTCATTGGTTCAACGGGTCTGCAGACTGCCATCGCACGCGTGGTGCTCAAACCCATTCTGCAAACGACTTCCAACCCCAAGCTGGCAGACATGGAGGAGCGACTGTGGGAACACTCCGAGTTGGTGGCGCAGCACGCGGCGGCACTGTCACCCTCGGCCGGGCTGCAAAGCATTGAAGGCTACATTGCCGGACTTTTGTACAACACTGGCTGGAAGGTCGCGCTGCGCAGTCTGGATCAGGCCGGTATTGCGCTGGAGTCCCCTCTGTCGGCGTCCTTTTCCATCGCCATGACCGAGATGGCACACCAGCTGTTCGGACTGACTACTTCCGAATGGGAAGTCACGCCGGGTTTCACCAGCTTCAGCGTGGATGCGCGCGAATTCGGGCTGCGTCGGAGCAAACACCCCATGACCCGGGTTTTGCAGTCGGCTCAGGCCATCGCCATGGGCGAGATTGTGTCAGGCATGAGCCAGACCATGCCCGCACCTTTACTCTGAGTGCACAATTTTTCCGGCCAAATCCCGCACGGCAGGGTAAAATCGCGGGCCCGGCAGCTCTCGAGGTAGCTGCCTTTAACTTTGAAACCCCAACACTCTGGGGTTTTTTTGCGTAAAGAAAGACCGAGAATTGTGCAAAACCTGTACAAAGGCGACGCGCCCCAAGGCGTGAAACATCCCGCAAACGTAGTATCCATGCGGGTTCCGGCAAAACCGGAAAAATATCTGACTCAGCTGCCTGTTTCGAGCTATTTCGATTCCGAGCTCTATGCCCGGGAGATGCAAACCATCTTCCAGAATGGCCCGCGCTACGTGGGCCATGCGCTCAGCGTGCCCAACCAGGGGGATTACTACGCCCTGCCGCAGGAAGGCGAAGGCCGGGCGCTGGTGCGCAACGCTTCGGGAATCGAACTGATTTCCAGCGTATGCCGTCACCGCCAGGCAGTGATGCTCAAGGGTCGCGGCTCACTCACCCACGACGCCAAGGGTGCGGCCAACGGCAACATCGTCTGCCCCCTGCACCGCTGGACCTACAGCGGCGCGCACAGTGGCAACGGCATGTCACCGGCAGGCACACTGCTGGGTGCGCCCCACTTCACCCACGACCCCTGCCTGAACCTCAACAACTACAAGCTGCAGGAGTGGAACGGCCTGCTGTTCGAACAGAACGGCGTCGATGTCAACGCGCAACTGGCCAACATGGGCCCGCGTGCCGAGCTCAGCTTTGACGGCTACGTGCTGGACCGCGTAGAGATGCACGAGTGCAACTACAACTGGAAGACCTTCATTGAGGTCTATTTGGAGGACTACCACGTCGGACCGTTCCATCCCGGTCTGGGTAAGTTCGTCACCTGTGACGACCTGCGCTGGGAATTCAAGGACAACTACTCGGTGCAGACCGTGGGCGTGGCCGATGCCCTGCGCAAATCCGGCAGCCCAGTGTACGAGCGCTGGCACAAGGCCTTGCTGAACTACCGCAACAACGTGCCACCGGAATACGGCGCCATCTGGCTCACCTACTACCCGCACATCATGGTGGAGTGGTACCCGCATGTGCTGACGGTCTCCACCCTGCACCCCATGGGCGTGAACAAGACCATGAACATGGTGGAGTTCTACTACCCCGAGGAAATTGCCGCATTCGAGCGCGAGTTCGTCGAAGCCCAGCAGGCCGCCTATATGGAAACCTGCATCGAGGACGACGAGATCGGCGAGCGCATGGATGCCGGGCGCGCAGCCCTTCTGGCGCGTGGCGACAACGAAGTCGGCCCCTACCAAAGCCCCATGGAAGACGGCATGCAGCATTTCCACGCCTGGTACCGCAACACCATGGGAACCATCGCCTAGTGCAGGCCCTATGGATGATCGCGGCGTCGTTCTTCTTCGCCTCGATGGCGGTGGGAATCAAGTTCGCATCGCACAGCTTCGGAACGCCCGAGGTCATCTTCTACCGGGGATTGGTCAGCATGGTCTTCATGGCCGTGGTGGTGCGCGCGCGCGGCGCCAGTCTGCGCACCGCGGTACCCATGATGCATGTGACGCGCAGCACGGTAGGCGTCATCTCCATGGGCTCATGGTTTTATGGCATTGCCCACCTTCCCCTGGCTACCGCCATGACGCTGAATTACATGAGCGGTGTATGGATTGCTGCGTTCATCGTGGGCGGCTCACTGCTGTACGGCAAGGCTGAAAAGCAAGGCCCCTTGCTGGTCACCGTGCTGGCGGGCTTCGGTGGCGTTGTGCTGACGCTGCGGCCCACCATAGACCACGACCAGCTATTTGCCGGCGTTGTGGGTCTGCTTTCCGGTATTGGCTCTGCGCTGGCGTACATGCAGGTGACGGCCCTGGGCAAAGCCGGCGAGACCGAAGAGCGCACCGTGTTCTACTTTTCCGTCGGCACAACCCTGGTCGGTGCTGTCGGCATGTTGCTCACACCGACCACGCCCTGGTCCGAAGTGCGCTGGCAAGACGCTGCCTGGGTGATACCCATCGGCGTGCTGGCGTCGCTGGGCCAATGGAGCATGACCCGCGCCTACAGCCAGGGCTCCACGCTGGTGGTGGCCAGCATGCAGTACTCGGGCATCGTGTTTGCCTCCATCTTCAGCCTGACCTTGTTCGGCGACCATATAGCGCCCATGGGCTGGTTGGGTATTGCAGTGATCGTGGCCAGCGGCGTTGCGGCCACCGCACTGCGCGCCCGCACCTTGCCCGATACTCCGGCCGAAGACCATTAGCCCCCCCACTCTCTGGAACAGGAGCGTTTGCGATGCCCACCACCTTCAACACATTGATTTCCGCCGCAGAACTGCAGCATCTGATGTCCAGTGGACAGCCCTACATGGTGTTCGACTGCAGCGGTGACCTGATGAACCCGGAAAACGGCCCGGCCATGTACCGCGAGGCCCATATCCCCGGCGCCGTGTACGCCCACCTGGATTCAGCCCTCAGTGCCAAGGGGGAGCGTAGCGTGACGGGAGCGCAATCGGGCGGGCGCCATCCCTTGCCCGCGCGCGCCACCTTTGCCCAGTGGCTTGGCAGCGTGGGCTTTGCCAACGGCATGCAGGCCGTGGTCTATGACCGCCAAGGGGCCAACTACTGCGGCCGCCTGTGGTGGATGCTCAAGTGGCTGGGCCATGACAATGTTGCGGTGCTGGACGGTGGCCTGCAGGCCTGGCAAGCGGCGGGCGGCGCCGTATCCAGCGGAACCGAGCCCCTTGCCCCAAGCACCACATTCCAGATACACGACGCGCTGGTGGCATTGGTGGACGCAGATACCGTGGTGAAGAACCTGGGGCAACCCGGCCAGCACATTGTGGATGCCCGGGGCACACCGCGCTTCAAAGGCGAGACCGAACCGATCGACCCGGTGGCCGGCCACATCCCCGGCGCACTGAACCGCCCGTTCAACCTCAACATCGGTCCCGATGGCAAGTTCAAGGACGTAGCCACGCTGCGCGCCGAGTTCACCGCCTTGCTGGGTCAGCGCGACCCGGCTGCAGTTGTGCACCACTGCGGCAGCGGTGTCAGCGCCGTGCCCAACATCCTGGCCATGGAAATTGCCGGGCTGGGCCGCACCGCCCTCTTTGCGGGAAGCTGGAGCGAGTGGTGCAGTGACCCGTCGCGCCCGGTCGCCAAAGGCTAGACAGACTCCAGCGCCAGCAGCTCGGCCACGGTCTGGCGGCGACGAATCAGCCGGGCCTTGCCGCCTTCGACCAGCACCTCGGCAATCAGAGGACGCGTGTTGTAGTTGGAAGACATGGACGCGCCATAGGCGCCCGTGTCATGCACCACCAGCAAGTCGCCCACCTTCGCCTTCGCCAGCTCGCGATACAGCACCACGCCACCCTCACCCTGGGTGAATACGTCGCCAGACTCGCACAGCGGACCGGCGACCACGGTAGCCTGGGTTGCACCGCCGGGCTTGCCACCATCGGCATGGATGATTTCCATGCCGTGGTGGCTGCCATACATGGCCGGGCGCATCAGATCGCTGAAACCGGCATCCACCAGCACAAAGTTCTGGCTGCCCTGCACCTTGCTGGCGCGCACCTCACACACCAGCACGCCGGACTCGGCCACCAGGTAGCGGCCGGGCTCGATTTCCAGCGCTACGGCATGGCCCAGCAGCGATTGGATGGTCTTGCGCGCGGCATCCCACAAGTCAAAGTAGTGCGTGGTATCGATCACAGGTTCACCCGCCTGATACGGAATGGACAGTCCGCCACCAGCGGAGATGGCGTGCAGGTCCAGCCCCTGCGCCTGCACCGTCTTTACCAGTTCCACCATGGCGCCGCAAACTTCCTGCAGGTGACCGTAATCCACGCCCGAGCCAATGTGCATGTGCAGACCTTGCAGCTGCAGGCCCAGCGAACGGATCTGCGTGCAGGCACGTACCAGTTCGCCGTGCCAGATGCCGTGCTTGCTGTGTTCGCCGCCGGTATTGGTCTTGTTGCTGTGGCCGTGGCCAAAGCCGGGGTTGATGCGCAGCCACACCGGATGGCCGGGGCTGACCGCTGCCAATTGGCCCAGCATGTCGATGGAGCCGCAGTTCACCGGAATGCCCAGCGCGGCCACACGCGCCAACGTCGCATGGTCCAGCAAATCAGCGGTGAATACGATTTCGGCATGGCCGTCGTGCAGGCCGGGCTGAAAACCCGCTGCCAGCGCACGCTCGATCTCGCCCAAGGAAACCGCGTCCACCGCCACGCCTTGCGCGCGCATCAAACGCAGCAGATGGGTATTGGAATTGGCTTTCTGGGCAAAACGGATCGTGTCGAACTGCTTCAGCGCTGCTACGCGTTCGAGGATGGTGTTGGCGTCATACACCCACAAAGGGGTGCCGTGTTGGCGGGCCAAATCGGCCAGGAGGGAGGGAGGAAAAGGATTCATGACCGCCATCATGGTGTCAACCATCTATAACAGCAATGCCAATTTTTTGAACCATGCATTCAAAATGGATATAGTTTGTGCATGCCCACCCGCCCCTCACCTCCCTCACCGCCTTCCCAGGCAGGTGCTCCCATGTTGACGCACCGCCAGCTCAACATGTTTCGCACCGTGATGCTGCACGGCAATCTGAGCCGCGCCGCCGAGGCCACCAACTCCAGCCAACCCACGCTCAGCCGGGAGCTGGCGCGCCTGGAGCAGTTGCTGGGTTTCTCCCTGTTTGACCGCGTGCGCGGTCGCCTGCGCCCCACGGCCCGGGCACTGGCTCTGATGCAGGAAGTGGAGCGCTCCTTTGTGGGCCTGGACCAGATTGCCCAACGTGCACGCGAGCTACGCAGCTTCAGCAGCACCCGGCTGCGTCTGGCCTGCCTGCCGGCTCTGGCCCACGCGCTGGTTCCCCATGCGTTGCAGGCGCTGTCGCACACGGCTCCCGAGGCGCTGGTCAGCGTGCACCCCATGGAGTCCCCCTGGCTGGAACAGGCCCTGTCCGAGCAGCGCTTTGACCTGGGGCTGAGCGAGTCCGACGAAGCACCGGCAGGGGTGATCGGTTCGACCTTGTTGCAGGCCAATGAAGTGGCGGTGCTGCCCAGCGCCCACGCGCTATGCAGAAAAAGGCGGCTGCAACTGCAGGACTTTGAAGGCGAGCGGTTCATCAGCTTGGCGGCCAACGACCCCTATCGCCGCGCCATAGACAGCTTGTTCGCCGAGCAGGGCATTCAGCGCGCGCTCTACCTGGAAACCGAAAGCGCCGCCGCCGTGTGCGCCATGGTGCGCCAGGGTCTGGGTGTGGCCATTGTCAACCCCCTGACCGCGCTGGAGTGCACCGGCAACGGGCTGGAAGTCCGCCCCCTGGGTGCCAGCATCGCCTTCCAGATTCGTTTGTTGCTGCCGGAGATTGCTGCACCGCATCCGCTGCGTGATGCGCTGGCGCAGGCCCTGCAACAGGCTTGCAAATCACTGGGCTCCCACCTGCACGCCGACTGACTGCCTGCAGCGCACTGTGGCAACAAGGCCCTAGTGCGCGTGCTCGCCCACGCTGCTCAGTACCGCAACCAGCCCAATGCCCAGGGCCAGCCAGGCGATCTGTGCCGCCGTCTGGCGGGCGGACAAATGTTTTTGCAGTTGCGGAATCAGATCCGCCAGCGCCACGTAGATAAAGCTGCTACTGGCCAGCACCAGAAAGTACGGCAGGTAGGCATGCAGCTGGTCCACCAACCAGTACCCCACGACGCCCCCCAGCGCGGTGACGGCTCCGGCCAGCGAGACCTTGATGAGCGCTGCACGCTTGTTGGAGGTGCCGCCGCGCAGCACCATCAGGTCTCCCATATGGTGAGGCACCTCGTGCGCCAGCACGGCCAGCGAGGCAATCGCGCCCAGACGCAAGTCGGCGATAAAGGCCGACGCGATCAGCATGCCGTCGCCAAAGCAATGCACGCTGTCACCGGCCAGCACAGCCCAGCTTCCGCCCGTCGGGCCTGCATGCGCATGGTGGGCATGGTCGTGATCGTGGTGGGCGTGATCGGCATGGCCTTCCTGTGTCTGCGGGCCGTGGTGGTGCTCATGGCCGTGGTGCCATAGCTCCGCCTTGTCCAGCAGGAAGAAGAACACCAACCCCACCAGCAGGATCAGGAACAGGTCATGCGGCTCCAAGCCACTCTCGAACGCCTCCGGCAGCAAATGCATGAAGGCAGTGGACATCAGCGCCCCGGCCGCCAGGCTGAGCATGTGCTGGGTGTAGCGCGCCAACGCGCCAAAGCTCAGCAGGGCCGCCAGCCAGACGCTGCCGATACCGGCTGCCAGCGTGCCCAGCAAGATGGATAGGAAAGTCAAAAAATACCTCTCAAAGCAAACGCGCTCAGTGCGCCTTGTCCCAATTGGGGCCTACGCCCACTTCCGCAAGCAGCGGCACCTTGAGTTCGGCCACGCCCGCCATCAAGCGCGGGATTTCCAGCTTGAGCCAGTCGACCTCGGCTTCGGGCACTTCGAACACCAGTTCATCGTGCACCTGCATGATCATCAGCGTGCCGCGCTGCTCGGCATCCAGCACCTGTTGCACCTTGACCATGCTGAGCTTGATCAGGTCGGCGGCGGTACCTTGCATGGGCGCGTTGATGGCGGCGCGTTCGGCCCCGGCACGGCGCTGACCGTTGGGTGAGCCGATCTCAGGCAGATACAGGCGCCGGCCGAACACGGTCTGCACATAGCCCTTGGCCTTGGCCTCCTCGCGCGTGCGGTCCATGTAATCCTTGACGCCGGGATAGCGCTCGAAATAGCGCGTGATGTAGTTCTTGGCCGCGGTGTTGTCTATGCCCAGGTTGCGCGCCAGACCGTAAGCGCTCATGCCGTAGATCAGGCCGAAGTTGATCACCTTGGCGTAGCGGCGCTGCTCGCTGCTGACCTGCTCCACCGGCACCGAGAACACTTCTGCCGCCGTGGCGCGGTGCACGTCCAGCCCGTCCCGGAAGGCGCGCAACAAGGCTTCATCGCCACTGATGTGGGCCATGATGCGCAGCTCGATCTGGCTGTAGTCGGCACTGGCAATCACCTTGCCCGGACCGGCCACAAAGGCCTCGCGCACGCGGCGGCCTTCGGGTGTGCGGATGGGAATGTTCTGCAGGTTGGGGTCGTTGCTGGACAGGCGCCCGGTCACGGCCACCGCCTGCGCGTAGTGGGTGTGCACGCGGCCGGTACGCGGCAGCGCCAATTGGGCCAGTTTGTCGGTGTAGGTGCCCTTGAGCTTCGCCAGGCCGCGGTGCTCGAGCAGCTTAGCCGGTAGCGGAAAGTCCTCGGCCAGTTTTTCCAGCACCTCTTCATCGGTGCTGCGTGCACCGGTGGCCGTCTTCTTGACCACGGGCATGCCCAGCTTGTCGAAGAAGATTTCTGCCAGCTGCTTGGGGCTGCTGAGATTGAAGGGCTGGCCGGCGATGGCATAGGCCTCGGTTTCCAGTTGCAGGATGCGCTGGCCCAGGGCATGGCTTTGCGCTGCCAGCGTAGGTGCGTCAATCAGCACGCCGTTGCGCTCAATGCGGTAGAGCGCCTCACTGCTGTCGATTTCGAGCTGGTAGATGAAGGAGAGTCCCGCATCGGCCTGCAGCTGCGGCCACAGTAGGGCATGCACATCCAGCGTCATCTCGGCATCTTCACAGGCGTATTCAGACGCCTTGGCCACGTCCACCTGGTTCATGGTGATCTGGTTCACGCCCTTGCCGCACAGCTCCTCGAAGCTGATGCCGCTACGGCCCAAAAAGCGTTCACCCAGGCTACCGAGTCCGTGCGGCTTGTGCACTTCGAGCACATAGCTCTGCAGCATGGTGTCGTGCGCATAGCCCTGCACCTCGATGCCGTGGTTGGCAAACACGTGGCGGTCGTACTTGATGTGCTGACCCAGCTTGCGCGCGGCAGGGTTTTCCAGCCAGGGCTTGAGCCTCGCCAATACCTCGTCACGCGGCAATTGCGCGGGCGCGCCGGGATAGTTGTGCGCCAACGGAATGTAGGCCGCTTCACCGGACTTCACGCTGAAGCTGATGCCCACGATTTCCGCGCGCATTTCATCCAGGGAATTGGTTTCGGTATCCAGCGCCGTGAGTTCGGCTGCGCTGATTTTGGCCAGCAAGGCCTCGAATGCGTCCCAGGCCAGGATGGTCTCGTAGAGGGTCGATCCATCCCGGGTGCGCGCAACCGCGGCAGGCGCAGGCTGAGGCTCATCAAAAAGGCCCGGATTGGCATTCGGCGCAGTGCTGCCGGACGGCTTGCCGGCTGCGGAGCCATTCTGCGCATCAGCGGATGCCGCCACGCCCAGCGACTTGGCCAGGCCCTTGAAGCCGTACTTGTCGCAAAACGCCAGCAGCGCGGTGGAGTCCTGCTGCCCGACCACCAGCGAATCCAGCGCCGGCAAGGAGGGAATGACGTCCTGCAGTTCGCAGTCGGTCTTGATGGTCAGCAGCGTGCGCCCGGTGGGCAGCCAGTCCAGCGCGTTGCGCAGGTTCTCACCCACCACGCCCTTGATGTTTGCAGCGTTGTCCACCACGGCCTGCAGCGAGCCGTATTCCTGCAGCCATTTGACCGCGGTCTTGGGGCCCACCTTGGGCACGCCGGGCACGTTGTCCACGGTATCGCCGATCAGCGTCTGGTAGTCCAGCATCAGGCGCGCGGGCACGCCGAACTCGGCTTCCACGCCGGCCAGATCCCGGCGTTTGCCGTTCATGGTGTCGATGATGGTGATGTGTTCATTGACCAGTTGGGCCAGATCCTTGTCACCGCTGCTCACCACCACTTCGATGCCCTGGTTGGCCGCAGTGACGGCCAGGGTACCAATTACGTCGTCGGCCTCCACGCCCGGCACATCCAGCACCGTCCAGCCCAGCAGGCGCACCACCTCGTGGATCGGGGCGATCTGGCTGCGCAGTTCATCGGGCATGGGGTCGCGATGCGCCTTGTACTCAGGGTAGATGGCGTCGCGGAAGGTCGGGCCCTTGGCATCGAATACGCAGGCCACATACTCGGCGTGCACTTCCTTGCGCAGCGACTGCATCATGTTGATCATGATGCGGATGGCACCGGTCTTTTGCACGCTGCCATCGGGCAGGGTGATCTTCATATCCCCGCCTCCGGCAAAGAAGGCACGGTACAGGTAGCTGGAACCGTCTACCAGCAGCAGGGTTTTCTTGGATTCGCTCATGGCAGCATTTTGCCTGTGCTGTGCCCAAGCCGTCCGGGGTCTTCGGGGCGGGCCCTACAATTCGGGCATGGCGGTATATACAGAGGTCTCCTTCGACGAGGCCAGCACTTTTCTTCAGTCTCTTGGCTTGGGCACACTTCAGAACATGGAGGGCTGTGCCGGCGGCATTGAGAACACCAATTACTTTGTCACCACGGACCAGGCGCCTTATGTTCTGACACTGTTCGAGCGGCTGACGGCAGAGCAATTGCCCTTCTACCTGCGCCTGATGAAGCATCTGGCCGTGCATGGCATTCCGGTGCCCGACCCCGCAGCCAACCGCGACGGAGACGTGCTGCATGCGCTCAATGGCAAGCCGGCTGCCGTGGTCAATCTGCTCCAGGGCAAAAGCGAACTCAACCCCACTGCCGCCCATTGCACCGCGCTGGGTGAAGTGCTGGCACGCATGCATCTGGCCGGCAAGTCGTTTGAAATGAAACAGCCCAATCTGCGCGGGCTGGACTGGTGGAACGAGACCGTGCCTGTGGTGCTGCCGTTTCTGGACGAGGCACAGTCCACCCTGATCCGCAGCGAGTTGGCCTACCAGAACCATGTCGCGGCGCAATCGACCTACAACGCACTGCCGCGTGGCCCTATCCATGCCGACCTGTTCCGCGACAACGCCATGTTTGCCCAGGACCTGCCGGCAGGCCAAAGCCCGCAGCTGACCGGCATTTTTGATTTCTATTTTGCCGGCGTGGACACCTGGTTGTTTGACATCGCTGTGTGCCTGAACGACTGGTGCGTGGACATTGCCACGGGCCGCGCCGACCTGGATCGCAGCCGCGCCCTGATACAGGCCTATGAAACGGTGCGCCCCCTGACGGCGCAGGAACGCGAGCTGCTGCCCGCACTGACCCGTGCCGGCGCCCTGCGCTTCTGGCTCTCACGCCTGTGGGATCTGCATCTGCCACGTGAAGCCGCCATGCTCAAACCCCATGACCCGGCGCAATTCGAGCGCGTGCTGCGCGAGCGCATTGCGGCGCCTTTGAATCTGGCCTCCCTGTTCGCCGTGGAGCAGGTTGCTGCATGAAGCTCAATATCGTTCCGGCCAAGACGGGCGTGCTGTGGTTCAAGCTGGGCATACGCACCTTTTTCAAGAAGCCGATCGCACTCCTGGGCCTGTTCTTCATGTTCATGGCGGCCATGTCGGTGTTGAGCCTGGTGCCCGTGCTGGGCAATGTGCTGGCGCTGGCCTTGCTGCCAGGCGCCACGCTGGGCCTGATGGCCGCCACCCGTGAAGCAAGCCAGAGCAAGTTCCCCATGCCCAAGGTGCTTCTGAGCGGCTTCAGCGCCGGACGCCAGCAACTCAAGGCCATGCTGGTACTAGGCCTGTTGTACGCGGCCGGTTTTCTGCTGGTGCTGGCCATTTCCGCAACTGTGGATGGTGGCAAGTTTGCCCGCCTCTATCTGTTTGGCGGCAGCATGACCACGGACACCGTGCTCGCCGGTGATTTCCAGGGCGCCGTCATGCTGGCCATGGTGCTGTACATGCCGCTCTCCCTGCTGTTCTGGCACGCGCCGGCGCTGGTGCACTGGCATGGTGTGTCGCCGGTCAAGAGCCTGTTCTTCAGCATGATCGCCTGCGTGCGCAATTTCTGGGCCTTCACGGTGTACAGCCTGGTGTGGCTGGGAGCGTTTCTGGCAATGGGCATGGTGGTGGCCATCATTGCCGGGCTGACCGGCAGCCCCGAGCTGGTGTCCGGCTTCATCTTCCCGGCGGCCATGGTGATGGCAGCCATGTTCTTCACCTCGATCTACTTCAGCTTCCAGGACTGCTTTCTGGACGACACCGGAGAAGCCGCATGACGCAACACCAGCTTTCGGGACGGACAGACACTGAACTGCTCTGGTTTCAACGGCGCAGCTTTCTGCAGACGGCTGCAGCGTGGACGGCCATGGGCGGCTCCCTGGCTGCCCAAGCGCAATCCCGCAGCAACATCGTGGAGCTGCGCGGTGATGCCACGCTCAATGGCGAGCGATTGACTCCCACCCACACCATTCAAACCGGTGACACCATTGCCACCGGCCCCGGCTCCACGGTGATTTTTGTGCTGGGCAATTCCGCCTTCCATGTGCGGCAGAACAGCATGCTGACCATGGAGCGCGGCGCCTCCTTGCTGGCGGTTAGCGTGTTGCGTTTGTTGACCGGCGCCGTGGTGAGCGTATGGGGCAAGGGCAATCGGCGCCTGATCGTCACCCCGACGATTACGGCCGGAATCCGTGGTACTGGCACCTATACCGAAATATTCGCCGAGCAAAATGGACGCAGCTACCTGTGCAACTGCTACGGCGAAGTGGATGTGAAGGCAGGCGATGACCAGTTGATCAGCCGCTCCAGCTACCACCAGTCCTTCTGGGGCGAGGTGTCCCCCAAGGGAGGCCACATGCTGACCGCCGCCGGCGCCTTCAACCATACCGATGAAGAACTGGAATACCTGGCCCGCCTGGCTGGCCAGCAGACTGCCTGGCAGATTGCCGGCCACAAGGGCGTGAAGGACGGCAAGGGCTATATGGAAGACAAGCCGGGACAGATGAACCCGGCCGACATGCTCGGCAAGTCCGGTACCTGAGTCAGGGCACCGGCGTCAGCTTGGCCACGCTGAGTGCCAGCCACTTGGTGCCGTGGCGCGGAAAGTTGATCTGTGCGCGGGCATCATCGCCAGTGCCCTCCAGCGTCAGCACCGTGCCCTCGCCGAACTTGGCGTGAAACACCTTTTGCTTGACCTTCAAGCCGTGGGCCGGCTCTTCCTTGCGCACGATTTCGCGCTCCACCCGTACGCTGCCACCCGCCGGATAGCGGGTTGAGTCAAAGCCCTGGTGCGTGTAAGCAGAGGCACCTTGCCAGCCTCTGCTGCCTCCACCGGAGGAACCGGGAATGACTGCCTGGTGCTTGGGCGTGAGCCACTTGAGAGCTTCCTCGGGCAGTTCATCGAAGAAGCGGCTTTTCAGGTTGTAGCGGGTCTGACCATGCAGCATGCGCGTCTGCGAATGGCTGAGGTACAGCCGCTTGCGCGCACGCGTGATGGCCACGTACATCAGGCGACGTTCCTCTTCCAGCCCATCGCGGTCACTCATGGAGTTCTCATGCGGGAACAGGCCCTCTTCCATGCCGGTGATGAACACACAGTCGAACTCCAGCCCTTTGGCCGAATGCACCGTCATCAACTGGATCGCGTCCTGTCCGGCTTGGGCCATGTTGTCCCCCGCCTCCAGCGCGGCGTGGGTGAGGAAGGCAGCCAGTGGGGATAGCGTTTCGCCGGTATCGCCAAACTCTGGTTCTTCGGGTGCGGCTGCGGCAAGCGCTTCGTCACCGTCCAGCCCCTGGCTGGCCGGGCTTTGGCTGAGCAGGCTGTCGCTCATGCCGGGCTTGCGGGTCAGGCCCAGCGCATCGCGGCCAAAGCCTTCCTGCATCACAAAGCTCTCGGCGGCGTTAACCAGTTCCTCCAGGTTTTCCACCCGGTCGGCGCCTTCGCGCTCGGCCCGGTAATGCGCCAGCAGACCGCTGTCTTCGAGCATGACGGAGATGATGTCGCGCAGGTTCATGCCGCTGGTCTGCTCGCGCAGCACATCGATCTTGGCCACAAAGCCGGCAATCGCCGCACCGGCACGACCGGTCAGTGTGCTCACCGCGTCGTGCAAGGAGCACCCCGTGGCCTTGGCAATGTCCTGCAGCTGCTCGATGCTGCGCGCGCCAATGCCACGCGCCGGAAAATTCACCACGCGCATGAAGCTGGTGTCGTCGTTGGGGTTCTCCAGCAAGCGCAGATAGGCCAGCGCATGCTTGATTTCAGCCCGCTCGAAAAAGCGCAATCCGCCATACACCCGGTAGGGCATGCCGCTGTTGAACAGCGCAGTTTCAATCACACGGCTTTGCGCATTGGAGCGGTACAGCACCGCAATCTCCTTGCGCTCGTAGTCGTCACGGATGAGCTGCTTCATCTCGTCGACCATCCACTGCGCCTCGGCAAAGTCCGTGGGCGCCTCGTACACCCGCACCGGCTCACCAGGGCCCTGCTCGGTGCGCAGGTTCTTGCCCAGGCGGTTGCCGTTGTTGCTGATCAGCGCGTTGGCTGAGTCCAGGATGTTGCTGTAACTGCGGTAGTTCTGCTCCAGCTTGATCTGGTGCTGCACGTTGAACTCACGCACAAAGTCCGCCATGTTGCCCACGCGCGCACCGCGAAAGGCATAGATGCTCTGGTCGTCATCGCCCACCGCCAGCACGGCGCCGCCGGGCGTATCGGGCGAGCCGTCGGCGCCCTGCCCGGCCAGCATCTTGATCCAGGCGTATTGCAGGCGGTTGGTGTCCTGGAACTCATCGATCAGGATGTGGCGAAAGCGACGCTGGTAGTGCTCGCGGATGGGGTCGTTGTCGCGCAGCAGCTCGTACGAACGCAGCATGAGTTCGCCAAAGTCCACCACGCCCTCGCGCTGGCACCGCTCTTCGTAGAGCTGGTAGATCTCCACCTTGCGCCGGGTGTCCTCGTCGCGCACTTCCACATTGGCCGGACGCAAACCGTCTTCCTTGCAGCCCGAGATGAACCACTGCAACTGCTTGGGCGGAAAGCGCTCGTCGTCGATGTTGTATTGCTTGCACAGCCGCTTGATGGCTGAAAGCTGGTCCTGCGTGTCCAGGATCTGGAAGGTCTGCGGCAGGTTGGCCATCTTGAAGTGCGAGCGCAGAAAGCGGTTGCACAGGCCGTGGAAGGTGCCTATCCACATGCCATGCACATTGATGGGCAGCATGCTGGTCAGACGCGTCATCATTTCCTTGGCGGCCTTGTTGGTAAAGGTCACCGCCATGATGCCGCCGGGCGACACGTAGCCGTTTTGCAGCAGCCAGGCGATGCGCGTGGTGAGCACCCGCGTCTTGCCAGAGCCCGCCCCGGCCAGGATCAGGGCGTGCTCGGCAGGCAGGGTGACGGCGGCGCGCTGTTCCGGGTTGAGGGTGTTGAGCAGCGGGGATTGGCTGGGGTCGGCGTGTTGTGTGAACAGGGACATGGGGTGATTGTAGGAAGTGGCGGGGTGCGGTCTCTTTGTCATTACTTCTTTGGTACGCGTTGCGGTTTATGGCGACGGTGGTTGGCTGGCAGGGCAAGGGGGTATGGGGCGGCCTCATACGGCGGGTACGCCCAAATCGGCCGCCCCATACCCCCTTGCCCTGCGTGGTGCGTGGTGGTTGCGAAAAAGCAATTACCACCAGGCTTGCTATTTGGCTGCTCTTGTCTCCAAACCATTCCGTCACTATTCGCCGGGGGTGGGTATGCCGGGGGCCGATTTGGGCGTACCCGCCGTATGAGGCCCCCGGCATACCCACCCCCGGCGAGCCACCCGTTACTTGAGGCGAAGCAAACCCACCCAACTTAAGAAAAACCTAATAAACAGCAGAACGCCCCCGTTATGACGCCACAGACAACCAAAGGGTAGAATCAAGCACCGGGCCCAAGCAATTGGGAGCCGGTATTTTTTTGCCTGCTCCGTTCCAAGCGCCCATCGTTTGAAACTTGAATGTCTTTTGACAGGAGCTTGGACAATGGAAATTTTTGACTACGACCACATCCTTCTGCTGCCACGCAAATGCCGCGTGGAAAGCCGATCCGAATGCGATGCCAGTGTGGAGCTGGGTGGACGCAAATTCCGCCTGCCGGTCGTGCCAGCCAACATGAAGACCGTGATCGACGAATCCATTTGCGAATGGATGGCGCAAAACGGTTACTTCTACGTGATGCACCGGTTTGACCTGGACAATGTGATCTTCACCTCCAACATGCATTCCAAGGGGCTGTATGCGTCCATCTCCCTGGGCGTCAAGCAGCCCGATTACCACACAGTGGACCAACTGGTGGCCAAAGGTCTGGCGCCCGAGTACATCACCATCGACATCGCCCACGGCCATGCCGACAGCGTGAAGAACATGATTGCCTACCTGAAGCAAAAGCTGCCCACGAGCTTCATCATCGCGGGCAACGTCGCAACACCCGAAGCCGTGATCGACCTGGAGAACTGGGGCGCCGACGCCACCAAGGTCGGCGTGGGCCCCGGCAAGGTGTGCATCACCAAGCTCAAGACTGGTTTTGGTACCGGCGGCTGGCAGCTCAGCGCGCTCAAGTGGTGTGCCCGCGTGGCCACCAAACCGATCGTGGCGGACGGCGGCATTCGCAGCCACGGTGACATTGCCAAGAGCATCCGCTTTGGCGCATCCATGGTGATGATCGGCTCGCTGTTTGCCGGGCACGAAGAGTCGCCGGGTAAGACGGTGGAAGTGGACGGCGAGCTGTTCAAGGAATATTACGGCTCGGCCTCCGACTTCAACAAGGGCGAGTACAAGCATGTGGAAGGCAAGCGCATTCTGGAGCCCATCAAGGGCAAGCTGGCCGACACGCTCATCGAGATGGAGCAGGACGTGCAGAGCTCCATCAGCTACGCCGGTGGCCTCAAGCTGATGGACATCCGCAAGGTCAACTACGTCACGCTGGGTGGTGACAACGCCGGCGAACATCTGTTGATGTAGGCCATGCGCGTCGCCTTTCTGGGAATCGGGCTCATGGGCTTCCCCATGGCCCGCCGCCTGTGCGAAGCGGGACACAGTGTGCGCGTATGGAATCGCAGCATCGACAAGGCGCAGCGCCTGCTGCCTTTCGGGGCCACCGTGTGCGCCAGCGCGCCTGAGGCGGTGCAAGGCGCCGAATATGTCGTCACCATGCTGGACAACGGCCCGGTGGTCGCCCAGGTGCTTTTCGATGCAGGTACCGCCGCTGCCATGCAGGCGGGCGCCTTGGTGGTCGACATGTCCTCCATCAAACCGGCCGAAGCGCGTGACCATGCGCAGCGTCTGCAGGCCATGGGCCTGCGCCACCTGGATGCGCCCGTCTCCGGCGGCACCATCGGTGCCGAGCAAGGCACGCTGGCCATCATGGCCGGCGGCAATCTGCAAGACTTTGAGGCAGCTAGGGAATTGCTGACCGTGCTGGGTCGCCCCACGCTGGTTGGCCCGCATGGATGTGGGCAACTCGCCAAACTGGCGAACCAGATGATTGTGGGCATCACCATTGGTGCCGTTGCCGAAGCACTGCTGTTGTGTGAAAAAGGTGGTGCCGACATGGCCCAGGTCAAGGCGGCCATCACCGGTGGCTTTGCCGATAGCCGGATTCTGCAAGTGCATGGTCAACGCATGGTGGAGCGGGACTTCACCGCCCGCGCACGCCTGACGGTGCAGCTCAAGGACATGCGCAACGCGCTGGGCACTGCGTCCGAACTGGGCTTCGACGCACCCATCACGGCGGCGCTGGAACAGCTGTATGCCGATGGCGTTGCGCATGGCGACGCCGACATGGACCAGTCGGCCTTATTCGTGGAGCTGGCGCGGCGCAACGCCATGCAATAAGGCCTTGGACAGAACGCTTTCGCGTTCCGCGCAAGGCCTTGGTTTTCTCAGCGCCCGCAGCAGGTGCAGGCACTCATCAACGATCAGTCGAAGTTGCGGCTGGGGCGCTTCTTGGCGTCGCGGGGAACGAACACCTTGCCACCATTGCCGGGCTTGGCAAAACCAGGCTTGCGGTCACCGCGTGGTGCACCGAAGTCACCACGGGGAGCGCCAAAGTCTTTGCGAGGACCAAAGTCGCCGCGGGGTGCTGCGTCGCCACGCGGCGCGAAATCACCACGGGGAGCAAAGTCACCGCGAGGTGCCGCATCACGCGGTGCGAAGTCGCCGCGGGGCGCGCCCTGTCCGCCAGCAAAGCGGTCGTTGAAACCACCCTTGCGCTCGTAGCTGAAGCCTTCACGGGCTGCACCGCTGTAGTCGCGCTTGCCTGCGCCGCCCTTGTCGGCAAAGCCACCGCCCTGTCCGCCACCGAAGCCACCGCGGTTGCCACCGCCGAAGCCGCCTTCACGCGGGCCGCCGAACTTGCGTTCACGAGGTTGGAAGTCACCGCCACGACCACGGCCACCGAAGGCAGGGCGCTCTTGCGGCATGCGTTGCTGGGGTTCCAGGCCGGGCACCACTTCCGCCTTGATGGGCTGGCGGGTGTAAGCCTCGATGTCAAAAATCTTGCGGCGGTCACGCATTTCAGCAAAGGTGATGGCCAGGCCGTCACGACCGGCACGGCCGGTACGACCGATGCGGTGGGTGTAGTCTTCTGCCTTCATGGGCAGGCCGAAATTGAACACGTGGCTGATGGTGGGCACGTCAATACCACGCGCGGCCACGTCGGTTGCCACCAGGATTTGCACCTGGCCTTGGCGCAGCGCCATCAGGCGACGATTGCGCAGACCTTGGCTGAGCGCACCGTGCAACGCCACCGCGGAGAAGCCGTCTTGTTGCAGGTCGTTGGCCAAGCCGTCGCACTCGATCTGGGTGCTGGCAAACACGATGGCCTGGTTGATGCTGGTGTCGCGCAGCCAGTGGTCCAGCAGCTTGCGCTTGTGCTGTGCGTTGTCAGCCCAGAAGATGGACTGCTTGATGTTGACGTGCTTCTCTTGCGGGTTGTCGATGGTCACGCGCTGGGGTTCGCGCATCACGCGGGTGGCCAGCTGCTGGATGCGCGGCGCAAAGGTCGCGCTGAACATCATGGTCTGCTTGCGCTGGATGGTGAGCTGGTTGATTTCAGCCAGATCATCGGAGAAGCCCAGATCCAGCATGCGGTCGGCTTCGTCCACCACCAGGAACTGCACCTGGTCGAGCTTGATTTGCATGGAGCGTTGCAGGTCCAGCAAACGTCCCGGCGTAGCAACCACCAAGTCTGCGTTTTGCAGCTTGGCAATTTGCAACTGGTAGGGCATGCCGCCCACGATGTTGGCAATGCGCAGGCCGCGGCAATGCTTGACCAGATCGATGGCGTCATGCGCCACCTGCTGGGCCAGTTCGCGGGTCGGGCATACGACCAGGGCGCCGGGTGTGGCGGCCTTGAAGTTGCGAGGGTTGGTGGGGTCCTTGCGCTTGGCGCGCTTAGGAGGAGCTTCGCCCTTGGCCACGGCATCGGCGCAAGCGGCTTCGTATTCGGCGCGCTCGGCGGCCTCGGCGGCGGCTTGCTGGGCCAGCAAGGTGTGCAGCACGGGCAACAGGAAGGCGGCGGTCTTGCCGCTACCAGTCTGGCTGGAAACCATCAGGTCGACATAGCCATCCTTCTGGCCTTCCTTGGTGGTTGGCAATGCCAGGGGGATGGCCTTGATCTGCACCGTGGTGGGCTGGGTGTAGCCCAGGTCCTTCACAGCCATCACGAGTTCACGGGCCAGGCCCAGCTCGACGAAGCCGTTGGGAGCTTCGGGTGCATCGGGCTGCACGGCAGCGGAGGTTTCAGCTGCGGATGTGGCTTCAACAGCGGTATCCAGGGAGTTGGAAAAATTTTCGGCAGGCGCGAATTCGCCTGTCACTTCAAAAGCGTCAGTCATGGTTTTCTCTCACGCGAGCGCCGCAGGATATGCGGCTGCCCCGTCAATGGTTAAAAAACATCAACCATCAAACGGAACCTGCTCTGACCCGCAACGGGGTTCTCAGTGCTTGGGCCCCAAGTTATCTGGGGCCGGTGAATGAAGGGAGATGTGCAAAAGGCTACTGTTTGTAGCGCAGCCTGCGATTATGACATGAATTCGGGTTTCTACCTAATCGCAGTCTGTACTCCGCATCATTGGCTGCGCATGCCGATCAGATCTTGAGGAAGTGCTCGCGGTAATGCATCAGCTCGTCGATGGACTCGTGCACGTCGGCCAGCGCGGTGTGGCGCTGTTGCTTCTTGAACGATGCATAGACCTCAGGCTTCCAGCGCTTGGCCAATTCCTTGAGGGTGCTCACATCCAGGTTGCGGTAGTGGAAGAACGCGTCCAGCTTGGGCATGTACTTGACCAGAAAACGCCGGTCCTGGCTGATGGTGTTGCCACACATGGGAGAGCCATTGGCCGGCACATACTGGCTCACAAACGCCAACAATGCTGCCTCAGCCTCGGCCTCTGTCGTGGTGGATGCCTTGACCTTGTCGATCAGGCCGCTCTTGCCGTGGGTGCCCTTGTTCCAGGCGTCCATCAGGTCGAGCTGGGCGTCGCTCTGGTGTATGACGTACACCGGTGCCTCCACACGCACCGCCAGGTCCGGACTGGTGACGATCACCGCGATTTCAATGATGCGGTCGTGGTCTGGCTCCAGGCCGGTCATCTCGCAGTCGAGCCAGATCAGGTTCTTGTCGGATTTGCTTAAAGGGGTGTTGGTATCAGCCATGCCGCCATTGTCGCCGATGACCTAAACTCAGCCGCATGACCGACGACTCCCTATTCACCCAGCTTTCGCTGGGGATGACCATTGCCTTTGCCGTTGCCCTAGTGGCCGGCTTGCTGCTCAAATTCTGGCTGGCCAGCCGACAGATTCGCCATGTGGCCCAACACCGGGGAGCAGTACCCGCGCTATTTGCCGACCGCATCAGTCTGCAAGCCCACCAAAAAGCCGCCGACTACACCCTGGCTCAGACCCGTTTCGGCTTGCTGGAACTGGCCTGGGGCGCCGTGGTGACGCTGGTGTGGACGCTGCTGGGCGGGCTTTCCTGGTTGAACCATCTCTTGCTGGGTGTGATGCAGCCCGGGCTGGCGCAACAAGTGGCCTTGTTGGGGGCATTTGCCGCTGCAGGCTTTGTGATCGACCTGCCCTTCTCCCTCTACAAGACCTTTGTGCTGGAACAGCGTTTCGGCTTCAACAAGGTCACGCCCGCACTGTGGCTGCAGGACACGTTGAAATCCATCCTGATTGGTGTCGTGCTGGGCGCCCCCCTGGCGACACTGGTGCTGTGGATGATGGGTGCCACTGGCACCTTCTGGTGGCTGTGGACCTGGGGCGTGTGGATGGGCTTCAACCTGCTGATGCTGCTGCTCTACCCCACCCTGATTGCCCCCTGGTTCAATAAATTTCAGCCTCTGGACAACGTGGAGCTCAAAGACCGGGTCACGCGGCTGATGGCGCGTTGCGGCTTTACCTCCAAAGGCTTTTACGTCATGGATGGCAGCCGGCGCAGCGCCCATGCCAATGCCTACTTCACCGGCTTTGGTGCGTCCAAACGCGTGGTGTTCTATGACACGCTGCTGGCCCAGCTCACGCCGGATGAAGTGGACGCGGTGCTGGCACACGAACTGGGGCACTTCAAGCACCGCCACATCATCAAGCGCATTGTTTCCATGTTTGCGCTGAGCTTGCTGGGGTTTGCCCTGCTGGGCTGGCTGAGCAGCCAGACCTGGTTTTATACCGGTCTGGGCGTGATCCCCAATCTGCGCGGTGCCAACGACGCATTTGCCTTGATCCTGTTCATGATGGTGCTGCCCTTGTTCAGCACGTTTGTGTCCCCGCTGTTTGCACAGCTCTCGCGCAAGCATGAGTTCGAAGCCGACGCTTACGCCATGGCGCAGACCAGCGGAGCGGACCTGTCCTCGGCACTGCTCAAGCTCTACCAGGACAACGCCTCCACGCTGACCCCCGACCCGGTGTATGTGAAGTTCTACTACTCGCATCCTCCAGCCACCGAACGCCTGGGGCGCATGCAAACACCCTTTGCCAATGCCTGAGCCCATGAGCACATCAACGCCCACCACGCAACGCCGCACCGTATTGAGTGCCACGCAAGTCATCGCCGGTCTGGCCAAGCTGGACGGCTGGAAGTTGCATGGCGATGGCAGCGACGTCGCCATTGAAAAGACATTCCATTTCAAGAACTTCCTCCGCACCATGGCCTTTGTGAATGCAGTGGCGTACCTGGCCGAACAGCAAAACCACCACCCGGAATTGCTGGTGGCCTACAGCAGCTGCAGCGTGCGCTTCCATACGCATGACGTACAGGGCATTACCCAGTCCGACTTTGCCTGTGCTGCACTGGTGGACGCGCTGATTCCACCTGCGACCTGACGGGCTGAAGACACTTGGCCTCCCCCACTCTTGAACCCGGCCTGGTCGTTGCCGGACATGGCCGCCACGTGCTGGTGGAAACGCCCGACGGCAGGCGGCTGATATGCCACCCGCGCGGAAAAAAAAGCCAGACCGTCGTGGGTGACCACGTGCTGTGGCAGGCCACGCAAGATGAAGGCACGATAGAGAAGGTGCTGGAGCGGCGCAACCTGTTCTACCGCCAGGACGAGATTCGCACCAAGTCCTTCGCCGCCAACCTGGACCAGGTGCTGGTGTTGATTGCGGCAGAACCCGAGTTTTCCGAGAGCCAGCTTTCGCGTGCACTGATCGCCGCCGAGGCGGAAAAAATCCAACCCATCATCGCTCTCAACAAAAGCGATTTGACCGAACCGTTTGGCCGTGCCTGGGAGCGCATGGCGGTATACCGCGACATGGGCTACCAGGTTCTGCCACTGGCATTGAAGCCCAAGGCAGGAGACACGGCAGCCACCGAGCTTGCCGACTTGATGCCCCTGCTGCGGGGCAAAACCACATTGATTCTGGGCCCCTCTGGCTCCGGCAAAAGCACCTTCATCAACCGCCTGCTGCCCGATGCCCAGGTGTTGACGCAGGAAATCTCCAGCGCACTGAATTCGGGCAAGCACACCACCACCAGCACCAGCCTGTATTGGGTAGGATCAGACAAGACCACCGCAGTGATTGATTCGCCAGGCTTTCAGGAATTCGGATTGCATCACATCGAGCCCATGCGTCTGGCCAGCCTGATGCCCGACATCAAGGCGCATGCGGGGGAATGCAAGTTCTACAACTGCAGCCATTTGCACGAGCCGGGCTGCGGGGTGCGCGATGCTTTGGCGCGGCAGCACATCAGCCCGAATCGCTACAAGATTTACGGCGACTTGTTCGCCGAGCTGTCACAGACGCGGTACTGAAGCGTTTGTTGCTCAGCCCAACAACCGGGCCAGAGAGAGCAGCACCAGAATCACCATCCACATCACCACGGTACGCCACACCAGGCCGACAAATGCACGCAGGTGCACCGACTGAGGTACTTGCTGGTCACCGCCTATTTCTTCCGGCTCACCCAACTGCACATTGATGGCTCCGGCAGTCGCCGCCAGGATGACGCCGTCGTTGTCTTCCGGGTAGCGCGCCGCATATTGGCGCCAGCTGTCCACCGCTTCCTCAAAACTACCCACGAACGCAAAGCCCAGCGCAGTGAGCCGCACAGGCACCCAGTCGGCCAGATACCAGGCCCGGTTGGCGCTGCCCTGAAAGGACGGGCTTACCGACAGATCGGTAGGCAGCAAAGAGCGGTTGACATAGCGGCCAACGTACTCGGCGATGCGGTAGAACACCGCGCCCGCAGGGCCCAGCCCTATGGCGGCCAGCACCGAATACCACGCCAGCACGCCGAACACGTGGCGGTGCGCCGATATGGCCGAATACTCGATGACATGCCGCACGATTTCGCTGTGCGGCAGCTCGCTGGCGTCTATGCGCATCCACTCCGCCAGCTTCTGGCGTGCTTGTGCTTCATCGCCCGAATAAAGCGCATCGCGGATCAAAGTGAAGTGGTGGCTGAATTGACGAAAACCCAGCGTCACATACAACACGGCGATGTTCCAGACTACGGCAGCGACCCAACCCAGCGTCCATACCAGCAGCCAATAGATGCCGCATGCCAGCAGCGCCGGAAAGACTACAGCCAGCGACCAGGTCAGCCAGCCATGATGTGCCTTGCCCGTGTCGAAGTTGCGCATCACCCAACGCACCCAGCCACGGTTGGCGTTGTGCACGGGATTCATCTGCCCCAAAGGCCGTGCCTGTTCCAGTAACAGCGCAAAAAGAATAGAGATAAAACTCATGGAATCATCATACCCAGCTCAGTCCAGCACAAAGCGGTAAAAGTTGCGCAACATGCCGGCTGTTGCGCCCCAGATGAAACGTTCCGCGCTGCCATCCTTGAAGGGCATGGACAGCCAGCGCCGCGTTACCCCGTCCAGGTCAATGACGTGATGCCGGTGATGGGCCGGATTCATCAAGAAGTCCAGCGGCACCTCGAATACGTCGGCGACTTCTGCCGCATTGGGGCGCAGCTCGAACGTGGGCTCCACAAGGGCCACTACCGGCGTCACGATGAAACCGCTGCCGGTGGTGTAGATCGGCATGGTGCCAATGACTTCCACGAACTGCGGCTCCAGACCTACCTCTTCCCGTGCTTCACGCAAGGCGGTGGCAATGGCGTCCTTGTCTTCTGGGTCCGCCTTTCCGCCAGGAAACGCAATTTGCCCGGAATGGCTGTTCATATGGACGGGGCGAAGCGTCAAAAGAACATGCAATCGCTCGCGCTTCACCAGCGGAATAAGTACCGAAGCGTGTGTGGGTTCACGCTCCACAAATTTGGCTTCCTTGCGCACCTCAGGCGTCCACACGTGCTGCGAGGCAAAGCGCTCTCTCAAGGCCTGAGGCTCCAAATGCGTCGGCAACGGGGCAGGCAAATGGCTGTCCACCGAGTGCACAGGTACGTCTTGCGGCTTGAAAGGGGGAATATGGGCCAAGTGAACGGATGGGTTGTTAGAGGTGCCGGTCGTAAAAAAACCGCCGCAGCGTTGAGCCGGGGCGGTTTACCAAAAGACAGCGTCGCAGATTTATGCGGCAGTCTTCTTGGCTGGCAGCTTTTCCTTGATACGTGCAGACTTGCCGCTACGGTCACGGAGGTAGTACAGCTTGGCGCGGCGCACGTCACCACGGCGTTTGACTTCGATGCTGGCAATCAGCGGGCTGTAGGTTTGGAACGTACGCTCCACGCCTTCGCCGCTGGAGATCTTGCGGACGATAAAGCCGCTGTTCAGACCGCGGTTGCGCTTGGCAATCACGACGCCTTCATAGGCCTGGACGCGCTTGCGGTTGCCTTCAACCACGTTGACGTTAACGACTACGGTGTCACCGGGAGCAAAGTCGGGGATGGTTTTTCCGAGACGGGCGATTTCTTCCTGCTCGAGTGCTTGAATGATGTTGGCCATGGTTTCCTTCAGGATCTTGGACGCGCCGTCATCGGGATTGATGACAATCATGACTTTCCTTATGAAAGCATGCCTGGCCGGCCAGAGGATCGGTTAGCCTGCCATTATAGCAAGCTTGGCTACAACTTGGAAAGGTATTGCTCGTCCTGCGGTGTGAGGCGGCCCTCCGAGCGGGCCCGCACCAGGAGATCGGGACGATTGCGCGCTGTCAGGGCAAGACGCTTTTCACGGCGCCAACGCTCGATGTTGACATGGTGGCCAGACAGCAGAATTTCAGGAACCGCTACACCACCCCAGACTTCAGGGCGGGTGTAATGGGGACAATCCAGCAACCCGTCCAGCGCGGGGTTGAAGCTGTCCTGGTGATGGCTCATGGGGTCGCCCAAGACTCCTGGCTGCAGCCGGGCAACGGCATCCAGGAGTGCCATGGCCGCAATTTCACCGCCCGACAGCACAAAGTCACCCAGACTTACCTGCATGTCCACATGGGCATCGATGAACCGTTGGTCCAGCCCTTCGTAGCGGCCACACAGCAGAATGGCGCCTTCTCCGGTAGCAAACTCGGACACCAGCGCGTGGTCCAGAACCTTGCCAATAGGTGAAAAAAGGACCACCGGAGCCTGGGTCTGGCGTTGCTCGCGAATGTGAGACAGGGTTTGTGCAAGCGGCTCGGCCATCATGACCATGCCAGGCCCGCCACCAAAGGGGCGGTCATCGACACGCCGATAGGCGCCTTCTGCAAAATCCCGGGGATTGGTCAGCTGTACATCCACTTGCCCAGATTCAAAGGCGCGACGTGTGATGCCTGTGGTCAGTAAGGGCGCGAACAGTTCGGGAAAGAGCGTGATGACGTCAAAGCGCATGGGCTGAACGTCAGTAGTCAGTCTGCCAGTCGACACGGATGCGCCGTGCTGACAGATCCACATCATCTACATAGGCCGACACAAAGGGAATCATGCGTTCCTTGGGTTTGCCTTCTTCCAGGTATTCCAGCACCAGCACGGTTTGTGGTCCGGTCGACAACAGTTCGCGCACGGTTCCCAGTGGCTCATCCTGGCGATTGACGACATCCAGACCCAGCAAATCTACCCAGTAATACTCATCGGCAGCTGCCGTGGGGAAACTGGCGCGGGGAACAAATATGCGTGCGCCACGCAAGGCCTCCGCAGCGGTGCGGTCCGGCACATCCTGCGCCGACGCTACGACGGAGTCCGAGTGCTCCTTGGCTTCTTTGATGACCAAGCGTACGCACCCCTCAAAGGTTTTGGCACCTTTTTCTGTGGGCAACAAAAACCAACGCTTGGAGGAGAACAGCGCTTCCGGGTCTGCGCTATAGGGCAATACCTTGAACCAGCCCTTGATACCCCACGCATCCGCAATTCTTCCCACCTCGATGGCATCTGCTGGCATTTCAGCAGATTCGAGTCCGGCAAGCATGGGGCGTGGAGGAGTGGAAAACGAGGGCATCAAACGACACCCCCATTCTCAGGAGACATCAAGCTGCTTTTTTGGCAGCTTGGAGGATCAGGCGTTCCACCGTAGGGGAAGCTTGCGCACCCACACCGCGCCAGTAGGTCAGGCGATCCTGCGCAATGCGGATGCTTTCCTCGTTGGCAGTGGCGATCGGGTTGTAAAAACCGATGCGCTCGATGAAGCGTCCGTCACGACGGGTGCGCTTGTCTGCCACAACAATGTTGAAGAATGGGCGTGCTTTTGCACCACCGCGAGAGAGTCGAATGACGACCATGGTTTATCCTTTGGGTGACCGACAAAAATATCCGGCCAATAAATTCAAAGTTTGAGACACGCAACTGGCCACCCGGCCAGTGACACTTCGAATAGCCTTCCATTATATCTTTTTCTGTGTTCATGACCACCATTCGACCCGCTACTGAGAACGACATACCTGTCATCACGGCCATTTACCGCCATCACGTGCTGAATGGAACCGGCACTTTCGAGACCACACCCCCTGAAGAAAAGGAAATGGCAGGACGCCGGGCCGATGTCCTCGCCAGGAATCTGCCCTATCTGGTTTTGGAAGAAAACTCCATCGTTCGGGGCTTTGCCTATTGCAACTGGTTCAAGCCGCGCCCGGCCTATCGCTTCTCTGCGGAAGACTCCATTTACCTAGCCCCGGACGCCGCAGGCAAAGGCTACGGGCGTTTGCTGCTGACCGAACTGATGGCGCAGGCAGAGCGTGCGGGTGTACGCAAAATGCTGGCGGTCATTGGCGACTCACAAAATTTGGGCTCCATTGGCGTGCACCGCAGTTGCGGATTCACCCACATTGGCGTGATGCGCAGCTGTGGCTGGAAATTTGATCGCTGGCTGGATGTGGTTCTGATGGAGCGCAGCCTGGGATTGGGCGACAGCACGGCGCCCGCGCCATGAGAAACAAAACCATTGCAGTCTGGCTCACCTTGGTTGCCGGTCCCTTGGGCCTGCACAGACTTTATACCGCAGGGCGTTTCGATCGCCTGTCCTGGACGTTGTTGCTGCCCACGCTGGTTGGTGGCTATGGCGTCATGCGCGCCCGTGAACTGGGACTAGACGACCACCTGAGCTGGCTATTGATACCCTGGATTGGGTTGAGCGTCGCGGTCACGTCCCTGACCGCCATCATGTACGGCCTGATGGAGTCGGAAAAGTGGAATACGCGCTTCAACCCGGGATTGGAAACCACTGACCCGGCTGGTCAATCCGGCTGGCTCACGGTTGCCGGCGTAATTGTGGCATTGCTGCTGGGAGCCACAGTGTTGCTGTCGAGCATTGCCTTCAGCTTCCAGCGCTACTTTGAATACCAGGCAGAGGATGCTGGAAAGACAGCCTCCTCAGCCAGCTTCAGAATACCTGCAGGCTGATCCAGTAAGCAATCGCTGCCACAAATGCGCTGGCGGGAATGGTGAGCACCCAGGCCCACACGATGTTGCCAGCCACACCCCAACGCACGGCGCTGGCACGCTGGGTGGAGCCCACACCAACAATGGCTCCAGTGATGGTGTGGGTGGTGGACACCGGCACGCCAATGGCGGTGGCCAGGAACAATGTCAGCGCCCCACCGGTTTCGGCGCAGAAGCCGCCTACCGGTTTGAGTTTGGTGATCTTCTGACCCATGGTCTTGACGATGCGCCATCCACCGAACATGGTGCCGGCACCAATGGCCATGTAGCAGCACACAATGGCCCAAGTGGGAGGCGAGGTATCGGTGGCTGAAACATAACCAGTTGCGATCAGCAGCATCCAGATAATGCCAATGGTCTTCTGTGCATCGTTGCCGCCGTGGCCCAGGCTATAGGCACCAGCCGAAATCAGCTGCAACCGGCGGAACCACTTGTCGATTTTCGAAGGCCGCATGCGCCTGAAGGTCCAGGCCACTATGACCATCATCAACGAGCCCAGAACAAATCCCAGCAGGGGCGACACAAAAATGAACACCACGGTCTTCCAGATGCCGGCTGCCACCAGAGAACCAGCACCCGATTTTCCAATCACTGCTCCCACAATGCCGCCGATCAGCGCATGTGAAGAACTGCTGGGAATTCCGTAATACCAAGTGATGACATTCCAACTGATGGCGCCCACCAATGCGCCGAACACCACATGGGTATCCACCACACCGGGTTGCACAATGCCTTTACCCACTGTGGCCGCCACACTCAGGTGGAATACGAAAATCGCCACAAAGTTGAAGAAGGCCGCAAACAGAATGGCCTGACCCGGCTTCAAAACACCGGTGGAAACGACGGTAGCAATGGAGTTGGCCGCATCGTGAAAACCGTTCATGAAGTCGAAAATAAACGCCAGCGCAACCAGCAGCATCACCACCCAAAGGGCTGTCTGTACATGTTCCATGACCTGAAATCCGCTTGGAGGGTCAGGAGTTTTCGAGGATGATGCCCTCGATCACATTGGCCACGTCTTCACATTTGTCGGTGATGGTTTCCAGCAGCTCGTAGATGGCCTTGAGCTTTATGACTTCTCGCACATCGGGCTCTTCGCGAAACAGTTTGCTCATGGCCGTGCGCATGACACGGTCGGCATCAGACTCCAGGCGGTCGATTTCTTCACAGGTCTTCAGTGCCGCCTCGGCCGTGGACTGATCGGCAATATGCTCCAACAACTTGACCACGTCGCGCAGGCGTTCGCAGCACTTCACGCTCAAATCGGTAAGACGTACGATTTCTTCCGTCATGTGGCGCACGTCGTACAAAGCCATGGTTTCAGCGGAGTCCTGGATCAGATCCGCCACGTCATCCATGGTGTTGATCAGCGAGTGGATCTGCTCGCGGTCAATCGGCGTGATGAAGGTCACGTGAATGGCCTTGTTGCATTCATGCGTGACGCGGTCGGCGGCGCGCTCGGCGTTATCCACCTCCTGGTTGTACTTGTCCCGCAGACTCAGGTCACTGTAGTTCGCAACCAGCTTGGAGAAAGCCTGGGCTGCCTCAACAATGCGATCTGCATGCTGATTGAACATTTCAAAAAAATTGCCCTCACGGGGCAAAAGCTTTCCAAACAGCATCAATAACTCCTGACAGAAAAATATGTCAAATATTTGACAATATTGCTACAGACAGGAGTTTAACCGCCCCAGGGAAGCCTGCGCTTGCGATCTCAATGGCCCCTGAAGATAAAGTAAACGGCGCCGACCATGCACAGACCAGCCCAGAGGAAGTCCAGCTTGAAAGGTTGTTTGAGGTACACCATGGCAAACGGCACGAAGACCGCCAATGTGATGACCTCCTGGATGATCTTGAGCTGAGCCACCTGAAAGCCGGCCTGCTGAAATCCAATTCGGTTGGCCGGTACCTGCAGCAGGTACTCGAAAAGCGCTATTCCCCAGCTGACCAGGGCGGCCATGTACCAGGGCGCATTGGCCATATTCTTCAAATGCCCGTACCAGGCAAACGTCATGAAAACATTGCTGGCAACCAGCAGAAGAATGGCCTGTACGGAAAGGGGGATGGAGCTGATGAGGTTCATGCGTAATTATCCAACGCAGCCTCCACCATGAAAAAAGCCCTGTGGCAAAACCACAGGGCTTCATCCGGAATGTGACGCTATCAGGCGGTCACACTATCCTTCACAGTAGCAGCAGAGTCAGTGTAGTCACTGATCTTGTCAAAGTTCAGGTACTGGTACACCTTGTCGCTCGCAGCAGTCAGCACCCCCATGTCGGTCAGGTACTCTTCCTTGGTCGGAATGCGTCCCAGCTTGGAGCAGATGGCAGCCAGTTCGGCGGAGCCCAGATACACGTTGCTGTTCTTGCCCAGACGGTTGGGGAAGTTACGGGTGGAGGTTGAGAACACGGTAGCGCCCTCCTTCACCTGCGCCTGGTTGCCCATACACAGGCTGCAGCCCGGCATTTCCATGCGGGCGCCAGCTCCACCCAGAACGCCGTAATGGCCTTCGTCGCTGAGCTGCTTGGCATCCATCTTGGTGGGCGGTGCAATCCACAGCTTGACAGGGATGTCGCGCTTGCCTTCCATCAGCTTGGACGCTGCACGGAAGTGGCCGATATTGGTCATGCAGGAGCCGATGAACACTTCGTCGATCTTGGCGCCGGCAACTTCCGACAATGTCTTCACATCATCGGGATCGTTGGGGCATGCCACGATAGGTTCATGGATATCGGCCAGATCGATTTCAATGACGGCCGCGTAGTCGGCATCGTCGTCGCCCTTGAGCAATTCGGGGTTCTTCAGCCAGGCTTCCTGTGCCGCGATGCGGCGAACCAAGGTACGGGCGTCGGAGTAGCCATTGGCAATCATCCACTTCATCATGGTGATGTTGCTGTTGATGTACTCGATGATCGGCTCCTTGTTCAGGTGCACGGTACAGCCTGCGGCAGAGCGCTCTGCGGATGCATCGGACAATTCAAATGCCTGTTCCACCTTCAGATCGGGCAGGCCTTCGATTTCCAGAATACGGCCGGAGAAGATGTTCTTCTTGCCCTTCTTCTCAACCGTCAGCAAACCAGACTTGATGGCGTACAGAGGAATCGCATTGACCAGATCGCGCAGGGTAACGCCGGGCTGCATCTTGCCCTTGAAACGCACCAGCACAGACTCCGGCATATCCAGTGGCATCACGCCGGTGGCTGCAGCAAAAGCCACCAGACCGGAGCCGGCCGGGAAGCTGATTCCGATGGGGAAACGGGTGTGGCTGTCGCCACCGGTGCCCACGGTATCGGGCAGCAGCAGGCGGTTGAGCCAGCTGTGGATCACGCCGTCACCAGGACGCAGGGAAATACCACCACGTGTGCTGATGAACTCAGGCAGTTCGTGGTGCATCTTCACGTCCACCGGCTTGGGGTACGCCGCCGTGTGGCAGAAGGACTGCATCACCAGGTCTGCGCTGAAGCCCAGGCACGCCAGGTCTTTGAGCTCATCGCGGGTCATCGGACCGGTCGTGTCCTGAGAGCCCACCGATGTCATCTTGGGTTCGCAATAGGTACCGGGGCGCACGCCTTGGCCTTCGGGCAGACCGCAGGCACGGCCAACCATCTTCTGGGCCAGGCTGAAGCCTTTCTTGGTATCTACAGGATTCTGTGGCAGACGGAACAGCGTGGATGGCTTCAGGCCCAGGGCTTCACGCGCCTTGGCGGTCAGACCCCGACCAATGATCAGGGGGATACGGCCGCCAGCACGCACTTCGTCAAACAGCACTTCACTCTTGACCTGGAAAGAAGCGATTTCCTTGCCATCCTTGAAAGCCTTGCCTTCGTACGGACGCAGCTCGACCACGTCACCCATGTTCATCTGGCTCACATCCAGCTCGATAGGCAGCGCGCCCGCATCTTCCATGGTGTTGTAGAAAATGGGAGCGATTTTGGTACCCAGGCAAACGCCGCCAAAGCGCTTGTTGGGCACAAAAGGAATGTCTTCGCCAGTGAACCAAAGCACCGAGTTGGTTGCGGACTTGCGGGAAGAGCCGGTACCGACCACATCACCCACGTAGGCCACCAGGTTGCCACGGGCGCGCAGGTCTTCAATGAACTTGATGGGGCCGCGCTTGCCGTCTTCTTCAGGCGTAATCCCGTCGCGCTTGTTCTTCAACATGGCCAGAGCGTGCAACGGAATGTCGGGGCGGCTCCAGGCGTCGGGGGCGGGAGACAGATCATCGGTGTTGGTCTCACCCGTGACCTTGAAAATGGACACCGTGATGGACTTGGGTACTTCGGGACGGCTGGTAAACCATTCGGCATCAGCCCAGCTTTGCAGCACGGCCTTGGCGAAGGTATTGCCCTTGTCCGCCTTTTCCTTGACGTCGTGGAACTGGTCAAACATCAGCAGAGTCTTCTTGAGGCCTTCGGCAGCCTGGGGAGCAACTGCTGCGTCATCCAGCAGGTCTACCAACGGGCTGATGTTGTAGCCGCCCAGCATGGTGCCCAGCAACTCGGTGGCGCGTTCACGGCTGATGAGCGAACACTTTTCGGTGCCGTGGGCCACGGCAGCCAGATAGCTGGCCTTGACCTTGGCAGCGTCATCCACACCGGCGGGAACGCGATGCGTGATCAGTTCCACCAATGTGGCTTCTTCGCCGGCCGGCGGAGCCTTCAGGAGTTCTATCAATTCGCCCGTTTGCTTGGCCGACAGCGGCAGCGGGGGAATACCCAGTGCGGCACGTTCTGCCACATGTTCACGGTAAGACTTCAACATACTCGACACTCCTTCATTGGTAACTAAATGGGTTTCTAACGTGGCCTGCCATCCACTCAGCTGGCAAGCGACAAATCGGTCGAAAAATAGGCATGCATCTCGTCTGGCAGAGTACACCCCGTCTGGTTTGCACGCTCTAGCAACTGCCAGAAGTACCTATAGCTGGCGCGGTCATGCAACTTTCCTGCCATGGAGATCGGCGCCCATTCCTGACGCGCGGCTTCCAGAACGATGTTGCATGCCAGTTCCACTTCTGCTTCAGTCGGCGAAAAGGCCTTGAGAATCGGTCGGATCTGGTCGGGATGAATGCTCCACATGCGCGTATAGCCAAAAGCGTTCGCCGCCACGCGCGCCGCCTGTTCCAACGCCCTGCGGTCGCGAAACTCGGTCACCACGCAGTGCGACGGAACCTTTCCAGAGGCATGGCACGCCGAGGCGATTTCCAGCTTGGCACGCACCACCAAAGGGTGATGGAACTGGTCCAGCGTCACCGCGTCCTGATCGCTGCGCACGCCCATTGCCGTGGATGGAATCGCACCACCATGCGCAGAGACAAAGTCCATGAGGCCAAAACTGACCGACTCCACCCGGGCGTGGGCCGCGATTTCAAATGCGCGCTGCACCGCTGCAGGGGACTCAATCAGCACATGCAGTGGTAACGGGGACTGGCGTTTGTCGCCTACCGCAGCATCGATTGCCGCAACCGCAATATCCACGTCCGCAACCGACTCCACTTTGGGGATCATGACGTAGGCCAGCGACGCTGCAGCACCTGCAGCCACAATGGCGACATCCGAATCAAAAGACGGGTGGTCCACCGCATGCAGACGCGCCCCAACCCGATTCCTCACATGTTGCGAACGCGATCCGGCCAACGCAGCGTTGGCCAAGACCACGACGCAGTGGGCTTGCTCGACTTCAGCGCCTGCAGGGGCGCCGTCTTCGCAGTCCAGCGTAACGTCAAACATGCAGGCACCGAACTCCTCCGACATCTCAGCCTGCAGCTGCAGGCTTTTCTTCATCCGCGCTTCCACGCCGCTGTAGTGGTCGCACACCGGCAGGAAGCCGCTGGCACCCTGTGCACCCAACAGCACTTCGCGCGGATGAAGAGAGGGCTTGGTCAGCCCGACACCGCTCACGGAAACACCTTCGCACGTCGCACTACGGTGCGAGCTAGCTTGGGTTGGTCCGGCGCAGTGCTCACAAGCGGCTCTTACAGCAGGTGCTTAACGCCGTCTTGCTCGCCGATCAGTTCGGCCAGCGTCTTGTCGATGCACTTCTGGCTGAACTCGTCGATCGCCAGACCATCAACCACCTTGTATTCACCACCTTCGCAGGTAACGGGGAAGCCGAACATCACATCCTTGGGGATGCCATATTGGCCGTCAGACGGAATACCCATGGTGACCCACTTGCCGTTGGTGCCCAGGGCCCAGTCACGCATGTGGTCGATGGCGGCGTTGGCCGCAGACGCTGCAGAAGACAGACCGCGCGCTTCGATGATGGCAGCACCGCGCTTGCCCACGGTGGGCAGGAAGGTGTTGGCATTCCACTCTTGGTCATTGATCATGGCGGCAACGCTTTCACCATTGATGGTGGCGAAACGGTAGTCGGCGTACATGGTGGGAGAGTGGTTGCCCCACACCGTCAGTTTTTCGATATCGGCCACGGCCTTGCCGGTCTTGGCTGCGATCTGGCTGGCCGCACGGTTGTGGTCCAGGCGCAGCATGGCGGTGAAGTTCTTGCGTGGCAGGTCAGGAGCGCTCTTCATGGCAATGTAGGCATTGGTATTGGCGGGGTTGCCGACCACCAGCACCTTCACATTGCGGCTGGCCACTGCATTGAGTGCCTTGCCTTGTGCCGTGAAGATGGCGCCATTCACCGCCAGCAATTCGGCACGTTCCATGCCGGGACCGCGGGGACGCGAGCCAACCAGCAGAGCGTAGTCGGCATCCTTGAATGCGGTCATGGGATCGCTGTGCGCAGTCATGCCCACCAACAGGGGGAAAGCGCAATCGTCCAGCTCCATCATCACGCCCTTGAGCGCCTTTTGTGGGCCTTCAACCGGCACTTCCAGCAATTGCAGAATGACGGGTTGGTCCTTGCCCAGCATTTCGCCGGAAGCGATGCGGAACAAGAGGGCATATCCGATTTGGCCAGCGGCCCCGGTGACGGCTACGCGAACAGGCTTTTTGCTCATGGTGGTACTCCAGGAAGGTTATTAAACAGAAACTGCCCAGAACCCAAGCAACACGGTTTGAGCCCTGCAGATTGCCTGCGAGTGTACCCCTGAACACAGGTTTTCGTCAATTTGTCTTATGTCTTATATAAGATATGATTGGGGAAATTTCCAGGCTGACTCGAGACTGACATCGAACCCCGTTTTACGCGATCTTTTGATGACCACCGCAGACCATTCCAGCGATAGCGAAGCTCTGAGCAGCCTCACCGAAGGCGTCGCTGCGATGCCCGCTGTTTCCACGCCTGCTTTCAGTCCGCTGTACCAGCAAATCAAGACATTGATCCTGCAAAGCCTGCAGGCCGGCGAGTGGAAACCCAGCGCTGCGATTCCCAGCGAAATGGACCTGGCAGTGCGCTACAAGGTCAGCCAGGGCACGGTCCGCAAAGCCATCGATGAACTGGCAGCGGAAAACCTGCTGGTGCGCCGTCAGGGCAAAGGTACATTTGTCGCAACGCACGCCGAGCAGCAGGTGCGCTACCGATTCCTGCGCCTGATACCCAACAGCGGAAACATGCAAAGCGAAGGCCCGGCACAGCGCCAGATCGTGGACTGCAAGCGTGTACGCGCGACGGCCGAGGTCGCCAAGGCGCTGGCCATCCGCCAGGGAGAGTCGGTACTGCAAGTGCGCAGGGTCCTTTCCTTTGCGTCGGTACCCACCATTCTGGAGGACCTGTGGTTGCCGGGAGCAACGTTCAAAGGATTGACGGCAGACCGTCTGCGCGCGCACCAAGGGCCGATGTACGCTTTGTTCGAGACCGAGTTTGGTGTTCGCATGGTGCGTGCAGACGAAAAAATCCGCGCAGTCCTGCCAGATGTTGAGCAATGCACTTTGCTAAAGATTAGCGCGCAAACTCCGCTGCTCAGCGTTGAACGAATTGCCTACACCTACAACGATGTTGCAATGGAATTGCGTCGCGGTCTGTACCTGACCGATACGCACTACTACCAAAACACATTGAATTGAGTGCAGGCATGCAAGTCCAATGTCAGAATGATGCGGTGCAATAGAATTTTGCTTCTTCGCGTCATAATTACACAGCCGTTACATCCCCCTAAAAGAAAGCAATTCATGACTGACCTCGCATCGTCCGGCCGCACGCAACGACCTGAATTTCGCAACATCAACGCCCTCACTGATCTCCCCTCCTACAAACTCCCTCCTGCAGGCATTGTTTCCATTCTGCACCGTGTCAGTGGTGCCATTCTGTTTGTGCTGATGCCTTTCATCATCTGGATGTTTGATGCGTCTGTGTCGTCCGAATTTTCCTTTGCGCGCTTCACCCACGTGTTCGCCGCAGGTGTCGGTTTTCTTCCCGGTTGGTTCATCAAGTTGGTTGCTCTGGCCATCATCTGGTCCTACCTGCATCACTTCGCCGCCGGCATTCGCCACTTGTTCATGGACATCAACCACGACGCCGTGACCAAGCAATTCGGCCGCTCTTCTGCCCTGACGGTTCTGGCCGTATCCCTGCTGTTGACCGCAGTACTGGGAGCCAAGCTGTTCGGTCTGTACTGATCTCCCGCAAAATCAAACAAGGAAACACAAATGGCAGTTAACTACGGTTCCAAACGCCTCGCCGTCGGCGCACATTACGGTCTGCGCGACTGGCTGGCCCAACGTGTCACCGCAACCCTGATGGCCCTGTTCACCTTGATCCTGCTGGAACAGGTGATCTTCAACAAGGGCCCCATGGGCTACGACAAATGGGCTGGCATTTTTTCCGGCCAGTGCATGAAGTTCCTGACCTTTGTGGTCATCATCGCCCTGCTCTACCACGCCTGGGTTGGCATCCGCGACATCTGGATGGATTACGTGAAACCTGTGGCCGTGCGACTGACCTTGCAGGTTCTGTCCATTGTCTGGCTGGTCGGCTGTGCCGGCTGGGCCATCCAGGTCCTGTGGCGCGTTTGATCGCCCACGCCATCCGCACCTTACAAGCCCCACACACTTAGGCACTCACTCATGGCTTACCAAGTTACCAAAAGAAAATTTGACATCGTTATCGTCGGCGCAGGCGGCTCCGGCATGCGCGCATCGTTGCAACTGGCCCGCGCAGGTCTGAACGTTGCTGTTCTGTCCAAGGTATTCCCCACCCGTTCGCACACGGTTGCCGCCCAAGGTGGTATTGGTGCATCGTTGGGCAACATGAACGACGACAACTGGCACTACCACTTCTACGACACCGTCAAGGGTTCCGATTGGCTGGGCGACCAGGACGCCATCGAATTCATGTGCCGCGAAGCGCCCAAGGTCGTGTATGACCTGGAACACATGGGCATGCCGTTCGACCGCAATCCTGACGGCACGATCTACCAGCGTCCGTTTGGTGGCCACACCGCCAACTACGGCGAAAAGGCCGTGGAGCGTGCGTGTGCAGCCGCTGACCGTACCGGTCACGCCATGCTGCATACCCTGTACCAGCAAAACGTTGCGGCCAAGACCAGCTTCTTTGTCGAGTGGATGGCACTGGACCTGATCCGCGACTCTGAGGGCGACGTGGTGGGCGTGACGGCACTGGAAATGGAAACCGGTGACGTACACATTCTGCAAGCCAAGACCACCTTGCTGGCTACCGGTGGCGCAGGCCGCATCTTTGCCGCATCTACCAACGCCTTCATCAACACCGGTGACGGCCTGGGCATGGCCGCTCGTGCTGGCATCCCGCTGGAAGACATGGAGTTCTGGCAGTTCCACCCCACCGGCGTGGCCGGTGCTGGCGTGCTGCTGACCGAAGGCTGCCGTGGCGAAGGCGCCATTCTGCTCAACAGCAATGGTGAACGCTTCATGGAACGTTATGCACCTACGCTGAAGGATCTGGCTCCGCGCGACTTCGTGTCCCGCTCCATGGACCAGGAAATCAAGGAAGGCCGCGGCTGTGGCCCGAACAAGGATCACGTGCTCCTGAAGCTCGACCATCTGGGCGCCGAGACCATCATGAAGCGCCTGCCCTCTGTGTTCGAAATCGGTCACAACTTCGCCAATGTGGACATCACCAAGGAGCCGATCCCTGTGGTGCCCACCATCCACTACCAGATGGGTGGCATCCCCACCAATGTCAATGGCCAGGTGGTCGTGCAAAAGGGCGATGTGAATAGCCATGTGGTCAACGGTCTGTACGCCGTGGGCGAATGCTCCTGCGTGTCGGTGCATGGCGCCAACCGCCTGGGCACCAACTCCCTGCTCGACCTGTTGGTGTTTGGCCGAGCTGCGGGCAACCACATTGTTGAATTCAACAAGACCAGCAAGGAACACAAGGACCTGCCCAAGGATGCGGCAGACCGCACGCTGGAACGCCTCTCGCGTCTGGACAATGCGTCCAGCGGCGAATACGCCCAGGATGTGGCCAACGACATCCGCGCCTCCATGCAGCAGCACGCTGGCGTGTTCCGTACCCAAAAGAGCATGGATGAAGGCGTGGTCAAGGTGGCCGAACTGCGCAAGCGCGTGGGTGCCATCAACCTCAAGGACAAGTCCAAGGTGTTCAACACGGCTCGCATTGAAGCGCTGGAAGTCGACAACCTGATCGAAGCCGCACAGGCCACCATCGTGTCTGCCGCTGCCCGTCATGAAAGCCGTGGCGCCCACACTGTGGACGACTACGCCGACTCCGCCGAATTCCCCAATGGTCGCAACGACAAGGAATGGCACAAGCACACGCTGTGGTACAGCGAAGGCAACCGCCTGTCCTACAAACCCGTCCAGATGAAGCCTTTGACTGTGGACTCCGTGCCACTCAAAGTCCGCACGTTCTAAAGCGCCACTGAAGCGAGATCACGAATATGACCAAACGCATTTTCTCCATTTACCGTTACGACCCGGACAAGGATGCCAAGCCTTACATGCAGGACATCGAGGTGGAACTCGACGGCCACGAGCGCATGCTGCTTGACGCCCTCATGAAGCTCAAGGCGATTGACCCCAGCATCTCCTTCCGCCGCTCCTGCCGCGAAGGCGTCTGCGGTTCGGACGCCATGAACATCAATGGCAAAAACGGTCTGGCCTGCCTGACCAACATGCGCACGCTACCTGGCAAGATTGTCTTGAAGCCCCTGCCCGGCCTGCCCGTGATCCGCGACCTGATCGTGGACATGACGCAGTTCTTCAAGCAGTACAACTCGATCAAGCCCTACCTGATCAACGGCACCATTCCGCCTGAAAAGGAACGCCTGCAAAGCCCCGAAGAGCGTGAAGAGCTCAACGGCCTGTACGAGTGCATTCTGTGCGCCAGCTGCTCCACCAGCTGCCCGAGCTTCTGGTGGAACCCAGACAAGTTCGTCGGCCCTGCCGGTCTGCTGCAGGCCTACCGCTTTCTGGCCGACAGCCGTGACGAAGGCACGGCTGAACGGCTGGACAACCTGGAAGACCCATACCGTCTGTTCCGCTGCCACACCATCATGAACTGTGTCGAAGTCTGCCCCAAGGGTCTGAACCCCACCAAGGCCATCGGCAAGATCAAGGAAATGATGGTCCAGCGTACCGTCTAAGGATTGCAGTGACCCAAGCAACCCTCATTGATGAACGGGCTCTTAGCAAGCTGCAATGGCGCTGCCGCCGTGGCTTGCTGGAAAACGACCTGTTCATCGAACGCTTCTTTAAGCGGTTCGGTGCCACGCTCACCGTCCGCCAGGCGGATGCGCTGGGTGCACTGATGGAATTGAGCGACAACGATTTGTTGGATGTGCATTTGGCACGGAAATCGCTGTCGCAGGTGGACGCCCAACTCGACACCGAAGATGTGCGTGAAGTTTTAAAAATGTTGAGAGAACCTCTCTGAAAGGCGAAAGATGAAACTAGCTGACAACAAAGCCACGATGTCGTTCAGTAACGGCGCCCCCAGCGTGGACTTGCCGGTCTATCAAGGATCGGTGGGACCGGATGTGATCGACATCCGCAAGCTGTATGCCCAGACCGGCATGTTCACTTACGATCCGGGCTTTCTGTCCACGGCATCGTGTCAGTCCGCCATCACGTACATCGACGGTGACAAGGGTGAGCTGCTGTACCGCGGCTACCCCATCGAACAATTGGCCGTGAATTGTGACTTCATGGAAACCTGCCACCTGCTGCTGTACGGAAACCTGCCCAACGCAGCCGGCAAGGCCGACTTCACCCGCCGCGTGACCCAGCACACCATGGTCAATGAGCAGATGCAGTTCTTCCTGCGCGGCTTCCGTCGTGACGCGCACCCCATGGCCATCATGACCGGCTTGGTCGGCGCCCTGTCTGCGTTCTACCATGACAGCACCGACATCAACAATCCGGAGCACCGCGAAATCTCGGCCATCCGTCTGATTGCCAAGATGCCGACCCTGGTTGCCATGGCCTACAAGTACAGCGCAGGTCAGCCCTACATGTACCCCAAGAATTCGCTGAGCTACGCTGGCAACTTCATGCACATGATGTTTGCCACGCCCTGCGAAGACTACGAGGTCAACCCCGTGATCGAACGCGCCCTGGACCGCATCTTCATCCTGCACGCGGACCACGAGCAAAACGCCTCCACCTCCACCGTGCGCCTGTGCGGTTCTTCCGGCACCAACCCGTTTGCTGCCATTGCAGCCGGCGTGGCATGCCTGTGGGGCCCTGCCCACGGTGGCGCCAACGAAGCCTGCCTGAACATGCTGGAAGACATCCAGCGCATGGGCGGCGTGGCCAAGGTCGGCGAGTTCATGAACCAGGTCAAGGACAAGAGCTCCAACGTCAAGCTCATGGGCTTTGGTCACCGCGTGTACAAGAACTACGATCCGCGCGCAAAGCTGATGCAAGAGACTTGCAAGGAAGTGCTGACGGCTCTGGGTCTGGAAAACGATCCTCTGTTCAAGCTGGCTATGGCGCTGGAAAAGATTGCCCTGGAAGACGACTACTTCGTGCAGCGCAAGCTCTACCCGAACGTGGACTTCTACTCTGGCATCGTGCAGCGCGCCATCGGCATCCCTGTGAGCCTGTTCACCGCCATCTTTGCACTGGCCCGTACCGTGGGCTGGATCGCCCAGCTCAACGAAATGATCGGTGACCCCGAGTACAAGATCGGTCGTCCCCGTCAGCTGTTCACCGGCTCTGCACGTCGCGACGTGCTGCCCATCGGCCAACGCTGATCAGCCTGCCCCTGAAGCCCGCCGCACGGCAACGTCGGCGGGCTTTTTCATGGGCGTTCCCATTGGATTTACGTTGGCGCCACGGGCACCAGACACACCAGCTTGCATTCGGTCTGAGACGCCACCAATAGCGTAGTCTGTTGATACAGGATGCGCCTACCGTCAGCGGCCATGAATCCACGCTCTCCCCCTTCCCGGTGCAGCACCGCCTGCTCACGCCACATCCTGGTGAACAGCGGGCTATTGGAGGACAGTTCATCAATCAGCGCCTGCATCGCAGCGTCCCGCGGGCGCCGGCTGAAATCGGATCGGAACTCGGCCACCAGACGTTGTGCCCGCTCCGCCCAATCGGCTATCAGTGTCTGGGCCTCAGGTGAAAGAAACACAAAGCGCAACAGATTTCTGTCCCGCCCATCGTCGAGCCAGCCGATGAACAACTGGGATGCAGCCGCGTTCCAGGCCCGCGCAGTCCACAGATGATCCAACAAGTAAGCGGGCACCTGGAACAGACCGGGCAAGGTCAATACCTCCGCGGGCAATTCAGTATGCGGTTGCATTGGCTCCGTCGGGTCGCGCCGTCCCGCCAGATCAAACAAGGAGGCGCGCTCTGCCGGGTTCAGATGCAATGCGTCGGACAGCCGGGCCAGGGCCGCAGGCGATGCAGACACGTCCCGCCCCTGCTCCAACCAGGTGATCCAGGTCACGCCCACTCCGGTGGCCTCGGCCAACTCCTCCCGTCGCCAGCCCGGTGTGCGCCTGCGCCCAGCCACCTTGGCGGGAACCGGCAGACGTTCACGGTGTGCACGAATGAAGGCGCCTAGCAAAGCACGGGGGTCAGATCGGGTCATGGTGAAATTTATACCAGGATAAATAGACTTCTTGTACCAGTTTAAAAACAGGTGCACGATAGCACCTTTGCACCCATTCAAAGGACAACGCATGAGTCGAACGCTGTACGACAAACTCTGGGACGAGCATGTCGTCCACACCGAGGACGATGGCACTTCCATCCTGTACATAGATCGCCATCTGGTGCACGAAGTCACCAGCCCCCAGGCCTTTGAAGGCCTGCGCGAGGCCGGCCGCAAGGTATGGCGCGTCAGCTCCATCGTCGCTACGGCCGACCACAACACGCCCACCACCGGATGGGAGCGCGGCTATGACGGCATCACCGACCCCACCAGCAAAGAACAGGTCACCACACTGGACCACAACATCCAGGAATTTGGATCTGCGGCGTACTTCCCTTTCCTGTCCAAACGCCAGGGCATCGTGCACGTCATCGGTCCGGAAAACGGCGCGACCCTGCCTGGCATGACCGTGGTGTGCGGTGACTCCCACACCTCCACCCATGGTGCCTTTGGCGCTCTGGCGCACGGCATTGGCACCAGCGAAGTGGAGCACGTCATGGCCACCCAGACGCTGTTGGCCAAGAAGGCCAAGAACATGCTGGTCAAGGTGGAAGGCGCGTTACCCAAGGGCTGTACCGCCAAGGACATCGTGCTGGCCATCATCGGCAAGATAGGCACTGCCGGCGGCACCGGCTACACCATCGAATTCGGAGGCTCTGCCATCCGTGCCCTCAGCATGGAAGGCCGAATGACCGTCTGCAACATGGCGATTGAAGCCGGTGCACGTGCCGGTCTGGTTGCAGTGGATGAAAAGACCATCGACTACATCAAGGGGCGTCCTTTGGCTCCCGGAGCCAATGCCGCCAATGAAGCTGCAGCGGCTGTCGAGTGGGACCAGGCCGTTGCCTACTGGAAGACGCTGCATACCGATGCGGGTGCCCATTTTGATTCGGTGGTGGAACTCGACGCGTCGCGTATCGTTCCTCAGGTCACCTGGGGCACTTCGCCTGAAATGGTGCTGGGTATTGATGGCAGCGTGCCCGACCCCGACAAGGAGAAAGACGTCAACAAGCGCGGGGCCATCGAGCGCGCACTGACCTACATGGGCTTGGAACCCGGCAAACCGCTCAACGACATCTTTGTCGACAAGGTGTTCATCGGCTCCTGCACCAACAGCCGCATCGAAGACATGCGCGAAGCCGCCGCGGTGGTCAAGAGCCTGGGCCAAAAAGTGGCCAAAAACATCAAGCTGGCCATGGTCGTGCCAGGCTCCGGTCTGGTGAAGGAGCAGGCTGAACGCGAAGGTCTGCACGAGATATTCAAGGCGGCAGGTTTTGAATGGCGCGAGCCCGGTTGCTCCATGTGCCTAGCCATGAATGCCGATCGGCTCGAACCCGGTGAGCGCTGCGCTTCTACCAGCAACCGCAACTTCGAAGGGCGCCAGGGCGCCGGTGGCCGCACGCATCTGGTCAGTCCGGCCATGGCGGCCGCAGCTGCCATTCACGGCCATTTCGTCGATGTGCGCAAGTTCAGCTAAGGAGCATCCATGAAACGATTCCTCTCACTCTACATGGTGGCCGGATTGCTGCTCGTCTCCGGCTGCAACACCGTCAAAGGCATGGGCCAGGACCTGAAGAAGGTTGGCGAAAAAATTGAAGGCGCTGCACAAAAATGAAAAACTTCACCGTACACAAAGGCCTGGTGGCCCCTATGGACCGCGAAAACGTGGATACCGACGCCATCATCCCCAAGCAGTTTCTCAAGTCCATCCGCAAGACCGGCTTTGGTCAGAATCTGTTTGACGAATGGCGTTACCTGGATGCTGGTTACCCCGGCCAGGACCCTGCCAGCCGCAAGCCCAACCCGGACTTTGTGCTGAACCAGCCGCGCTACCAGGGTGCCTCGATTCTGTTGGCCCGCAAGAACTTTGGTTGCGGCTCCTCGCGCGAACACGCGCCTTGGGCGCTGGACCAGTTTGGCTTTCGGGCCATCATTGCGCCCAGCTACGCCGATATCTTCTTCAACAACAGTTTCAAGAACGGCCTGCTGCCCATCGTGCTGACAGAAGCCCAGGTGGACCAGTTGTTCCATGAAGCGCTGGCATTTCCCGGCTACCAGCTGACCATTGATCTGGAGCGTCAGGTCATCGTCAAGCCGCAAGGCGACGAAATTCCGTTCGAAGTGCAGGCCTTTCGCAAGTACTGCCTGCTCAACGGTTTTGACGACATTAGCTTGACCCTGCGCCATGCCGACAAGATCAAGGCCTTTGAAAACCAGCGTCTGGCAACCAAACCCTGGCTGGCCCGCAGCATGGTGAGCTGAACGGCATGAGCTCCTCCAGTTTTGCCAAGCTGCCCAAGCCACCCTATTACGCGGTGATTTTTTCGTCCCTGCGTACTCCGGGTGATCACGGCTATGACGCGATGAGCGAACGGATGGTGGAGCTGGCCATGGGCCAGCCCGGCTTTCTGGGCGCGGAAAGTGCACGGGACGCGCAAGGCTTTGGCATCACGGTGTCCTACTGGCAGGACGAGGCCAGCATTCGCGCATGGAAGAGCCACGCAGAGCACCGCATTGCGCAGGAAACCGGACGCCAACGCTGGTATGAACATTACGAAACGCGCGTCGCCAAAGTGGAACGCGCCTACTCTCTTACATAAACAGGAATACGCATGAAGATTGCAATACTGCCAGGCGATGGCATTGGCACCGAAATCGTGGCTGAGGCCGTCAAGGTCCTCAACGCCCTGGACCTTTCCTTTGAAATGGAAACCGCCCTGGTGGGTGGTGCCGCATACGAGGCGCATGGCCATCCCCTGCCCGAGTCCACGCTCAAGTTGGCCAAGGAGGCCGATGCCGTGTTGTTCGGCGCCGTGGGTGACTGGAAATACGACAAGCTCGACCGCCCCTTGCGCCCCGAGCAAGCCATTCTGGGCCTGCGCAAAAACCTGGGCTTGTTTGCCAATTTCCGCCCGGCCATCTGCTACGAGCAACTGGTGGGCGCCTCCAGCCTCAAGCCCGAGTTGATTGCCGGCCTGGACATCCTCATCATCCGTGAGCTGACCGGCGATATCTACTTCGGCCAACCACGTGGCCGCCGTGTCGCCACCGACGGCCATTTCCCAGGCGCGGAAGAAGCCTTTGACACCATGCGCTACAGCCGCCCCGAGATCGAACGCATTGCCCACGTCGCCTTCCAGGCTGCCCAGAAACGCAGCAAGCGCGTCACCAGTGTCGACAAGAACAACGTGCTGGAAACCTCCCAGCTCTGGAAGGATGTGATGGTCGAAATCGGCAAACAATACCCGGATGTGGAACTCGACCACATGCTGGTGGACAACGCCGCCATGCAGTTGGTCAAGGCGCCCAAGAAGTTTGACGTGCTGGTTACCGGAAACATGTTCGGCGACATCCTCAGTGATGAAGCCTCCATGCTCACCGGCTCCATCGGCATGCTGCCCTCGGCCAGCCTCAACAGCAAGAACCAGGGGCTGTACGAACCCAGCCACGGCAGCGCTCCGGACATCGCTGGCAAGGGTATTGCCAACCCGCTAGCAACTATTCTGAGCGCGGCCATGATGCTGCGTTTTAGCCTGAACCAGGAAGCGGCTGCCCTGCGCATTGAGGCGGCTGTGCAGAAGGTCCTGCAGCGAGGCCTGCGCACGGCCGACATCTACAGCGCAGGTACCACCAAGGTCAGCACGCGCGAGATGGGCGAAGCTGTCGTCAAGGCGCTTGACTGAGGCAGTTGACACTGAATTCGGGCAGCTTGCTGTGGGCTGCCCGAAATGTAAGCTGGCAACACAACGGTATCCGGTACAATTGCAACCCATGTTTCACGCCCTCGCGTTCATCCTGAACTCCACGCCCGCCGCCAAGGCTGGTGTCGCCGTGCGTGCAACTTCCACCAAAACCACGACCATTAAGGGCTGATCCAGCTCCGGTATCGTCGTGCGCCCCCCCGGCCAGACGAGCCGGGGCAAACAGTCTGGTCTGGCACTGTTTTTGATTTTTTGAAAGGGCGATGAAATGAGCAAGTTGGTAGGTTTGGTCGGCTGGCGCGGCATGGTCGGCTCTGTGTTGATGGATCGCATGCAGGCTGAAGACGACTTCGCCCTGATCGAGCCAGTGTTCTTCTCCACATCCAACTCGGGCGGCAAGGCACCTGCACAAGCCAAGAACGAGACCACGCTGCAGGACGCATTCAACATCGAAGCGCTCAAGCGTTGCGAAATCATCATCAGTGCACAGGGTGGCGACTACACCACCGAAGTCTTCCCCAAGCTGCGGGATGCGGGCTGGAACGGGCACTGGATTGACGCCGCCTCCACCCTGCGCATGGAAAAGGATGCCGTCATCATCCTGGACCCGGTCAACATGCCAGTCATCAAGAATGCCCTGGCCCATGGTGGCAAGAACTGGATTGGCGGCAACTGCACCGTCAGCTGCATGCTGATGGGCGTGGGCGCACTCTACAAGGCCGGTCTGGTCGAATGGATGTCCACCCAAACCTACCAGGCAGCCTCAGGCGGCGGTGCGCAGCACATGCGCGAACTGCTGACCCAGTACGGCACCCTGAACGCCGAGGTCAAGGCGCTGCTGGACGATCCCAAGAGTGCCATTCTGGAAATCGACCGCAAGGTCATCGCCAAGCAGCGTGCGCTGACCGCTGCCGAAACAGCCAACTTCGGCGTGCCACTGGGTGGCTCCCTGATTCCCTGGATCGACAAGGATCTGGGCAACGGCATGTCCAAGGAAGAATGGAAAGGCCAAGCCGAGACCAACAAGATCCTGGGCCAAGGTGCCAACTTCGGTACGGCTGAAACACCGGTGGACGGCTTCTGCGTACGCGTAGGTGCCATGCGCTGCCACAGCCAGGCACTGACCTTCAAGCTGAAGAAGGATGTGCCCGTGGCCGACATCGAGGCCATGATTGCTGCCGACAACCAATGGGTCAAGGTGGTTCCCAACACCCGCGAAGCTACCATCCAGGATCTGACCCCCGTGGCCGTGACCGGCACCATGACCATTCCCGTGGGTCGCATCCGCAAAATGGCGATGGGACCGGAATACCTGGGCGCGTTCACCATCGGTGACCAGTTGCTGTGGGGCGCCGCCGAGCCGCTGCGCCGTATGCTGCGAATCCTGCTGGAAGCCTGATCCGAATCCAGGCAGCGACCCACCCGGACGTTTGCCCGGGTCGTTGCCAACGGACAACAACCCAGGCAGTGCCAGATGCATACAATCTGGCACTGCAAACTTAAAAGCAACCTTAGCTTGTCAGTCTAAGACATTGATGCTATGGTACTTTTTAGTTTTTTAGAGTCAGGCATTTGCGTCGCGGTGAAGGCGCATGCAAGCGGCTAGCCTGATCACCGGAGGCTCATAAATTGATCGAAAAGTCACATCGTTGGCAGAGAACAGTAGTCGCTGCGGCGGCCATCACACTCATGGGGTTCTCTGCAACGCAGGCATGGGCACTCTCTTTGGGCCGCATCAGCGTTCAGTCCGCACTGGGTGAACCGTTGCGGGCAGAGATTGATGTCCCCAACATCAGCGCAGAAGAAGCCGCATCCCTCAAGGCCACGGTTGCAACGCCGGCCGCGTTTGTTGCTGCCGGGCTGGAATACAACGCTGCCATGTCGGAGCTGCAAGCGACCCTGTCGCGCCGGGCCGACGGTCGGGCCTACCTGAAGTTAAGCACGACCCGCCCCATCAATGATCCCTTTGTGGACATGATTCTGGAGGCCAGTTGGTCGTCGGGCCGGATTGTGCGCGACTTCACCATGCTGTTTGACCCACCGTCGCTCAAGCAGGCTGCGACGGTTGCCCCCACGTTGCCGCAAACCTCCAGTGTTCCCGCAACACCTGCGGTGTCAGCACCGGTGAAGCCACCCGTGGTCGCTCCTGCCCCGGTTGAGCCTGTTGCGCGCTCCACTGCAGGCAGCAAGTCAACAACGCCTGCCGCGCAAAAACCGGTACCACCCGCAGCCACGCCCAAGCCGGAGCGTGCCCCAGGCCAGCAAGTCACGGTCAAACCGGGCGACTCAGCCAGCAAGATCGCCATCAACAGCAAGGCCAGCGACGTGTCACTGGATCAAATGCTGGTGGCCTTGTTGCGCGCCAATCCTGATGCCTTCACAAAAGGCAATTTGAACCGCTTGCGCGCCGGTGCGGTGCTGGACCTGCCCAGCGCGGATCAGGCAAAGTCCATCTCTGCAGCCGAAGCTGCACAAACTGTCGTCGCCCAGAGCAAGGACTTCAACGAATTCCGCCGCAATCTGGCCGCAGGCGCTCCCAAGGCAGCAGTGGAAACCCCGAACCGCAAGGCTACGGGCAGCGTGGAGGCCAAGGTCGACGACAAGAAGCCAGCCAGCACTGCGGCGGACAAGCTCACCTTGTCCAAGGGTGCCTTGAAATCCAAGGCTGACGAAGAGGCAAAGGTTGCCAAGGAGCGCGCCGACGCGGACGCCAAGGCTCGCGCGGCGGAACTTGCCAAGAATATCGAAGACCTCAAGAAACTCAGCTCGGCCAGCGGCGCTGCACCTGCCGGAGCGGCCTCTCAGGCTGTACCGGCCTTGGCTGTGCCCGCCAGCAAGCCGACCGCATCGGAACCCGCTTTGCCGGCCTCGGCTGCTGCAAACGCACCGGTGGCAAAGCCCGCCGCATCCGCTCCCGCCAAACCCGCGAGTCCACCGCCTGCACCTGCGGCCGAACCCGGACTGATAGACCAGTTGATGGAGGATCCCACATTGCCCCTGGCAGGTGGTGGCCTGGTGGCTCTGCTGGGCGGATTTGCCCTGTATCGCCGGCTCAAGAAAAAGAAGCAGGAGCCGCATGTTGACAGCTCCTTCCTCGAAAGCCGTTTGCAGCCGGACTCATTCTTTGGCACCAGCGGTGGTCAGCAGGTGGATACGGCACAGGACGCAGCAACGTCCGGCGGCTCTTCTTCCATGGGCTTCAGCAACAGCCAGATGTCGTCCCCGGACGACGTGGATCCGGTCGCCGAGGCAGACGTCTATCTGGCATATGGCCGCGACATGCAGGCGGAAGAAATCCTCAAGTCGGCATTGGCCGTCAGCCCCGAGCGTCTGGCGATCCATACCAAGCTGCTGGAAATCTATGCCAAACGTCGGGATACCGCCAGCTTCCAGACCGGAGCCAACAATGTCTTCAAATTGGTGGGAGCCGACAGCCCAGAGTGGACCCGCATCTGCGAGCTGGGCCTGAGCATTGACCCAGAGAATCCGCTGTACCAACCGGGTGGAGCCAGCAATACCGCCTTCGCCTCGCTGGAACAAAAGGCCATTGAGCAAGGGCAGGCCACAGCTGCGATCGACGCACAGACTCCGGCTACCACCGACCTGGATCTTGATCTGGACCTGGACTTCTCTGCCGATGAAGTTGCACCGGCAGAGACTGGCACGCCAGACTTTGAAATCCCCGATGCCAATGCAACGGTTGGCTTGGAAACTGCCGAACCCGAGATTTCAAATAGCCTGGACTTCGATATGTCCGGGGTCGCCGAGCTGGATAGCCCCTCGTCCGAGCCTTCGGCCGAACCGGAAGCCGCTGGCCCGGATATTTCTCTGTCGCTTGACGACATCAATCTGGACCTGCCGGCGCCCGCTGCTGAGCCAGCTGCGGTGGAACTGCCGTCCTTCGAACTGCCCGAACCTGCTCCAGCACCTGCCGCTGAGGCACCAGCAGAAAGCAAGTCCGACGATGGCATGCTGGAGTTCGACCTTGGCTCCCTGTCACTGGATCTGGGACCCAGCGCCGATTCGCCCGAGTCAGCCGGCGCTACGGGAGACAACTCGCTGGAGACCAAGTTGGCTTTGGCCGAAGAGTTCGTCTCCATCGGCGACAACGATGGTGCCCGCGCGCTGATTGAAGAGGTGGTGGCAGAAGCTACCGGTGAGCTGCGTGAGCGGGCTCAACGCGCGCTGTCCAATCTGAGATAGGCGTTGCCCATCCTGTGCACAGCTGCGCAGACGGCTGAAGAATTGTTGTGAGAGTTGCTTTAGGCGTCAGTTACAACGGCCAGGGATACCAGGGCTGGCAAAGCCAGCCCTCGGGCCAGACCATTCAGGACAAGCTGGAAAAAGCCCTGTCGACCTTTGTGGCGCGGGACCGCGTCTCCACCCTGTGCGCCGGACGCACCGATGCGGGTGTACACGCGCTCATGCAGGTAGTGCACTTCGATACCGACTGCGAGCGCACGCCCTACGCATGGGTACGCGGCACCAACGCCAATCTGCCCCGCGACATCGCCGTGCAGTGGGCCGTACCTACCACCGCTGAATTCCATTGCCGAGCGTCCGCCATCTCGCGCCGCTACGCCTATGTGTTGCTGGAATCACCGATTCGCCCCAGCGTGGAAGCGGGTCGCGTGGGGTGGAGTTTTCGTCCACTCGACTTGGCCGCCATGCGGCAGGCCGCCGACATGCTGCTGGGCGAGCACGACTTCACGTCCTTCAGAGCATCCCAATGCCAGGCACTGACACCCGTCAAAACCGTGCTGGACATCGGCCTGCACAAGCGCGGCGCATACTGGCGCATGGAGTTTGAAGCCAACGCATTTTTGCATCACATGATCCGCAACATCATGGGCTGCCTGGTACAGATTGGCCAGGGAGCCAAACCACCGCAATGGATGGCGGAGGTGCTGGCGGCGCGTGACCGGCGTGCCGCCGCACCCACCTTTTCGCCGGACGGGCTGTATTTCCTGGGGCCGCGCTACGACGCCAAATGGGGCATGCCGGATCGCACACCTGCGTATGATGGCTTGCCATGACGCAGCAGACCCCCAACCCAACCCAAGCCCCCCTTCTCCCTACCCAGCGCACCCGCATCAAGATCTGCGGTTTGACGCGGGAACAGGACCTGGACGCGGCGGTCACGGCCGGCGCTGACGCCATCGGTTTCGTGTTGTATGCCAAAAGCCCACGCGCGGTGACTGCAGAGCGGGCAGCCCAATTGGCCAGGCGCCTGCCTGCCTTTGTGACACCGGTGCTGCTGTTCGTCAACGCCACGCCCGAAGAAATCAAAACAGCTTGCAGCCTGATCCCCGGCGCCCTGCTGCAGTTTCATGGCGATGAGACACCCGCCGATTGCGAGGCCGCCGCCCGCCTGACGGGGGCCGCCTACCTACGCGCCGCCCGTATTCCCCTGGGAGATGGTGCGGCCCGGTTCGACCTCGTAAAATACGCCAACGATTTTTCTCACGCCAAAGCCATTCTGTTGGACGCCCATGTCGACGGATACGGCGGCGGTGGCAAGGTATTCAATTGGTCACTTCTTCCTCCAAGCGTCAGCGCTCACCTCGTCTTGAGTGGTGGACTCAATGCTGCAAACGTGGGCGACGGTATTGCCCAACTGCGGCCACGCTGTAACAGCCTGGCCGTCGATATCAGCTCAGGCGTCGAAGCAGTAGACGCCCAAGGCATTGCCCAAAAAGGCATCAAAGACCCGGAAAAGATCAACCAGTTTGTCGCCGCCGTGCGCGCCGCCGACCAACGCTTTGCAGGAACACGCTAAATGTACGAATACGCCCAACCCGACCTCAGTGGTCACTTTGGAAAGTACGGGGGCAGTTTTGTCTCCGAGACGCTGACCCACGCCATCAACGAACTCAAGGACGCCTACGCCAAGTACCAGCACGACCCGGCCTTCATTGCCGAATTCAAGTCCGAGCTGGCCCACTTTGTAGGCCGCCCCTCCCCGGTCTACCACGCGGCCCGCATGAGCCGGGAAATGGGCGGCGCACAGATCTTCCTCAAACGTGAAGACCTCAACCACACCGGCGCCCACAAAATCAACAACACCATTGGCCAAGCCATGCTCGCCAAGCGCATGGGCAAGCCGCGCATCATTGCCGAAACCGGTGCCGGCCAGCACGGCGTGGCCACGGCCACCATCTGCGCCCGCTATGGTCTGGAATGCGTGGTCTACATGGGCAGCGAGGACGTCAAGCGCCAAAGCCCCAACGTCTACCGCATGAAGCTGCTGGGCGCCACCGTGGTGCCGGTGGAATCAGGCAGCAAGACCCTGAAAGATGCGCTCAATGAAGCCATGCGCGACTGGGTCGCCAACGTGGACAACACCTTCTACATCATCGGCACCGTCGCCGGCCCCCACCCCTACCCGATGATGGTGCGGGACTTCCAGAGCGTCATTGGCGAAGAATGCCTGGTGCAGATGCCCGAAATGCTGGCCGCTGCCGGCTGCAAAAAACCCCAGCCGGATGCAGTGGTTGCCTGCGTAGGCGGCGGCTCCAATGCCATGGGCATCTTCTACCCCTACATCAAGGAAGAAGGTACCCGCCTCATCGGCGTGGAAGCGGCTGGCGAGGGCATGGACAGCGGCAAACATTCCGCCAGCATCCAGCGCGGCAGCCCCGGCGTGCTGCACGGCAACCGCACCTATGTGCTGCAGGATGACAATGGCCAGGTGACCGAAACGCACAGCATCAGCGCCGGTCTGGACTATCCCGGCGTGGGTCCGGAACATGCCTTCCTGAACGATATTGGCCGCGCCGAGTACGTGGGCATTACCGACACCGAGGCGCTGGAGGCATTCCACTACCTGTGCCGCACCGAGGGCATCATCCCGGCCCTGGAGTCCAGCCACGCGGTGGCGTATGCCATGAAGCTTGCCAAGACCATGCGGCCCGACCAGTCGATTCTGGTGAATCTGTCGGGACGTGGAGACAAGGATATCGGCACGGTGGCCGACCTGAGCAATGCCGATTTCTATTGCCGCCCCAGTTGCAAGGGCCAATCGGTCAAAGGAGGTGGCATGGCACAGGAGCAAGTCGTGTCCGTGGTGAAAGGAGCCTCGAAATGAGCCGTATCACCCCTACCCTGTCCGCCCTGCAAGCGCAGAACCGCAAGGCCCTGATTCCCTTCGTCACCGCAGGCTATCCGTATGCGGATGTCACGCCCGAACTGATGCACGCGATGGTGGCCGGTGGTGCCGACATCATCGAGCTGGGCGTCCCGTTCTCTGACCCCAGCGCCGACGGCCCGGTCATCCAAAAGGCTGGCGACAAGGCACTCGCCTTCGGCATTGGCCTGACACAGGTGCTGGAGATGGTGCGCGCGTTCCGCAAGGACAACAACAAGACGCCGGTGGTACTCATGGGCTACGCCAACCCGGTGGAGCGCTACGACCAGAAGCATGCCGCGAGCATGCCCGCAGACTCCACCGCCAGCGCCTTTGTGCGCGACGCTGCAGCCGCTGGCGTGGATGGCGTGCTGATCGTGGACTATCCGCCAGAGGAATGCGAGGCCTTTGCCGCCGACTTGCGAGCGCACGACCTGGACTTGATCTTCCTGCTGGCGCCCACCAGCACGGACGAGCGCATGCAACAGGTGGCCCGCGTGGCCAGCGGCTATGTGTACTACGTGTCGCTCAAGGGCGTCACCGGTTCCGGCGCGCTGGATACCGACGCCGTGGAGGCCATGCTGCCGCGCATCCGCTCGCATATCAGCGTGCCGGTTGGCGTGGGTTTTGGCATCCGTGATGCCGCGACGGCCCGTACCATTTCGCGCGTGGCCGACGCCGTAGTGATCGGCAGCAAGATCATCCAGCTGTTGGAAGACCAGCCCCGCGAGAAGGTGGGCGCTACCGCCCAAACTTTCCTGGCGGGGATCCGTCAGGCTTTGGATTCATAATTACGCCCAATCGGACACCCGTTGGATACCGCACAGGAGAACTGCCCATGAGCTGGCTTGAGAAACTATTGCCCCCGAAAATTCAGCACACCGACCCCACCGAGCGTCGCAGCGTGCCCGAAGGCCTGTGGATCAAATGCCCCAGCTGTGAGGCTGTTCTCTACAAGACCGACCTGGAGCAAAACCAGAACGTCTGCCCCGGTTGCGGTCACCACCACCGCATCGGCGCCCGTGCCCGCCTCAACACCTTTCTGGACAACGAAGGCCGCTTCGAGATCGGCCAGGAAGTGCTGCCGGTGGACGCGCTCAAGTTCAAGGACAGCCGCAAGTACCCCGAACGCCTCAAGGAAGCCCTGGAAAACACCGGCGAGACCGATGCCCTGGTGGTCATGGGCGGCGCTGTGCACGGCGTGAGCCTGGTGGCTGCTTGCTTTGAGTTCGAATTCATGGGTGGCAGCATGGGCTCGGTCGTGGGTGAGCGTTTTGTGCGTGGCGTGGAAACCGCCATTGAACAAAAAGTGCCCTTTGTCTGCTTTACCGCGACCGGTGGTGCCCGCATGCAAGAAGGCTTGCTCAGCCTGATGCAGATGGCCAAGACCAATGCGTCCCTCACCCGCCTGGCCAAGAAAGGCCTGCCCTACATCAGCGTGCTGACAGACCCGACCATGGGCGGCGTAAGTGCCGGATTTGCCTTCCTGGGTGACGTGGTGATTGCCGAACCCAAGGCGTTGATCGGCTTTGCCGGCCCGCGCGTGATCGAGTCCACCGTGCGCGTGACGCTGCCAGAAGGCTTTCAGCGCGCCGAGTTCCTGCAGACCAAAGGCGCCATCGATTTCATCTGTGACCGCCGCGAACTGCGCAAGACCATCGCCGAGACGCTGGCCATGCTGCAGCGCCAGCCGGCCGATGCGGTGATCTAAAGCGCCATTCCCAGCACGCTGGCCTGCAGCGTGCCCAATACGATGGCTGCAATCTGCAGCAGTACCAGCAAGGCCAGCGGCGACAAGTCCACGCCGCCTACCAGCGGAATGATGCGGCGTATGGGCGTGAGCGCTGGGGCGACTAGGCGCTCCATCAGATCCGATAGGTACGACTGAGTCTGCACCCAGGAAAGCACCGCGTAGACGATCACCAGCCCGGTGAGCGACGAGATGGCCATGCGGGCCACACCGAACAGCGCCAGCACCAGCACGCCGATCCAGCCGGCACCGCCACCCAGCATCAGCCACTGCGCGCCAAACAGCGCCAGTTGCGCCAGGAAGGCGGCCACCAGACTGGCTGTATCCCAACGCCCCAACGCAGGCAGCACGCGGCGCAGCGGCAGCACCAGCCAGTCGGTTACGGCAAAGATGAACGGGCCAATCGGGTTGCCGGAACGCGCCGACATGGGAATGCGCTGGTGCTGCATATAGAGGCGCAGCAGGCACACACCGGTCAAGAGTCCGGCAACGACTTCCAGCAAAAGCGAAACGATTTGGTACAGCATGGCGGGTGGGAGTTTGGTACCAGGGAATCATAGCCCGAGCCACCCTCTTAGAATCGAGGGTTACGCTCCCTACCAACAAGCAAGCCATCCATGTCCGAACAAAATACCGCCGCACCCGCTCCCCAAGACGAAAACCAGCTGATCCTGGAGCGCCGTGAAAAACTCAAGGCCCTGCGCCTGGCGCAGCAAGATGGCAAGGGCGTGGCCTTCCCCAACGACTTTCAGCCCACCCACAAGGCCGAACAGCTGTTTGCAGAGTTCGACCCGCACTCCACCGAAATTCTGGCTGGCATGAATGTGCAGGCCAAGGTGGCTGGTCGCATGATGCTCAAGCGCGTCATGGGCAAGGCCAGCTTCTGCACCTTGCAGGATGCTTCGTTTGGCCCCAGTGGTGGCCGCATCCAGATTTACGTCAAGGGCGAAGATGTGGGTGCCGACCTGTACGCCGCGTTCAAGCACTGGGACCTGGGTGACATCGTGGCTGCCGAAGGCACCGTGTTCAAGACCCGTACCGGTGAACTCTCCATCCACGCCACCAGCGTGCGTCTCTTGACCAAGAGCCTGCGCCCCATGCCCGACAAGTTCCACGGCATCAACGACCAGGAAGTGAAGTACCGCCAGCGCTATGTGGACCTAATGACCGATGAGGAATCGCGCAAGCGCTTTGTGGCGCGCAGCAAGGCAGTGAGCGGCATCCGCGAGTTCATGGTGCAACATGGCTTTCTGGAAGTGGAAACACCCATGCTGCACCCCATTCCCGGTGGGGCCAATGCCAAGCCTTTTGTTACCCACCACAATGCCCTGGACCAGCAGATGTTCCTGCGCATTGCGCCCGAGCTGTACCTCAAGCGCCTGATCGTGGGCGGCTTTGATCGCGTGTTTGAGATCAACCGCAACTTCCGCAACGAAGGCATCTCGGTGCGCCACAACCCCGAGTTCACCATGATGGAGTTCTATGCAGCGTACTGGAACTACCAGGACCTGATGAGCTTCACCGAGCAGCTGGTGCGTGACGCCGCCATCAAGGCTGGTGACTCACTGCACCTGACCTATGGCGGCAAGCCAGTCGACCTGTCACAACCATTCGAGCGGCTAACGATTGTGCAGGCTATCCAGAAATACACCGAAGCCGGTGAGAACGTGTTTGATACGCAATGGCTGATCAATGCACTGCGCAAGTTGGGACACACCGAAGCCAAGCACCACCTCTCCACACGCAGCCTGGCCAGCCTGCAGGTGATGTATTTCGAAGAGACGGTGGAAGACAAGCTCTGGAATCCGACCTTCATCTGCGAGCACCCGGTGGAAATCTCCCCACTGGCGCGCGAGAGTGATACCAAACCCGGCGTGACCGAGCGGTTTGAGCTCTACATCACTGGCCGCGAATTCGGCAACGGTTTCAGCGAACTTAACGATGCCGAAGACCAGGCCGCGCGCTTCCACGCGCAAGTTGCCGCCAAGGAAGCCGGTGACGATGAAGCCATGTACTTTGACCATGACTTCGTGCGGGCGCTGGAGTACGGCATGCCCCCGACCGGCGGCTGCGGCATCGGCATTGACCGCCTGATGATGCTGCTCACCGACAGCGCCAGCATCCGCGACATCATCTTGTTCCCGGCCCTGCGTCGCGAAGCCTGAGGCGCTTTGGCAGCCCATGGAGGAAAGCGTCGAAGCCCAGGCCACGGCGCTGTTTCAGCAGGGCCTGCAGCTGCAGCAAACCGGCCATTGGGGCGACGCAGAGCGTTGCTACCGGCAAGCCATCGCCCTGGCTGATTCGTTTGCCGAAGCCCATGGCAACCTGGGCTTTGTGCTGGACCAGCAAGGTGACAAGGAACAGGCCGAGGCTTGCTACCGCGCGTCCATCGTGCGCAACCCCACCATTGCCACCATCCATCTGAATCTGGGCGCGTTGCTGGCCCGGCAAAAGCGGCACGGTGAAGCCGAAGCAAGCTACGCTGCGGCCTTGGCGCTGGAGCCTGAATCCAGCGCGGTCTGGTCCAACCTGGGCGCGCTCAACCTCAGCCTGCAGCGTGAGGAAACTGCGGAAGCCTGCCTGCGCCACGCCATCACCCTCTCTGCCGAGAATGCCAACGCCCGCTTCAATCTGGCCTATCTGCAACTGCGCCGTGGCAACTGGGAAGAAGGCTGGCAACTGTTCGAATCGCGTGACTGGTACCGGGCCCTGGCGCAACGGCTGCCCTTTGCCCGTTGGCATGGGCAGGACCTGACAGCTAAGACGCTGTTGGCGTGTTACGAGGCCGGGCATGGCGACATGATCCACCTGGTGCGCTACATCCCTTTGCTCAAGGCGCGCGGTGCACATCGGGTGGAGCTTCTTTGTCACCCTGCCCTCACCACACTGCTGCAAACCGTGGAGGGCGTGGATGCCGTTCACCCATTCGATGGCGCGCTGCCGCAAGCAACGTTCGACTATTGGATGCCATTGCTGAGTGCGCCCTTGCACTTCCATACGCGTCCGGACAATGTTCCGGCACCCGCGCGCTACCTGCAGACCGCCCCCGACAAACGTGCCTATTGGGCGCGGCATTTGCCCAAACATGCCGGGCGCCGCATAGGACTGGTCTGGAAAGGCAACCCGAAGTTCGAGAATGACCGCGACCGGTCATTGGCGCACCTGGACATGCTGAGCCCGTTGTGGCAGATACCCGATGTGCAGTACGTGAGCCTGCAAAAAGGCATGGGCGAAGACGAGGTACCAGCCTGCGCCACCGAGCAGCCCCTGGTTCACCTGGGCAGCGCCATGCAGGACTTCGCCGACGCCGCTGCGATCATCGACCAGCTGGATCTGGTGATTGCGGTGGACACCGCAATGGCACACCTGGCTGGCGCCCTGGGCAAGCCATGCTGGCTGCTACTGCCCTGGTACATGACGGACTGGCGCTGGGGCGCAGAAGGAAACACCTCCGTCTGGTATCCGCAATCCATGCGACTGTTCCGCCAAAGCAGCGACGATGATTGGGCAACTGTGATCGCCAATGTGGCGCAGGCTTTGCGAGACTCATTTCCGTTTGCCCGTGTTCCGCTCTAGCCCTGTCTCTACCCAACCGTCCGCAATCAACACCCCATGCAAAACCAATCAACCCGCGGCATTTTGTACCTGTGCCTTGGCGTGCTGGTCTTCTCCTTGCAGGACGCCATCATCAAGCAGGTCAGCGGTGGCTACGCGCTCACGCAGGTGGTGTGCATGCGCTCCCTGGTCGGGCTACCCATTCTTTGGTTTCTGATGCGCAAGGAAGTCGGCTGGGCCACCCTGTTGCAAGTGCACTGGCTGCCTTTGGCTGCGCGCGGTTTGATCATGCTGGGCGCCTATACCGCCTACTACATGGCATTTCCGGCGCTGCCGCTGGCCGATGCCGTGGCGCTGTATTTCACGGTGCCCTTGTTTGTGACCGGGCTTGCTGGGCCGGTGCTGGGCGAACACATAGGCTGGAAGGTATGGGCAGCCGTCACGCTGGGCTTTGGTGGCGTGCTGGTGATGCTGCAACCGGGCTCCGGCCTGTTTGAACCGGCTGCGCTGCTGTCGCTGCTATCGGCCGCGATGTACGGGAGCGCGATGCTGATGGCCCGCAAATTCGGCAACCAATTACCCACCTCGGTGATGGCGTTCTACCAGAACGGTTTTTTTCTTCTGGGTTCTGCCCTGGGTGCCGCCTTGCTCTCGGTTGCGGGGCTGGAGCATGCCACCCATCCCAGCCTGGTGTTTCTGGTGCGCCCGTGGGTAATGCCCACTCTGGGTGATGCATTGCTGATCAGCGTGTGCGGCGTCGTGGCGGCAGCTGGCACGCTGTTCCTGACCACGGCTTACCGGGTCGCCAAAAGCAGCACGGTGACACCCTTTGAATACACCGGAATTCTGTGGGCGCCTTTGTGGGGCTTTTTGTTCTTTGGCGAAGTGCCCAAGTTCACGACCTTTGTGGGCGCCATGGTGATCGGCATTGCGGGATTGATTGCCATGCGTCTGTCCCGGAAATGAGCAGTCCCTATTTACGCGGTTATCCCTCAGAAACCGTGGCCCAGGTGGAAGGCCTGTTGCAGGCCGGCAAGCTGGGCTCCTGGCTGCAGAAGAAGTACCCCGGCGCACACGGCATGCGCGATGACCGCTCGCTGTTTGCCTATGTGCAGGAGCTCAAGCAGGAATATCTGCGCGGCGCGCATATGGTGAGCAAGGTGCTGTACGACAACAAGCTGCAATTGGTGCTGAACGCCTTGGGCACGCACACCAACATCGCGCGCGTGCAAGGTTCGCAGCTCAAGGCCAAGCGCGAGATCCGCATTGCCTCGCTGTTCAAGGACACGCCACTGGAGTTCCTGCGCATGATTGCCGTGCACGAACTGGCCCACTTGCGCGAGCGCGACCACGACAAGAATTTCTACAAGCTGTGCTGCTACATGGAGCCCGCCTATCACCAGCTGGAGTTCGAGGTGCGTGTGTACCTGACCTATCTGGATACCGATGCCGGACCGCTCTGGTCATAATGGCACATCTGCCACTGCCTGCCATTGCACACACCATGACCCGCCAAAGCCCTTGGGCCACCAAAGTCGCCAGCCTGATCCAGGGCGGCAACGAAGCCGCAGCGCTCGCGCAAATCAAAGTGGCGCCCAGCGTGAAAGACCTGCAGCAACTGCGCAAGCTCCTGGGGGCAGCGCTGGCGCGGCACCCCAATGTGGACGACGCCACCAGTGACATGATCGTGACCCTGTCTTCTCCACGCTTGCATCGCTCGCCCTGAGTCGCTGGCTGCAAAGGGACGGAAAAAAGGCCTCGAATGAGGCCTTGTTCATGTGCGCAGACGCATGCTTACTGGGCTGCAGCCGCCTTCTTGTGCTTGACCTTGTGGTGTTTGGCCTTGACATGCTTCTTCACCACATGTGCCTTTTTGTGGGCCGGCTTCTTGGCTGGCTCGGCGGTCTGTGCCATGGTGGCACCGGCAAAGGCGAGCATCATCGCGGCAACAATCAGGGACTTCAATTTCATCGTTCGCTCCAAATATTGAAAAGGGCCTAAAAAACCCAGGGGCATCCTAGCATGGGCATCAGGCAATCCAGTCCAATGCATGCATGTAAGCCGGGTGAACCATCAGTTCATCCCATTCGACTGCACCCTGGCGTGGTAACAATGACACACGGCGCTCTTCGCTGGCCTCACGGGGCTCCCAGACACCTTTGACCTGGGCCTCGGTCAATCCATCGATCAGCTCGTCAACCGCCTTGCCGCCGCCCTCACTGTCCGGCACGGACTGGTTGCACAACAGCACCATGTCGCAGCCTGCCTGCAGTGCGGCTACAGCAGCCTCGGTATAGCTCAGTTGCTGGCCGTCCAGCACACGGGCGCCGGCCATGGACAAGTCATCACTGAAGATGGCGCCGGTAAAGCCCATCTGGCCGCGCAGAATTTCGCCCAGCCATTTCTCCGAGAATCCGGCCGGGCGGCTGTCCACCTTGGGGTAGATGACGTGGGCGGGCATGACGCTGTTCATGCTGGTGCTGAGCCAGCGGTACGGCGCTGCATCATCGGCCAGAATGGCCTTGAGGCTGCGGCGGTCCACCGGCACATCGGTATGGGAATCCGCCTTGACAAATCCATGGCCCGGAAAGTGTTTGCCGCAGTTGGCCATGCCGCTTTGCAACAGCCCGTGCATCACGCTTTTGGCCAGCAGACTGACCACACGTGGATCGCGTGCAAAGGCACGGTCGCCGATCACGCCGCTGGAGCCATAGTCCAGGTCCAGCACCGGGGTGAAGCTCATGTCCACACCGCAGGCACGCAGCTCGGCACCCAGCACATAGCCGCAGGCCGTAGCGGCGTTGGTGGCATCCAGTGGGCCCGCTTTGCTCTGACCTTTGGGCTCGGCCATCCACATCTCGCCCAAGGCCCGCATGGGTGGCAAATGGGTAAAGCCGTCGGTCTTGAAGCGTTGCACCCGGCCACCCTCATGGTCCACACAAATCAGCAGATCGGGACGAATCTTCTTGATGCTGCGGCACAGCGCGGTCAATTGGGCACGATCTTTCCAGTTGCGGGCGAACAGGATCATGCCGCCCACCAGCGGATGCTGAAGGCGTTCGCGGTCCACCTTGGAGAGTGTCAAACCGGCAATATCGATGATGAGGGGTGCGTGAGGTGTCATTTCGGTCGGGGAAGTTGGGTGGGTAGGTTCGGGTGGGACGCTCAGGCTGTCTCCACCACGCAAAAGCTGGCGGCGTAATCCGATTCATCGGTCACGCTGACATGGGCGCGCAGACCCTGGGAATCAAACCATTCTTTCAGTTCGCCATGCAACACGATGACCGGCTTGCCACTGAGCTCCTTGCCAATTTCGCACAAGCGCCAGGTCATGGGCATGCGCATACCGAGGCCGATGGCCTTGCTGAAGGCCTCCTTGGCACTGAATCGGGTTGCCAGGTAGCGCACACCGCGCTCCGGCCAGCGCGCGCTGCGCGCCTTCCAGGTCTTGAATTCCAGGTCGCTCAGGATCTTGAGTGCAAAACGGTCACCATGGCGCTCCAGGCTGGCGCGGATGCGGCGTACATCGCAGATGTCCGTGCCGATGCCGTAAATCATGCTTGCAGGCAACGCAGATAGGCCTGGATGGTGGCCTCGTAGCCCAGCTCCAAGGCATCGGAAATTAGGGCGTGTCCGATGGAGACTTCCTGCACACCGGGCACCTGCTGCACAAAGGCGGCCAGGTTGTGGAGGTTGAGGTCGTGCCCCGCGTTCACACCCAGCCCGGCATCCAGAGCGGCCTGGGCAGCTGCGGCAAAGCGCTGCAATTGCGCGCCCTGCTCCTCGGTACCCCAAGCTGCCGCAAAAGGCTCGGTGTACAACTCGATGCGATCCGCGCCTACGGCTTTTGCCGCTGCCATCGCGGCGGGGTCGGCGTCCATGAACAGACTTACACGCAGGCCCAGGGCGTGGGCTTGCGCAATCACAGGTCGCAACCGGTCTGCATCCGCCGGGAAGTTCCAGCCGTGGTCGCTGGTGAACTGGCCTTCGCTGTCCGGCACAAAGGTCACCTGATGCACCGGCAGATGGCGCGCGCGCAAATCGGCCACGCAGTCCATCAGGTTGTGAAACGGGTTGCCTTCCACATTGAATTCACGGTCGGGCCATGCCTGCAGCAACGCAGCCAGGTCCGTCACATCCTCTGCACGGATGTGGCGGGCGTCCGGCCGGGGGTGCACGGTGATGCCCGAGGCGCCTGCCTGCAGGCACAGCGTGGCGGCACGGGTCACGCTGGGAATACCCAGGTGGCGCGTATTGCGCACCAGCGCCACCTTGTTGAGGTTGACCGATAGAGCGGTGGTAGGGGATTTCATAGGGCTTGTATGTCCATCATCATTTGCCGGGTGCGCAGTGTCCTGACCCCGCAATGGTAGTGCAGCAGTTGGCGCAGCTGCGGTTTGAGTTCGGCCATCATTTCGGCGCAGGCGCGCAGCGTGGTGGTAAAGGGCGCATCGTCTTGCAATGCAGCTTGCACGCGCTTCCATTGCAACCCGTTGAGCGCGCCACGCTCCTCCGCCTGTGCCTGGCGCAGGCCGCCTTCGGGAACCAGGGTGTAGCGGGTTTCGTCTTCCAGTATGCCCAAGGTCATGGTCTGCAGGTCGAGTTGCGGCAACAGGCCGATTTCACGCAACAGCAGCAACTCCCAGGTGCGCAGGGCCGCCTGCAGCACTTCGCCATGCTCGCTGGCAATGATCTGCACCACACGGGCGTAGATATCAAACAGCCGGGGATGCGGATCGTCCCGCGCCAGCAGCGTCAGCAACAGCTCATTGAGGTAATAGCCCGACAGCAAGGCATCACCCGTGGGCATGACATGACCGCCCTGCCACTCAGCACTCTTGAGCGTGCGGATCTCCGCGTCACCGCCATAGGCCACGTGCAGCGGCTGCAAGGGCATGAGAATGGGGCGAAAACTGGAAGTGGGTCGCTTGGCGCCTTTGGCCACCAAGGCAATGCGCCCGTGGTTGCGGGTGAATACTTCCAGGATCAGACTGGACTCGCTCCAGTCGTAGCGATGCAGCACAAAGGCTGGCTCATCAGAAATACGCTTATTCGTAGCCAAAACTGCGCACCCGCGCTTCGTCATCGGCCCAGCCAGAGCGCACCTTCACCCACAGCTCCAGAAACACCTTGGCGTCCGCCAGCTTCTCCAGCTCCACCCGGGTTTCCATGCCGATGCGTTTGATGCGCTCGCCCTTGTCACCGATCACCATGGCCTTGTGACCATCGCGTTCCACCACAATGGTGGCAGCGATGCGCAACAGTCGCTTCTGGCCCTTGCGCTGCGGCGGCTCTTCTTCGAACTTGTCGATGACGACGGTGGAGGTGTAAGGCAACTCGTCACCCGTCAGGCGAAAGAGTTTTTCACGCACCAGTTCGCTGGCCAGAAACTTTTCACTGCGGTCGGTCAGTTCGTCCTCGCCGTACCACCAGGCCTGCTCGGGCAGAAATCCTTCGCAAATGCCAAGCAGGCGTTCCACGTCCTTGGGGTTCTTGGCCGACATGGGAACGAACTCAGCAAACGCGTGCTTCTTTTGCATCTCCTGCAGCCAGGGAGCGATGTCGCCACGGCGGTGCACGTTGTCGAGCTTGTTGGCAACCAGAATGGTTGGGATGTCTTTGCCCAGCAAGGACAGTACCCGGGCGTCCGCCGGAGTGAAGCTGCCCGCCTCCACCACGAGCAGGATCAGATCCACGTCCGAGACTGCGCCTTGCACTGTCTTGTTGAGTGACTTGTTGAGCGCGTTGCCATGCAAGGTCTGAAAGCCGGGCGTGTCCACAAACACAAACTGGGTCTGGCCCTGCGTGCGCATGCCGGTGATGCGGTGCCGCGTGGTCTGTGCCTTGCGCGAGGTGATGCTGATCTTTTGCCCTACCAGGGCGTTGAGCAGAGTGGACTTGCCCACGTTGGGTTTGCCGACGATGGCCACCAGGCCGCAGCGCTGTCCACCGCCGTCCGTGCCGGGCTCGGCCAGCTTGGGCGTGCTCTTCAGCAGGCCCTGCAGCATGGCATCCAGATCAGGCTGGTCCACCTCTTCGATGGTGGGCGCCTCGCTGACAGCTGCCTTTGCTGGTGCTTTGGTGGCGGACTTGGTGGATGGTTTCTTGGGAGCGTTCATGTTGGGTATTTGGTTTGAAGTGTTTGCAACATGGCTGTGGCAGCAGCCTGCTCCCCGGCACGGCGTGAGCCGCCAATACCGCGTTCAGACAGTCGGAGTTCAGGTATTTCGCACTCCACGTCAAAGGTTTGTTTATGCGCGGCGCCCAAGGTGCCTACGACCTTGTACACCGGCAGTTTCATCTTGCGCCCTTGCAGCCATTCCTGCAAGGCCGTCTTGGCATCCTTGCCAATGGCGTCCATCTGTGGGTTGATTTCTACCGCGTTGAAGAGGCGATAGACCAGTTCCTGCGCCTTGCCGTAACCGGCATCGAGATAGACCGCGCCGATGATGGCTTCCAGTGCATCCGCGAGGATGGAGGGGCGCTTCTGCCCACCGGAACGGACCTCGCCTTCCCCCAGGCGCAGCAGGTCGGGAAGCCCCAACTCCACGGCCAGTTGATGCAAGGTCTCTTGCTTGACGAGATTGGCCCTCACGCGGGACAAGTCACCCTCGGCAAGCTTGTCCAGACGGGAATACAGCAGGGCCGAAATCGCCAGTCCCAGGACCGAGTCGCCCAGAAACTCCAGACGCTCGTAGTGATCAGACGAAAAGCTGCGGTGCGTCAACGCACGGGAAAGCAGGGACGGATTGGCAAATTGATGTTGCAAGCGCCGCTGCAACTCCTGAAGACTATCAGCCACCTTATTTGGATTGACCTTCGTACTTCATGGTCAGAAAGGCCGGCCCAACCAGATGAATCTCCCGTTGGTAGCTGAACGCCACCACGACCTTGTCGCCTTGTTTGCTGATGTCCAGATCCTTGCCGCGGATGGACTTGATGTCGTTGATATCGGCATTCTTGTCGAAAATCATGCGGATTTCGGCAGGCGTCGAGCCGTCCGTCGCGGCCTTCTGCGCCGCTTTCTGCACATTCATGTATTCAATGGCCGTAGGGAATACCTGCGCAATGACCACGCCGGCCATTGCCAGTACCGCGGCTACAAAGAGCAGACCGATGAAGGAAATACCACGTTGCTTGGACGGAAGCTGTTCAGACATTTATCTTTCCCCGCAATATCAATTGAAGAAACCAATCCGCTTGGGATGGCTGAAGTTCATCCATATGAATATGGCCTTACCCACAATATTTTCATCGGGTACAAACCCCCAATAGCGCGAATCCATGGAATTGTCGCGATTGTCGCCCATCATGAAGTACTGTCCCGGTGGCACCTTGCAGGTCACGCCCTCAATGGTATAGCTGCATCCCTCACGTCCGGCAAACTGATCTGCACCCGGAACAAACGCGGGCCGGTCGTCGTCGTTGAGGATGCGGTGTTTTACACCCCCCAGCACTTCCTCGTAGTGCTTGAAGTACCGCATGGAGTCCTCGTCGAAGAACTCGGGGATCGCAGCGGTGGGTTGCACCACACCGTTGATGGTGAGCCGCTTGTTCAGATAGGCCACCGTGTCGCCCGGAACGCCCACCACCCGCTTGATGTAATCCAGACTGGGCTTTGGCGGATAGCGAAACACCATGACATCACCGCGTTGTGGCTTGTTGCCCTCGGTGATCTTCTTGTTGAGTACCGGCAGGCGCAGACCATAAGTGAACTTGTTCACCAGAATCAGGTCACCCACCAGCAGGGTCGGAATCATGGAACCCGAAGGAATCTTGAATGGCTCAAACAGGAAAGAGCGCAACAGGAACACCGTGATGATCACTGGGAACAGTCCTGCCGTCCAATCCAGCCACCAGGGCTGCATCAGCAAACGCACTTTGGCTTCCGACACATCGCCATCCACCTGGGCAATGCCCATCTTGGCGAGCTCGGCCCGACGCTGTGCATCATTGGCCTCCAAAGCTGCCACTGCGGCTTTGCGAAGGGGCAGGAAATAGAAGCGCTCGGCCAGCCAGTAGGCTCCGGTTACCAGCGATGCAAGAAATAGGAGCAGCGCAAAGTTGCCGTCAACAAGGCCAAAGTACCAGGATGCGGCATACAGCACAAAGGCGCCCAGAATGGCGGAGGTCAAGGCTTGCATCAATCTTCCACCTGCAGAATGGCCAGGAACGCTTCCTGGGGAACTTCAACCGAACCAATTTGCTTCATGCGTTTCTTGCCTGCTTTTTGTTTTTCAAGGAGCTTGCGCTTGCGGGAAATGTCGCCGCCATAGCACTTGGCGAGCACATTCTTGCGCAACGCCTTGATTGTCTCACGGGCAATGATGTTGGCACCAATGGCCGCCTGGATGGCGACATCGTACATCTGACGCGAAATGATCTCGCGCATCTTGGCCACCACCGCGCGGCCGCGATACTGCGACTGCGAACGGTGCACGATGATGGACAGGGCATCCACCTTGTCGCCGTTGAGCAGGATGTCGACCTTGACCACATCAGACGCGCGGTACTCCTTGAACTCGTAGTCCATGGACGCGTAACCGCGGCTGACTGATTTGAGCTTGTCAAAGAAGTCCAGCACGATTTCACCCAAGGGCATCTCATAGGTGAGCACCACCTGACGGCCCTTGTAGGCCATGTTCAGCTGCACTCCGCGCTTCTGGTTGGCCAGCGTCATCACCACGCCCACATACTCCTGCGGCATGTACAGGTGTACGGTCACGATGGGTTCGCGGATTTCAGCCGTCTTGCCGACATCGGGCATCTTGGACGGGTTCTCCACCATGATGACTTCGCCGTCACTCTTCATGACCTGGTACACCACGCTGGGGGCGGTGGTGATCAGGTCCTGATCAAACTCGCGCTCCAGACGTTCCTGCACGATCTCCATGTGCAAGAGCCCGAGGAAGCCGCAGCGGAATCCAAAACCCAAGGCCTGTGACACTTCCGGCTCGTAGTGCAGGGATGCATCGTTGAGCTTGAGCTTTTCCAGGGCATCACGCAGCGAGTCGTATTCACTGGCCTCCGTCGGATACAAACCGGCAAACACCTGCGGCTGAATTTCCTTGAAGCCGGGCAGTGGTTCGGTAGCGGTAAACGCCGCACCACCGGTACCCCCCTTGATCAAGGTGACGGTATCGCCCACCTTGGCAGCTTGCAGTTCCTTGATGCCGGCAATGATGTAACCCACCTCGCCCGCCTCCAGCGATTCGCGTGGTTGGTTGGCGGGAGTGAACACGCCCAGGTTATCCGCGTTGTAGGTCGCACCGGAGGCCATCATCTTGATGCGCTCGCCCTTGGCCAGACGTCCATCGACCACCCGCACCAGCATCACCACACCCACGTAGCTGTCGAACCAGCTATCGATGATCATGGCGCGCAGGGGGCCATCCGGATTTCCGCGGGGTGCAGGGATCTTGGCAACGATGGCTTCAAGAATTTCATCCACACCCATCCCGCTTTTTGCGGAGCATGGAATTGCCTCACTGGCATCGATGCCGATTACGTCTTCGATCTCGGACTTCGCTGCCTCCGGATCTGCCTGCGGCAAATCCATCTTGTTCAACACCGGCAGCACTTCCACACCCAGGTCGAGTGCGGTGTAGCAGTTTGCAACGGTCTGCGCCTCCACACCCTGGCTTGCATCGACGACCAGTAGTGCACCTTCGCATGCAGACAGTGAGCGACTCACTTCATACGAGAAGTCCACATGTCCCGGCGTGTCGATCAGATTGAGGTTGTAGACCTTGCCATCACGTGCCTTGTATTTAAGCGCTGCTGTCTGCGCCTTGATGGTTATCCCACGCTCTTTTTCGATATCCATCGAGTCCAGAACCTGGGCTTCCATTTGCCGATCTTCAAGTCCACCACAACGCTGTATCAAGCGGTCTGCCAACGTGGATTTGCCGTGATCAATATGCGCAATGATCGAGAAATTTCTGATGTGATTCATCAAGGGAGAGCTTCAAGTGATTGAATTAAAACGGTCAGACAAGAAAAAAGGGCGCGTCCGGTTTGGACGCGCCCTGAACCAACAATCTTTTGGCAACTGCGAAAGTTGGAACTTCATTGTAGGCAAAAAGTCCGGGATTCACAGCCAAAAAATTCGAAGAAAAACAGAGTTGTGAGTCCACAACATAAATCTTATGCACAAGTTATTCACAAAACAGGGCGGTGCTTAAAGGACAACATGTGGGCGAACTGTGGATCGCCTGTGGGATCCTGAAAAACATCCCATATCATGGACTTTCAGGTCCTCTTTATAGCCAAACCATCCTTGTTTAGTGCTCCATTCTAACCAAAACGGGCTAACCACCTTGTTAAGTTAGCGTTTGCCTACATAGCTGATGGCGGCAGGCCCCGCGTAAAAATTCTGTTCCTGGGGCAAAAAAACAACCCCATACCCCGCTTGGGCATGGGGTCGTGTCACCGTGACGTCACCTTATTTGACAGCCTTCAAGATCGCATACTGCGTCCAGTCACCACGACGGAACAGGATGCTCAAGGGCTTGGATTTGTCGAACTTGGAGATCACCGCATCAAAGTCCTTGACGCTCAATACCTCCACATTGGCAGCAGCAAGAATGACATCTCCTTCACGCAATCCTGCGCGGGCTGCAGCGTCGGAAACGGAGTCCACCCGCACTCCACCCTTGACGGAGAGCTCCTTCTTTTGCGCATCGGTCAGTTCCACGACGGTCAAGCCAAAGGACTGCGCCGCGGTGGAGGCCTTGGGTTTTTCTTCCTTGCCAGGCAACGCCTTGGCAATCGGCTTGTCTGCTTCCACTTCAGCAACCACAACACTCAGATCGCGCGTGGCACCGCGGCGAAATACCGTGACGGTGCTCCTGGAGCCTGGCTTGGTGCCGCCAACGATACGCGGCAGGTCACTGGATTTGTCGATCTGCTTGCCATCAAACTTGGTGATGATGTCGCCAGCCTCGATACCACCTTTGTCTGCCGGAGCGCCGGGCTCTACGCTACGCACCAGAGCACCAATGGGCTTGCCAAGACCGATGGACTCGGCAACCTCTTTGCTGACCTGATCGATCTGAACGCCAATACGGCCACGGGACACCCGCCCGGTCGCGCGCAGTTGATCGCTCACGCGAATGGCTTCATCCATGGGGATGGCGAAGGAAATGCCCATAAAGCCGCCAGAGCGCGAATAGATCTGGCTATTGATGCCAATCACTTCACCGCGCATGTTGATCAGGGGACCGCCCGAATTGCCAGGATTGATGGCGACATCGGTCTGGATGAAAGGCAGGTAGTCGCCCGTATCACGCGACTTGGCACTCACAATGCCCGCGGTCACGGTGTTCTCCAGCCCGAACGGAGAGCCAATGGCCATCACCCACTCCCCTACCCGCAAACGGCCCACGTCGCCTACCTTCACGGCGGGCAAGCCGGTCGCCTCGATTTTCACCAAGGCCACATCGGAGCGCGCATCGGCACCGATGATCTTGGCCTTGAACTCACGCTTGTCAGTCAACGTAACCAGCACCTCATCGGCCCCATCCACCACGTGGGCATTGGTCATGATCAGGCCGTCCGTTGAGAGAATGAAGCCCGAACCAACGCCCTTGGGCTGATCCTCTTCCTGAGGCTGTTGCGGCTGGCTCTTCTTTGGCGCCTGTTTGGGAATGTTGGGGAGCGGCAGACCAAAACGACGGAAGAATTCCAGCATCTCCTCCTCACCTGGAGCGCCTTGCTGTGAGCGAATGGCTACCTTTTCCGTGGTTCTGATATTCACCACGGACGGGCCGACCTGCTCCACCAGGTCCGTGAAGTCTGGCAGGGTGCGCGACTGCGCCTGGGCCGACTGCACCGGAAGTACCATAACCGAGAATGAAGCAGCAATACCCATTGCCGCCAAGACTGTTCGCAACGTGCCCAAAATCCGAATGTTCATTGTGTATTTCCAATCTTGAGAAAAAAGGCGAATGCCCGCAAATACAGCCTTATGTAGGGTTGCATGGATTGTCTGCAAGAGCCTTTACAAAACGATTACCGAAGTGATTCAGCGGCGTCCTGACCTCTACCAGACCTGTCGCAGACAACAGCTCTTCGAAACGCAAGCCAACGAGAATCCATCGCCTGCGACTGTAGCCACAACCAGTGGACTTTACCGGTCGTGTCTTGCATACGCAGCAATACCCGACGCTGCAAATCCAGCACGCAGGTCACGTGCCTAACCTTCTGGTCTTCAAAACCGGACCAATACCAATGCTCACCGTCCCAGCGCAGCATGCCAGATCTGCCTTTGCGTTGGACCACAACGGCATACAGCACACTTCCCAGAAAGACCAGCATTAAGGTCGCAGCGCGAATGCCCCAAGGCTGCAATACGAGATAAAGGGTCACCACAAGCCCGCCGCACGCGATCCAAAGGACCAGAAAATGCAAACGCCAGGCCGCGGGCCCGACGTTCCAACTGACAGCAGGAGCCCGATGCATGGGCCTTGCGCAATAGTGATCTAGATGCGCTTGAAGACCAGGGAACCGTTGGTTCCGCCAAAGCCGAAGTTGTTCTTCAGTGCCACGTCGATACGCATGTCCCGCGCTGTATTGGCGCAGTAGTCCAGGTCGCACTCAGGGTCCTGATTGAACAGGTTGATCGTTGGCGGGCTCTTCTGATGGTAGATGGACAGGATCGTCACGACTGACTCCAGTCCGCCGGCACCACCCAGCAAGTGGCCTGTCATGGACTTCGTGGAGTTCACCACGACCTTCTTGGCCGCATCACCCAAAGCGGCCTTGATGGCGTTGCTCTCGTTGATGTCGCCCAACGGCGTGGAAGTTCCATGGGCGTTGAGATAGTCGATCTGGTCGCCGTTCACGCCAGCATTGCGCATGGCGTTGACCATCGCGCGGCGCGGACCATCCATATTGGGAGCAGTCATGTGGCCGGCATCCGCACTCATGCCGAAGCCTGCCAATTCTGCGTAGATGCGCGCGCCACGTGCCTTGGCATGCTCGTACTCTTCCAGAACCACAACGCCACCGCCTTCACCCAGGACAAAACCATCACGGTCCTTGTCCCAGGGACGCGAAGCAGTGGCCGGATCATCGTTGCGGGTGCTGAGTGCGCGCATGGATGCGAAGCCGCCCACTCCCAGAGGAGACACCGTGGCTTCGGAACCGCCTGCAATCATCACATCGGCGTCACCATACTCAATCATCCGACCAGCTTCACCAATGCAGTGCAGGCCGGTCGTGCAAGCGGTGACGATGGCAATGTTGGGTCCCTTGAAGCCGAAACGCATCGATACATGACCGGAGGTCATGTTGATGATGGAGGCAGGAACAAAGAAGGGGGAAATACGGCGAGGTCCACGTGCCGTGTATTCGGCATGCGTGCTCTCGATAAGAGGTAAGCCACCGATGCCGGAGCCAATCACACAACCGATTCGGGTTGCCTCTTCTTCGCCCAGAGCGTCGCCAGTGGGCAAGCCCGCATCGTTAACGGCCTGAACGGCGGCGGCGATACCGTAATGGATAAAGGTATCCATCGTTCGCGCCTCCTTGGAGTTCATGTACGAGTCCAAGTCGAAGTTACGCACCTCGCCAGCGATCTGGCAGGAAAAGGCAGATGCATCGAACTTGGAAATCGTGCCAATGCCGGACTTGCCAGCAAGCAGATTGGCCCAGGCCTCAGGAACCGTATTACCTACGGGACTGATGCATCCCAAACCAGTGACAACAACGCGACGACGGGCCATAGAAATCAGGTTTCAGCAGTTTGTCAAAGAAACTCCGCCTGACGGCGGGCAAAGGTGCAAAAGAAATGGGCCCGACCGTCTGATGGTTTCACCAGATCTTCAGGCCCATGCGCTAACGCCGCAGCAAGAGACCTATCAGGCCTTCTTGTGCGTATTGGCGTAGTCGATGGCGTTTTGCACGGTCGTGATTTTTTCAGCGTCTTCGTCGGGAATTTCAATTCCAAACTCGTCTTCCAAAGCCATCACCAGTTCCACTGTGTCCAGAGAATCGGCACCCAGATCGGCCACGAATGCCTTTTCGTTGGTGACTTGAGATTCTTCAACACCGAGTTGCTCGGCAATGATTTTTTTGACGCGTACTTCGATATCGCTCATGTGTTCCCTCTGAGGGTTGTAAAAGAATCCGAGATTTTACCCCGTCGGGGATGGTTCCCCAACCGGGCTGCCGAACGGACTAATCGGCTTATGAAAATACTACATATACATGCCGCCGTTAACGTGCAATTCCTGCCCGGTAACGTAAGCGGCTTCAGGCGAAGCAAGGTAACACACTGCATGGGCAATGTCGGAAGGTTTACCCAGATGCCCGACAGCAATCTGGGTCAGCAAGGCCTTGTGCTGTTCTTTGCCCAGACCTGCCGTCATATCGGTTTCAATGAAGCCAGGCGCCACACAGTTAACCGTGATGTTGCGTGAACCCAGCTCCTTGGCCAATGCACGGGTCATCCCGGCTACACCCGCCTTGGCAGCAGCGTAATTGGCTTGCCCCGCGTTTCCGGAAGCCCCCACCACCGAGGTGATGTTAACGATGCGCCCGTAGCGCTGCTTCATCATGGTGCGCATCACGGCGCGACTCATGCGGAACACGCCCTTGAGATTGGTGTCCAGCACCGCATCCCAGTCTTCGTCCTTCATGCGCATGGCCAGCGTGTCTCGGGTGATGCCGGCGTTGTTCACCAGCACGTGCAGACCGCCCAGCTCCTTCGTCACGGCATCCACCAGCGCGTCGCCTGCGGCACCATCCGTCACATTCAGCGTGCGGCCATCGCATCCCGCAAATCCGGACAAGGCCTCACGAATGGCGGCAGCGCCTGCATCGGTCGTCGCGGTACCAACGACCTTGAATCCCTTGCGTGCCAGTTCCAGCGCTATTGCAGCACCAATGCCTCGGGACGCACCCGTCACCAGCGCAACTTGCGCTCCTACTTGGGCATCGCTCATGCCAAGACTCCTTTTGCTTCTTCCAAGGTTGCCGGATCAAACAGCGCTGCACCGGTCATTTCCGCGTCGATACGCTTGACCATGCCTGCCAGCACCTTGCCGGGCCCACATTCCACCACATGGCTGATGCCACGCGCCTTGATGGTCTGAACACATTCCACCCACCGTACCGGACCAAAGGCCTGGCGGTACAGTGCGTCACGGATTGCATCCGGCTGGGTTTGCACTGCAACGTCAATGTTGTTGATCAGCGCGATTTTCGGCTCGAGGATTTCGATTTCTGCCAGACGGACGCGCAATTTTTCTGCGGCTGGCTTCATCAGGCTGGAGTGAAAAGGGGCAGACACCGGCAGCGGCAAAGCGCGCTTGGCGCCGTTGGCCTTGAGCACTTCACAAGCCTTTTCCACGGCAGCCTTGCTGCCAGCAATCACGGTTTGTGCCGGATCATTGAAATTCACCGCCTGTACAACTTCGGCAGAGCCCGCTCCAAAGGACGCGGTAACTTCGGCGCAACCGGATGCAACACGCGCAGCATCCATACCCAGGATGGCCGCCATGGCGCCGGTGCCTACCGGCACGGCATCCTGCATGGCTTGGGCACGCAGGCGCACCAGAGGGGCGGCCTGCGACAGGGTCAGAGAACCTGCCGCAACCAAAGCCGAATACTCGCCCAGCGAATGTCCAGCCACCACATCGGGCTGCACTCCGATTTCGGTCATCCATACGCGGTACGCCGCCACCGCCGCGACCAGCATCACCGGCTGGGTGTTGGTGGTGAGTGCCAGCGCCTCCTTGGGACCTTCGTGTATTAGCTTGGGCACATCTTCTCCCAGCGCATCTGAGGCCTCCTGCAATGTGCTTGCAACCACAGGATGGTCACCCCATCCATCGAGCATGCCCACCGACTGCGAACCTTGACCGGGAAAAACAAATGCAAATTTCTTCATGGCAATTCAAAAATGATGGCCCGGTCAGCGCCGGGCATTGACGAAGAAGCTCAGAACTTCAGAACCACAGCGCCCCAGGTGAAGCCGCCTCCAACGCCTTCCAGCAGAAGGGTTTGACCAGGCTTGACCTGACCCGAACGTACCGCGCTGTCCAAAGCCAGCGGGATGGACGCAGCCGATGTGTTGCCATGCTGGTCCACAGTCACAACCACTTTGTCCAAAGGCACCCTGAGCTTGCGGGCGGTACTTTGCATGATGCGGATATTGGCCTGATGGGGAATCAGCCAGTCGACATCGGCACCCGATAGCTCCGCCTTGGCCAAAGCGGCGCGCGCTGTGTCTTCCAGCACGCCGACGGCCAATTTGAAAACCGCCTGACCGTCCATCTTCAGCAGAGGGTCACCCAGGATATGGCCACCAGAAACGTGCCCGGGGACACACAGAATGCCGACGTGCTTGCCATCAGCATGCAGGTCGCTGGCCAAGATGCCTGGCGTGTCTGAAGCTTCGAGAACCACAGCACCAGCGCCATCGCCAAACAGCACACAGGTCGTGCGGTCGGTGAAATCCAGAATGCGGGAGAACACTTCCGCACCAATGACCAATGCCTTGGTGGCAGCACCTGTGCGAATCATGGAGTCGGCCACGCTCAGGGCGTACACAAATCCACAGCACACGGCCTGCAGATCAAACGCTGCACCACCTGCCGCACCCAGCTTGTTCTGCAATATGCAAGCCGTGGAGGGAAACACCATATCCGGCGTGCTGGTAGCCACGATGATCAGATCGATCTCCTGGGCGGTTCGGCCCGCCGCGGCCAAGGCGCTCTTGGCAGCTTCCAAAGCCAGATCGCTGCTGAACACGCCGTCCGCCGCAAAATGGCGTGCCCGAATTCCGGTGCGCTCGACAATCCATTCATCCGAGGACTCAACGCCCTTGGCGGCCAATTCGGCCACCAGATCCGCATTGGTCAGTCGGCGGGGAGGCAGATAGCTGCCGGTGCCTGTAATTCGCGAATATCGTGTCATGGGTATGTGGAAAGACTTCCGTTCAAATCACGATGTGGCCACGGGCGCCGTCAAAAGCGCCGCTGCTTTGGCTATACGAACCTGAACGCGGTCCAACAAGTTGTTTCGGGCAGCATCATACGCGCGGTTCAACGCATTCACGAAGGCCAATTGGTCTGCCGACCCGTGGCTTTTGAAAACCAGCCCGCGCAATCCTAGCAGCGCAGCGCCGTTGTAACGGCGGTGATCCACACGTCTTTTCAGCGCACTCAGCACCGAATAAGCAGCAACTGCTGCCAATTTGGTAAAAATATTCTTGGAAAATTCGGCCTTCAGAAACCCCGAAATCATTGAAGCCAGACCTTCGCTGGTCTTGAGCGCCACGTTTCCAACAAAGCCGTCGCAAACCACGATGTCCACCACACCCTTGAAGATGTCGTTGCCTTCAACGTTGCCGTAAAAATTGAGATCGCCAGAATTGCCGGCGGACCGCAGCAATTCGCCTGCGCGCTTGATCACTTCATTGCCCTTGATTGCCTCTTCGCCGATGTTGAGCAAACCAACAGAGGGCGACTCTACGTCGTTCAAGACCGACACCAAGGCCGACCCCATCACGGCGAACTGCAGCAGGTGCTCGGCGCTGCAGTCCACGTTGGCCCCCAGGTCCAGCACCGTGGTCGCACCACCGGTGGCATTGGGAATCTGGCCCGCAATCGCGGGGCGCTCGATGCCGTCCAGCGTTTTCAGCACGTAGCGCGATATGGCCATCAATGCGCCCGTGTTGCCTGCCGAAACGGCAGCCTGGGCGGCACCATCCTTGACTTGCTGGACCGCAATGCGCATGGACGAGTCCTTCTTGCGGCGCAAGGCAATTTCCAGCGGGTCATCCATGGTAACCACTTCACTGGCAGCGACAACAGTAGCGCGTGGATGCGAAAACCCCGAGAGTGCCTCGGGCAAACCGACCATCACCAAGCGGGCTTGCGGATGCGCATCCAGAAACTGGGTGCAGGCCGGCAGCGTCACCTTGGGGCCATGGTCGCCACCCATGCAGTCAACAGCTATGGTTATCACGGAGATGTCTCAAATAGGTCTCATTAGCCGGCGAAATTCGCCATAAAAAAAGCCCGTCGCTACAGGTGTGTAGCTTCGGGCTTCGCTGGAAGCGCTGGGATCAGGCTTCGGATTTGGTCTTCAACACCTTGCGACCACGGTAGAAACCGGTGGGGCTGATGTGGTGACGCAGGTGAGTTTCGCCAGTGGTCGGCTCAACGGCGATTCCGGGCACAACCAGAGCGTTGTGCGAACGGTGCATACCGCGCTTGGAAGGAGATTTCTTGTTTTGTTGAACGGCCATTTTCGGCTCCTGGGCAATGGGTGCTGCACAGGTTGCAACACTTTGAGGTTGGTAAAAACGCGGCTGGTTCCGCACGCGAAGCTTCAGATTATAGCCTATTCCTGTGCTTTCAGCCAGCATCCTTTTTCTTGAGTTGCTGCAGCACGGCAAATGGACTGGGCTTTTCCTCGGGCGGCTCCTCGAAGTCGGGGTCCGCAGCCTGCAATTTGACGGGTTCCGGACACACTTCATGCATGGGAACCAACGGCGTGGCCAACAGCAACTCGTCTTCAATCAGTTCCAGCAGGTTGAAGGACTTGCTCAGCACCAGCACATCCTCTTCGGACTCCTCATCTTCCACTTCGGCCAGATGTTCGGACGCCACAAAGCGGAAATCCCGCTCGAATTCCACCGGCATATCCACCGGCCCCAGACAGCGCTGGCACACCAAAGCCAGTGAGGCCTGTGCCGACAAATGCACCCAAGGCTCATCCAGACCTGCTGCGTCCGTACGCACTTCCCCGCGCGCTGAGTAGGTGACAAATGTTTCACCTCCCACGCCCTGACTCTGATCCATCAAACGTTCGAAATGGCTCAGTTGTTCTTCACCAGCCAAGGTACCTGCAGCCTTTGCGAAGGCGGCAATGTGCAAGTGCTGTGGTGCAAATTCATGTTTCATGGGGTCAGTGTAAGAGAATCGGGGAATGCAACCTTCCAAGAACAGAAAACTCATTCTGGGCTCCACATCGGCCTATCGACGCGAGCTCCTCGAACGCCTGCACGTTCCATTTACCGTGGAATCGCCCCATGTCGATGAGACACCATTGGCCGGTGAAAACCCGGCCTCACTGGCGCAAAGACTGGCTCTGGCCAAGGCCATGGCGGTTGCCGACCGGTTTGCGCAGGCCATTGTGATCGGCTCCGACCAGGTGGCCGATCTGGACGGATTGCCACTGGGCAAACCGGGTACCCATGAGCGCGCCGTCCTGCAATTGCAACAGATGTCCGGCAAGGTGGTGGTATTCCAAACGGCGGTCGCGGTTGTCTGCAAGGAAAGCGGTTTCCAGCAACAGTCGCTTGCAGCGGTGCGGGTGAAGTTCCGCAACCTCAGTGCGTCGGAAATTGAAAACTATCTGCGTGCGGAGGAGCCTTATGACTGTGCAGGCAGTGCCAAGAGCGAAGGGCTGGGGATCGCCCTGCTTGAAAGCATTGAGAATGATGACCCCACAGCCCTGGTGGGGCTGCCACTGATCCGCACCGCGACCATGTTGCGTGCGGCAGGCCTGGATTTGCTGGCTTGACCGGCCCCGACCCCATGAACTCCCCAAATCCGGCAACCGGCGCCCAGCAACACACCGGCACGCTCTATCTGGTCCCGGCACCGCTTGACTTTGGTTGCGACGAAATCGTGGCCCTAGGCGCGTCCATGCCTGCAGGAACCTTGCAAGTAGCATCCGGCATCAGCCACTGGATTTGCGAAAACGCCAAATCCACGCGTGCCTACCTCAAACGCATTCACGAAACACACCCCCTGTGCCTGCCGCTTCAGTCCATGCAACTGCAGGAACTGCCGCGCGAAGTGCACAAGAAGGGGGACCACGGCGGCGGCTTTGATGCCCGCCATATGCTGCAACCTGCGCTGACCGGCAATGCCATGGGCCTGGTCAGCGAAGCCGGTATGCCTGCCATTGCAGACCCGGGCTCATCCGTGGTGCGGGCCGCACACGATCTGGGAATTCCCGTCGTGCCGCTGGTGGGGCCCGTGTCGCTGCTGCTGGCACTGGCGGCCAGTGGACTCAACGGCCAAAGTTTTGCCTTCGTGGGCTATGTGCCAGCTACACCCGCAGAGCGGGCACAAAAAATTCGGGAGCTGGAGTCGCTGGCGCTCAAAACCGGTCAGACCCAAATCTTCATTGAAACGCCCTACCGCAATGCCGCGCTGCTGCAAACCTTGTTGCAGAGCCTCCAGCACAACACACGCCTAGCTACGGCAAGCGGCCTTACGCTGCCCGGCGCGCACTGCCACAGTGATTTAGTGAAAAACTGGAAAAACAAACCGTGGGCGCTGGACAACAGCATCCCGACGGTATTTGCGATCGGGCGCTGAGCGTCAGCGCAACGACGGCGTCAGTTTCAGGGCGTGTACCGAACCTTCACCAATGGAGGCACCAAAGCGTTTGACCAAACGTTCTGCAACGTTGTCGCGGCGGGTGTAATCGACCAGGTCCTCTGCCTTGACCACCTCACGGGCCACGTAATCCAGATTGCCCAACTGATCGACCAGCCCCATTTCCACGGCCTGCTGACCTGTCCAGAACAGACCGCTGAAGGTTTCCGGCGTTTCCTTCAGGCGATTGCCTCGTCCCGCCTTGACCACGCCGATGAACTGCTGGTGAATCTGGTCCAGCATGGTCTGGGCGTAGGCGCGCTGCTTTTCGGTTTGCGGGCTGAACGGGTCCAGAAAACCCTTGTTTTCACCGGCGGTCATCAGTCGACGCTCGACGCCGAGCTTGTCCATCAGACCGGTAAAACCAAAGCCATCCATGAGCACCCCGATGCTGCCCACGATGCTGGCCTTGTCCACAAAAATCTTGTCGGCTCCTGATGCAATGTAGTAAGCCGCAGAGGCACACATCTCCTCCACCACTGCATACACGGGCTTGTGGTATTTGGCCTTGAGGCGGTGGATTTCGTCGTTGATGATGCCCGCCTGCACCGGGCTTCCACCAGGCGAGTTGATCAACAGCACCACCGCCTGGGTCCCCGAATCTTCAAAGGCACTACGCATGGAGGACACCACCTGCTCCGCGCTGGCATCTCCACCTGCCGCAATTTCACCCTTGATCTCAATGACTGCGGTATGGGGTTTAGACACATCCGCAGGTGCTGCACCACGCTCCCAGCCAAACCACGCCACCGCAGCGACAAAGACCAGCCATGCAATGCGAATGCCGTTGCGCCATCTGCGAGCCTGGCGCTGCTCTATCAGCGTCGCCATCGCCAGCCTTTCCAGGGTGGCACGCTCCCAGGCCGCAGCCGTGCCCGGGATTGCGCTGGAGTTGGTGTCTGTATCGTTGCCGCTGGGGAGATTTGGCTCGGTCATGTCAGAAATTCACGGGGTGTAGTTGAGGTGCAGTATGCCAGTGCACCACGCCATCACGCTCGGAGACCTCAATCTTGACCAGTCCACCCCGGCAAGGCCCGCCTTGGCAGGCGCCGGTCCGGGGGCTGTAGGTGGCACCGTGGGTGGCGCAAATGAGCCAGTGGCCGGTCAGATCGAAAAAACGGTTGGGCTGGTAATCCATTTCCATGGGTACGTGGGAACAGCGGTTGAGGTAGGCGTATACCTGCGCGTCATAGCGGATGGCAAACGCCAGACAGGTCTGCCCGCAATACACCACGTCAAAAGGCACGGCCTCGCCACTGTTGACCAGATCCTGCGAGTTGCATAGCGGGATCACCTGCGGTTCAAAAGTATCAGCCATGGCCTTAGTTACCTCAGGCGTGCGTCAGCAGCCATTGCCGCAGTTCTGCCACCGAGTGCGCGACAAAACGTGGCGCAAGTGGCTCAAACGCCGAATGGTCATGGGCACCGTAACTCACGCCCACGCTGGCGCAGCCTGCATTCAAGGCGAGCTGCAGGTCGTGGGTGGTGTCGCCCACCATCAGGGTACGCTCAGGCGCTACATCCAACTCGGCCATCAACTCCTGCAACATCAGCGGATGCGGTTTGCCCGCAGTCTCGTCCGCCGTACGGGAGGCATCAAAAAGGCCTTTTAATTCGTCCCGTGCCAATGCTTCATCCAGACCACGCCGGCTTTTGCCTGTGGCCACCGCCAGAAAATGTTGGCGTTGCTTGAGCGCGTGCAGCATGGGAATCACGCCCTCGAACAGGCTGATGTCATGCTGACGGGCGGTGTAATGGAATTTGTAACGCTCACCCAGCAAAGGGTACTTCTCCGGGGCAACATCGGGGGCAGCATGTGCCAAGGCGGCCATCAGGCCCATGCCGATGACGTAGGACGCGTCCGTGTCGCTGGGCACCGTTCCGCCCACGTCCCGCACCGCGGCCTGAATGCAGCGGGTGATGATGGCAGTGGAGTCGAACAAGGTGCCGTCCCAGTCGAAGGCAATCAGGTCGAATTGGCGCCGTCTGGCGGATACTGCTTGGGTCATGGGAATCTGGCGCTAGGCGGTTGGCGGGAGTACCTGCCGCACAAAGGCGGAAAGGTCAGCTGGCAATTCTGCCCGCAATTCCAAGCGCTCGCCGCTGGCGGGGTGATTGCACGCAAAACGCCAGGCATGCAGGAACATGCGCTTCAGACTTCCAGGGCCATTGCCGCGCGCCAGTTCCTTGTTGACCTCAAAGTTGCCGTATTTGTCGTCTCCCAGAATGGGCATACCTTCGGAGGCCAGGTGCACTCGGATCTGATGCGTGCGCCCGGTCTTGATGGTGACCTCCAGCAGGGAATAGGCATGTGCAGCTTGCGGTTCCGTGGTGGCACGCACCTTGACCAATGACAGCGAAGGCATGCCGTCCGGATCGTCCTTGGCCACAACCTTGACGCGGCGTTCCCCTTCCGCGGCGCCGTCTTTTGCCGCCAGCAGGTACTTGTGCAGCGGTTTGTCCAACACCTTGAGGCGCTCTGGCCAGATACCCAGCACCATGGCCAGGTAGGTCTTGCCGGTCTCACGGTCACGGAACTGGTCTTGCAGGTTTTTCAAGGCGCTACGTTTCTTGGCAATCAGCAATATTCCCGAGGTTTCCCGGTCCAGGCGGTGTACCAGCTCCAGAAACCGGGCCTGCGGTCTGGCCATGCGCAGCTGCTCGATCACGCCAAAGCTCACCCCCGAGCCGCCGTGTACCGCGACCCCGGCAGGCTTGTTGATCGCCAGAAAGTAGTCGTCTTCGAACAGCACCGGAAAGTCCTTGGCCGGCACAAAGCCCCCGCCCTTGCCGGCTGTAGACGCCATGGCCTGGGCTTTTTCTTCGGCACGCTCCGACAGCCGGATCGGCGGAATCCGCACCAGGTCACCGGTCTGGACGCGCGAGTCTGCGGCCACACGCCCTTTGTTGATACGCACTTCGCCACTGCGGATGATGCGGTACACGTGGGTCTTGGGCACGCCCTTGAGCTGGCGCATCAGGAAGTTATCCAGGCGTTGGCCCGCGGAATCTTCGTCCACGGTCAGTGTTTTGGATTGGGGGGCGGAAGAATCCGGTTTGCCCCCTATAATGTGTTTCACTAGCGACGCGCTGTAAGTGGTTGATTTAGCTGGAGTTTAGTCCAGACCCCATTTTCAGTAGCGCTGGAAGGTCGATGCCGCCGCCTTGGCCAGCCTGTAAATCATCCGCCACCTGCGTGTGATGGCAGTCTGCAAAGCGGTCAATCCGACGAATTGAAACCCTGATACGGAATACCCCAAGTTTGCAAGCCCACGGTTTGCAAACGGATAAAAACGAGATGTTTGTGTTGTGGAGACTGTTGTGCATGTGCCTGCGGTGCGTTTTCGCACCGAGGGAAACCATGCGTCGGATCCCAGCCCCCCTGAAGATGGAGTCATCTGCTTTCCGTCCGAAAGCATATGCACAGACGCACCCCCTCGTTCCCATCCACGCGCCTACGCTTCGACACCTCGTGTAAATCGAAGTTCTCCGGCAATTCCTCCTCACTTCAGTTCGTCTGCCAGGCATCGTTAGCCCATTTTGGGCATGTTGAAACTGAAGAAGGACGCACTCCATGAAACGGATGCTTATCAACGCCACGCAGGCTGAAGAACGCCGCCTGGCCATTGTCGATGGACAAAAACTCCTCGACTACGAAATCGAAATCGAAGGGCGCGAGCAGCGCAAGGGCAATATCTACAAAGCGGTGGTCACCCGCGTAGAGCCTTCCCTGGAAGCCTGCTTTGTGGACTACGGCGAAGACCGCCACGGCTTTCTGCCCTTCAAGGAAATCTCCAAACAATTCTTCCAACAAGGCGTGTCCGCAGGCAATGCCCGCATCCAGGACGCCATCCGCGAAGGCCAGGAACTGCTGGTCCAGGTGGAAAAGGAAGAACGCGGCAACAAGGGTGCCGCCCTCACCACCTTCATCAGCTTGGCCGGCCGCTATGTGGTGCTGATGCCCAACAACCCCCGTGGTGGTGGCGTATCGCGCCGCATCGAGGGCGATGACCGTGCCGAACTCAAGGAAGCACTGGACCAGCTCGAATACCCCAACGGCATGAGCATCATCGCGCGCACCGCCGGCATCGGCCGCAGCGCCCCTGAATTGCAATGGGACCTGAACTACCTGCTCAAACTCTGGTCCGCCATCGATGGCGCCGCCAAGGGCGCCAAGGGCGCGTTCCTGATTTACCAGGAGTCCAGCCTGGTGATCCGCGCCATCCGCGACTACTTCAACCACGACATCGGCGACATCCTGATCGACACCGATGACGTGTACGAACAGGCCCAGCAGTTCATGGCCCACGTCATGCCCGAACACGCAGCCCGCGTGAAGCGCTACCGTGATGATGCCCCGCTGTTCAGCCGCTTCCAGATCGAACACCAGATCGAATCCGCCTACGCCCGCACGGTGCAACTGCCCTCCGGCGGTGCCATCGTGATCGACCATACCGAGGCTTTGGTTTCGGTGGACGTGAACTCGGCCCGCGCCATCAAGGGCGGCGACATCGAGGAAACCGCAACACGTACCAACCTGGAAGCTGCTGACGAAGTAGCCCGCCAGATGCGCTTGCGTGACTTGGGTGGCCTGATCGTGATCGACTTTATCGACATGGAAGAGTCCCGCAACCGCCGCGAAGTGGAAAACCGCTTGCGCGATGCGCTGCGTCAGGACCGCGCCCGTGTGCAGTTCGGCACCATCAGCAAATTCGGCCTGATGGAAATGAGCCGCCAGCGTCTGCGCCCCGCCCTGTCGGAAGGTGCTTCGATTCCCTGCCCGCGCTGCGGCGGTTCCGGCCATATCCGCGATACCGAATCCAGCGCCCTGCAGATCCTGCGCATCATCCAGGAGGAGTCGCTCAAGGACAACACCGCATCCGTGCTGTGCCAGGTGCCTGTGGACGTAGCTTCCTTCCTGCTCAACGAGAAGCGCACCGAGATCGCCAAAATCGAGCTCAAGCAACGCATCAACGTGCTGATGGTTCCCAACAAGACGCTGGAAACCCCCAACTACAAGCTCGAGCGCCTCAAGCACGACGACCCCCGTCTGGACAACATCGAAGCCAGCTACAAGATGGCCGACGAGATGGAAGACCCCACGGGCGTCACCCGTCGCTCGCAAGAGCCCACCAACAAGCAGACCCCGGTGATCAAGGGCGTGCTGCCCGATGCGCCGGCTCCTGTTGCGCCACCCAAGCCCGAAGTGCCCAAGGCACCGGTGGAAGCCGTCAAACCGGTGGCCCCCGTGGCAGCACCGGCACCTGCCGGTTTCTTCGGCTGGATCAAGTCCCTGTTCGGTGCTGACGCACCTGCACCTGCTGCGCCGGTTGCAGCTCCCGTCGCCAAACCGGAGGAAAAGCGCGAGCCACGCAATCCACGTGACGGTGCCCGAGGTGGACGCAATGGCGGACCACGCGGCGAAGGCCGCAGTGATCGCCCGGAAGGTCAACGCAATGAGGGCCGTGGAGAAGGCGGACGCGGTGAAGGCCGCAACCGTGGCGGACGCGGTGGACGCAACGAGCGTTCCGGCGGCGCACAACGCGAGCGCTTCGATGCCGAAGGCAAACCGGTAGTCGTGGAAGGCGTGGGCCTGGAACAAGCCAGTGCGGCTGCGAACCAGGAAAACGGCAACAGGGAGCCACGCCCCGAACGTACGCCCCGCAACGAGCGTGGCGACCGTGGCAACCGCAACAACCGCCCCGAACGCGCGGAACCTGTAGAAGCCGACGCCCGTAACGGCGAACGTGAAGAGAATCGCGACGGCAACCGCAACGAGGCTGGCGAAGGAGCTGAAGGCGCTCGCGGTGAAGGTCGCGGCAACCGTGGTGGTCGCGGCGGACGTGGCCGTGGTGGCGACCGCGGCCCCCGTCCTGATGCGGCAAACGCGCCCGTTGAAGGCCAAGGCGAGCCAACAGCCGTGGCACCGGTCGAAGGAAATGCCGCTATGGATGCGGAATCCGGTGAGCGCCGTAATAGCACCGGAGAACCACGCGAAAAGCGCTCACGCGACCGTTATGGCCGTGACCGCGGTCCCCGTGGCGAACGCGCTCCGCGCCAGGAAAATGCCGACCAGCAGCCAGCAAATGAGGTGCAAGGCAGTTACTTTTCCACACCAGAGGCCCCGGCAGCTGTCGTTGCCGCGCCAGCCGCTGTTGCGGAAGCTGCGCCCGCAGTCGTAGTCGCGCCGTCGCCGGTTGCTGCGCCTGTAGCACCAGCCGCTGCCGCAGTGCCCGAGACCAGTAGTGTGGCAGCCGTTGCAACGGAAAGCGCCATGCCCAAGGTGACGGCCTATGCGCTGCCCAAGGACGAGTTGATCCAGGTCGCCCAAAGTTCGGGACTGCAATGGGTGAACTCCGACCCGGAGCGTGTTGCCCAGGTGCAGGCCGCCATTGCGGCAGAGCCCCAGCCTGTGCATGTGCCACGCGAGCGCCCCGCTCCCGTGGTGCTTGACGAGGGTCCATTGATCCTGGTGGAAACCAAACGCGATCTGCGCAACCTGACGTTGCCGTTCGAAGAAACCACGCAGGCATAAGAAGCCGCGCAACGAAAAAAGGGCACGCGAGTGCCCTTTTTTTATGGCCGATACGCACCCGAGCCCGGATGCCTCTGCACGCAACCGCGCTAGAAAATGTCCACTGCTCCTACGTTGACCGTGTCGCCCAGCAAGCCCCTGCGCACCAGATCCCCATAGCTGAAGACCTGATTACCGCCGGAGTGCTGACCGTAGTCAACGCCGCGTTCCGCACGCTCCAGGGCGGTGCTGGGTGAATCGTCCGCCGTGATGCGGGTAAAGCCGCCACAGGCCGTGAGGTGCCCGGCCTGGGGAAAATTGAACTTCTCAATGTTGGCACGGCAACGCTCGAAAGCGGCCAGCACCAGCGGCTCTTCCGGGCAATGCATCAGCACCGCAAACTGCTCGCCGCCCAGGCGATAGATGCGGTCATAGGTGCGGAACGTGTTGTTGAGAATGCGCGCCACCAGCAGCAGCACTTCCTCGGCGATCAAGTGGCCATGCTTCTCGCCCACGGCATTGAAGTGGTCCACGCTGATAGTGCCCAGCCAGTAATTGGGGGGCACACGATGGCGACGCTCTTGACCCGGCGCAACCTTGGCGTCGCGCTGCGGGCTGATGGCGCCCGCCACTTCGTCCAACTCTTCCAGCACCGCGCTGTAAAACGTGTCATCCAACGCCTTGCGATTGAGCAGGCCGGTCAGGCCATCGCGGTCACTGAAGGCCAGCAGATGGAACATGTTGCGAAACACGTGCAGCAATATGTCAATCGTCTGCAGCTCGGATTCCGTCAGCGCCTTGGGCGAATGGATTTCGAGCACGCCATCCACCTCCGAGCGTGAACTCTCAAAGGTCGGGATATAGGTGATTCGGGGGCCCGCGTCACCGGCCAATGCGACTTCGATGTTTTCATGCGTTTCGATGCAACGCAGGCGCTGGATTTCATCTTCCAACAAGGGGAGTTTTTCAAAATCCACACGCAGAGGGTCTGCCACCATGCCGCCACCCCGGGCGTCCAGCGTAGCGATCTGCATCCATCGCCGGACTCCCTCCTCGCTGATGACTTTTGCCACTACGACCCGTTGCAAAGGCAGCAGGTCAATGAGCGCTTTTGACAGCGTCAATTCCAGCAAATCCCTGTCTCTGTGGTCGGTGAGTTTGATGATGTGTTGGACTAGTGTTCCCATCGGAACATGATAGCCCTGAAAGCTGCGCACGTCACCCTGGCAAATACTGCCGAAACACCCGCCTGGCTCAGTTTCTGGCCGCTTCTTTGAGGGCCTGGCGGTAGGCCTGTGTTGCCGCCTCGGCGTCTTGGCGCTGCTCGGCAATTTCCGCCAGCGCGCTCCACGCATCGCGCTTGAGCGCCGCATCCTGTTGCAGCGCCAGCGACTGTTTGAGCAACTGCTGCGCCTTGCCCCACAGACTCAGACGCATACAAACCATCCCGGCAAGGTACTGCAAGGCGGCATCGCGCGGATTGGCTATCTGGGCGGATTCAATGCGTGACAGCCACTGCGCATCCGGCGACTGCGATTGAACCGAAAAACCCGACTCAAGCAGACGGACCAAACGGATCTTCTGGCCTTCATTCAAGCTATCGGGCCGCTCCAGCATGGCGTTCCACACGGGCAGCAACCAGTCGCGCGACATAGCCGGTTCGCCACCTTGATCCAGCAGGCGCTGCGCCGCCCGCAAGGCAACATCCGGCAGCACCCGCTCCACCTGCTCCAGGCCATCCCATGCGCGTTGCAATTGCACCGAGTCATGCGCCGTATTCAAATGCTCAATGGCGAGTCCTTGCGAAATGCTGCGTCCAGCCACCTCGGTAAAGGCGCGGTGTTTGGTCAACAACCTGGCCATTTCCAGAGCCTGCAGTGGTCTGCCAGCCATACGGGCTGCCTTGAAGCGCAGGCGCAAGGCCAAGGTACGGCGGGAGGCGCCCTGCGGCATCAGGTCCAGCCACTCCAGCGATTTGACCGCCTCGCGGTCATCCAGCGCCCAGCGCGCTGCACGCAAGTGCACGCCGTCCCGCAGTTCCTGCGCGTTGAGGGCCATGGCGTGATCCAGCGCCTGGTTCAGGTATTTTTCGCGCAAGGTACGGTCATTCAGCGCATGGGCACTCTCGGCAGCCAGCAGGCAGGCCAATGCCCGCAGGCGATCCGCGTAGGACAGCGGTTCCCCGGTAAGCGTCACCGACTCTTCCAAGGACACCACCAACTCTGCTGCCTTGCGTGCCCGGATATAGCGGCCGCTGATCAGATGCGAGAAGGAGTCCAGCAAAGCAGTCTGAATGGCACGTTCCTTTTGTTGCAGACGCCAACGCCGGGCCTGCTGGGGGATGCCGAAAAAAGCAGACAGCGTGCGCAAGGCCAGATGCAATGTCACAAACACCAGTGCCAGCCCCAGAAGGAACAGATTCAGGGAAACATCAACCCGGTAAGGCGGCCAGAACAGGGTGACCGTTCCGGGGTTGTTGCCAGCGAACAGCGCCAGCGCAGCTGCCACCGCAAAGAGTCCCATCAACCACAAGGCACTGCGCATGGTCAGCGTCCTGCGGCGGCGGTGGACAGCGCGGCCAAAGTATCGTCAATACGGGGGATCTCCAGGGATCGCATCTGCCCTTGTACCTGTTGCAGAAGCGCCTGGGCAGTCTGCGTCTTGCGGGAGCCTGCGTCGAAGTAGTGCGTCATGGCGGTGGCTGCCGTCGCCAGATCGGCACGCGCAGATTCGGCTTGGCGTGACAGCAACCCCAGACGGGCATTGAGCAAACGCAGTTTGAGGTTTTCCCGCAGAAAGAATGACTGTTCGGGCGACAACAGCGCCGCATCGGGGTCTTCCACACGGCTGACGCGAACCAGATTGCGAAACTCATCCAATGCCACGCTTCCCAGCCGTACCCACCATTGGGGAGGCGGCTCGTCGGCCTTACGCTTGCCACCATCGGCAGCCTTGCTGCCGGAAGTCGGCGCTGAAGCATTGCCCACCGCATTGGCGATGGGAAGGTCGTCCGCCAGCACCACCAGTTCATCAAGCTTGACCAGTAGCGAAGGCGTGTCCGCCAGCGCTGTGGCCTTGATGCGGGCCACGTCGCGCGCGATGGCGCGCTGCAGGGGTGTCAGACGCGGTTGCGCGGCTCGGGTAACGCGCAGATCCGCGCTCTTGAGGGCAGCCAGCAAGGGCTCAATGCTGCCCGTGAGCTGGGACTGCTGCTGTGCCAGACGGATGGCGGAATCAATGTCCACCACCAGATTTTCATCGCGCGAGCGCGACAAGCTCTGCATAAGTTCTTCCAGCTGGGTGCGCTGCAAGGAAACTTCTGCCAACTTGGCCTCGGTCACAGCCATCTTGGCCGCCGTATCCAGTGCCATTTCCTGCGCCTGTTTGGCCGTGGCGCGGGCCTCCATGGCTTGCGAACCGGCATCGGCGCTTTGGCGCGCGAGCTGTTGTTGGATATTGCTCAGCTTCTGCCAAACCAGAATGCTGCCCACTACGCCGGCCACGGCCACCAGGGCAACCGCAAACAGCAGACGACGGGAAGCAGAAGAAGGCGCCTGCACGGACGAAGGTTCGGTTGCCGCTGGCACGGAGACAGGCTCCGCCCGATCAGTCGTTTCAGGGTTGGCGGATGGGGTGCTCATGCCAGCGATTCTATCGAGGCAATCAAATCAGATATTTCTGGACGTGACTCGCACACAACACCAAAACCAGCCTCCCGCGCCGCTGCCGCAATGCGCGGGTGGGTTGCCACGGCACGTGCCGCGCGCCAGTTCACACCGGCGGCCGCGGCACGCAGGTTGGCGATGGCTTCGGAACTGCTGAACAGCCAGACACTGCGGTCCGCAGCGGCCAGTTGAACCAGCGCCACCGCGCCGGGTTTGAGCACTGGTGCGCAGCGTTCATAGGCCACGACAAAATCCACCGCGGCTCCCTTCTCTACCAGTCGCTGTGCCAGCCAGTCGCGCCCCACGCCCTTGCCCATATCCTCTGTGTCGAGCGGTTCGGCTTCGGTGCTGCCGCGCACCACCAGTACCCGCCAACCGGTTTGCACGCGCTGCCGCACCACCTGCCAGAGGGCCTCGGAGTCAAACTGCGAAGCGCCAGCGTCCGGCGCATCAATGCACTGGGGCGCAATACCGGCGGCCCGCAAGGCCGCGACCGTGCCAGGTCCCGTAGCCCAGAAGCGTTGTTCCGGCAGCAGATCCGGTTGGGCCGAGCCTTGCGGCCGGACGGCGAAAAAATGCTCCACTGCATTGGCACTGACAAACATCAGCGCATTGAAGGTGGTGACCTTCTGCCAAACGGCAACCACGCCTTGGCTGTCCGCAGCCGGACGGATTTCAATCAGGGGTAACGCCAGCGCGTCCAGACCCGCATCGCGCAAGGCCTTCACCCACTTTCCGGCTTGTGGTCCGGGACGGGTGACGATGACGCGCATCAGGTTGCGGCTTGGATGGCCTGAACCGCCACCTGCAGCTTGTGTGCGACAGCTTCGCCCAGGCGCAGCGCACTGCCAGCATCGGTAACCGTTGCCTGCTCCTGCACGGTCACCAGAGCGTGCTTGCCGTCAGGGTCGCCCCAGGCGGCACGGATATCGAGGACATTGCCTTGAAATACGCCGTGCGCTGCCAAGGGCATGGAACAGCTTCCGCCCATGACACGGCTGACGGCGCGCTCGGCCGTCACCGTCAACCAGGTCCGGTTGTCCATCAGATGTGACAGGGCGCGCACCACGTCGTCGCGCCCGGTACGCACTTCAATGCCCAGCGCCCCTTGGCCCGCGGCAGGCAGCATCTCCTGGGTTTCAAAAATGGTGCGAATGCGCGCACCCAGCTCCAGCCGCTTCAGACCGGCCGCCGCCAGCACAATGCCGTCGTACAGGCCGTCGTCGAGCTTGCGCAAGCGGGTATCGAGGTTGCCGCGCAGCGGCTCTATCTTCAAATCGGGCCTGAGGGCACGCACCAGTGCCATGCGGCGCAGGCTGGAAGTGCCCACCACGGCACCTTGGGGCAAGTCCTGCAGCGTGGCGTAGCGGGAAGATACCCAGGCGTCCCGCGGATCTTCGCGCTCCATCACACAAGCGAGCTCAAATCCGGGGGGAAGCTCCATCGGCACGTCCTTGAGCGAGTGCACAGCCAGATCCGCCTTGCCTTGCTCGAGCGCAGTTTCCAGCTCCTTGACAAACAGGCCTTTGCCGCCGACTTTGCTCAGCGATCGATCCAGAATTTGGTCGCCCTGGGTGGTCATGCCCAACAGCGTGACCTGGTGGCCTTGCTGTTCCAACAGCGCCTTAACGTGGTTTGCTTGCCACAGAGCCAGACGGCTTTCTCGGGTGGCGATGGTGAAATGTTGCACTGCGGTAACCTGTTTGTAACGGGAAGTTCCCTGCCAATGCTAGCATGTTCATCCATGAAGAATCCCTCCCCCCCACCCCCTGCCGCCGCCTCGTCTGTCACTGCAAACAAGCGCAACAAAGACAACGAACGTCCCCTGGTCGAAGACATTCGGTTATTGGGCCGGATTCTGGGGGATGTGATCAGAGAACAGGAGGGCGTGGAGGCCTACGAGTTGATCGAGCAGATCCGCAAACTGTCGGTCGCTTTCCGCCGCGACGCCGACCATGAAGCCGACAAGGCGCTCAAGAAGCTGCTCAAAAGCCTGAGTGGCGACCAGACAGTGAGCGTGATCCGCGCCTTCACCTATTTCAGTCACCTGGCAAATCTGGCCGAAGACCGCCACCACATTCGCCGCCGCGCCGTCCACGAGCGCGCTGGTGAAACCCAGGAAGGCAGCATTGAGGTCGCCATGTCCCGCCTGCGTTGGGCCGGCATCTCGCCACGGGTGATTTCCCAGACGCTGGAACAGAGCTACGTGGCCCCCGTGCTGACCGCACACCCGACCGAAGTGCAACGCAAGAGCATTCTGGACGCCGAGCGCGATATCGCCCAGTTGCTCACCGCGCGGGACGACATCAAGCAGCGCGCCATTGCCTTTGAGGGCCGCAAGGACGCACTCTCCCCGCGCGAGCTGGATGCCAACGAAGCCCAGATGCGCTCCCGCGTGATGCAGCTCTGGCAAACCCGCTTGCTGCGCTACAGCAAGCTCACCGTGGCCGATGAGATCGAAAACGCGCTGAGCTACTACGAATCCACCTTTCTGCGCGAGATCCCCAAGCTTTATGCCGAGCTGGAGGAGCTTCTCACCACCCAGCCGGTGCACACCTTCCTGCGCATGGGCCAGTGGATTGGCGGCGACCGCGACGGCAACCCCAATGTCAGCGCCCATACCCTGGAATACGCCCTGCGCCGCCAAAGTGAAGTGGCCCTGCGCCACTACCTCACCGAAGTGCATTACCTGGGTGGCGAGCTGTCCATTTCGGCCATCCTGTGCGACACCACGCCCGAGATGCAGGCACTGGCCGAGCGGTCACCCGACACCAACGAACACCGCAAGGACGAACCCTACCGCCGCGCGCTGACCGGTATGTATGCGCGTCTGGCAGCCACACTGCACAACCTCACCGGCACCAGCGCTGCGCGCCATGCGGTGGCACCGCAAAACGCCTACGTCACGGCCGAAGAGTTTGTGGCCGACCTGCGCGTGATTGAGGCATCTCTCAATGCCAACCATGGCGCCGCCCTGATTGCCCAGCGTCTGCGCCCCCTGATCCGTGCGGTGGAAGTGTTTGGCTTCCATCTGGCCACCGTGGACCTGCGCCAGAGTTCCGACAAACACGAAGAAGTGGTCTCCGAACTGCTGGCCACCGCCCGCATCGAGCACGCCTATTCGGCGCTGGACGAGTACACCAAGCGCACGCTGCTGCTCAAGCTGCTCAATGACGCCCGCCCCTTGCGCGTGCTGGGTGCCGAGTATTCGGCCCACACTGTGGCCGAGCTGGCCATCTTCTCGATGGCCCGCGAGATGCGCCAGCGCTTTGGCCACGAGGCCATCCGCCACTACATCATCAGCCACACCGAGACGGTGAGCGACCTGCTGGAAGTGCTGCTGCTGCAAAAAGAAGTGGGACTGATGCAAGGAACGCTGGACGCGCAAGGCAAGAACGACCTCATCGTCGTGCCCTTGTTCGAAACCATTGAAGACCTGCGCAATGCCGCACCCATCATGCGCGACTTCTACGCGCTGCCGGGCGTGACCGAACTGATCAAGCGCAGCGGCCGCGAGCAGGACATCATGCTGGGCTACTCTGACAGCAACAAGGACGGAGGCATCTTCACCAGCAACTGGGAGCTGTACCGCGCCGAGATTGCCCTGGTGGAGCTTTTTGACGAACTTGCCAAAGCGCACCAGATCAAGTTGCGCATGTTCCATGGCCGTGGCGGCACGGTGGGTCGCGGCGGCGGCCCCAGCTACCAGGCCATCCTGGCCCAGCCCCCTGGCACGGTGCGCGGCCAGATCCGCCTGACCGAACAGGGCGAAGTCATTGGCTCCAAATACGCCAACCCCGAAATCGGCCGGCGCAACTTGGAAACCCTAGTCGCCGCGACCCTGGAAGCCACGCTGCTGCAACCCACCAAGTCCGCCACCAAGGCGTTCCTGGATGCCGCTGCGGAACTGTCGCACAACAGCATGTCGGCCTACCGTGCGCTGGTCTACGAGACACCCGGGTTCACCGAATACTTCTTCAGCTCCACGCCCTTGCGCGAAATTGCCGAACTCAACATCGGCTCGCGCCCGGCATCGCGCAAGGCGTCTCAACGCATTGAAGACCTGCGCGCCATTCCCTGGGGCTTCAGCTGGGGCCAGTGCCGCCTGACGCTGCCCGGCTGGTTCGGCTTTGGTTCTGCGGTAGCGACTTTCGTGCAAGCCGAAACCCCGGCCAAGTCCAAGGAACGCATGGCCCTGCTGCAACGCATGTACAAGCAGTGGCCTTTCTTCAAGACACTGCTGTCCAACATGGACATGGTGATGGCCAAGAGCGACCTGGCCCTGGCCTCACGCTATGCCGAACTGGTAAATGACGCCAAGCTGCGCAAGAAGATCTTCAGCGCCATCGAATCCGAATGGCACGCCACGGCCCAGGCCCTGGTGCAGATCACCGGCGAGAAGCAACGCCTGGCCAACAACGCAGCCCTGCAGCGTTCCATCAAGCACCGCTTCCCCTACATCGACCCCCTGCACCACCTGCAGGTGGAACTGGTACGCCGTTACCGCGCCGGCATTGCCGACGAACGCGTGCAGCGCGGTATCCATATCTCGATCAACGGGATTGCGGCGGGGTTGCGCAATACGGGGTGATGGCCCCTGCTCTGCTGCGGACGAACTCCAGAAACTCGTTCGGCAACATCGGTTTGGCAAAAAGGTAACCTTGGGCAAAGTCGCAGTCGGCTTCCATCAGAAGGTCTCGCTGCAGTGTGCTTTCTATGCCCTCTGCGATGATTTGTATACCCAACTCATGGCCCATTCGGATGATGGCCTTGCACAAGGTGAGGTTCTTGGAACCCTGACGCAATTCCCGCATGAAGGATTGGTCTATTTTCAAGAAGTCAATGTCATAGCGATGCAAGTAGGACAGCGATGAATAACCAGTGCCAAAGTCATCCAACGACAGGCTCAGGCCCGATTGGCGCGTAGTCTGCAACTGCTGCTGCACCCATTCGGAGGCATCCAGCAGCAAGCCTTCGGTAATTTCGACAACGATGGCCTCTTGCGCCACATCGATGGAGTGCAGGTATTCCGACCAGTCAGAACCCTGAGGGCGCTTGCTTTGAAACTGAAGGGGCGATTTGTTGACCGAAATCTGCATCGATGCGTCCACCTCATTGCGCCAATGGCGAACCATGTGCGCAGCTGAGCGAAAAACCCATTCGCCAATTTCCTCAATCAGGCCGATGGATTCAGCCAGAGGGATGAATTCGCTGGGAGGGATCAGCCCTTGCTGCGGGTGATTCCATCGGATCAGCGCCTCTGCCTTCTGAATGGCACCCGATCGAAGGTTTACGATCGGCTGGTACACCAAGTGAAATTGCTGCTCGCGAACCGCAATATGGAGGTCATGGGCCATGCGCAGGCGGTTGCTTGAACGCTCCTGCAGTGCAGGTGTAAAAAAGCAAAAGCGGTTTCTGCCTTTCTTTTTTGCCTCATACATCGCCTGATCCGACAACTTCAGCAATTCGTCAAAAGACTCTCCGTTCTGCGGATACAAGGTCACTCCGACGCTGACCGAGACAAAAACGCACTGATCAAGCAGATCAAAGGCGTCGTCCATGCAACAGACGATCTTATGGACGATGTCACCTACGTAGGTGACTGACATCTGGTCGGTCAGGATGATGGCGAATTCATCGCCTCCCATGCGTGCCAGGGTGTCCGATGTGCGCAGGCAACCGGCAATGCGCTTGGACGCGGCGACCAACAACTGGTCTCCCACGGAGTGTCCCAGGGTGTCATTGACTTCCTTGAAGTGATCCAGGTCCAGTATCAGCAATGCAAGCCCATGGCCACTGCGCTTATGGCTGTTGACCGCTTGTTCCCAGCGGTCACGCAGCATGCGGCGGTTGGGGAGCCCGGTGAGCGCGTCGAAGTTGGCTTGCTGCCAGATGAGAGCTTCCGTTTTCTTATGCTCGGTGATGTCATGGGCAACGCCGTAGGTACCAATAGTCCTCCCCGTGGCGTCACGAAGCGGCATTTTCATAGAGACGTTCCAAGCCTCGGTGCCATCACTCCAGACTTCGTGATGGAGCTGATTGAATACCGGCGTGCCAGTGCGCATGATTTCCAACTCTTCGCGACGCGTTTGCGCGGCGTGCTCCGCTGAGTAGAAATCAGCATCCGACTTACCAACAGCTTGCTCAGGGCTATCCAGCCCATATCGCTTAGCCAAGCTGGCATTGATGCGAATGAAGCGACTCTCGCGGTCCTTGAAAAATATCTGATCGGGCACGCTGTCCATCATGGAATGCATCAAATCGCGTTCGTATTGGATAGCCATTTCCTGCAGATATTTTCCCGTCACATCCCGCCACTGCGACACGATTCCAGCGCTTGTTCCGAACGGCATGTAGCGATAGGCAATGCGCTCCAGCCAGCGTCCGTCCTTGAGTTTGAAGTAGCGCGGCTTGGGCTCGTCCAGGCCGAGCTTGAGAAGACGCAACGCAAAGGCATCATCCTCCGGGTTGGCAAGCAAACTGGCCTGGTATGCAAACCGCTCACTGGAGGTCATCCCGTAGACACTCTGCTCGGTAAATCCCCACATCTGCAAGTAGTGCTGGTTCACGAATTGCAAAACGTAGGCGTCGTTCATCAGCATGATCCCATCCGGATGGGATCGCAGCAGCTCCTCAGCCCAATGATGTTCTTGCATCCGAATCTCCTCGGGGGCACTGTTTCGGTGCCTACCACATCCTACCCCAATGGATGCAACTTGAAGAAATACTGCATGCAACGCACTACACCAGCACAACATCAAACGACTGGTGCTGCAATAACCACATGGCCTGCACCGCATTGGCGATCTGCCCCTGGCCTCGCAATGCGCCGAACTACTGAACGACACCAAGCAAGCTGCGCAAGAATATCTACAGCGCCATCAAACCCTTGGCTTGTTCAACTTAAGAATAAAAGGTCGCCACAATTTCTAGGCGCATCACCTTTTCCTATTTCATCTTACTGATATCGTAGGTATCCGAAACGCGCTTTGCATCGGTGATCCGATACACCTCGCACTTAGGTGTATCGGGCCTATTTACCAAGCGGAAGTTTTCACACTTTGCGATAGCAGCAATATCTGCAGCATCCTGTGATGGCTGGTCCGTCACAAAACCCCACGCCCCTTTGTAATCCCCATATGACGCATACGCTATGGATTTCATGGAATCAACATGACGCAAATGCTCCACCGCACTCACAAAGCTGATGGATCGCTTTTGTCCAACGAGGTCATCGGGTACCGGCAGGAGGCTCATGAAGGTTGGAATCTTTTCATAAACATCCACGGGCTTACTGAAATCAAATGCCCTTATTGAACTGTCTTGAATTTGTTCCGCCCAAGCTGCCAACTTATCGATTGCGACTTTTTTGTATGGCTTAGCCTTGAGTTCTTCTGGCGTCCAATCACCGGTGCCAGTTCCTCTGATACCGAGTACATCCGCGTTGATGCCCAGAACAATTCGGTAGTATCGCCCCCCACTTCCAGAGTTGGTCAATACAACATTCAGAAATGTAATTGGAGTAGTTCCCGCATTGACTGTCTGCGCATCAATCGTCATGCAGTTGTCTTGTCGGCCACGCCCCTTGTCACGCATCACTAAATGCCCCGGGGCGCAAGGAGTGCCGGTCCAGGAGGAATTGCTTCCAGGCCCCGTGTTTACCCCAACATACTGTCTGGCAAGAAGATATCCGCCGGAGTAGTAATCCAGTTGCACATATCCCATCTTTATGGGATCGGTGCCACCATTTGATGTATAGGCCTTTCCACTTGTAAATTTCCAGTTTCCATCATTTTGGATTATTGGATATCCACCAACCAAATCGCCGGGTTGGATGTAGTCACCCGCCTTGATCTCCCGAAGATTGCCTTCTGGATACAGCTCTGTTGCATGGGTTCCCGCAACAACAAAAGCCAATAGCAAGAATGAAACAGCTTTATTTAACATTCACGAACTCCCTAAAAATTGATAATGCTACTTAAACCGGTGCCGCCACCCCTTCCACCAGCACCATATTGAAATACACCGTCGCCCCCTGCCGCTTGGCGCGAGCCAGGCGGTAGTTTTCGCCGTTGTACCAGGCCTTGGCTGCCTCGTAGCTTGGGAATTTCAGCATTGCCAGCCGTGCGGGCTGCCAATCGCCCTCCAGTGTCTCAAAGCGGCCTCCGCGAGCCAAGTACTCGCCGCCCGCGGCCTTCACAGTGGTTGGGGCATCGGCCATGTACTGCTTGTATTGCTCCGGGTCGGAAATCTGCATATCCACGATTACGTAGGCGTCAGCCATGGGGTCTCCAGTTGGGGTTGAATCAGGTGTTTTCGATGGGCATGCCTAGGCCAGGTCTGCCTTAGCCCCGCGCCAGCATTTCTTTCACCGCCGCCAGCTGCCGCCGTGACACGAACAGCAGTTCGCTCACTCCATCCATACGCACGGCCCAGCCTTCGCCCTCTTCGGGGTCGTGGTGCTTTTCCAGCGCGCGCGCTGCGTGCTTGGCAATGAGTGCGTTGCGGTGGATGCGCAGGAACTGGTCGCGGTATTTTTCTTCCAGCTCGTTGAGCGAGCCGTCCAGGATGAAGTTGCGCGACCGGGTGCGCACGGTGACGTACTTCAGCTCGGCCTTGAAGTAGACGACCTCACCCAAGGGGACGCGCTCGGTGCGGTTGCGGTCCTGGATGATCAGCACGTCCTGGACATTTTGCGCAGGCGGTAATGCTCCGCGGGCCTGGTTGAAGCGCACGGCCTTTTGCAGTGCGGCCTCCAGGCGCTCCAGCCGCACCGGCTTGGTCAGGTAGTCGGTGGCGTCCAGCTCGAAGGCCTGCACGGCGTGCTCGGCATGCGCCGTCACAAAGATCAGTGCGGGCGGTTGCGGCAGCGCCTTGATGACCTGCGCCAGTGACAACCCATCGGCACCGGGCATATGGATATCCAGCAGCACCACGTCAAAGGGCTGATGCTGCAGACACTCCATCGCCTGGACCGCATTGGCAGCTTGCGCCTGCATCACTGCGGGCGGATGGCGACAGTCTTCCAGTAAGGTCCTGAGCCGCGCACGCGCCAAGCTCTCATCATCCACCACCAAAACGCGCAACACAGGTTCTGCTGCCTGTGAACCACTCATACCGGAACCTCCATACGAACCTGAAACACGCCGTCGCGCATGCCGCTGCTGAAACGGCCCTGCACATCATGCAGCAGGGCCAGCCGTTCACGCACATTGCGCAAGGCCTCTCCCGCACCCGCACGGCCAGGGCCGGCAGGCACCGTGTTGCTAACCTTGATGACCACCACGGAACCACGGCGCTGCGTGGAGATACGCACCATGGCGCCCGTGTCGCTGGGCTCCACCCCGTGGCGTACCGCGTTTTCCACCAGGGGCTGTAGCAAGAGCGGAGGCAGACGCGCGCCATCGGCCTGGGGGTCCAGATTCCACCCCAGTTGCAGCCGGTCACCGAAGCGCACCTGCTCAATGTCCAGGTACCGGCGCGCCAGTGCAATCTCGTCCGCCAATGTCACCGACTCCGTCCGGTCCATCAGGGCATGGCGGAACAGGTCGCTCAGGTCTTCCAGTAGCGCTTCGGCCTTGGCGGGCTCGGCCCGCACCAGAGCGATGGCGCTGTTGAGTGTGTTGAACAGAAAGTGCGGCTGGATGCGCGACTGCAATTCGGCCAGCCGTGCGGCCGTGTGTGCTGGCGTGCGCCCCTTGGCACGCAACACCAGCCCTCCCACCACCACGCCGGACAGGAACACGCCACTGGCAAAGGACGCCAGCCACGGCGGATTGGCCACCAGACCCGTGAAGGCCAGCAGGCCGCAGCCATACAAGGCCACCACACCGCCCAGCAGAGTGGCCAGCGTGTATTGCAAAAAGATGGGTATGCGGGCCAGCAGACGCTTGGCCATGCAGGTCAGCAGCAGCCAGGCCAACACCGCCGGCAAGGCGCCCCCTGTCACCAGCGACAGCTGCGATAGCCAGGCCAGCGCATCCGGGCTGCCGTACAGCGTTACCACGCCGATGGCCGCCTCCACAAACAGCAAGGCGCGCAGCACCACACCGATCTGGCAGGCATCAAAAACCAGCACGGGCGCAGATGCCGAACGCTCGTTGGCAGGGCCCTGTTCCGGGAGCGTCGATAATATTTGGGTATCTTCCATGTTTCACTGGATTCTGACGCCTTTTGGGCGCCCCACCAAACTGCCTTGCCTATGTCTTCCAAGCCCTCCTCCGCTCCGTCTGATAACCAACTCGACAACAAATCCCAAGCCTGGTCGGCGCTGTTCTCCGAACCCATGAGCGATCTGGTCAAGCGCTACACCTCCAGCGTGTTTTTTGACAAGCGCCTGTGGCTGGCCGACATCACGGGCAGCCTGGCCCACGCGGACATGCTGGCCGCCCAAGGCATCATCAGTGTGGCGGATCTGGCCTCCATCCAGGACGGCATGGCTACCATACGCGGCGAGATCGAAGCCGGTGAATTTGAATGGAAGCTGGACCTGGAGGACGTGCACCTCAACATCGAGGCGCGCCTGACCCAGCTGGTGGGCGATGCCGGCAAGCGCCTGCACACCGGCCGCAGCCGCAACGACCAGGTCGCCACCGACGTGCGCCTGTGGCTGCGCGGCGAGATCGACCTGATTGGTGATTTGCTGATCGCATTACAGAAGTCGCTGCTGGCCCTGGCCGAAAAGAACGTGGACGTAATCCTGCCCGGCTTCACCCATCTGCAGGTGGCACAACCGGTGAGCTTTGGCCACCACATGCTGGCGTACGTGGAAATGTTCAGCCGCGATGCCGAGCGCATGCAGGACGTGCGCCGCCGCGTCAACCGCCTGCCGCTGGGCGCCGCCGCACTGGCCGGCACCAGCTACCCGCTGGACCGCGAGCGCGTGGCCGTCACCCTGGGCATGGAAGGCGTGTGCCAGAACAGCCTGGACGCCGTGAGCGACCGCGACTTCGCCATCGAGTTCACCGCCGCTGCCTCATTGGCCATGGTGCACATCAGCCGCCTGTCGGAAGAGCTGATTTTGTGGATGAGCCAGAGCTTTGGCTTCATCGACATCGCCGACCGCTTCTGCACCGGCAGCTCCATCATGCCGCAGAAGAAGAACCCCGACGTGCCCGAACTGGCCCGCGGCAAGACCGGCCGTGTGGTCGGCCACCTCATGGGCCTGATCACCCTGATGAAGGGCCAGCCCCTGGCCTACAACAAAGACAACCAGGAAGACAAGGAGCCGCTGTTCGACACGGTGGACACCCTGAAGGACACGCTGCGCATCTTCGCCGAGATGGTGGGTGGCATCACCGTCAAGCCCGAAGCCATGGAGCGCGCCGCCCTGCGCGGCTACGCCACGGCCACCGATCTGGCCGACTACATGGTCAAGAAGGGCCTGCCCTTCCGCGACGCGCACGAGGTGGTGGCCCATGCCGTCAAGACGGCCATTGGCAAGGGCGTGGACTTGTCGGCGCTGTCATTGGCAGAACTGCAGGCGTTCAACCCCAAGATTGAGGCCGATGTGTTCGAGGTGTTGAGCCTGCGCGGCTCGCTCAATGCGCGCAATATTCTGGGTGGTACGGCACCGGCCCAGGTGCGGGCGCAGATTGCGCGGCACCTGGCGCGGCTGGCTTGAGCAAAAGCCTCCAGCCCTAGCGGGCCACGGGATTACACCTCACCAAGATGTCCACGCTGGATGGCGGCGTCTCGGTCCTGAAAGATGGCCATCGCAGTCAGCAGGCGCAGAAACCCCAGCTTGCGATAGAAACCTTCCTTGCCCGGGACCGAGTAAAGGATGATTTTCTTGTGCTGCCTGGAGTCTTCAACCAGACGGGAGACGACCTCCTTGCCAAGCCCGGTTCCCTGGTACGCAGGAAGCACGGCCACATCGCAGATGTAGGAACAGTCGGCGCCATCAGCCAAAGCCCGGCCAGCTGCAACAAGTCTTCCCTGATCGCGCACCAGCCACTTGAATCGGCTGTTCTCAAACACCGTCTTCAGCATCTCCGCGTTCTTGTTGCCAAGCGGCGTCAGCCGGTACAGCGTCTCAAGCTCGGACCAATCGAGGTCGGATGTATGGTTGGACCAACTACCGAAAATACTCATGGCGTATACCCTGAAGTTGGCGGGCCTTCTGGATACTGAGGCAGGTCGTCTGTGATTTCTAGCCAAGGTTGTTTTGAAGATACCCAAAAATGCATGTCAGGTTTGAACTGTGACGGATCGTCCAGGCTACCGGCTGTCAGGCCCATGACTCCAGCAGAAACACGCCGCGAGAAAACGCTGGTGCCGCAACGCGAACAAGAGCCGCGCTCTAGCGTTTCTGAAGAGTGGAATGTGCTGATGGGGCCAGAGATTTCCACATGTTCGATGCGCATAAGTACGCGAGCATTGAAAGCAGCGCCAATAGCTTTTTGACAAACCCTGCAGTGACATACCCTCTGATTCAAAGGTTCAGAGGTCGTTTCATATCGCACTGCCCCACATAGACAACCACCACGGAATAAAGTCATTCAAAAAAGTCCTTTCTATAACAGCCTAACGAGGCTGTGGAAAACCTGATTCTCACTAGCGCGCACCACGCCTTGCGCGTTGCGTTGTTTGAGAATCAGGTTTTGGTTGTTCATCCCTGCAGTTTGCAGCAAATCGGCCCGATTGCGCAGTTCTTTCCCCTTGTAACCCCCTTCACAGCGCGTACTTGTCCACGTTGTTCAACGAACAGCATGAACACCAACCACGCATAAGCAAGCGCTACGCGAAGCGAGCGTCTTGCAGCGCACATCCAGCAAATAGGCCAGACAGTCCACCCTCAAACAATTAAAACCGTCTCATCAACGATTCACCGGCACAGTCATGCCTCTTTCACTTTTCAGGAGAGTCTTGTGTTTGATATAGACAAAAAGTCGGCGAGCTTGCGGTACGCGCACACCTCGTTCAACTCCCGTTGGAGCGCTTGATATGGCAAGGCGCAACTTGGTCGTCGTTGGCGACCCACTTAGCACCGGAGGCGCTGTACTACCCCACAACCACAATCTGGACACGCGCAAAGGCGTGTCCTTTGCCTACATCAATGGCAAGGTGCACTGCGACACCTGCAACAGCACGGGCGCTATCGCCAAGGCGGGTGGCCCCAGTCGCCTGAATTACCGTGGCCAAGAAGTTGCACTGGAAGGCGACATCGTGCTGTGCAACTGCCCCGTTCCGCCCACGCTTGTTGCCAAGGCGGTTACGACAAGCAAGCCAAGTGCCTGGGCTGACGATGATGTGGAAACCCGCGGAGAAGTTCCTCCTGCGAGGCCTCAAGTCGACGTTGAAGGCATTTCCGCTTCCAGTGAACATGGACAGGTGACAATTACTTATGCTGACGGTCACAAGGAAGTACGCAAGGGTGGCAGCATGGCTTGGCGCAACAACAATCCTGGCAATATGCGTGCTGGAATTGACGGCTATCCCGCCATAGGTAGCAGCGGAGGATTCGCAGTGTTCAAGAGCGAAAAATTCGGCTTTGAAGCGCTACTTGCAAATTTAAAAACAGAGAGATACCAAGCGCTTTCAGTTGCAAAAGCAATTGATGCCTGGGCACCGGCGTCCGACAGCAATGATCCAGTGACCTATTCAAAACGCATCACCGAGTGGACTGGCATTGATTCCAAGACAAACCTGAAGGACCTTACCGCGTCGCAGTTGACCGCTGTAGGCTCGGCCATCAGGCGCCAGGAAGGCTGGATCGTCGGGACGGTAGTTCAGATACCCAAGAAGTAGGAACAACGCGAATGTCACGAATCAATGCGGCAATAGCCTCCATTTTGGTAGCTACAGCCTTAGGCACCAGCGCTGAAGCCACACCGATCGTTGCAGATGGTGTGGCGTCGATCAGCCTGTGTGGCACGCTTCTCAAGGAACGCCATTGGGGCCCACCCAATTTCGGTGAAGACCCTCGCCATGACAGCAAATTTGACGCATGGTTTGTGGTCCTGAAAAAAATTGTGAAGGTCCAATACGGTTCGGAGCAAAGTTCCCTCCGAAAAATCCAGATCATGCCCAGACCCGAGGTCCCCATTGGTACAAACACAAAGCGCCGACTGTATGAAGTGACTGGAACGCTGGATACAGCGGTGGCCCCCGCTGAAGTCATGCAAGTGACCTTGTGGTGGAAAACCCTTCGAGAAGTCAAGCACTGCCCATAGATTGACGAACCGATGGCCCAAGTCATAGGCACGCCACGGTCGCTGGTTTATAAATTGGCTTTTACACCGCCCAGCCATGACAACAAAAACCACCCTCCTCAGCTGCGGCCTGGCACTGGCCGCCCTCACCGCCCACGCCTTCCAGATCACCAGCCTCTCGCCGCAAGGCGAAATTGCGCGGGTACGTCAGGTGGTGGCCCAGTTTGACGAAAGCGCCGCAGCCTTTGGAGACCCCAAGGCAGAGGCGCCGCTGACGCTGCGGTGCAGCGACGCGCAGGCCAGCAAGGGCACGGGGCGTTGGGTGACCGACCGGTCCTGGGCTTTTGAATTCGAGAATGACTTGCCGCCCGGCGTGTCCTGCACGGTGCAGGTCAAGTCAGACCTCAAGTCGGCCAAGGGCACAACGCTAACTGGGCCTGCCAGCTACCGCTTCAATACCGGCGGTCCGTTTGTGCAGGCCATGCGCCCGTACGAGGGCGCGCGCATCGATGAGGAACAGTTCTTCGCCTTGCGCCTCTCAGGCGAAGCCACCACTGCCAGCGTGCAGGCGCATGTCAGCTGCAGGGTGGATGGCCTGGGGGAGCGCGTGGCCGTACGGCTGCTGGACGGCAAGGACCGCGACGCCCTGCTCAAGGCGCAGGGTTGGGAGCAGGCGGCCAAGAAGAGCCCGCTGTCCTTTGTGGCCCTGGCCTGCAACCGCCGTTTCAGTTCGGGCGCCTCTGTGCAACTGGTGTATGAGAAAGGCGTGGCCACACCCAGCGGCATTGCCAATAGCGTGGAGAAGCGCTTCACCTTCCAGGTGCGCGAGCCGTTTGACGCCAGCTTCAGTTGCGAGCGCGAAAGCGCCCAGAGTGCCTGCCTGCCGATCCGCCCCATGACGCTGAGCTTCAATGCGCCCGTGCCCAAGAAGCTGCTGGAGGGCATTCGCCTGGTCTCAGCCAAGGAAACGCTCAAGCCGCAGTTCGACAACGACAACGGAGACGAAGGCGACGAGCATGTGGTGAGCAGCATCCGCTTTGGTGGCGTGTTGCCCGAGCTCACGCAGTTCAGCCTGGAGCTGCCCAAAGAGTTCAAGGACGCCAGCGGGCGCAGCCTGCGCAATGCAGCGAACTTTCCGCTGAAGGTGGCCACGGGTGCCATGCCGCCGCTGGCCAAGTTTGCGGCAGCGCCCTTTGGCATCGTGGAGCGCTTTGCCGAACCCGATGGTGTGGCGATGCTGCCGGTGACCCTGCGCAATGTGGAGGCGGCGCTGAAAGTGCAAGGGCTGGATGCGGCGCAGCTGGCACCTTCGCCCAAGGCCGTGCAAGAAAAGAGCAAGGGCAAGGTCAGTGACTACAAGCCTGGCACCGACGCAGAAATCATCGCCTGGTACCAGAAGATCCAACGCTATGACAACGCCATGGTGCCGCGCTCCATGGCCGCTGCCGACTCCAAACTTCCCTTGGCGCCCTCCATCAGTGACACCGACCGCGGCTGGGTGCAGACGCGCATGGTCTCGCTGCTGCAAGGCCACAGCCAGGTGAAGACGCTGGACCTGCCCAAGAGCGCCAGCAACGACCCGCGCCCGTTCGAGGTGGTGGGCATTCCGCTGGACGCGGGCTTCCATGTGGTGGAGATTGCTTCGCAGAAGCTGGGCACGTCGCTGCTGGACGAGCGCTATGGCAATGGCCGCACCATGTATGTCCGCACCTCGGTATTGGTGACCAATCTGGGTGTGCACTTCAAGCTGGGGCGCGAGAACGCGCTGGCCTGGGTCACCACCCTGGACAAGGGCAAGCCCGTGGTCAACGCCACCGTGCGCGTGTCCGACTGCAGAGGGCGCGAAGTCGCCAGCGGCACTACCGACGCGCAAGGCGTGGCCCAGCTTGCAGGTGTTCCTTCGGTAGCGCCCGGCTGCCATAGCGATGACAGCTACAGCCAGGCCTTTTTCATCAGCGCCCGCGCAGTGCAGCCGTCGGGCGATGGCAAGGGCACGGTGCAAGACCTCGCCTTCACCTGGAGCGACTGGAACCGTGGCATAGAGCCCTGGCGCTTCAACCTGCCCACCAACCGCGATCCGCGCCCGGATGAGCGCGCCCACAGCATCCTGGACCGCAGCCTGCTGCGCGCGGGCGAGACCGTGTCCATGAAGCACATCCTGCGCACCGAAACCGGCAAGGGCTTTGGCCTGCCCGAGCGCCAGCCCAGCACCCTGGTCATCACCCACGAAGGCAGTGGCCAGCAATACACCCAGCCCCTGACCTGGCGCAAGACCGCTACCGGCGGGCTGAGTGCCGAGAGCAGCTTTGCCATTCCGCAGGCGGCCAAGCTGGGCGTGTACAGCGTCGAGCTGCGCGCCACCGGCAACGACCGTAGCTTCTACACCGGCCAGTTCCGCGTGGAGGAGTTCCGCCTGCCGGTGCTGGAGGGGCGCATTAGCCCCAGCAGCAAGGAGCAGCTGGTGCACACCCAGAGCGTGCCAGTGGACGTGCAGGTCAATTACGTGTCCGGTGGCCCAGCTGCCCGCTTGCCGGTGCGCGTGTCGGCCCTGGTGCGCAGCAAGTGGCTGAACTTTCCGGACTTTGACGCCTTCAGCTTCCAGCCGCCGCGCGGCAAGACCGAAGCCGTGTCCGCAGGGGACGAAGAGACCGAGAGCAGCAACACCGACTCGCGCGTGATCGCCGACAAGCTGCCGCTCACCCTGGACACGAACGGCACGGGCAAGACCACCGTGCCCGATGTGCCCTTGAGCAAACAGCCGCAAGACCTGCTGCTGGAAGCCACCTACTCAGACCCCAACGGCGAAGTGCAGACCCTACGCAGCACCCGCACGATCTGGCCCGCGGCGGTGGTGGCTGGCATCAAGACCGAGGGCTGGGTGTCGAGTGGCAAGACCATCAAGTTCCAGGCCCTGGCGCTGGACTTGGCCGGCAAACCCAAGGAAGGCGTGCCACTGGACGTGAAGGCCACGGCGCGCATCGTCACCACCACACGCAAGCGCATGGTGGGTGGCTTCTACACCTACGACAACAAGACCAGCGTGAAGGAACTGGGCACCGTGTGCTCAGGCAAGAGCGACAACCGTGGCCTGCTGCTGTGCGACACCGCGCTGAACGAGCCCGGTGAAGTGGAGCTGGTTGTCACCGCCAAGGACAGCAGCGGCAACAGCATCCAGGCCGCCAGCTCGGTGTATGTCACCAAGCAAGGCGAGCTCTGGTTTGGCGGCGAAAACAACGACCGCATCGACCTGCTGCCCGAGAAGAAAAGCTACCAGCCCGGCGAAACCGCCACGTTCCAGGTGCGCATGCCCTTCCGCTTTGCCACCGCGCTGCTGACGGTGGAGCGCGAGGGCGTGCTCGATACGCAGGTGGTGCAGCTCAACGGCCAGGACCCGACCGTGCAGCTCAAGGTGCAGGAAGGCTGGGGCCCCAATGTGTACGTGAGCGTGCTGGCCCTGCGCGGTCGCCTGCGCGAAGTGCCGTGGTACAGCTTCTTCAGTTGGGGCTACAAGGCGCCGCGCGAGTGGTGGACCTCCTTCTGGTACGAGGGCCGCGAATACGTGGCCCCCACCGCCCTGGTGGACCTGAGCAAGCCCGCCTTCCGCCTGGGCGTGGCCGAAATCCGCGTGGGCACCAAGGGGCACCAGCTGGATGCGAGCGTCAAGGCCGACAAGGAGAGCTACCCGGTGCGCGGCAAGGCGCAGGTGCAGATCCAGGTCAAACTGCCCAACGGCCAACCGGCTGCCAATGCCGAAGTGGCACTGGCAGCCGTGGACCAGGCCTTGCTGGAGCTCATGCCCAATGACAGCTGGAACCTGCTCGACGCCATGCTGCAGCGCCGCGCCTGGGGCGTGGAGACGTCCACCGCCCAGATGGAAATCATTGGCCGCAGGCACTATGGCCGCAAGGCCGTTCCAGCAGGCGGTGGTGGCGGCCACAGCGGTGCGCGTGAACTGCTGGACACGCTGCTGCTGTGGAACCCGCGCGTGCAGCTCGACGCCAACGGCAGTGCCAGCGTGACCGTGCCGCTGAACGACGCGCTCACCAGCTTCAAGATCGTGGCCGTGGCCGATGCGTCCACCGGGCTGTTTGGCACCGGCTCCACTTCCATACGCGCCACGCAGGACCTGCAGATCATCAGCGGCCTGCCGCCCCTGGTGCGCGCGGACGACCAGTACCGCGCCCAGCTCACCCTGCGCAACACCACCAAGCAGGCCATGAAAGTGGTGGTGACGCCGCGCGCCACGCTGCTCACATTGCCACCGCAAACCGTGGACATCCCCGCGGGCGACGCGCGCGAAGTCGCCTGGAACGTAACGGCCCCCGCGCAGCTCGCACTCAGCCGGTTCGAGTCCATCCTGTGGGAGATCGAAGCCAAGGACACGATCAGCGGCGCACGCGACGCGCTCAAGGCCAGCCAGCGCATCGTTCCCGCCGTGCCGCTGACGGTGCAGCAGGCCACACTGGTGCAGCTCGACGGCCCACTCAGCCTGGAGGTCAACCCGCCTGCTGATGCCCTGCCCGGCCGCGGCGGACTGAAGATGGCTCTGCAGCCTAAGCTGGCCGAAGGCCTGCCGGGCGTGCGCGACTGGTTTGCCAACTACCCCTTCCTCTGCCTGGAGCAGAAGACCAGCAAGGCGATAGGCCTGCGCGACGGCAAGCTGTGGCAGAGCGTGGCCGCGCAGATTCCCAGCCACCTTGACAGCGACGGCCTGGCCAACTACTTCCCGCCGCGTGAAGGCGAAAGCAACCACGGCAGCGACACGCTCACTGCCTACGTGCTGGCCGCCACGCACGAAGCCTCGGGCATCAACCCGGCCTTCGCCCTGAGCGATGAGCAACGCGCCCCCATGGAGCGCGGCCTGATCGCGTTTGTGGAAGGACGCATCCAGCGCGACTTCTGGAGCCCGCGCAAGGACCTGGACATCCGCAAGCTCGCCGCCATCGAGGCCCTCTCGCGCTATGGCCGCGCCCAGGGCAAGCTGCTGGGCAGCATCACCATCGCGCCCAACCAATGGCCCACGCATGCGGTGATTGACTGGCTCAACATCCTGACCCGCGTGCAGGACGTGCCCGAGCGCGACAAGCGCATCGCAGAAGCCACGCAGATTCTGCGCAGCCGCATCAGCTACCAGGGCACCAAGATGGTCTTCAGCTCCGAGCGCGACGACTACTGGTGGTGGCTGATGCAGAACGGCGACGTCAACAGCGCCCGCCTGATCCTGGCCGTGATGGACAACCCGGCCTGGAAGGACGACATGGGCCGCCTGGCCAACGGCTTCATCAGCCGCCAGCAAAGCGGCGCATGGCACACCACCACCGCCAACCTGTGGGGCGGCCTGGCACTGGAGAAGTTCTCGGCCAAGTTCGAGGCCACACCCGTGGCGGGTAGCACCCGCGCCAGCATGGGTGGCAACAGCGCGGCAGTGGACTGGAGCAAGGTGGAGCGCATCAAGACCACCGACGCCTCCGGCGCCGCGCACCAGACCACCTTCTTCGGCGCGCCTGCTGCGCCGGGCAACCTGCGTAACAACAGCATGTTCCTGCCCTGGAGCAAGGCCGGCAAGGACACGCTCAGCGTGACCCACCAGGGCGCCGGCAAACCCTGGCTCACGCTGCAGTCGCTGGCGGCAGTGCAACTCAAGGAACTGTTCAACGCGGGCTACCAGATCAAGAAGACCATCACCCCCATCGAGCAGGCCGACAAGAGCCTGCCGCCGGGCAGCTACACCCGTGGCGACGTGCTGCGCATCACACTGGAAGTGAACGCCTCCGCCGACATGACCTGGGTCGCCATCACCGACCCGGTACCGGGCGGCGCCACCATCCTGGGCAGCGGCCTGGGCCGTGATTCCGAGATTGCCACGCAAGGTGAGAAGCGTCAGGGCTACGGCTGGGCCGCCTTCGAGGAGCGCAGCTTCGAGTCCTTCCGCAGTTACTACCAGTACCTGCCCAAGGGCGTGGTGAAGATGGAATACACGGTGCGGCTGAACAACGCCGGCAACTTCGCGCTGCCGCCATCGCGCGTGGAGGCCATGTATGCGCCGGAGATGTTTGGCGAGTTTCCGAATGCGCGGGTTGTGGTGGGGGCCGGAAAGTGACCGTGGCGCTCTTGGGTGGTGGTGGGACGTGGGGTGGGTGGGGGCTGCGGCCTCATCTGTCCTGCGGCCAGAAAATCGGCTGCAACCCCCACCCACCCCGCGTCCTTCCAGCGCTGTTGGATCGCCTTATGTCGCGTGCCAGCACTGTTGGCAGGGGCGTGATGGGCAAGGCATTGGGCCGATTTTCTGGCCGCAGGACAGATGAGGCCCGGTGCCTTGCCCATCACGTCCCCACCACGGTTTGGCCCATAGCGCTAGTGGCATTGGCACTACTCAAAACAGCAACCCCAGCCCACGCCCTCCCCACCTTCGACGAGGTGAAACAGTCCTACCGCCCCTCCGACACCCTGATCCTGGACCGCCACGGCGAAGTACTGCAACGCATGCGTACCGACACCACCGTGCGCAAAGGCCAATGGACCGCGCTGCAGGACGTCTCCCCGGCCCTGCGCACCGCACTGGTCCTGAGCGAGGACAAACGATTCTACGAACACAGCGGCGTGGACTGGAAGGCCGTGTCGGCGGCGGCTTGGGGCAATCTGTGGAACAACAAAACGCGCGGTGCCTCCACCATCACCATGCAGCTGGCCGGCCTGCTCGACGACGACCTCAAGCGCGGTGCGGGCGGGCGCAGCGTGGTGCAGAAGATCGGGCAGACCGTTTCCGCCCAAATGCTGGAAACCCGCTGGCGCAAGGACCAAGTGCTGGAGGCCTACCTCAACCTCGTGCCCTTCCGCGGCGAACTCGTCGGGCTGGATGCGCTGAGCCAAACCCTGTTCGGCAAGGCGCCGCACGGCCTGGACAACCGCGAAGCGGCAGTGGCCGCCGCCCTGGTGCGTGCGCCCAATGCCAAGCCGGCCCAGGTGGCGCAGCGTGCCTGCAATGTGCTGCAGCTGATCGAAACCTCTGCCAAGAGCAGCGACTGTGAAGGCATGGATATCTATGCCCAGGCTGCGCTGCAACGGCGCGACTTTGCCGCCAGCGCGGGCGTGGCACCGCACGCGGCGCAGGTGGCACTGCGCCAGCTCAGTGGCAGGTCCACAGGTACGCCCACGCGCATCACCACCACACTGAGCGCATCGTTGCAGCGCTTTGCCGTGCAGACCTTGCAGCGCCAGTTGCGCGAGCTGCAGGGGCGCCATGTGGAGGACGGTGCCATCGTGGTGTTGGACAACGCCAGCGGCGACGTGTTGGCCTGGGTCGGCTCCTCGGGTGAACTCAGCAATGCGGCGGAGGTCGACGGTGTGACCGCCCTGCGCCAGCCCGGCTCTACGCTCAAACCCTTCCTGTACGCGCAAGCACTGGCCGAGCAACGCATCACGGCGGCGTCGCTGCTGGAAGATTCGGGCACGCAGATACAGACGTCTGGCGGGCTCTATATTCCGCAGAACTATGACCATCACTTCAAAGGCTGGGTGTCGGTGCGCACCGCACTGGGCGCGTCGCTCAACGTGCCCGCCGTACGCACGCTGGTGATGGTGTCGCCTGATGCGTTTCACCAGCAGCTCAAGGCGCTGGGCTTTGCGCTCAAGGAAACCGGGGACTACTACGGCTACAGCCTGGCACTGGGCAGTGCCGAAGTCTCGCTGCTGCAGCTGACCAACGCCTACCGCACACTGGCCAATGGCGGGCGCTTCGGCCCCACCACACTCACTGCATCCACCACGCCGCCGCCCTCGCGCACCGTGCTGGATGCGCGTGCCGCCTTCATCGTGGGCGACATCCTCTCCGACACCAATGCGCGTGCCCGCACCTTTGGCACCGACAGCGTGCTGGCCACGCGCTTCTGGACGGCAGTCAAGACCGGCACCAGCAAGGACATGCGCGACAACTGGGCCGTGGGCTACTCAGAGCGCTACACCGTGGGCGTATGGGTGGGCAATGCCAGTGGTGCGCCGATGTGGGACGTGAGCGGCACCACAGGCGCTGCGCCGGTCTGGGCTGCGGTAATGGCCTATCTGCACCAGACGCTGCCCAGCCACGCGCCCCGCGCGCCTGTGGGTGTGGTGCAGCAGGCGGTGCGCTTTGCAGCGGCTGCGGGTGCATCGTCCGCCACAGAAGCGCCACGCAGCGAATGGTTCTTGCAGGGCACCCAGCAAAGCCTGTTTGCCATGCGCACGTCGCCCGAGCAGGGCAAGGCGGCCACGGGTGGGCGCATTACCGCCCCCACCAATGGCACCATCATCGCACTGGACCCCGACATTCCGCCCAACCGGCAGCGGCTGACCTTCAGCGCCGAAGGGCAGGCATTGCGCTGGCGCATGGATGGCAAGGAATTTGCCCAGGGGCCATCGGTGCAGTGGCTGCCCTGGCCAGGGCGCCATGTGGTGCAACTGGTGAACGCCCGCGGAGACCTGTTGGACTCCATCCGGCTCGAAGTGCGGGGCGCCGGAGTGCGTGGCACCGCTGGCAAGCAAATTAATTTCAGCACCCCAAAGGCGGATTTCAAGGCAATCGCCTCCGCCGCCCCGTAACATCACGCCCAGTTTGAACTTTCAGAGAACCTGACATGACCGTTATCACTACCATTGAAGACCTGCGCGTACTGGCAGAAAAGCGCGTGCCGCGCATGTTCTACGACTACGCAGACTCGGGCTCGTGGACCGAATCGACCTACCGCGCCAACGAGTCCGACTTCCAGCAAATCAAGCTGCGCCAGCGCGTGGCGGTGAACATGGAAAACCGCACCACCGCCACCAAGATGGTAGGCGTGGACGCCAAGATGCCCGTCTGTATCGCGCCCGTGGGCCTGTGCGGCATGCAGAGCGCCGACGGTGAAATCAAGGCGGCCAAGGCCTCCGAGAAGTTTGGCATTCCCTTCACCCTGTCCACCATGAGCATCTGCTCCATCGAGGACATTGCCCGGAACACGTCCAGCCCGTTCTGGTTCCAGCTCTACATGATGCGCGACCGCGAAGCCATGAAGAAGATGATTGGCCGCGCCAAGGCTGCGCGTTGCAGCGCCCTGGTGCTCACGCTGGATCTGCAGGTGATCGGCCAGCGCCACAAGGACCTGAAGAACGGCCTGACCGCCCCGCCCCGCCCCACCATTGCCAACATCATCAACCTGATGACCAAGCCGCGCTGGTGCTTAGGCATGGCAGGCACGCGCCGCCACACTTTTGGCAACCTGGTGGGCCATGTGAAGGAAGTGACCAACATGAACTCGCTGGCCTCCTGGACCAACGAGCAGTTCGACCCCACCCTGTCCTGGGACGATGTGAAGTGGGTCAAGGAGCAATGGGGCGGCAAGCTCATTCTCAAGGGCATCCAGGACCTGGAAGATGCGCACCTGGCGGTGGCCAGCGGCGCCGACGCCATCGTGGTGAGCAACCACGGTGGCCGCCAGCTCGACGGCGCACCCAGCAGCATCTCGGCCCTGCCGGAAATTGCACAGGGCGTGGGCGACAAGGTCGAAGTCTGGATGGACGGCGGCATCCGCAGCGGGCAGGACGTGCTCAAGGCCTGGGCCCTGGGTGCGCGTGGCACCATGATCGGCCGCGCCATGGTCTACGGGCTGGGTGCCATGGGTGAGGCGGGCGTGCTCAAGGCGCTGCAGATCATCCACAAGGAGCTGGACATCACCATGGCGTTCTGCGGCCACACCAACATCCAGAACGTGAATACCAACATCCTGTTGCCTGGGACTTACGACTTCAAGTAGCCGCCTGTCTGGTGGGCACCGGAGCCTGAGCGGGATTGCGCTTTGCTCCGTGTCCCCCGCCCGCTGAAGCGGGCTCCTCCTTTACCTGCGCAAAACGCAATCCCGCTCAAGCTCCTACAGTACGTCTGCGCCTCTCTCTTGTAGCAACACGCGCAGGAAAGATCTGTGGCAGTGTTGCTCGTCTTCGCAATAGCAGCCTACCGAGAAGTTGCTGGTCTTTGACAGCGCCGCCAGCAGTTCCAGGGCGTGGCTTGCGTCGGGGGTTGCCATTTCGGCGCGGTACTTCTTTCCGAAAGCAGCCCATTTGGCTGGCGTGTCGGCTTCCTGGCCCAGCTTCATGGTTTCGGGCGTGGGTGCCAAGTTGGGGAACCACACGTCGTACCAGTTCTGGCTTGCAAATTCACTCTTGGGAACGCCGCGCGGCGGGCGCCGCACGGTGCCAATACGGGTGCCCTCGTCGGGGTGGCGTGCACTTCCCAGGCGGACGACGCGAATGGTCATGGGGAACTCCTCGGGTTGGTGGTACCAGCCTGCGCTTCGCGGGCCAGTTGCAAGAGTTGTTGGACCTGTGCTTCTTCCAGCGTGCCAGCAAGCGTCAGGCGGCGCTCGCGCTGCCAGCGCATAGTGTTGCCCCGCAGCGTCAGGGAGGCAATGACCCGGTCCTGGACACGCATGGTGAGCTGCAGATCGGACGCGGAGCTCGGCGTGGCTGGTGATGATGAAGTCTCGGGCTGCAGGCGTCCTTCCAGACTCTGCACCTGACGCACCAATGCCTGGGCCTGCTGCGCATCCAGCGTTGCGCTGCGGCCATCCACCAACACGTCTACCGCCGTCCACGGCCCCAGGCCCGACTCGGGTGCAGCGAACCTGGAGGCTGGCGCTTGCGACAGTGCCGCTGCGGGTGCGGAGGGACGCGCTGCCACAGCCCCCTGGGGAGATTCGTTTGCGGCCGGGCGGCTGGCGCTATCGGCCGCAGCTTCCTTGCGGGCAACATCTACGGGCGCGGTGGCGGGGGCAGGAGCAGGTGCCGCAGCGGGTTCGGGCGCGCGGGACGCCGCCTGCTGCGCCGGGGCATCGTTGGACGTGGGCGCTTGCGACTCGGCATTGGGTTTCGCCGGGGGAGCCGCCTTCGCTGCACGTGCGGGTGGCTCCGCTGCAGCGGGCAGTGCAGGTGCAGTCGCTGTCACCGATGCGGAGTCCGGCGTGGGCGCCGCCATGGGTTTTGCTGCGGGTGCCACTGCAGGTGCCGGAGCGGGCGCGGGGGCGACCGGGGGCCGGGCATCAGGCACCGGTTCGTGCACCCACATGGCAGTGATCAGCACGCCCAGCACCACGGTGGCCAGTGCAGCGCTCCAGGGTGAACGCGGGCTGCCCAGAGCGGTCCAGACCTGTCGCCACCATGCCTCCTGCGCGGGCACAGCGGCTGTGGGTTGCGCCACGGCATTGCGAGCGGCAGCGCGTATGGATTCGGCAATCTGCTCTCCTGGGCGATCCTCTGCATCCGGGGCCGATTGCAGAGCCTTTTGAAAGCGGGCGTCGCGCAGTTCGGTCATGGCGCCTCCCAGGCCTGCAGATAGCCTTGCATGCAGCCGCGCAGCTTGGCCAGCGCATAGCGCAGCCGGCTCTTGACCGTCTCGAAGCCGGCGTTGAGGGCGCGGGCCAGTTCCTCCACCGTGGCGCCGTCCTCATGGTGTTGCAGGAATACGGCGCGCTGCGCGGGCGGCAGCGCCTCCAGGCATTGCAGCAGCTGCCGCCCGGCAGCACGCCAGAAAGCCGTGTCTTCGGCGCTGCTGTGGTGCATGTCCAGCTTGTGCTGCAGCCACTCCAGGCGGTCGTTGCCCAGGTCTTCATCGGCATCCACACTGAGCTCGCGCCCCGAAGTGCGCAATCGGTCCAGTGCCAGGTTGTGGGCGATGGTGTAGGCCCAGGTCTTCCACTTGCCGGCGTCTGCTGAGAAGCTGCTGCGGGAATGGACCAGCCGCAGCCAGCAGTCCTGGAACACCTCATCGGCCTGCGCCGCCAGCGCCTGGCCCAGCACGCGCCGCACAAAGCGGTACAGCGCCGACTCGTGGCGGGCGTAGAGCGCGTCAAAAGCCTGTGCGTCGCCTCGGCAGTAGGCCTGCATCAGTTCCTCATCACTCATGGTCTGGTGGCGCGCTTGCATGGTCGGTTTGTACCAGCTTGTACGCGCGGCCCAGTCGGCCGGGGTCAAGAATGTAAAAAATATTTTGCATTTGTTTAACCCCGTTCTGCCGGCTGGTCCGTATCAGCTTGGTCTCAACCACCACACCACGAGGTACACCATGCACACACTTTGGAAGAAAACCGTCTGCGGTCTGCTGATACAAGCCCTGGTCGGCACGCAGCTGACCCTGGCTGCCAGCATCGTCTGGCCCACACCCAGTCCACAGCCCCGCCCCGCGGCGCAGCAGGCACCGCACATCACCATGCGCCCCAACTTTGAAGCGCCTTCGGCCAACCATTGCCAGCGCGGCATTGAAACGCGTGAAGTGTCAGACGGCCTGCCCCGCCCCGTGCCCTTTGCCATGGGCCCCATGCTGCGCAAGGAAATGGCCCCCGAGCGGGCAACAGAGAGCGACGCCTTGCGCACGCCGCGCCCCGCGCCGCTGGCTGCCGCTCCCGCGGGTGCCGCGGCGCGCAGTGAGAGTAAGGCTATGGACGCCCCTGCAGCACCTTTCTTTGGCGCTGAGCCGCGCGTGGCGCCGGCCCAGTCTGTACAACAAAACACGGCCCCGGTGACCGCCGGCATGGTGGATGACAACGCCGCCTTCGCCGAGTACCTGGCGTTTCGCAAGCGCACCCAGGTAGCGCATCGGGAGCGGGATGTGCGGGATCGCTACCTGCTGGAAGTGACCGACACGCAAGGCCGTGGTTTGCCGGATGCCGAAGTGGCGGTGCAATCGGCCAACGGCGCCACCACCTGGCTGCGCACCGATGCCGGGGGCAAGGGCTGGATTCACCCGGATGCCTTCGACCCCGGCCACAGCCGCTTCTACGACGTCACCGTGCGCCAGGGCGGCATGCTGACCACGGCCACCCTGCAGCGCGGCCAGAAAAGCGCCGTCGAGGTGCACCTGACCCAGGCTCGCCAACCCGCGCCGGCGCGGCTGGACCTGGTGTTCCTGGTGGATGCCACCGGCTCCATGGGAGACGAGATCGACAAGCTCAAGAGCAGCCTGCGCAGCATCATCGACGAGGTAAGCCGCCTGCCCAGCCACCCCGACCTGTGCCTGGGCCTGGTGGCCTACCGCGACCGGGGCGATGAATTCTTTGTGCGCAGCCACGACCTGACCAACGACGTCAACGCCTTTCAGGGTGTGCTCAACGCGCTGCAGGCAGGCGGTGGTGGCGATGAGCCCGAAGCCATGAACGAGGCACTGAACGAGGCAGTGCACCACATCAGTTGGCGCGGCGAGCAGACCACCCGGCTGCTGGTGCTGGTGGCCGATGCGCCGCCACACCTGGACTACGGCGGACCGCAGTACGACGACGACATGATGGCGGCCCTGGGCAAGGGCATCAAAATCATGAGCGTGGGCGCCAGCGGGCTGAACAAGCAGGGCGAATACATCCAGCGCCAGATGGCGCAGTACACCGGCGGACGCTTCATCTTCCTGACCTATGCCGATGCCAGCAACCCGGCCAGCGGGCCCGGTCGCGAGACGGTGCACGACGTGCGCAACTACTCGGTGCAGACCCTGGACAAGCTGGTGGTGCGCCTGGTGCGCGAGGAGCTGGACAAATTGCCCCGCTCCTGACGCAGCTGCTGTGGCCTAGTAGCGCCGCTCGCGGTCTATGGTGTGCAACGGACTTTTGCCGCTGCGGATGCGCAGCAGGTTGTCCACGATCTGGCGGGCAATCTCGGACTCTGACGCGGCCGATGCCATGTGCGGCGTGACCAGAATGGCCGGGTGGTTCCACAGCGGGTCTTCGGGCGACAGGGGCTCCTGCGCAAAGGTATCGAGCACCGCGCCGCGCAGGCGGCCGCTGTCGAGTGCGGATAGCAAGTCTCCTGTGACCACATGCTCGCCCCGCCCCGCATTGATCAGCGCGGCACCCGGCTTGAGCTGGGAGAAGAACGCAGCGTTGCAGATACCGTGGGTGGATGCAGTGAGCGGCAACAGGCACACCACCACATCCAGCGGCGCCAGAAAGGGTTTCAGTTCGGCGTCGCCGGCATAGGTGTCCACGCCGGCAATGCCATGTTTGCTGCGCGACCAGCCGCTCACCGTGAATCCGTTGTCCCGCAGGCAGCGCGCAGCCTGCTCGCCCATGGCGCCCAACCCCATGATGCCCACGCGGCATTCGGCTGCTGCGCGTTGTGGCGGCATGCGCCAGATGCGCTGCGCGTGCTGCTGCAGCACCAGGTCCATCTGGCGGTGAAAGTGCAGCGTGGCCCACAGGATGAACTCCGCCATGCCGCGTGCCTGCTGGCTATCCACGATGCGGCTGATGGGCACCTCCGGCGGCAGATCGCTCAGGCGCAGGATGTGCTCCACCCCGGCACCTATGGAGGCAATGAGCTGCAACTGCGGCAAGGTGTTGAGCAAGCCGGCGGGCGGATGCCAGGCGGCCACCGCCAGCACGTCAGCGGCATCTGCCGCTTCGGGCCAGAGGCGCACCTGCAGGTCCGGCATGACCGGTGCTGCGGCCTGTGCCAGGGCGGTTTGCAGCGTGTGCAGATCGTCTGTCGCGCTGCAGACAAGCAAGGTAGCCATGGGTGCCTTAGTTCTTGTAGTCGGGTTCGGTGCGTTCGAGCTGGCGCAGCCAGGCGGCCCAGACGACGTGGCGCTCATGTTGCACGCCCTTGAACTGCTGGCTGGCATGCGCGCTCAGGTGCGCGGGCAGCTCGGTCACGCCGCCACCCAGACAGGCCATTTGCGCTGCGGCCAGCTGGATTTCGCAGGCACGGTTGAGGTAGTACATCACGCAGAAGGCGTCGGCCACCGTAGGGCCCACGCTGAGCAGCCCATGGTGGCGCAGGATCAGGCCCATGTTGTTGCCCAGTGCCTGCTGGATGCGGCTGCGCTCTTCCAAGTTGAAGGCCACGCCCTCGTAAGGGTGGTAGCCAATGCCCTGGTAGAACTCGGTGGAAATCTGGTTGAGCTGCAGCAGACCGCGCTCGCTGGCGGCCACCGCCATGCCGGCCAGCGTGTGGGTGTGGATGACGCAGTGTGCATCGTCACGCGCGGTATGCACCGCGCTGTGGATGGTGAAGCCGGCCGGGTTGTATTTGGCGTCGCCATCAACAATCTTGCCCTTGACGTCCACCACGATCAGGTCGCTGGCGCGCACCTCGCCAAACATCAGGCCAAAGGGGTTAAGCAAAAAGCGCTCTTCGCCCCCCGCTGAGGGCAGACGCACCGAGAAGTGGGTGTAGATGGTGTCTTCCCAGCCAAAGCGCGCGGCCAGCCGGTAGGCGGCTGCCAGATCGCGACGCAGGGCGGTTTCTTGTGTTGCGGTAAGGGAAGTGGTCATAGTGGTGTGTTGGCTGTGTTGTCCAGCCCCATGAACTTGCGCACGCGCAGCAGGGTTTCATCGGGCTCGGTCTGGTTGCGCAGTTGTTCGGGGGAAATATCCAGCTGCAATCGGCCGCCTTCCATGAAGACGATGCGGTCCGAGATCTGCAGGGCAAAGTCCATTTCGTGCGTCACGATCAGCATGGTCATGCCTTCCTTGGCCAGGCTCTGGATGACCTTGAGCACATCGCCCACCAGCTCGGGGTCCAGCGCCGAGGTGGGTTCGTCGAACAGCATGATGTCGGGCTGCAGGGCCAGCGCCCGCGCAATCGCCACACGCTGTTGCTGACCGCCGGAGAGCTGGTGCGGGTATTTTTCAGCGTGGGCCAGCAACCCCACCTTGTCGAGCAGGCGCAGGGCTACCGCGCGGTCCATTTGCGTGTCTGTGCTGCCGTGGTAGTGCGGGGCCATCAGGATGTTGCCCAGCACGGTGAGGTGGGGAAACAGGTTGAAGCTCTGGAACACCATGCCGATACGGCGTATGCCTTTGCGCACGCGCGCACTGTCGGGCTTGTCGCCAGCCTGGATGTAGCTTTCGCCAAACAGAATGATCTCGCCCGCGTCGATTTTTTCCAGGGCATTGATGGTGCGGATCAGCGAGGTCTTGCCGGAGCCCGAAGGACCGATCACGCTGAGCACATCGCCTGCGGCCACGCACAGGTCCACTCCACCCAGCACCTTGTGCGTGCCATAGCTTTTGTGGATGCCACGCATCTCCAGCGTCAGCGGCTGGCCGGGCACATGCACCGACACGTTGGCCGCGGGCACGGGGCCCAGCGCCTGCAGCCACTGGGCACAGGTAGCATCATCCAGCGTGGGTGGCTGGCGGCGCTGCAGGTCCAGCTTGCGCTCCACCCAGTGAAAGGCCGAGCCGAACAGCGACACGATCAGCACGTAATACACCGCCACGGCCAGCAGGGTTTCCATGACCAGGAAGTTCTGGCTGTACAGGCGCTGCCCCGTCATCAGCAACTCTTGCAAAGAGATGACGGAAACCAGCGAGGTCAGCTTGATGACGGTGACGTATTCGTTCACCAAGGTAGGCAGCGCAATGCGCAGCGCCTGCGGCACCACGATGCGGGACTGCACGCCCAGAAAACCCAGGCCCAGCGCATGCCCGGCCTCACGCTGGCCGCGCGACACCGACAGCAGGCCGCCGCGGTGGATTTCGGCCATGTAGGCGGTTTCGGTCAGGACCAGCGAAACCAGCCCCGACACGAACGGAATCGAGAGCACCGGTCCGCTGGCAGGAAAGATCTGGGGCATATTGAAAACAAACACCAGCAGCACCAGCAAGGGCACGCTGCGAAAGAACCAGACATAGACCTTGGCCAGGGCGCGCAGCCCGGCCATGGTGGAGAGCTCGGCGCTCGCCACCACAAAGCCCAGCACCATGCCGATGATCCAGGACAGCGAGCCCAGCTCGATGACCGTGACACAGGCACGCCAGAACATCCCCATGGAAAAGAGTGAGAAAAAATAGGTCCAGTCCAACTCCATGGGAATCCTCTGCGTGCCGTGGTGTAGAAGCGGTCGGTTTACTTGGAGGCGACGGGTGTCAGCTCATACTTCTTGAGCAACGCGCCGAATTCACCGCTCTTGCGCACTGCGGCCAGCGCGCTTTCCAGTCCTTGGAAAACAGCCGTGTTGCCCTTCTTCACATAGATGCCCAGGGTCTGGGGATAGACGATGGCGGGCGAGCTGATGGCCAGGCGGCCCTTGCTGCGTTCCACAAAGGTCTTGGCCGCACCGGCAATTTCCAGTTGGGCCTGCACGTTCTTGGACAACAGGGCCTGGGAGACTTCAGGCGCCGTGGGGAACTCGCTCACTTCCACGGCAGGCTTGCCGTTGGGTGCGCAGTATTCGGTGGACAAGATCTTGAGCGCCTTGACCCAGCTGGTGCCGGCTTCCAGACCCACCTTCAGGCCGCACAGGTCTTTCTCGGTCTTGGGTTGGGCGGGGCTGTCCTTGGGCACCATGATCAGCGCACCGGTGGTTGCGTAGGGAATGGCGTCGGCAATGGCGGTGCGCTCGGCCGTAACGTACAGGCCGGAGATCACCACGTCGTGCTGACCGCCGTTGAGGCCCAACACCAGGTTGGCGAACTTGGTGTCGGCAAACTGGGGCTTGAGCTTCATTTCACGTGCCAGCAGGGCCGACACTTCGGGGTCAAAACCCACCACCTTGTCACCGTCGTACGACTCGAAGGGTGGGTAGGAAATTTCCATCGCCACCTTCAATACGCCGGGGGCGAGGGTTTGCGCCTGTACGGCGGACGCGCCAACCAGAACAAGTGCGGCGGCGAAGCCCAGCTTCATTTTGCGGGACAGGGAAGATGCTTTGGTCATGGTGAAAAACTCCTAGGTTGGGAACAGAAAAACAGGGTAAGGAAAAAAGTGAAACGGGGAATCAAGCAGGCGTGGTTTCGGTCTTCTTGAAGTTGCCGAAGCTCGACGGTTTGCGCGCACCGTGGGGCAGTTGCAGTTCGCCTGCTGCCACCTTTGCACGCAGGTAGCTGTAGGTCTGCAGCGCCATGCTCCACATGTGTTCGCCGATGGTGATTTCCTCGTAGGAGGTCTCTGCGCCCTCTTCTAGGAACTGGGGCAAGGGCCGCACCTTGGTGTTGTAGTCACAGGCGAAGAACAGCGGGAAGGAGTAGCGCTCGTGCTTGACCTTGCGCACGCGGTGGCTGGTGGCCACAAAGGCGCCTGCGGTCCAGACTTCCAGCATGTCGCCCACATTGATGACGTAGGCCTCTTCGCCATCCACCGTGACCGGGGGCGCATCGATCCATTGGCCCTTGTCGTTGAGCACTTCCAACCCGGGCTGGTCGGCCAGCAGCAGCGTGAAGCACTCGTAGTCGGTATGTGCGCCAATGCCGGGCACATCTTCCGCGCTGGGGTCCACCGGGTAGTGGATCAGGCGCAACTTGGACGGCGGGCAGGTGACGTAGGCATCGAAGGCGTCCTCGGGCTGGCCCAGGGCCAGTGCAAAGGCATGCATCAGGCGCTGACCCAGATTGAACACGGCGGCGTAGTAGGCCTGCACCGCCTCTTTGAAACCGGGCAGGTCTGGCCATTTGTTGCCACCGATCAGTGGCAGGTTGGCCTTCACCATGGGATGGTCGTCGGCGGCCTCAAAGCCGATGTCGTAGGCCTCCTTGTGGTCAGGGCGCCCCTGAGCATAGATCTCTTCGCCTTCGGGCACAAAGCCCTTGTGGCCGCGCCCCAGGCCGATGTGGTAGCCCATCTTCCACTCCAGTTCCTTGGCATAGAGCTGGGCCGCAGCGGCACGCAATGCGGCAATCTGGCTGGCAGCAATGCCATGGCCGCTGATGTAGAAGAAGCCGACGTTGCGGGCAGCGTCGCCAATTTCGTCGGCCACCGCCTTGCGGTCTTCCAGCCGGTCGCTGAACAGGCCTTTGATGTTGATGATCGGTAGCGCAGAGAAGTCGCCCCGTGCGCTGTATTTGGATGTACTCATATGGTGGTCTGGCAGGATGAAGGTAGGGTCAAGGGAAAGCGTTCAGTTCGATGCACCGGACCTGGCAGACGACCAACGCAAGAAGTGTGCTTGCTCGGTATGTGCCATCCAGCGGTTGAGCTCGGCAGTGTCGGCAATGGGGGCGCGGGTAAAAGGCAGCAGGTGCGTATAGCCATCGGGGCCGCACTCCGGCGTGAGCGTGGTGGTGGTGTAGCCACGCTGCACCTGTGAGGCCCAGACGGCCTCCCACACACCCTGGTGGAATGCCAGTTCGCGGGCGTATTCGGGCGCTGCCGGATGGGGAACCTGCGGACCCTGGTCATAGCCCACGCGTGCCTGCACATGGTGCACACGCTCCACAAAAGGCGTCAGCTCATCGACAGGGTCACACAGCAGCCGCTCACTCACCACCACCCAGTGGCTGATGTCGGCGGTGAAGCGCAACTGCGGCAGTTGCGCGATCAGCTCCAGCGTGAGCCAGGGGCTGTAGAGCGAGGTGGCGCGGTGCGTCTCAAAGCTGCACACCACGCCCGCCGCATCAGCCAGCGCCTGTGCCCGCCCGAAGAACTCCACCTGCTGGGCCAGGGGCCAGCGGTCGTTGCCAGCCAGCAGGTTCAGAAAGCGGGGTTGCAGCTGGGCTGCGTTGTCCAGCGCAAGCTGCAGGCGATCGAGATGCTGCTGTGCGGTCCAGGACTGGTTGGGTATCACATCTCCACCGGTAAAGACGATGGCGATGTAAGCCAGCCCTTCCTGCTGCAACGCACTGGCCAGGGTACGCACCGCAAAAGGGTCGGTCGGCATGCGGGCCTCCACGCCCACGCCGCCCATCTGGCGCACCTGGGCTGCGCACTGGCTCCAGTCGCCCTGCCAGCCCCACAGCGTCTTGAATACGTCCAGCTTCACGGCGCGTCCTTCAGCGAGACTGCACGCCGGGCAACACGCACAGCATTTCGTACAACAGGTTGGCGCCCAGCTGCGCGGTATTGCCGCTGAGGTCATACGGTGGGGAAACCTCCACTAGGTCACCACCGATCAGATTGAGACCCTTGCAGCCACGCACGATTTCCAGGCCCTGGATGGAAGTCAGGCCGCCCACCTCAGGCGTGCCGGTGCCGGGCGCCCAGGCCGGGTCAATGCCGTCGATGTCAAAGCTGAGATACACCGGGCCGTCGCCCATGATGGCGCGCACGTCGGCCATCAGCGGGGTGAGCGACTTGTACCAGCACTGCTCGGCGGTAAAGAGCCTGAAGCCCTGGTCCACACCCCATTGGAAGTCGCCGCTGGTATAGCCCTGGGCGCGCTGGCCGATCTGCACCACGCGCTTGCAGTCAAGCAGACCTTCCTCCACGGCGCGGCGGAAGGTGCTGCCATGGGTTATCTTTTCTCCAAACATATCGTCGTTGGTGTCGGTATGGGCATCCACATGGATCAGCCCCACCGGCCCGTGCTTCTTGGTCAAAGCCCGCAGAATGGGCAAGGTGATGGTGTGGTCACCTCCCAAGGTGAGCGGAATCACGGGGAAGGCATTGAGCCGGGTGTAGGCCTCTTCAATGATGCGCACCGAGTCCAACAGGTTGAAGGTGTTGATGGCCACATCGCCCAGGTCGGCCACCTGCAGGGTGTCGAACGGCGCGGCTCCGGTGGCCATGTTGTAGGGGCGAATCATCACGGATTCCGCACGGATGCTGCGCGGGCCGAAACGGGTGCCCGCCCGCAGGGAAGCACCAATATCCAGCGGCACACCCATGAAGGCGACATCCAGGCCTTCTGGCGAGGTGGCAGAGGGCAATCGCATCATGGTGGCCAGTCCGGCAAAGCGTGGCATTTCGTTGCCGCCCTGGGGTTGGTTGAGCTGTTTGGACACGTGAATTTCCTTGGGGTCTATGTCGTTGATGGCCCATTATTCCGGCGACTTGCATCCATAAAAAATGCGGGATTTGAAATAATCAGTTCAGAAAAACCTAAACTAAGTACCCACACCGGAATCGCCCATGCCCGACCTCAAACTGCTTCGCATCTACGTTTCTGTTGCACGCCACCAGGGCTTCTCCCGGGCGCAGCAGGAGCTCAATCTCACCACCTCGGCCATCAGCACCTATATGAGCCAGCTGGAGACACAGGTGGGCTTCACCCTGTGCCAGCGCGGGCGCGGCGGCTTCAAGCTCACTGAGAAAGGCGAGATGCTGCTGGGCGAGGCACAGCGCCTGCTGGCAGACATCGAGGGCTTCAAGGCCTATACCGCGTTGCTCAAGGGCGACATGGCTGGCACACTCAAGATGGGTGTGCTGGACTCCACCGTCACCGACAAGGGCCTGGCCCTGCCCACGGTGATCGGGGAATTCTGCAAGCGCTACCCGTCCGTGCACCTGAGCCTGTTCGTCAAGAGCCCCTATGAGCTGCAGGATGCGGTTCTGTCCAACGAACTGGACCTTGCCGTGGGCTTTTTCCCGGCTCGCGCCAACGGCCTGATGTACTACCCGCTGTACCGCGAGCAGCTGTGGCTGTATTGCAGCGACCAGCACCCCCTGTTTGCGCAGAAACGCGTGTCGGAATCAGCTGTGACGGAATACAGCACGGTGCGCCACCGCTACTGGAGCCAGACCGAGCTGGGGCGCCTGGGCTTCAACCGCAGCGTGGCCACGGTGGAGAGCATGGAAGCGCAGCTCATCCTGATCCTCTCCGGTGCCTACACCGGCTATCTGCCGGAGCACTATGCGCAGCCCTGGGTAGACCAGGGTCGCCTCAAGGTGCTGCTGCCTTCGGCGTTTGGCTACCAGTCGCAGTTCTCGCTGGCGGTGCGCCGGGGCCGCAGCCGAGAACCCCATCTGCAAACCATTCGCGAACTGCTGCAGAGCAAGTCGTCGCGGCGCAAGTGAGGCAGTCAGGTCTCGGCGGCAAATGAAACAAGTCTGGAGATCAGGTCTTGAGCGCCGTCACTTCGATTTCAATTTTCATGCGCGGATCGGCCAGGCCCGCCGAAATCATCATGGCGGCGGGCCGCACCTCGCCAAAGTATTGGCGTAGCACCGGCCAGCAGGCCTCGAACTCCGCAGCGTTCGGCAGCACGTAGGTTACCCGCACCACATCTTTCAAGCTGGCACCCGCCTGCTCCAGGGCGGACTGGATATTGCGCAGGCATTGCGCGGCCTGCTCGACCACGTTGTCCGAAATGGTCATGGCGGTGTAGTCAAAACCCGTGGTGCCGGATACAAAGACCCAGGGCTCTGCGACAACGGCACGGGAGTAACCGATCTGCGCTTCAAAGGTGGAGCCGGAACTGATGAGGGTGCGAGGCATAGGGTGCTCAAAGGGAGTGGAAAGCCCTTGCACTGTAACGCCAAACGGCGGGGGTAGTGGCGTCTCTATACTTGTGCGCAAGCTCTCTTGTGCCTCTATGTCCGCGCCCACTTCCACCACCCCACCACCCCCCTTGCGCCGCATTGCGCACCTGGACATGGATGCGTTTTACGCCTCCGTGGAGCTGCTGCGCTATCCGCAGCTCAAGGGGCTGCCGGTAGTGATTGGCGGCGGGCGCCGGCGCGAGGACGACCTGCTGGGCCGGCTGCGCGCCACCCATCCGGACCAGGAGTGGAGCAGCGAACATCTGCACCGCATCCCGGTAGACTTCTTTCCCCTGCTGGCGGGCTACACCGGGCGCGGCGTCATCACCACCGCCACCTACGCGGCACGGCAGTTTGGCGTGGGTTCGGCCATGGGCCTGATGAAAGCGGCCAAGCTCTGCCCGCAAGCCATATTGCTGCCAGTGGACTTTGACCAGTACCGGCATTACTCGCGCCGCTTCAAGGCCCTCATCACCGAGATTGCGCCACTCATGGAAGACCGCGGTGTGGATGAGGTCTACATCGACTTCACCGACGTACCCGGCGGCCAGCGCGAAGGCGGACGGGTACTGGCGCGGCTCATACAAAAGGCCATTTTTGACGACACCGGCCTGACCTGCTCGGTGGGCGTGGCGCCCAACAAACTGCTGGCCAAGATGGCCAGCGAATTCAACAAGCCCAACGGCATTTCCATCGTGATGGAAGAAGACCTGGAGTCCAAGATCTGGCCGCTGGCCTGCCGCAAGATCAATGGCATTGGCCCCAAGGCCGATGCCAAACTCCAGAGCCATGGCATCACCACCATAGGCCAGTTGGCCGCGCGGGACTTGCAGTGGCTGATGGACACCTTTGGCGAACGCACGGGCGCCTGGATGCATGCAGCCTCCCACGGCCAGGACAACCGTCCGGTGGTGACCGAAAGTGAGCCGGTGAGCATGAGCCGCGAGACCACGTTCGACCGCGACCTGCATGCCGTGCGCGACAAGGCCGAGCTGGGCGCCATCTTCACCAAGCTGTGCGAGCAGGTGGCTGGCGACCTGCAACGCAAGGGTTACGTGGGCAAGACCATTGGCATCAAGCTGCGCTTCGACGACTTCCAGATCGTCACACGCGACCAGACCATAGACCACTACATCGCCGATGCCAAGGCCATACGCCAGTTTGCCGGGCAGTGCCTGAAGCGCGCACCGCTGCAAAAGCGTCTGCGCCTGCTGGGAGTAAGGGTGGGGGCGTTGCTGAAGGCGGATGATGCGGGGGCAGCGGAAACCATCACCCATCGCAGTGATGGCACTGTCGTGGACGAGTTGACAGGGCAGCTTTTCTAGGCCAGAGCGTGATCAGCCCGACACACTCTGGAACACCGCCATCTCCCGCAGCAACCAGTCCTTGAACACCTTGCTGGCATGGCGCGTGCGCATGCCTTCCGGCGCAATCAGGTAGTAAGACTCCTTCAAGGGGATGGAGAACGCAAAGGGCCGCACCAGTTGGCCAGATACCAGCAAGTCGTTGACGATGGTTTCATGCGCCAGCGCCACGCCCAGATCACGCTGCGCCCACTCCAGGCTCAAGGCCCAGGTGCTGGCGCGATGCACCGCAGGCACCTCCAGGCTATGGCCCTGGGGATGCGCCTTGAGCCAGGCACCCCAACTCTGGGCGGTGCCGGGCAGATCAAACAGGCGCTGCGCCAGCAGGTCATCCAGCGATTTGATCTGGCGCGCCAGCTTCGGTGAACACACCGGGAACAAGGTGTCGCGCGTGAGGCGCTTGCCGGCAATGCCCTCCTTTTTGCCCAGGCCAAACACGATCTGCATGGACGCGGCGTGGTTGGGTCGCTCCTCACTCCAGACCGAGGTGGCCAGGTTGAGCTGCACACTGGGGTTCTCTTCCATGAACTGGCCCAGACGCGGCGTGAGCCAGAACAGGGCAAACGACAGGTTCACCTGCAGCTCCAACACATCCGGGTCATTGCGCCCCTGCAGGACCGTGGTGCCTTCCTCCAGCATGGCGAATGCCGCCTGAACCGTGGGCAGGTAACCACGCCCCTCGTCGGTGAGTTCCAGGCCACGCGCGCGGCGCAGGAACAGGCTGCGCCCCAAGGCGCTCTCCAGGCTCTTGATCTGCTGGCTCACGGCGCTTTGGGTCATGTTCAGCTCCTCCGCCGCAGAGGTGAAACTCAGCGCGCGGGCCGAGGCCTCAAAGGCGCGCAGCCAGTTCAAGGGGGGAAGTCGGGCCATGGGGCATCCATAAGTGAGGCATTAGTCAAACTAATCTTATAACGAAAGTTTTTTCGTTTGAAGAATTGAGGGAAGTCAAGCAAACTGCATTCCATCGTCCACTGCCCTGTCGCTGCCCGCGAAGAACACCGTGAAATCTGAAATCCTTCTGCATACCGAATCCAAGCCCGTGCGCGTGATGCTGCGCCAGGGCGCCAAGGAAACCGAGCTCCCCGCCCTGTGGCTGCGCGCCCGCAGCCTGGACCCGTCGCAGCGCGACGTGGTCACTGGCCAGCGCCTGATGAACCCGCACCTGCTGCCCGACGATCTGTACCTGCTGGGCGCACGCCATGTGGAGGGCAAGCTGCATCTGTCGTTCAGCGATGGGTTCTCCGGCCAGTTTGACCCGGAGGAACTGGTGCAAGGTGCGGTGCTCAGCACCGGCTGCCCCGAACCCAAGCCCTGGCGCTCGGACCTGACGCCACGCCCGGTTTACCGCTGGGCAGATCTGCAGCAGGAGGCGGTGCTCTACCGCGCCCTGCGGGACTTCATTGAACGCGGCTTCCTGCTGGTGAATGAGACACCCACCAAGGCCGACTCGATTCTGGAAATCGCCCATCGCTTCGGCTTTGTGCGCACCACCAACTTCGGCGCCTTCTTTGAGGTCTATTCCCGCCCCGACTCCAACGATCTGGCCTACCGCCCGGTCGCCCTGGGCCCGCACACCGACAACCCTTACCGCACGCCGGTGCCGGGCATCCAGATCCTGCAATGCTTGCAGAACGAAACCTCGGGCGGCCTGTCCACCCTGGTGGACAGCCTGGCCGTGGCCGAGCAGGTGCGCCGCGAAGACCCGGAAGGTTTTGCGCTGCTGAGCCGCATTCCGGTGCGCTACGAGTTCCGCGATGCGACCACGCATCTGGTGTCCATCAAGCCCATGATCGAGCTCGACGGCGAGGGCAACATGACCGGCGTGCACTACAGCCCGCGCCTGGACGACATCCCGGTGATGTCGCAGGAAGATACCCGCCGCTACCACGCAGCGCGCAAGCGCCTGGGCGTGCTGTTTGAAGACCCGCAGTACGAGCTGCGCATACGCCTGAACGCGGGCGAAATGATGATGTTTGACAACAACCGCGTGCTGCACGGGCGCACCGCCTTCGATCCGTCGGAAGGACACCGCCAGTTGCAAGGCTGCTATGTGGACCGCGACGGCCCGCGCAGCCAGTACCTGGTCCTCAAACGTCAAATCGGCTGATCGCCCCCCTATCAAGGAACTGAACATGGATACCGTTGCCTTTACCCAGATGAAAGATGGCACCCGCGAGGAGTACGCCTTTCTGCAGAAGCTGGAACACGATTACATACGCGCCCTGCCCGACCGGCTGCTGCTGGCGCTGGAGCGCCTGGGCGGATCGCTGCAGGGTTACAAGATTTCCCGGCTGGAGCACTCCCTGCAAAGCGCGACCCGCGCCGAGGACGACGGTGCCGACATCGAGATGGTGGTGGCAGCCCTGCTGCACGACCTGGGCGATGAGCTAGCCCCCGAGAACCACTCGCAGTTTGCCGCCAGCATTCTGCGGCCCTTTGTGCGCCCCGAGGTGACGTGGGTGGTGGAGATGCATGGACTGTTCCAGATGCAGTACTACGCGCACCACTACGACAAGGATGCGCAAGGCCACCTGGCGTACAAGGACCACCGCTGGTTTGAATCCTGCCAGCGCTTTTGCGAGCGCTACGACCAGGCCGCCTTCGACCCGGCCTACCCGACCAAGCCCCTGAGCCACTTTGAGCCCATGCTGCGCGAGGTGTTCAGCCGACCGGCATTTGCGCATCCAGCGCAATGACCGACGGTGCGGCTTTTGCCAGCGCCATCCAGACGGAAAACGACAAGGTTCTGGCTTCTTTCCGGGGAGCCATGCGCAGGACTTCGAGCTTGTCGTTGGCATACAGCATCACGCCGCACTCCATGGGAATCTCCTCCGGCTCGCCAATGGCCTGGCCTTTGGCATTGCAGCCGAGCACGTACCAACATTGGCCGCCGATATCGAGATAGGCATTGCGCTTGTCGACCTGTTTGAGATCGCCCAGCAGGTCGGCACGGCTGACCTTGATCTCGTGCACGATGGGCTCCAGATAGTCCGGGCGTGAGCTGTTGCGGATGGAAAACACGTCCGGGTTGCACATCTTCCAGCGCGGCTTGGACGACGCTTCGTCAGCGGCCGGCAACATGGCGCGCAGGCTCAAGCCCTTCCAGACCAGGCGCCCGTCACGCGCCATGGCCTGCGCCACCTGGTCCACCAGCGCCTCATGCGCCGAAAACGCCTTGCGGTTGCTGTGCGCCGCACCCGCCAGAAACTGGATGCCGGCATCCGTGACCCGTACGCATTCCAGACCACCCGGATTGGGGATGCGCTCCAGCAGGCCGGCCGCTAGCAGCTCCACCTCCACCACGTCCAGACAAGGCCAGCCCGCGGAGCGGTAGACCTCGCGCAGTCGCTTGGCGTGGACGCGCTTGAGAGTGGGCTGAACGGGTGTGGTCATTGGCGGTATGGTAATTTCTGTGCCATCGCCATTTTGGAGTGAAAGCACCATGTGCCGAAGCATCAAGACCCTCTTCAACTTTGATCCCCCCGCCACGGAAATCGAGATACGCGACGCCTCGCTGCAGTTTGTGCGCAAGCTCAGCGGCTTCAACGTGCCATCCAAGGCCAATGAGGCCGCTTTCGAGCGCGCCGTGCAAGAGGTAGCCGCCAGCGCACGCACCTTGATCCAGTCGCTGACGACCCATGCCAGCCCGCGCAACCGGGAAGTGGAAGCCGCAAAGGCCAAAGCGGCGCAAGGGGCCCGGTGGGGCACGCGTTGACATGACCAAGTCAGTTTCAACACAAGACGCGTTTCCTGCCGAAGGTGGCTGCGATTGCCAAGCCGTTCGTTATCGCATGGAAACCAAGCCATTAGTCGTGCACTGCTGCCACTGCCGCTGGTGCCAAAGGGAATCCGGTGCTGCCTTTGCGCTCAATGCCATGATAGAAGCGGATCGTGTCACCATGCTTGGAGTGCCTCCGGAAGTGGTGGACACGCCCTCTGCCAGTGGCCTGGGCCAAAAGATTGCACGCTGCCCGACCTGCAAGGTGGCGGTATGGAGCCACTACGCCGGATCGGGCGCTGCCGTCAAATTCGTTCGCGTTGGCACGTTGGACAATCCGGACCTGCTGCCACCAGATGTCCATATCTTCACTGCCTCCAAGCAGCCTTGGGTTGTACTACCCGAAGGCGCCGTTGCGTTTGAAGACTACTATGCGCGCGAACACGTTTGGCCCGCTGAGAGTCTGGCAAGGCGAAAGACCATGCTGGCTGCCAAGTCAGGCGCTACATGACGACACCCTACTCCATCCTGTTTGTGTGCATGGGCAATATTTGCCGCAGCCCCACTGCACACGGTGTGTTCCGCCACAAGGTCATGAGGCAGAGCATGGCTGATCGGGTTGCGATCGATTCCGCAGGTACCCACAACTACCATCCCGGCAGCGCGCCCGATGCGCGCTCACAAGCGCATGCTGCCAGACGTGGCTATGACCTGTCGGACCTGCGTACGCGGCAAATACAGAAAAGTGACTTCGAGCGCTTTGACCTGATTCTGGTGATGGACTGGGACAACCTCGCCGAGGTGAAAGAAATGTGTCCACCGCACCATCTGCCCAAGATTCGTCGCCTCACCGAGTTCTGCCAGAAATCGGACGACCCGGTGGTGCCCGACCCCTACTATGGTGGTCCGCAGGGCTTTGACCAGGTGCTGGATCTGGTGGAAGACGCCTGTGATGGATTGATACTGCACGTGCAGACTGTCTGACAGCATCCATGGGAAAGCGCAGCCATTACAGCGTCTACGTCATCGAACTGTCGAAAGACGTGTTGCTTGAAGCGAAGTTTCTCAAAGCCAATCCGCACTATGTCCAAGGCAAGCCCTGTGTCTACGTTGGAATGACCGGTTTGGACCCGGATGTGCGGTTTGACAAGCACAAGGCCGGCATCCAGCACAATCGCTACGTTCTGCTGTATGGCCTTCAATTGGTTCCCGACCTGTATGAAGCCTATAACCCGATGTCCTACAAGGCGGCCGTGGACATGGAGATTGAATTGGGCATCGGTTTGCGCGAGGCCGGATTCGGTGTCTGGCAGGCATGAGAAAGCCACCGGACAGTTCCCCTATTTCAACAAGGAGGTCCCATGACCATTGAAACCCAAGACGACGTCGCTGCACTTCAACGCATCGGCAAAATTGTTTCCAGCGTGCTGCAGGAGATGCTCGACGCGGCCGAACCGGGCATGACCACGCGCGAGCTGGACGCCTTGGGAGGGCAATTGCTGGAGCGCCATGGTGCGCGATCTGCGCCCATGCTCACCTACAACTTCCCTGGTGCGACCTGCATCAGCATCAACGAAGAGGCTGCACACGGCATTCCCGGTGATCGGGTGATCCGAGCGGGTGACGTCTTGAACGTGGACGTCTCCGCCGAACTGGGAGGCTATTTCGCCGATACCGGAGGTACCAAGGTTGTGCCCCCGACCAACCCGCAGAAGACGCGCTTGTGCCATGCCACGCGCATGGCCCTGCAAAACGCCATGAAGCATGCCCGCGCGGGCCAGCCCATCAATGGCATCGGTGCGGCCATCCAGCGCACAGCCAAGGCATACGGCTTCAAGATCATCGAGAACCTGGGCAGCCACGGCGTGGGGCGTGCATTGCATGAAGCGCCAGAGCATATTGCCGGCTACTTTGATCCGACCGATACCCGCGTGTTGGAAGAAGGCATGGTGATCACCATTGAACCCTTTCTTTCCACCAAGAGCCGTGTGGTGAATGAGACGTCCGATGGATGGACTCTGGTGGGCGTGCGTGGCAACTTGTCCGCGCAGTACGAGCACACCATGATCATCACCCAGGGTGAGCCCATCGTTGTCACGCAGCACTGAGTGAACTGCGCCAGAGCCCCTTCTGCCTAGTGGAGGGCCTTGGCATCGGCCAGCCGCCACAGCGAAGTCACCTCCACCGACCGCGCAGCATGCAAAGGATCCGCGGAGTCGCTGGCCTTGCCATGCACAGGCACGGTGTCGAGGCGACCGACGACAACCAGGCCCGCAGCAGCAAACGCTGCCAGCAAATCTGCACGGCTACGCAGCCCCAGATGCTCGGCCAGATCGGACAGGATCAGCCAGCCCTCACCTTGCGGCTCTAGATGGGCCAGCAGCCCGTTCAGAAAGCCCAGCAGCATGCCGCTACCTTCGTCGTACACCGCATGCTCGATCGGCGAGCCCGGACGTGCAGGTAGCCAGGGCGGATTGCAGACGATGATGTCTGCCAGCCCCGCGGGAAACAGATTGGCCTGCTGCACGTCAACCTGGGCGCTCACGCCCAGTTGCTCCAGGTTGCTGCGGGCGCACTGCAAGGCGCGCGCATCCATGTCGGTAGCCACCACGTGGCCCACGCCACGCCGCGCCAGCACGGCTGACAGCACGCCGGTGCCGGTGCCAATATCAAAAATGGTCAGCGCTGCGGTATCCGCAGCCAAAGGTGCCAGTTTGACTAGCCCGACGTATTCACCACGCACTGGAGAAAACACACCGTAATGCGGGTAGATACGGTTGTTGGGTGCCGCACCGAGTGAGGATATTTCCACGCCGTTCTTGCGCCACTCATGGGCGCTGATCAAGCCCAGCAGCTCGCGCATGGACGCCACACTTCCACCCTCGCCCGCCACCACGTCGCCCCAGGCTTGCGCACAAGCGATTCGGGCATCGGGACTGCGGCGCAGGGTCAGGCCATAGTCCTCGCTGAATGACAAAAGCACCATGCTCAGTACGCGGGCGCGTTGGGCCTGCGCCTGCCTATGCAGGTGAAAGCCTTTGGCAGCCGCCGCAGCGTGTTCTTCCGCACTGAACGTAGCGGGCTTCGCAGCCAGCGGTTTGCGTTTGCGCCCCCGCTTGTCGGTGGCGGCCGACTGGTCAATGCGGCGCCCCAGCGCCTGCAACATCTGGCGCGCGTTCTGGAAGTCACCGCGCCAGAGCAGCGCAGTGCCTTCGCACGCCAGACGGTAGGCCGCATCTGCCGTCATGGTGTCGTCTGCCAGCACCACCTTTTTGGGTGCGGAGGCGCCACGTTCGGAGCGCCAGCGGGCGCTGCAGTCGTGGCCGCCCTCTTGCCAGTGGATGGTGGGAAAGACGGCGGCCACTATTGGCGTGCCGTTCGTGTGTTCAGTGGCAGCGCCTGCGGATGGCTGGTGCGAAAGGGGTTGATGTCCAGACCGCCGCGGCGTGTGTAGCGCGCATAGACGGTGAGCTTGAGCGGCTTGCAGCGCGTCCAGAGGTCCATGAAGATGCGCTCCACGCACTGTTCATGGAACTCGTTGTGGTTGCGAAAGCTCACCAGGTATTGCAGCAAGCCTTCCTGGTTGATCTGCGGGCCGGTGTAGCTGATCTGCACACTGCCCCAGTCGGGCTGGCCGGTGACCAGGCAATTGCTCTTGAGCAGATTGCTCACCAGCACTTCGGTGACCGGCGGCTCTTCGGTTGCAGCGGTGAGCAAGTCGGGTGCGGGCTGGTAGCGGGTGCATTCGACGTCGAGACGATCCAGGCTCAGGCCATCGAGTTCGTAAATCGGTTCCCGGTCAAACAGCTCGGGGCCAATCATCTTGACGCCCACCGAGGACTGCACCACACCGCCGCGCCATACGGCTTCGTTGATGTCGGCACGCAGTCGCGCCAGCACCTCGGCGGCATCGGTAAAACGGGTGTTGTTGTAGCTGTTGAGGTAGAGCTTGAAGGACTTGCTCTCCACGATATTCACGGATTCGCAGGGGATGGTGAAGTGCACCAGCGCCACCTGCGGTTTGCCACGCGTGTTGAGCCAGCTCAGCTCGTAGGCGGTCCAGATGTCGGCGCCAAAAAACGGGCTGGCTCCGGTCACCCCGATCTCGGCACGCTTGCCGGCGCGGGGAATGGGAAACAGCAGCGACGCATCGTACTGATCCACATAGGCCGAGGCCTTGCCCAACTGGGACTGTTCAGGGGTGTTCACGGTGCATCTCCGGCAATGTGCTTCTGGGCCATGTATAGGCGTGGGATCAGGGTTTCATGGATCTGCCGCACCGGCTCGGGAGGCAGGTCGTGCCCCATGCCTTCTATTCCCACCAGCACGGCATGCGGAATGCGACGTGCCGTGTCCTCACCGCAGACAAAGGGAACCAGCGGATCGGCATGCCCGTGAACCACAAGGGTCGGGCATTGGATGCGCCCCAGCAAGGCAGCGCGTGTGCTGTCGGCCATCACGGCGACGGTCTGTCGCAATGTACCGTGCGGTTGCTGGCTGCGGCGGTAGGCCTGCACGATCTGCTGGCGCAGCTCAGCTTCGGGCGTCGGATAGCCAGGGCTGCCGATGGCCGTCAGCAATTGCAGACCGTACTGGGTGATGGATTCCTCGCTCTTGTCGCGGGGACGGCTCATCATGATGCGCAATGCATGTGGCTGCGGGCCAGGTAAGCCTTTGCCACCGCTGCTGCTCATGATGCTGGTCAGGCTGGTCACCCGTTGCGGCGCTTCGATGGCCAGATGCTGAGCGATCATGCCGCCCATGCTGACGCCCACCACGTGGGCACAGCTAATGCCCAGCGCGTCCAGCACGCCCAGGCTGTCCTGCGCCATGTCGCTCAGGCTATACGGAGGGTGCAAGGCCATGCCCATCTGGTACTTCATCATGGTCCACGCCATGTTGGGTTTGCCCAAGTGGTCCAAAGCGGTGCTCAGGCCGCTGTCCCGGTTGTCGAAGCGGATCACGCGGTAGCCCGCGTACACCAGCGGCTGCACGAAGTAGTCGGGCCAGGAGATCAGCTGCATGCCCAGGCCCATGATCAGCAGCACAACGGGCCGCTGGCGATGGGATGGGTCTGCGGTGGCAGAGTCCTCCACCTCGATCTGCAGACCGTTGGCAGTGACTTTCATGCCTTGCGCCTGAACACGAGCTTGGCGGGGGTGGAGACTTTGGCGTCAAAGGCATAGCCTTCGGAATCAAAGGACTTCAGCTGGTCCACATGCACCAGCCGGTTGACGGTGGCGTAGCGTGCCATCAGGCCGCGCGCGCGCTTGGCAAAGAAGCTGACGATCTTGTATTGCCCGCCCTTGTACTCCTGGAACACGCACTCCACCACCTGGGACTTGAGCGCCTTGGTGTCCACGGCCTTGAAATATTCGTTGGATGCCAGGTTGACCACCACCGGGCTGGTGTCCTTGCGCAGGCGGGTGTTGAGGTATTCGGAAATGCGCGAACCCCAGAACGCATACAGGTCCTTGCCACCGGGGTTGGCGATTTGCGTGCCCATCTCCAGCCGGTAAGGCTGCATCAGGTCCAGTGGACGCAGCACGCCATAGAGACCGCTCAGAATGCAGATATGGTCTTGCGCCCAGGCCAAGTCGTCGGCGTCCAGGCTGCGCGCATCCAGACCACCGTACACATCGCCATCAAAGGCCAGGGCCGCCTGGCGGGCATTCTTTTCGGTGGCGCGGGTGGACCAGGCTTGGTAACGCGCCACATTGAGCGTGCTGAGCTTGTCGCTCAGGTCCATCAGCTCGGCAATCTGCTTTGGCGACTGGGTCCGCAGCACATCGATCAGCACCTTGGAGCCCTTCACAAACAAAGGGGCCGTGTGTGGCTGGCCGTTCAGCGGGGTCTCGTAATCCAGGGATTTGGCGGGGGAAAGTAGGAACAGCATGGTGCGATTATCCCGAATGGTCCGCACTTCCCTCATGCGGCATCTGGACAACCCCATAGGTTGCTTTGCGCACCAGGGGCAGGACTACCAGCAAGGTAGGAAATGCAATCACCCAAGACAGGGCCCATGAGCCCCACCACAAGGACAGAATGCCTGCAGCCAGTCCCACACTGCGCAACGTGCTCACCAGCGAAATGACTCCCGTCATGATGATGGATAGGAAAAAAGGCATCACCACCGTGGCATAGTGCGCGGGCAGCAGCGGCAGGCCAAACGGGCCGCGGCGGGTATGGGGTTTGGATGCTGCTGGTGTGCTCATCCAGGCTATGGTAGCCCAGCCGGTAAAATCGCCCCTCGCTCTACACTGAATGACTATGTCTGACAACGCCACCCCCAGCACCCCATCCGCCGCACCTGCCACCAGCACGCCCGAACAACCCGGTTTGCAGTCCCTCTCCAAGTCGTTTGAACCGGCCGCTCTGGAGGCGCATTGGGGCCCCGAGTGGGAAAGGCGCGGCTACGGTGTTGCGGGCTACCGTGGAACGCAGGCACCACAGGCCGGTGCTGCATCGTTTGCCATCCAGCTGCCACCGCCCAATGTGACCGGCACGCTGCACATGGGCCACGCGTTCAACCAGACCATCATGGACAGCCTGACGCGCTACCACCGCATGCGCGGCTTCAACACGGCCTGGATTCCTGGCACCGACCACGCGGGCATTGCCACGCAGATCGTGGTGGAACGCCAGTTGGCCGACCAGAAGATCAGCCGCCACGACATGGGGCGCCCCGAATTTGTGAAAAAGGTCTGGGAGTGGAAGGAAAAGTCGGGCAACACCATCACCACACAGATGCGCCGCATGGGCGACAGCGTGGACTGGAGCCGCGAGTACTTCACCATGGACCCTAAGCTGTCCAAGACGGTGACGGAGACATTCGTCCAGCTGTACGAGCAGGGTCTGATCTACCGCGGCAAGCGCCTGGTGAACTGGGACCCGGTACTGATGAGCGCGGTGAGCGACCTGGAAGTGGAAAGCGAAGAGGAAGACGGCTCTCTCTGGCATATCCGCTACCCGCTGGCCGAAGGCTCCGGCGATATCACCGTGGCCACCACCCGCCCCGAAACCATGCTGGGCGACGTGGCCGTGATGGTGCACCCGGAAGACGAACGCTACACCGCGCTGATCGGCAAGATGGTGCGCCTGCCGCTGTGCGACCGCGACATTCCGGTGATTGCCGACGAGTACGTGGACAAGGCCTTCGGCACCGGCGTGGTGAAAGTCACCCCGGCCCACGACCAGAACGACTACGCTGTGGGCCAGCGCCACAAGCTGCCCATGATCTGCGTGCTGACGCTGGACGCCAAGATCAACGACCAGGCACCCGCTGCCTACCAGGGCTTGGACCGCTTTGTTGCACGCAAGAAGGTGGTGGCCGACCTGGAAGCTGGCGGCTTCCTGGTGGAAGTGAAGAGGCACAAGCTCATGGTCCCCCGCTGCGCCCGCACCGGGCAGGTGATTGAACCCATGCTGACCGACCAGTGGTTCGTGGCCATGAACCAGGTGGGCAAGGGCGACGCCACGGGCAAGAGCATTGCCCAGAAGGCCATAGACGCTGTGCAGAGCGGCGAAGTACGCTTTGTACCCGAGAACTGGATCAACACCTACAACCAGTGGATGAACAACATCCAGGACTGGTGCATCAGCCGCCAACTCTGGTGGGGCCACCAGATTCCTGCGTGGTACGACGAAGAGGGCAATGTCATTGTTGCCCGCAACGAAGCCGAAGCACAGGCCAAGGTGCCCGGCAAGACCCTGCGCCGCGATGAAGACGTGCTCGATACCTGGTACTCCAGCGCGCTGGTTCCGTTCAGCACCATGGGCTGGCCCGAGAAGACACAGGACTACGACCTCTACCTACCCTCCAGCGTGCTGGTCACCGGCTACGACATCATCTTCTTCTGGGTCGCCCGCATGATCATGATGACCACGCACTTCACCGGCAGAGTCCCGTTCAGGCACGTCTACATTCACGGCCTGGTGCGCGACGCCCAGGGCAAGAAGATGAGCAAGTCCGAAGGCAACGTGCTCGACCCGGTGGACCTGATAGACGGCATCTCGCTGGACCCCCTGCTCGAGAAACGCACCACCGGACTGCGCAAGCCGGAAACTGCGCCGCAAGTGCGCAAGAACACGCAAAAGGAGTTCCCCGAGGGCATTCCCGCCTATGGCGCCGACGCACTGCGCTTCACCTTTGCCGCGCTGGCCTCGCTGGGCCGCAGCATCAACTTCGACAGCAAGCGCTGTGAGGGTTACCGCAATTTCTGCAACAAGCTGTGGAACGCCACCCGCTTTGTGCTGATGAACTGCGAAGGCCAGGACTGCGGCCTGCTGGAGCACACCAAGGAGCAATGCGCTGTCGGCGGCCCGGCCCATGGCTATCTGGCCTTCAGCAGCGCCGATCGCTGGATTGTTTCGCTCCTGCAAAAGACCGAAGCCGAGGTGGCCAAAGGCTTTGAAGAATACCGTCTGGACAACGTGGCCAACACGATCTACCAGTTCGTCTGGGACGAGTTCTGCGACTGGTACCTGGAAATCGCCAAGGTACAGATACAGACCGGCAATGACGCTCAGAAGCGTGGCACGCGTCGCACGCTGATCCGCACGCTGGAAACCATCCTGCGCCTGGCGCATCCGATCACACCCTTCATCACCGAAGAGCTGTGGCAAAAGGTGGCACCCGTGGCCGGCCGCGAAGGCGCTTCGGTCAGCGTCGCTGCCTATCCGGTGAGCCAGCCCGAACGCATCGATGAGGCGGCAATCGCCGAGATCGCAAAACTCAAGCAACTGGTGGACGCCTGCCGCAATCTGCGTGGTGAAATGAATGTGTCACCTGCCACACGGTTGCCGCTGTTTGTGGTGGCTCAGAGCGAAGCGGAAAGCGCGTTTCTGCAATCTTCGGCCGCGATCCTGCAGGCGTTGGCCAAGTTGAACGAGGTTCGGCTGTTCGCAGACGAAGCATCCTGGCAGGCCGCAGCTCAGGCCGCGCCTGTGGCCGTGGTGGGCGATGCCCGCATCTGCCTGCATATGGAAGTGGACGTTGCTGCTGAAAAATTGCGCCTGGGCAAGGAAGCCAGCCGTCTGGAAGGCGAGATCGCCAAGGCCACCGCCAAGCTCTCCAACGAAGCCTTTGTGGCCAAGGCGCCGCCTGCAGTGATTGACCAGGAACGCAAGCGCGTGGCAGGCTTTACCGACACCCTGTCCAAGGTGCGGGACCAGCTCGCGCGCTTAGGCTAAGCGCCCAAAAAAACAGCGCGCCCAAGGCGCGCTGTTTGGTGGCTTCTGATGGAGCGATGCTGCCAGTCAGTCAGCGGCGACGCAGCACGTGGATGAATTCGCTTTCCAAAGTCTGCTGGTCCAGCAATTCGTTTCCCGTCTGCTTGGCAAAAGCCTGGAAGTCCCTGATCGATCCACCATCGGTGGACACCACCTTGAGAACCTGACCACTCTGCAGTTCCGCCAGCGCCTTTTTGGCCTTCAGGATGGGCAAAGGGCAATTCAGGCCGCGGGTGTCAATTTCTTTGTCAATCTGCATGGGTGGGTTCCTCTATGTGTCCATTGTAGGGTTGCGCAGCCAAGCCGGAGTGGCCTCAAGCCGGAAAAACGCCGGTTGATAGGTAGCGGTCGCCCCGATCGCACACCACGAACACAATGACTGCGTCACGCTCGCGCTCGGAAATCTGTTGGGCCGCCCAGCAGGCTCCCGCCGCAGAAATACCGCCAAATATGCCTTCCTCGCGTGCCAGACGCCGGCACATTTGCTCGGCATCCGCCTGACTCACACTGACCAGTTCATCCACATTGGCTGGGTTGTAGATCTTCGGCATGTACGCCTCGGGCCACTTGCGTATGCCCGGAATTCGGGAGCCTTCAGAAGGCTGTGCGCCCACGATGCGGATGGCCGGATTCTTTTCCTTGAGGAACTGGGACACGCCGGTAATGGTGCCGGTGGTTCCCATGGCACTGACGAAGTGGGTGATCTTGCCGTCCGTGTCAGCCCAGATCTCAGGGCCGGTGGTTTCGTAGTGGATGCGCGGGTTATCCGCGTTGGCAAACTGGTCCAACACCTTGCCTTGCCCCTCCCGCTCCATCTTGTCGGCGAGGTCTCGGGCGTACTCCATGCCACCGCTCTTGGGCGTGAGGATCAGCTCTGCACCAAAGGCCTTCATGGTTTGCGCACGCTCGATCGACAGATCCTCCGGCATGATCAGCACCATGCGGTAGCCCTTGATGGCTGCGGCCATTGCCAGAGCAATACCGGTGTTGCCGGAAGTTGCCTCGATCAGTGTGTCACCCGGCTTGATCTCTCCACGCTCCTGCGCCCGTCGGATCATGCTCAGGGCCGGCCTGTCCTTGACCGAACCTGCAGGGTTGTTGCCCTCTAGTTTGCCGAGTACGACGTTGTTGTTCTGCGTGTTGGTCTGTGCGCCTATGCGCTGCAGCGCAACCAGCGGGGTTTTTCCAACGGCGTCTTCAATGGTAAGAAAGTTCATGTGCATAAATGTGCCATAATTTACGACTTCCTTCCTGCCTGCCCGGGTGGTGAAATTGGTAGACGCAGGGGACTCAAAATCCCCCGCCGCAAGGCGTGCCGGTTCGATTCCGGCCCCGGGCACCAGACCTGACACTGTTTTGCTCTCTAAGTGATTGATTCACAAGGAAAATCAACAAGTTAGGTCGGTGGATGTAGAGACTTAGTGTGGTAGAAAGTGTGGTCTACCTCCTGTGAAAGTCTCCTTTGGCATCCTCCTCGTGACACTCCCCTATTCGTACCAGCGTGGCAAGGTTATCTACTACCAGCGCCCCGTCCCAACTGACCTCAGAGACCGCTACACAAGCAAGCTCATCAAGGTCAAGCTGGACACCTCAAACATTCGGGCTGCTGCACGTCAAATTGAAATCCTGAACCGAGGGTTAGAAGCAGAGTGGAAAGCCATGCGGGCCACCCCTGAACTGATCCCCAGGACCATCAAGCAGCAAGCTGAAGACCTCTTGAGAGATTGGGACTTGGCACCTGTGGCCCTCGTCGCTGGGGACGATGCTGCATTCCTGTTCCACTCGCACCTCGACCAAAAGCGGGAGGATTTCGCACGGGGGGACGAAGAGGTCTACCGAGATGCTGACCCTTTGGATTACCTCAAGCCTCACGAAATCGAGGCTGCAAAGCTGATCGCTGGAAGTTCCCGGCCACGTCTCACGGATGCCCTGGACCTGTACCTCTCGCGGCACCCAAAGCGCAATAACGAGAAGTTCACCAAGTACGCTAAACAGAGCTTTGGACGGATGCCCGCCTGCTCAGGGGGGCGGCGGGTCATGTGGAGGATTTGTTGCGCTCGGGAGACTTTGCAGCCCAGCACCTCGAAACCGAAGTTCGCAAGCTCCTTGATTTGCTGGAAGGATTTGTATCGGACGTCCAATCCAGACTCGCTCCTTTTCCCGGCCCTACAGCGACAGCGGCAACTCCTGCGCAAGCCCCAGCAGTTGCGACGGACACGAGCCGTATTTACGAGAAATTCCTGCGCGCGTTGAAGGACAACGATCCCGCTGCACAGGAAATGCTCGAAGAGCATCGAGCGGCTCTGGAGACTATCCTGGGGACCAACACTTCGGCGGTCATGGAGCACCTGAATGCCTTCCAGTTTGACGAGGCTCTGGCACTTCTGAACGCTGGCTAAATGCATGCCTGCAAAGTGGTCGGGACTGCCCGCACTTCACCTGGCCCCTTGATCGGTGCAGAATGCTGCTTCTGCACCGCTCCTTTTTGAAAGGACATCGCCATGGCCAGCTCACCCCTTTCCCTGCTCAACAGTTCCAACCAGGCAGCCAACGCACAGGCGCTGGCGATGGTGCGGCTCAGTTCTGGCGCGCGTATCAACTCGGCCAAGGATGATGCCGCCGGGCTGGCCATTGCCAGCCAGATGGTCACCCAGATGGGCTCCACCAGCCAGGCTTCTGGCAATATCAGCGCGGGACTTTCACTCACGGACGTGGCAGGCGCTGCCCTGGGCCAAACCAATGACACCTTGCAGCGCATGCGTGAGCTGGCGGTACAGGCGGCCAACGGAACCAACAACAGTTCCGACCTGCAGGCCATCCAGAAGGAGTTTTCGCAGCTGTCGCAAAGCCTGGATCAGGTTTCTTCGCAGACGCAATTCAACGGGCAAAACCTGCTGGACGGCAGTTTCAACGCCAGCCTGCAAACCGGGCCGAACGCTGGCAATACCTATCAACTGTCTCTGGGAGGTGTGTCGTCGCAAGCGTTGGGCCTGGCAAATGTCGATGTCTCCAGCAGCAGCAATGCTTCCAGTGCACTTGGCGCCATCGACCAGGCACTAGCCAGCGTGGGATCGCAACAAGGCAGCATTGGCGCGTCGCAGGCCGCCCTGAATGCGGCGGCGCAAAACCAGTCGGTCACCTATGACAACCTGGCATCGGCGCAAAGCCAGATCAGCGATACCAACTACGCCAGCGAATCGGCGTCATTGGCCCAGGCCGGTGTGAGCCAGGAGGTGTCGTTGAAGATGTTGACCCTGTATGACGCCAACCAGGCCAACGTCCTGAGCGTATTTCCGGGCGCACTGGGGCTCAACACTCAGGTCTGAACCCGGGCGGTAACCACCGCCGCCCAGCGTCAATCAGCGCAAATTACTTCTCGCACTTGGGCGAGCAGACGTTCTGCACGCGCCCCAGCAATTTGCGGGACATCAGCTGTACACGGGGTTTGTGCTTGCCACAGAGGAAGCAGGACATGGTGGATGCGCCAGAGTAAGTGTTGGTGGCACCGAAGGGTGAACCAGAGACTTTGGCCTTGTAGCGCAAACCGTCGTCCATGATTTTTGATTTGGTAACGGGAGTACTCATGCCCGTATTTTACCGGAACCGCAGGCCCGACATTTTCTCAAGGCTACTGCAAAGTAATCTTCCAGTGCGATTACGCAGCTGAAAGAACTATTTCCAGTAACAGTTGACCACTCCGGGCAGCTCAAATCTGTTGCTCAAAAACTTCCAATAAAAACAACGACTTGCAAGCGCCGATGGGGGTATTCCCTTGGTTGCCAAATTGTGGCCTGTCAATTGCGTAATAGCCATGCCCAGGCCGAAAACTGGGTCGTTGGCGATAACCCCCTTGAGCGGACGCTGGCGAAGAGCAAAAGACAACCGGAGACACCAACAATGGAAACGTTTTACGAGGTGATGCGTCGCCAGGGCATATCACGCCGCAGTTTCATGAAGTACTGCTCCCTCACGGCAACGTCACTGGGCCTAGGGCCAGCCTTTGTGCCGCAGATTGCCCACGCCATGGAAACGAAGCCCCGCACCCCGGTGCTCTGGTTGCATGGCCTGGAGTGCACCTGCTGCTCGGAATCCTTCATCCGCTCCGCGCATCCGCTGGCCAAGGACGTGGTGCTGTCCATGATCTCGCTGGACTACGACGACACGCTGATGGCCGCCGCAGGCCACCAGGCCGAGGCCATCCTCGAAGAGATCATGACCAAGTACAAGGGCAACTACATCCTGGCCGTGGAAGGCAACCCGCCCCTCAACCAGGATGGCATGAGCTGCATCATCGGCGGCAAGCCCTTCATCGACCAGCTCAAGCACGTCGCCAAGGACGCCAAGGCCATCATCAGCTGGGGCAGCTGCGCCAGCTGGGGCTGTGTGCAGGCCGCCAAGCCCAACCCGACACAGGCCACGCCCATCCACAAGGTCATCTTCGACAAGCCCATCATCAAGGTGCCAGGCTGCCCGCCCATTGCCGAGGTCATGACGGGCGTCATCACCTACATGCTGACCTTCGACCGCATCCCCGAGCTGGACCGTCAGGGTCGCCCGAAGATGTTCTACAGCCAGCGCATCCACGACAAGTGCTACCGCCGTCCGCACTTCGATGCCGGCCAGTTTGTCGAAGCTTTCGACGACGAATCCGCGCGCAAGGGCTACTGCCTCTACAAGGTCGGCTGCAAGGGCCCGACCACCTACAACGCCTGCTCCACCACCCGCTGGAACGCGGGCACCAGCTTCCCCATCCAGGCCGGCCACGGCTGCATCGGCTGCTCGGAAGACGGCTTCTGGGACAAGGGATCGTTCTACGACCGCCTGACCAACATCCCGCAATTCGGCATCGAATCCAACGCCGACAAGGTCGGGGGCACCGCCGCCGCCGTGGTGGGCGCCGCCGCAGCAGCCCATGCCGCGGTATCGGCCATCGTGCGCGCCAACCAGAAGAGCGACGCCAAGCCCACGGCTCCCGCTGACCACTAAAGACAACCGACAGACAACCAAGGAAACATCATGGGTGCTTACGAAACGCAAGGTTTCAAGTTAGACAACACGGGGCGTCGGGTGGTGGTCGATCCGGTCACACGCATCGAAGGACATATGCGCTGCGAGGTCAACCTCGACAGCAACAACGTGATCCGCAATGCCGTCTCCACCGGCACCATGTGGCGCGGGCTGGAGGTCATCCTCAAGGGCCGCGACCCACGTGACGCCTGGGCCTTTGTGGAGCGCATCTGCGGCGTGTGCACGGGCTGCCATGCGCTCACCTCGGTGCGCGCGGTGGAAGACGCGCTGGGCATCGTCATCCCCAAGAACGCCTACCTGATCCGCGAGATCATGGCCAAGACACTGCAGGTGCATGACCACGTGGTGCACTTCTACCACCTGCATGCGCTGGATTGGGTGGACGTGGTGTCTGCCCTCAAGGCCGACCCCAAGAAGACCAGCGAGTTGCAGCAGCTCGTGTCCCCTTCGCACCCGCTGTCCTCGCCCGGCTACTTCCGCGACATCCAGAACCGGCTGAAGAAGTTTGTGGAGAGCGGCCAGCTCGGCCCCTTCATGAACGGCTACTGGGGCTCCAAGGCCTATGTGCTGCCGGCTGAGGCCAACCTGATGGCGGTCACCCACTACCTGGAAGCGCTGGACCTGCAGAAGGAATGGGTCAAGGTCCACACCATCTTCGGCGGCAAGAACCCGCACCCCAACTACCTGGTAGGCGGCGTACCCTGTGCCATCAACCTGGAACATGCCGGTGCGGCCGGCGCGCCCATCAACATGGAGCGCCTGAACTTTGTCGAAGCCCGCATCAAGGAGATGATCGACTTCAACAACAACGTCTACATCCCCGACGTGCTGGCCATCGGCACGCTCTACAAGCAGGCCGGCTGGCTCTACGGCGGTGGCCTCTCGGCCACCAACGTGATGGACTACGGCACTTATGAAAAAGTGATGGGCAAGCACGAGACCCAGCAACTTCCCGGTGGCGCCATCATCAACGGCGACTGGGACAAGGTGTTGCCGGTGGACCCGCGCGACCCCGAGCAGGTGCAGGAATTCGTGCCGCACAGCTGGTACAAGTACGCCGACGAAACCAAGGGCCTGCACCCCTGGGACGGCGTGACCGAACCCAACTACGCACTGGGCGACAAGACCAAGGGCACGCGCACCAACATCCAGGAGATCGACGAGAGCGCCAAGTACTCCTGGATCAAGGCACCGCGCTGGCGCGGCAATGCCGTGGAAGTGGGCCCGCTGTCGCGCTACATCCTGGCCTATGCCCACGCCTCCAAGGGCAACACCTACGCCAAGCGCCCCAAGGAACAGATCGACTTTGCCGCATCGATGATCAACACCGGCATCCCCAAGGCACTGGGCATTGCCACCACCGAATACACCGCAAAACAATTGCTGCCCACCACCATTGGCCGCACGCTGGCGCGTGCGCTGGAGTCGCAGTACTGCGGCGAAATGATGTACGAGGACTTCAAGGAACTGGTGGCCAACATCAAGGCGGGCGACACCACCACCGCCAACGTGGAGAAGTGGGACCCCGCCACCTGGCCCAAGGAAGCCAAGGGCGTGGGCACCGTGGCCGCACCGCGTGGTGCACTGGGCCACTGGATCAAGATCAAGGACGGCCGCATCGAGAACTACCAGTGCGTGGTGCCCACCACCTGGAACGGCAGCCCGCGTGACACCAAGGGCCAGATCGGCGCCTTCGAGGCCAGCCTGATGAACACGCCCATGGTCAACCCCGAGCAGCCGGTAGAGATCCTGCGCACGCTGCATTCGTTCGACCCCTGCCTGGCCTGCTCCACCCATGTGATGAGCCCGGACGGTCAGGAAATGGCTACGGTCAAGGTGCGTTGAATCTTTCAAAAAATCTGGAGACAGTCATGCAAGCAATTTCAAAGAGAACCCTCTCGATAACCGTCGGCAGTTTGCTGGCGTTGGCAACCGGTGCGGCGCAGGCACACACCGGTCACGGCGCCAGCACTTTTTCTGAAGGACTGATGCACCCGTTCGGCCTGGACCATTTGCTGGCCATGGTGGCCGTGGGCCTGTGGTCGGTCAGTGCACTGTCCGCGCGCAAAGCCTGGCAGGGGCCTGCTACCTTTGTGCTGGTGCTGGCCCTGAGCGCCTTGGCAGGTGCAGCCGGTGTCACAGCGCCCTACCTCGAACATGCCATTGCCCTCAGCGTGGTCTGCTTCGGTCTGATGCTGGTCTGCGCCCGCGCGACGCTATCGCCCGCACTGGGCCTGGGACTGATCGCAGTGGCGGCTTCCCTGCATGGGCTGGCGCACGGGGCAGAGGCGCCGGCAACGGGTCTGTCCGCCTACATGGGTGGATTTCTGTTGACCACTGCAGCACTGCACGCATGCGGTGTGGCACTGGGCCTGTCCATCCAGCGCATCTTCCAGCGCCAATCCGCATGGCTGGTCAGCGCCCTGGGACTCGGACTGGGCTTTGCGGGCCTGCAACTGTTCGCACAGCTGTAAAGCAGCGCATACCGCAGCCGCAGCGTTTCAAACAACAGGAGACGACATGAGTACCACCCCCGCGCAAGGCTCAGCCCCCGCCATCGACAAGTTCGCGCAGATCGAACAGGCCGATGCGGCCCACGCCACTTCGGTCAAAACCGTTTACGTCTACGAGGCACCGGTGCGCCTGTGGCACTGGGTCAACGCCCTGTCCATTCTGGTGCTGGCGGTCACGGGCTACTTCATCGGTTCGCCCCTGCCCACCATGCCAGGAGAGGCCAGCGACCATTTCGTGATGGGCTACATCCGCTTTGCCCACTTCAGCGCAGGCTACGTGCTGGCGGTGGGGCTGATCGGTCGCATCTATTGGGCCATCGTGGGCAACCACCATGCGCGCGAGCTGTTCTGGCTGCCTCTGTTCCAGGCCACCTATTGGCGCGAACTGCTGGGCATGCTGAAGTGGTACGCCTTCATCAGCCCGCGCCCCGGCCGCTTCGTGGGCCACAACCCGCTGGCGCGCTTTGCCATGGTGTTCAGCTTCATGCTCACGGTGTTGTTCATGGTCGTCACCGGCTTTGCGCTCTACGGCGAAGGCGCGCAGATGGGCTCGTGGCAGGAACGTCTGTTTGGCTGGGTCATTCCGCTGTTCGGCCAGTCGCAGGATGTGCACACCTGGCACCATCTGGGCATGTGGTCGCTGGTGATCTTCGTCATCCTGCATGTCTATGCCGCCGTGCGCGAAGACATCATGGGACGCTCCAGCATCATCAGCACCATGGTCTCCGGCCACCGCACCTTCAAGGACTGAGCAGCATGCGCGCCGGCCAACTGGGCACACAGACCAACCGGGGACTGCCCCCCGGCGTGCCGCCGCGCGCGCCCTGCCATCCGGGCCATTTTTTGCATCGCAACTACCTCACGCCCCTGGGGCTGTCTCAAACAGAAGCAGCGCGACTGCTGGGCGTGTCAAGGCGGCGTCTGCACGAACTCGTCCACGCACAGCGCGACATGACGCCCGACACCGCCATCCGCTGCGCGCTGGTGTTCCGCTCGGACGCACGCTTCTGGCTCGAACTGCAAGCTTCCTGGAACGGCTTTCACGCCTGGAAGCAACTCCGCCCGCAACTGGCTGCCAAGCCGGTCCGGGCTTAACCCCCTCTTTCGGAACACACACCCATGCGCACCGATTCGCCCACTTCCACCTGTCACCAGGGTGGTGACAACCCGTCTGGAACCCAAGGCACCGAAACCATTTGCGTCATGGGTATTGGCAACGTGCTGTGGGCCGACGAAGGCTTTGGTGTGCGCTGCATCGAAGCGCTGCAAAGCCGCTATGAATTTGCCGACCACGTCACCCTCATGGACGGCGGCACTCAAGGCCTGTACCTGGTGCAGCATGTGCAGGACGCCACCCGCCTGCTGATCTTCGACGCCATCGACTACGGTCTGGTGCCCGGCACCCTCAAGGTGGTGAACAACGAGGACGTACCCCGCTTCATGGGCGCCAAGAAAATGAGTCTGCACCAGACTGGCTTTCAGGAAGTGCTGATGCTGGCCCTGCTGACCGAAAAATATCCGCATGAAGTGCAGCTCATAGGCTGCCAGCCCGAGGAGCTGGACGACTACGGCGGCAGCCTGCGCCCGCGCGTCAAGGATGCCATGGAAGACGCGCTGGCCCTGGGCGTGCAAACCCTGCGCCAGTGGGGTGCACGCCCGGTGCCCCGCACCACGCCCTTGACCGAGCGCGAGGCCGTGACCTTTGCACAGCTGGACCTGCAGGCCTATGAGGCCAATCGCCCACCGCGTGAACTGGTCAGCCGCATTGGCGACCAGCGCTTCTTTCCCTCTGCCGACCCGACCTGAAGGAGACCGCCATGTGTATCGGAGTCCCCATGCAGGTCCTCAGGACCGAACCCGGCTACGCCATCTGCCTGGGCCGTGGCGAGCAGCGCCGCGTCAACACCGCATTGATCGATGCGGCCGCGCCAGGTGACTGGGTGCTGGTCTTCATGGACAGTGCCCGCGAACGCATCAGTGCCGCGCGGGCCGAGGAAGTCAACACCACGCTGGACATGGTGCAGGCCGCCATGGACGGCCAGAGCTTCGACATGGACCCGGGCTTTGTACTGCCCTCGGCCATGAGCCAGCAACAACTCAACGCGCTGGCCGGCGCCACCCACAACACACCGCAGGAGACCGCATGAGCACAGAGACCACCCCCACCCACGAAGTCAGCACCGTGGTAAGCCTGCCGGTGCAAGCGCCACCGAGCGCGAGCGCCACCTCGCCACTGATCGAGCGCCTGGTCACCCACCATGGCGGCACCTGGGTGGACGAGACCAACATCGCCGAATGGTCGGCCCAAGGTGGTGACTGCGTGGTGCTGTTTGCGGGCGACCCGGTGCAGTTCCCCATGGGCCTGGATGTGGCTGTGGTGTTGCCCGAACTGCGCAGCGCGCTGAAGCAGAATTTCCGCATCGGTGCCGTGCAGCGTGACAACGAGGCCGCCCTGGCCCGGCGCTACGGCTCGCAGCGCTGGCCCACGCTGATGTTTCTGCGCGATGGCCAGTACGTCACCACGCTCAGCGGCATGCACGACTGGGAAGACTTTGTGCGCGAGATGCAAACCGCTCTGGCGCAGGCCCCCTCGCGTGCACCCACCATCGGCATCCCGGTGGTGAACGGCAATGCCGCCTCGTCCTGCCACTGATTCCACCCACCACCAAGGCAACATCCCATGAAAGAATTTCCCGTCCCCGTGGTTGGCGTAGGCCCTGGCAGCCAGCTTGAAGAAGACACCCTGGAATACATGTCCATGCCCCAGGGTATGGACACGTTCACTGCGCCCTCGCTGCCCGAACCCGAAGAAATCGCCGCCCGCGTCGGTGCCCACAATGCGCTGCGGGCCGCACTGGCCGAGCTGGGCGCCGTCTGCGAAGGCGCCGGCAACCGCGTCATCGACCTCAACCACCTCTCGCAGGAGGACCGTACCCTGATCAACCAGGTGCTGGGCGAAGGCGAAGTCAGCGCCATCGTCAAGGCTGCGGGGCCCGACATGCCCGAGATGAATGTGCAGGAGTCGGTCTTTGCCGGCGTCTGGCGTGTGATCCAGTCGGTGGACGGTGTGGTGGTGTCCGATGCGCTGGAGCTGGGCGCCATTCCCGCCATGCTGGTGCAGGCCGCCAAACAGGATTTGTGGGAGCACATCCCGCGCTGGCAGGGCGAGCTGCCGCCCAATGTGTACAACGCGCCCTCCTTGCTGGCCGAGCTGGAAGACCAGTGGAGCCACTGGCGCCTGGGACTGCCCGCACACGTCATCAACCTCACGCTGCTGCCCATGTCAGATGAAGACATCGGCTTTCTGGACCACCACTTGGGTACCGGGCGCGTACTCATCCTCTCGCGCGGCTATGGCAACTGCCGCATCCTCAACACCCGCACGCCGCACTGCTGGCGCGTGGTGTACTACAACTCGCAGGACACCGTCATCCTCAACACCGTGGAAGTGACCGAGATCCCCGAAGTGGCACTGGCCGCGCCCGAAGACCTGAAAGACTCCTGCGCCCGCCTCAAGGAAGTGCTGGAGTGGGTGGAGCACGCATGATTTCCTCCAGCGGTCCGCGCTTCGAAGGCAGCTTTCTGGGCAACGGCTCCGGCCTGCCTGCCCACACGCGGCTGGAATGCAAGATCTGCTGGTACGTGTACGACCCGGCCCAGGGCGATGCGGTATGGCAGATTCCGCCGCATACGGCCTTTGCCGACCTGCCCGCACACTGGCGCTGCCCGGTGTGCGACGGTGATGCCGAGCAATTCATGGTGCTCGCTGACGAACCCGCTGCATCGCAGGACCTGTAACGCTCCGCCCCATGCCAAACCCACACAGCGCCACCGCAGCAGATGCCCGTGTGCAGCAACGCACGCAGGCTCTGGTGCGCCTGTTCGAGGAAGTGGCGCGCACCCGCATGCAGGGTGTGCCCATACTGAACCCGGCACTCAGGGTGCAGGCGGTGGGCTTTGTGCAGGTCGAGGAGCAGGTGCAAGGCGTGCTGATCACACCGTGGTTCATGAACCTGGTGAACTTCCCCCTGGAGCGCCGGCCAACACGTGTACAGACCGGAAGCCAACAGGCGCTCGTGTTTGGCGACCGCAGTTTCGATTTCATTACCGGGCATGAAGATGCGTTTGGCAGCTATGCCTCGTGCTCGCTGTTTTCGCCCATGTTCGAGTTTCCCGACCAGAACACCGCCGTCACCACGGCAAACGCCGTGTTGTCCACGCTGCGCGCGCCAAAACCTGTCGCACAGGCTCCCGCTGCGCCCGAACCCAAGGCCGTTGCCGTGATCCCGCCTGCCAGTGAGATGCCAGCGCGGCGCGCGTTCTTCCTGGCGCGCCGCAGCGGTCCTGCCGGATCGGCAGCGCCATGAGCGCAACCTCTGCGGATCAGCTGGCCGGGAGCCTGCGCATTGGGCCGGGCAGGCCTTGCCCGTACGGCTTGCAGAGCAGCCGCAGGGACTGGGCCAGTCGCCTGACCGTGGGGATGCCAGCGCATGATCTGGCCGCGCGCCTGGGCAGCCTCTACAGCCTGTGTGGCGAGTCGCACCGGCTGTGCGCCCGCATGGCATTGGCAAGGGCGAACGGCGAATCGCTGGACAACCCGGCGCAGGACGCTGTAGCCCTGCAACAGGAGACGCTGCGCGAACACCTGCGCCGCATCTGCCTGGACTGGCCGCGCCAACTGGCCGTGCCGGTAGAAGCCGCACATGCGCAAAGCGACATGCAGGCGCTGTTGCGCCACAGCCCCCTGTTGCAGGCCGGCGCGCTGCCCGCATCGGCGAACGGAGCCTTGCAGCATTGGCTTGCCGCTGATCTGCTGGGCATGAACCCTGCACACTGGCTGCAGCATTGGGAGCGTCAGCATGCGGACTGGCTGTCGGACTGGTGTGCCCACACCGCCTTGCCCCTGCCCCGTCTGCTGCAGGGTTGTCGCGACCGGCTGCACCGCCGACTGGCGCACAGCGCGATGCTGCGCGTGCATGCCCACACCGACGAACTTCAGCAGCTCGCCATGGGCATGGAACAGTCCCCCGGCTTTGTGCTGCGTCCGCTATGGCGTGCAGGCTGCGCGGAAACCGGCAGTTGGTCACGCCTGCACGAAACTTTTGAAGGCGCGCTCACACCCTGGCTTCGCCTGGGCGCGCGTCTGGCCGAGCTGGTGCGGCTGGCACTGCCGGACCGACCGGGTTACAGCGGCGCACAATGGCTGTCCACGGGCAGCGTGTCGACCGGGCCCCAGGCGGCGCTGGCGTGGGTGGAAATGGCGCGCGGACTGCTGGTGCATCATGTGCGCCTTGACAGCAGCGGCGAGCGCGTGCAATCGTGCCGCGTGCTGGCGCCCACCGAGTGGAACTTCCATGCCAGCGGCAGCGTGGCGCAGGCCCTGGCCACTTTGCCGCAGGAAGTGGACGCAGAGGTGCTGCGCGATATTGATGGACTGGTCAGCGCCTGGGACCCGTGTCTGAGCTATGAATTGAACCTGGAGAATGCCCATGCATGAAGCCAGTCTGGCCGGCGGCATATTGCAGCTGGTCGAAAACGCCGCCCAACGCGAGCACTTTGCCCGCGTGACCCAGCTACGTCTGGAAGCAGGCTCCCTGGCCGGTGTGGAGGTGCGTGCGCTGCGCTTTGCGCTGGAGGCCATTGCGCCCGGCACCTGCCTGGAAGGCGCACAGATCGAGATTGACGAACCCGCAGGCCAGGCCTGGTGCCTGCCCTGCTCTGCCAGCGTTGCCCTGCAGCAGCGCGGCGATGCCTGTCCCTTGTGCGGCAGCTACCAGTTGCAACCCACTGCCGGCACCGAGCTGCGTGTGGTGGATATGCTGGTGGAAGACGCCTGAATTGATGAACCAACCCATGCTGGAGAACACACCATGTGCGTAGTCTGCGGATGTTCCGGGACCGATACCCCGACCATTGAACTTCAAAACCAGGGCGTGGCCGACGCCCGGGGTGACCTGCACTTTGGCGCGGGCGCGGCGCGCGTGTCGGTGCCCGGCATGAGCCAGGCGCGGGCCATCAGGCTGGAGATAGACATCCTGGGCGAGAACAACCGCATCGCCGCCAGCAACCGCCACCACTTTGCCGCCCACGGCACCACGGCGCTGAACCTGGTGTCCAGCCCCGGCTCGGGCAAGACCACGCTGCTGTGCGCCACCATAGAAGCCCTGCGCAAGCGCCGCCCCGAACTGCACGTAGCCGTGATCGAAGGCGACCAGCAGACCAGCTTCGATGCCGACCGCATTCGCGCCACCGGTGCACCTGCCGTGCAGGTCAACACCGGCAAGGGCTGCCACCTGGACGCACCCATGGTGGCCCAGGCCTATGCCAGCCTGCACCAGCATGCCGCACATACGCACAGCCATGCGGCAGATGACCACGATCACGACCACGGTCACACACACGGCCATGACCATGGCGACAGTCACCACCACGATGCCGCCCACAACCTGCTGTTCATCGAGAACGTGGGCAATCTGGTGTGCCCGGCCATGTGGGACCTGGGCGAGGCGGCCAAAGTGGCCATCCTCTCCGTCACCGAAGGCGAAGACAAGCCACTCAAGTACCCTGACATGTTTGCCGCATCGCAACTCATGGTTCTCAACAAGATCGACCTGCTGCCGCATGTGCAGTTCAATGTGCAGCGCTGCATCGAGCTGGCGCGCCGGGTCAACCCCACCATCGAGATCCTGCAGCTCTCGGCCACCACCGGCCAGGGCATGGACGCGTGGCTCAACTGGCTGGACCACGCCATGCACGACCTGGCCGAATCCGCCACCGCTGCTCACACGCACACCCACGCCTGATGCAAACCGGCGGCTCCACCATCCTGGCCTGCGGCGCGTGGCTGAAGAACGCCGCCTGCCTGCTGTCGCCCGAGGGCGTGCAGTGGTCGGCCGTGCACGGTGACCTGAGCGACCCACAGGCCTGCAAGGACCTGCAAGCCAGCGTGGACGCCTGGGTGCAGAGCAGCGGCGGCCGCATTGACGCAGTGGCGCACGATCTGCACCCGGATTTCTTCAGCACCCGGCTGGCGATTCAACTAAGCCAGCGACTCGGAGTGCCCGCCATTGCCGTGCAGCACCACCATGCGCATGTGGCTGTAGTGATGGCCGAACATGGTGTGCACGAACCTGTGGTTGGCCTGGCACTGGATGGCGTGGGCCTGGGTACCGACGGCCAAGCCTGGGGCGGTGAACTGCTCTGGGTCACACCCGAAGACTGGCAGCGCCTGGGCCACCTGAGCCCGCTGTGCCTGCCCGGTGGCGACGTGGCCGCACGCGAGCCCTGGCGCATGGCGGCTGCCGCGCTGCATGCCCTGGGACGAGGTGCCGACATTGAACCCTTCTTTGCCGAGCAGGTAGGCCTACCTGCAGCAAGCACGGTGCGGCGCATGCTGGAACGCGGGCTGAACTGCCCGCCCACCACCAGCACCGGCCGCTGGTTCGACGCCGCTGCCGCCGCCCTGTACTTGAGCCTGCGCCAGAGCCACGAGGCCGAAGCCGCCATCGCGCTGGAGCGGCTGGCCACCGACTGGCAAGCCGCCCATGAAGTGGAACCGGTTGCACACGGCATAGACACCCATGCACAGCAGCTCGACATTCGCCCGCTGCTGGCTCGCTTGCTGGATACGGCGCCCGAGCAGGCCGGTGCCGCCGCACTGTGGTTCCACCTCGCACTGTCCGATGCACTGGCCGATTGGGCCGCACACGCCGCGCAGCAGCGCAAGGTGCAGACCGTTGGCTTGAGCGGGGGCTGCTTCTTCAACCAGTTGCTGAAAAACCGCGTCATCGCCCGACTGCAGGCCCAGGGCCTGCGCGTGCTCTGGCCCCAACACAACTCCTGCGGCGACGCTGGTCTGGCCCTGGGCCAGGCCTGGGTGGCCGCGCAACAGCTCCATTCCACCACCAAGGAACCTGCCCTATGTGCCTAGCCATTCCTGCCAAACTTGTAGAGCTGCGCCCGCACGATCGCGCCGTGGTGGACCTGGGCGGCATCCGCAAGGAAATCTCCATCGCTCTGGTCAGCGGCGTGAACGTGGGCGACTACGTCATCGTCCATGTGGGGCATGCCATCGGTTGCATAGACGCCGAAGAGGCCGAGCGCACCCTGGCCCTGTTCGGCGAGATGGCGCAGATGCAAGCCGACGCCCAAGCCCAGGAGGCCCAGCCATGAAATACATCGACGAATTCCGCGACGGCGCCACCGCGCAAAAGATAGCCGACCGCATTGCCGCCGAAGTGCAGCCGGGCAAGCGCTACAGCTTCATGGAGTTTTGCGGCGGCCATACCCACGCCATCTCGCGCTACGGCATCAGCGGCATGGTCTCCGAGCAGGTGAACATGGTGCACGGCCCCGGCTGCCCGGTGTGCGTGCTGCCGATTGGCCGCATCGACTTGGCCATACGTCTGGCGCTGGAGAGTGGCGTGATCGTCTGTACCTATGGCGACACCATGCGCGTGCCCGCTTCCGACGGGCTGTCACTGATCAAGGCCAAGGCGCGGGGTGGCGACATCCGCATGGTCTATTCGGCCACCGACGCTTTGACCATTGCCCAACAGAACCCCGAGCGCGAAGTGGTGTTCTTTGCCATCGGCTTCGAGACCACCACACCGCCCACCGCGCTGGCCATTCTGGAGGCGCAGCGCATGGAACTGCAGAACTTCAGCGTGCTGTGTAGCCATGTGCTCACGCCCTCGGCCATCACCCACATCCTGGAGTCGCCCGAGGTGCGCCAGTACGGCACCGTACCGCTGGACGGCTTCATCGGACCGGCGCATGTGAGCATCGTGATTGGCTCTCGCCCCTACGAGGGCTTTGCGCGGGACTACCGCAAGCCGGTGGTGATTGCCGGCTTCGAACCGCTGGACGTGATGCAGGCCATCCTGATGCTGGTGCGCCAGGTCAACAGTGGCCGCCACGAGGTGGAGAACGAGTTCACCCGCGCCGTGACGCGCGACGGCAACGCGCAGGCCCAGGCCATGGTGTCCAAGGTGTTCGAGCTACGCACCAGCTTTGAGTGGCGCGGCCTGGGCGAGGTGCCCTACAGCGCCCTCAAGATTCGCCCGGCCTATGCCACCTTCGACGCCGAGCGGCGCTTTGATCTGACCTACAAGCCCGTTCCCGACAACAAGGCGTGTGAGTGCGGCGCGATCCTGCGCGGGGTGAAGAAGCCCGCCGACTGCAAGATCTTCGGCACCGTATGCACCCCGGAAAACCCGGTAGGCTCGTGCATGGTATCCAACGAAGGGGCCTGCGCCGCGCACTACGCCTACGGGCGCTTCAAGGACATTGCAGTGGTCGTGCAACCTGCCACTGCTGCCAACTGAACATTTGCCATGACCAGAAAAAACTATGTGCGTCCGCTGGACATCAAACACGGCCGCGTGGACATGGGCCACGGCGCCGGTGGCCGTGCCGCGGCGCAGTTGATTGAAGAGCTGTTTGTCAGCGCGCTGGACAACCCCTACCTGCGCCAGGGTGACGATGGCGCGAGCTTCCCCATCCCTGTTGGGGGCCGCATGGTGATGGCCACCGACGGGCATGTGGTCTCACCCTTGTTCTTCCCCGGTGGCGACCTGGGCTCGCTCAGCGTACACGGCACCATCAATGACGTGGCCATGATGGGTGCCACGCCGCTGTACCTGGCGGCCAACTTCATTCTGGAAGAAGGCTTTGCCCTGGCTGACCTCAAGCGCATCGTGGACAGCATGGCCAAGGCTTCACGCGAAGCCGGTGTGCCCGTGATCACCGGCGACACCAAGGTGGTGGAGCGCGGCAAGGGAGACGGTGTCTTCATTGGCACCACCGGCGTGGGCGTGGTGCCGCTGGGTGTGGACATCTCGGGCCGCAATGCGCGCGCGGGTGACGTGATCCTGCTCTCGGGCACGATAGGCGACCATGGTGTGGCCGTGCTATCGCAGCGCGAGTCGCTGGAGTTCGAGACCACCATTGAATCCGACTCTGCCGCCCTGCACACGCTGGTGGCTGCCATGCTGGCAGCCGCCCCCGGCGGCGTACGCGTGCTGCGCGACCCCACGCGGGGCGGACTGGCCACCACCCTCAACGAGATTGCTGCGCAGTCCGGCGTGGGCATGCAGCTTGAAGAGGCTTCGATTCCGGTGCGCGCCCAGGTGGATGCCGCCTGCGAACTGCTGGGACTGGACCCGCTGTACGTGGCCAACGAAGGCAAGCTGATTGCCATCTGCAGCTCCGAGTCCGCCCCCGCCGTGCTGGCCGCCATGCAGCAGCACCCCTTGGGCACACAGGCCACCATCATCGGCACGGTCACCGAGGACGAACACCACTTCGTGCAGATGAACACCCGCTTTGGCGGCCGCCGCGTGGTGGACTGGCTCAGCGGCGAACAATTGCCGCGCATCTGCTGACACAATGGCGCATGCCTTTTTCTTTCCCGCACGCGCCCCGTACCAACCATGACTAAGCCAAGTCTCAAAGCCGCAGTGCTGGTGGTGGACGACGAGGTGCGCTCGCAAGAGGCCATGCGCCGCACGCTGGAGGAAGAGTTCACCATCCACACCGCCAGCGACGCAGCCGAAGCACGCACCTGTCTGGAGAACAACACCATCAGCGTGGTGCTGTGCGACCAGCGCATGCCGGGGCAGTCGGGTGTGGACTTTCTGAAGGAAGTACGCGAGCGCTGGCCGGACGTGGTGCGCATCGTCATCTCCGGCTACACCGATTCGCAGGACATCGTGGCCGGCATCAACGAGGCCGGCATCTACCAGTACATCCTCAAGCCCTGGGTGCCCGACCACCTGCTGGCTTCGGTGCGCAATGCGGTGGAGGCGCTGGCGCTGCAACGCGACACCGACCGCCTGCATCTGGAGCTGCGCACCAGCACACCGGTGCTGCGCCAGCGCGCCGCCGGCAAGCTGACCAAGGCCAAAGCCACCTTCAACTTTGACCGCATCGAACGCGCGCCCGACAGCCCACTCAACGCCGCCTGCGACATGGCGCAGCGCGTGGCGCGCTATGACCTGAGCCTGCTGGTGCTGGGCGAGTCGGGTACCGGCAAGGAACTGCTGGCCCGTGCCGTGCACTACGCAAGCCCGCGCGCCAGTGGAACCTTTGCGGTGGAAAACTGCGCCGCCATGCCGGACGCGCTGCTGGAATCCGAGCTGTTCGGCCACAAGCGCGGCGCCTTCACCGGCGCGTATGAAGACCACCAGGGCCTGTTCCAGCGCGCCAACGGTGGCACCGTGTTCCTGGATGAAATCGGCGAGACCTCGCCCGCGTTCCAGGTGCGGCTGCTGCGCGTGCTGCAGGAGCGCGAGGTGCGCCCGGTGGGCTCGGTGCATTCGGTGCCGGTGGATGTGCGGGTAATTGCCGCCACCCACCGCGACCTGGAGCAGCGCGTGCGGGAAGGCCTGTTCCGTGAAGACCTGTATTACCGCCTGGCCGGCATCACCATCACGCTGCCGCCGCTGCGCGAACGCATTGGCGATATTGAGCCGATTGCGCGCCGCCTGGTGCAGGAGGTGGGCCTGGAACTGGGCCGCCCGCATATGCGCCTGAGCGCGGCTGCGCTGGACGTGCTCAGGCAATACCGCTGGCCCGGCAACACGCGCGAACTGCGCAACGAAATCGCCCGCGCCATCGCACTCAGTGAGGGCGACAGCCTGGAACCCACCGGCTTCTCGTCACGCGTGCTGCTGGCCCATTTGCAAGGCGCACATGCCGCCGTGGCACACGGCCCGGCGCAGAACCTGCCGCACAGCGGCACACTGGCCGAACGTCTGGACGCCATCGAAGTCATGGTGCTGCGCGAAACCCTGGCGCGCCACCGCGGCAACAAGAGCCGCGCCGCGGCCGAGCTGGGCCTCTCGCGCGTGGGCTTGCGCGGCAAGATGCAGCGCTTCGGTCTGGAGGACAAGGCATGAGCGGCCCAGCGCCCGCGTTCAATGTGCTGTGGCTGCAGTCCGGCGGCTGCGGCGGCTGCAGCATGTCGCTGCTGTGCGCCGACACCACCGACTTCCATGGCCAACTGCGGCAAGCTGGCATCAACCTGCTGTGGCACCCGTCTATCTCGCTGCAGAGCGGGCGCGAGCTGGTGGACATGCTGCAGGCCATCGTGGACGGGCAGCTGCGCCTGGATGCGCTGTGCATCGAAGGCGCGCTTTTGCGCGGCCCGCATGGCACCGGGCGCTTCCACATGCTGGCTGGCACGGGCCTGCCCATGACACACTGGGTGCAGCAGCTCGCCGCGCAGGCACGCAATGTGGTTGCCGTGGGCAGTTGCGCAGCCTGGGGCGGTGTTACCGCAGCGGGCGACAACCTCACCGATGCCTGCGGCCTGCAGTACCTGGACGCCACGCCCGGCGGTTTGCTGGGTGCCGCATTCCGCTCGCGCAGCGGCCTGCCGGTGATCAACATCGCGGGGTGCCCGACCCACCCCAGCTGGGTGCTCGACAGCCTGATGGCGCTGGCCGCCAATGGCTTTACCGAAGCCGATCTGGACAGTCTGGGTCGGCCCCGCTTTTATGCCGACCAGCTGGTGCACCACGGCTGCACCCGCAACGAGTATTACGAATACAAGGCCAGCGCCGAGAAGCCTTCCGACCTGGGCTGCATGATGGAGCACATGGGCTGCAAGGGCACGCAGGTGCACGCCGACTGCAACACGCGGCTATGGAACGGCGAAGGCTCGTGCACCCGCGCGGGCTATGCCTGCATTGCCTGTACCGAGCCGGGCTTTCAGGAACCCGGCCACCCGTTCCATGAGACGCCCAAGTTCGCCGGCATTCCCATCGGCCTGCCCACAGACATGCCCAAGGCCTGGTTTGTGGCGCTGGCATCGCTGTCCAAGTCCGCTACACCCAAGCGCGTCAAAGTCAATGCCGTGGCCGACCACCTGGTGGTCAAGCCGGTCGCGCGCAAAACCACCCTGAAGTAGAGAGCCCATGCCCCGTTTGCTGGTCGGTCCGTTCAATCGCGTCGAAGGCGATCTAGAAGTCACACTGGATGTGCAGGAGGGCCGCGTGGCCAGCGCGCATGTGAACTCCACCATGTACCGCGGCTTCGAGCAGATCCTGCAAGACAAGAAGCCGCACGACACGCTGGTGTTCGTGCCGCGCATCTGCGGCATCTGCTCGGTGTCGCAGTCGGTGGCGTCGGCGCGTGCGCTGGCGGACCTGGGCGGCATCGAAGTGCCACCCAACGGGCAGATCGTGACCAACTTCATTCTGGCCACCGAGAACCTGGCAGACCACCTGATGCACTTCTATGTGTTCTTCATACCAGACTTCACCCACGCCAGCTATGCGCGGCATGCCTGGCATGTTGAAGCGGTGGCCCGCTTTGCGCCGCAGACCGGCAGCCAGACCCGCGCCGCTACGGCTGCGCGCCAGCGCTGGTTCACTCTTCTGGGCACGCTGGCGGGCAAGTGGCCGCACACCCAGTGCATTGAGCCGGGGGGCTCCACCCGCGCCATCGATGCCGCCGAGCGCATACGCCTGTTGGCCAAGGTGCGCGAGTTCCGTGGCTTTCTGGAGTCGCAGCTGTTTGCCGCGCCGCTGGAATTCATCAGCAGCCTGGACAGCGAAGCCGCCCTGCTGCGCTGGCTGGCAGAGGACCCGCTCAAGGGCGACCTGCGCATGTTCCTCACGCTGGCGCAGGACACCGGGCTACGCCACCTGGGCCCAGGCCCGGGCCGCTACCTGAGCTACGGCGCTTATCCGCAACCCGGTGCAGGCTTTGCCTTCGCGCCGGGCGTGTGGCATGCGGCCACGCAGACCCTGAACGCAGTGGACCCACAGGCCATACGCGAAGACGCTACCCACGCCTGGCTGTCCGACAGCGGCGGCCCGCGCCACCCCATGCAGGGCATCACCCAGCCCGAGCCGGACAAGCCCGCGGCCTACACCTGGAACAAGGCGCCACGCCTGGATGGCGAAGTGCTGGAGACCGGTGCGATTGCGCGCCAGCTCGCCAGCGACCACCCGCTTATCCGCGAACTGGTGGGCAGCTACGGCGGCACCGTGTTCACCCGCGTGGTGGCACGCCTTCTGGAGCTGGCCAGGGTGGTGCCGCTGATGGAGCAGTGGTTGATGCAGCTGCGCCCGGGCGAGGCGTTTTGCGTGCCCGCACAGTTGCCGAACGAAGGCACTGGTGTGGGCCTGAGCGAAGCCGCACGCGGCAGCCTGGGCCACTGGATGACGGTGCAAGGCGGGCGCATTGCCAGCTACCAGATCGTGGCCCCCACCACCTGGAACTTCTCGCCGCGCGATGCGACGGGCACGCCCGGCGCACTGGAGCAGGCACTGGTGGGCGCGCCGGTGCTGGAGGGTGAAACCACGCCGGTGGCGGTGCAACACATCGTGCGATCGTTTGACCCTTGCATGGTGTGCACGGTTCACTAAACTTTGCAGACCATGTCCACCTCCGTGCCGCCGCCCTTCATGGACACCCGCAGTGCCGAACTGGAGGGTGTGGACGAGGCCACCTGGCTGGACGTGATCCAGAAGATGGACGAGGTCTATTCCAAGCTGGTGGCCGATGAAATCGAGCTGGAGAGCAAGAACGCCAAGCTGGAGCAGTCGCAGCAGTTCATCATGAGCCTGCTCACCGCCATGAGCGACGTGCTGATTGCCTGCAACCAGGACGGCCTGATCGAAGAGACCAACGCCGCCTTCTGCCGCCTGGTGGGCCGCAGCGACGAGAGCCTGCGCGGCACATCGGTGCTGCAACTGCTGGGTGACGAGACCAGCGCTGCGCGCTGGCGCGAATGCACCAGCCGCACCGGCTCCACCGAAGGCGCCACGGTGGAGATCAACCTGCGCGATGCGCACAACCAGATGGTGCCGGTGGACATGAACTGCACGCCGCGTTACAGCAGCAGCGGCCAGGTGATGGGCCATGTGATGGTGGGCCGCCCGCTGGGTGAACTCAAGCGCGCCTACCACCAGCTGCGCGAAGTGCACGAGGCGCTCAAGCGCGCGCAGCAGCAGCTCATGCACTCAGCCAAGATGGCCTCGCTGGGCCGGCTGGTGGCGGGAGTGGCACATGAACTCAACAACCCCATCAGCTTTGTGCTCAGCAATGTGCATGTGCTGCAGCGCTACGGCAACCGCCTGGGGCGCTACCTGGAAGCCGTCCACGAACTGGAACTGCCGCCGGAAGTGCAGGAGCTGCGCAAGGACCTGCGCATAGACCACCTGATGCAGGACCTGCCCTCGCTGATGGAAGGCACCATCGAGGGCGCACAACGCACCACCGACATCGTCAACGGCCTCAAGCGCTTCTCCACCGGATCGGCCGAAGAGGTCACGCTGGTGGAAGTGGGCAACGTAGTGGAGCGCGCCATCCACTGGGTCAAGAAAGGCACAGCGCCGCAGTTCGATATCCAGTGGGAGCAGCGGGAAGACTGCCATGTGCACGGTAACGCCGGGCAACTGCTACAGGTGATGATGAACCTGATCCAGAACGCGTATGACGCCTGCGCCCCTGGCAGTGGCAAACCCGCCCAGCTCGGCATCCACATGCACAGCGATGGCGAGCTGGTGCACATCACCTTTGCCGACAACGGCAGCGGCATTGCGCCCGAACACCTGCCGCATATCTTCGACCCGTTCTTCACCACCAAGAGCGTGGGCAAAGGCACGGGCCTGGGGCTGTCCATCAGCTACGGCATCGTGGAGCAGCACGGGGGCAAGCTCAGTGCAGAGAATTTGCCGCAAGGTGGGGCGCTGTTTACGGTGACGTTGCCGTTGGTGCGGGGGACGCAGACCTCGGCGGCGTGAAGGGCATCTAAACATGGAACAATTTCCCCCAAGTGGAGGATGGTGTGAGTTCAGTGCATGGGTGAAAATTTTCGCATACCTGAACAACTAGGGATTCAAATTGCGCGCCTTGACTGCTTTCTTTATGTCCGCCATTGCATTGTTTTTGGCTAGCTCGGCGTGGTCACAGGCCGTTGTGAAGACTCCAATTCCAGCTGATCATCCGCTAGTCGGAAGCTGGCGCATCGATGTTCCAGGTACCAATTGCCACGAGATTTACAGTGTTCGTGCTGATGGCACCACGTACGTTACCAGCGGATCGCAGCAAGCGGAGTCCGAGTTTGTGATGTCGGTGCGGCCAAGTGTCAAAGGGTTTTACAAGTGGGTCGACAAGATCGTCAAGGACAACGGCAAGCCCGACTGCATGGGGGAGCTCATGGAGGTGGGACATGTTGCAACGAACTACATTCGCCTGCATCCTTCTGGTGTGAAATTCCTGATGTGCGAGGCTGAGGATCTCGATACGTGCATTGGTCCATTTGTGCGAGAAGTTAGCATTTGAAAAGACTGGTTTTCAATTTGGCTGGCCAATTGCAGTTATGCCGGGCGGATTCAACCGGTCGATGCAACAAGTTGGCTGAATCGACCAGCAGGTGTTTTGTAGTTTAG